>PLZS01000159.1 GCA_003153555.1 Candidatus Melainabacteria bacterium | reverse complement strand
GCGCCTGAAGTACAGCAGTCGATTAGGACTAACCAAGGCGTTTTCCAAAGTGCCCACTCCGACAATAGCGTGCTGACTGTACGCAAACAGGATTACAACGTAATGTTCAAAAAGGTCACAGAGCCAACCCAAATCACTACACTAGAGAGCAAGGCTGCGGGGACCGCAGGCGAGCAATTGGAACCCGGGCAATGGATTGCTACTCGTCTTGATGCAGCCGGTAAACCAGTAATTGAAGACGGCATCACCAATCAGTGGGCGGTTACTGAAAAGGCAATGCTGAAGGCGTACAAAATTGAGCCAGAAGAGTTGCAAGGTGCCAGTAAGCTGATTGCCGCCACCAAGACTGATGGACCACCAGTGCACATGGTTCCACTCGACAGAGATCTGACGATTCAGACAAGCTGGGGCAAAATGAGCGGCAAACCTGGCGATTATCTTAGTAACTATGATTTCAATCCCGTCGCTGGTCAAGCAGGTCAGGATTTTGCGATTGTCACCAAGACCTCATTCAACAAGACATATGAAAAAATTCCCGTTAAATGAAACAAACTTTTTGGTATCAGACAGTCGTTTTTTTTGAACGTTCGTACCGAACAAAATCGGCATCACTAGCCAGTCATATCCGGTTCATTCAAACTCTTGCGCCAGCCATTTTTTCAGTTCCGTCTCCAGCGCAGGTATCGAGTCTGGGTCCAGCAATCCGCGACTGAAGGTGACAAACGCTGCCCTGGTGCGAGGGCTGAAGATCTCCATACCGGCAAGTTCTTGATAGTATCCGTCCTCCCCTTGGAGCAGTTTACTAAACAAGATGCCGATGCGATTCTGGGCACCACGCACACTTATTTGGTGGCGCCTGGCAATTGCTTTGTCTGTCAGCCCCATTGTCAGGTCGATCAACGTCGCATACTCCACATCTGAGAGCGATGAATCCTTGGACGTTATTTTGGAACTCACGCCCCTGATTTGGGCAGAAATATATGGATTGTCCAGATTGACGATTGAGCGCAAAGCATGACCGAACACTTCGTCGCTTTCGCTTTTCAAAAGATAGCCATGAATCGCTTCATCAGGCACGATTTTGCCAAGTTCTCTAACATGGGCTTCTCTACTGTACTGCGACCAGAATAGAATCTTTCTTCTTGGTGCCCTGGACCAGATCTTTTCCGCGACTTTAATGCCACTCAAATCCGGCATCGAAATGTCGAGAATGACAAAATCTGGGTTGTGCTGTTCATCAAGTTCAAGAGCCTTGGTGCCGCTATCGGTTTCTAGAATCTCAATTGGTTCGGTCAGATATGTCTGCACAAGTTGTGCTGCGTGCTGGCGCATCGGTTGCAAGTCTTCAGCGATAAGTACCTTCACTTGATTTTCTCCTGACCAATGCGTTTGGTGGTGCGATGAGGTTTCTGATTCTTACTCGGCATTCTATATAATTTCTCGCATCCACTGCAAATCAGTCATTCAAACGGTATTCCTTTCCGGGCTTCTTGCAATCGAACTAATCATGTTGAGATCGAGAGTCCATTGCACGCTTAATCTCTTCGCGCACCAAATAGCGCGTCATTGCCGCATTTGCGGGGCTCATGCGCTGAAGCGCCCGTTCGTACTGGCGTGTCGCTCGCTCTCGATTGCCCGGATCAACCTGTCCGTTCTCATGGACTGTCCAGCGTAAGGTGTACTCGGACATTATTTCAGCCAGATTGCGAGCATGTACATCTTCTTTAAATTTCCCCTGTGCGAGTGCCTGGTCACGCGCCTTCTCAAGACGGTCGAGCCAGACCGAAGCCTTAGCGCTGGCCATAGCCTTGTAGAAGTCATCCACTTTTACAGGCTCTTTGGGATTTTGGTCGCCCCCATTCGGATTCTTGTACGTTACCTCTTGTGTTTTGGGGTTGTAGCCTGTGATCAGAACAAAATGTCCGTCGTGTCTCAGAGTCGACGTATCCACCAGAGTTTCTGGGCCTTGTTTCTGGTGGTCTGGATCTGGATGCTGGCTAATCTCTTTCTTGAGCGAATCTTCCATGATCGAGTAGAACGGTTCATTTGCGATGTTCACGGCCACCACAGCCGGGAATTGTCCACTCTTATTCAGCTCATCAAGCTGCTTCTTAAACTCTTCTTCGCTGCTCATTTGACTGCCTCGTGGTTTGCGGGGGGCAGTCATGTCCTTGCCCGCTTGGAGTTCGCGTGGGTCAGCCATGTCTTTGCGTTCGAGGAACGCTTGCGACTGATTTTGCCCGGTGATCATTGTGTTGATGTCGACTAGCTCTTGAAGGCTTCCCCCTTTTTGCTGGTGCCCTCCATTACCATCGCCAAAAGGACTGGGGAACTCTTTAGACCCGTCCACAACCTTCTCACCAGTCAAGGTAACAGTAGCTGTCTGGATTTCAGGGCCTTGGACATAATGCTGGTCAGTACCGAACTTTTTATTGTCCCTTTCATAGAGCAGATTGATCGCAGTTACCTGAAAGAGTTGGCTGGCATAATTGCGATTCTGGTCCGGATGATTGGGTGCGTCCAATTCCTCAGGCTGAATCTTGAGGCTTTCCGGATCCAGGCGCACAGTGGTGCGCTCCTTATCTTTTGCAACGTACTGGCCGGTGGTGGCAACATCGGCGATCAGACCAGCTGCGACATCCGGCTGCCTACTGAACAACCTGTTCTCGAGCGTCGTAACGTTGCATGTATTGTGACCGCCCTGAGGGTTTAATGTAGGCTCCGCAGCGATTGCCATAATATCCATAGCCGCTCTCACTCTTTCTTTCTCTGAGAGAGGCTGATTGCCTTTCGCCTCTAATATGCGAGAGACTTGGCTGTAGGTCTTAGCTACTGCTTCAGCATTTAAGCCTTGCTCTTTAGCGCGTTTCTCAAAGGTTTGCATGTCTCCTTTCAATTGCGCTGACTCGCGGCTGTCGAGAGTTGTCTTGCCGACCAGAGTATCAAGACGCGCCCGTTCGGCGATCAGATTGGTGTTTTTCTGCTGGTCGCTAGACAAAGCACCGCTTTCATATAGGGGAGGTATAGTAAGGAAATCGCCCTTGAATTCCGATCTGGCAATCGACTTAGATTGTTGGGAGCCGCGAAGGCTGCAGACTTCGGCGTTGCAAGCCAGAGAGGCATTATCGCGAGCTGTTTCATAAACACTTTTCTCACGGACATGTGCTTGCAGAGGTTGTTCGTAATGCTCTGTCATCGCCTAACATCTCCCTTCTTCAAATATTTCTGCGCTCAGAATCGGCCACATTAGCTGTGGCTGTGTCAACAAGCTATAGAGCATTCTCGCTGTTCGCAGACGCTCTTTGCCTGTAGAGCATCAAGCACTTACTGCGATGCATCTAATCGAGGACCAAAGACAGTCGGTGAAGCTGCGAGGACACAAACGAGTCTATGGAACAATTTTGAAAAATCTTTGAAAGCGTGATTTGAGAACCTATGCTGATCTCCTGCGGTTCAGATTTCCGATTTTGGACATGATGCGCGATCGCACCTCGGTTGATGCACAATTGTTCAAGGCGATAATGTAACTCGTGCGCGCCTCACGATTCTTGCCTTGATTCACACGAATATCGCCGAGTAGCTCTCTTGGTGCCCAGTCTGCTGAATCAATTGTGATTAACTTAAGACACAGCTCTTCCGCTTTTTTTAGATCACCAAGGGCCCAATGTGTGGCTGCGTTGGCAAGACAAATAAATGGGGCATGAGGCGCTCTGAGCGCTGTTGTGACATCAAACATGATCAAGGCTTCGTCGAACCTGTCTTGAGAGAATAAGTAGTTTCCCTCATCAAAAGCTACCAGCCCTACGGCGTTCGAGAGCTGAGCTGCATCGGTACTGGCGGTTTCTGTGACCAGTTGTTGGATGCAATCAGCAGGGTTGATATCTGTTCCAATCTCAATCGCCAGGCGCCGGAGTGAATAGTGGCGGGCACGCAAGAAGTTCCACCCCTGATAGGCCTGGTAGGTTGCTTTGGTATCATGTCGGATAGCCATGAGTTGACAAAGAAGGGCCCAGGTCGCCCAGTAATATGGATCTTGCTCGAGAGCATATTTGCAGAGCGATTCAGACTCACTCAAGCAGCCGGTTTGAAAAGAATTGAGAGCCTGCCACAGAGCTATCGGCCCCTCACAGGGAATTAACTTGCGAGCAATGCGCAAAAGCATACCTTCTTCTGTTCCGCTATTGCGTCTGCTTGGATACATAGCTTCCTGACAGAGCGCGTACGCTAATCGTTCGCCAGCAGGCATTTCTGTTTTGTTGATTAGCGTTCCTTCTAAAAGATGATGAAAAGCTCTGCCCATGTTCTTGTTTCCCCGCAAATAATTCGCACGAATCGCTGCATCAGCAAGCTTCGGACAAGGCACACGTCGCCTGCAATCCAATCCCCGTGCCACTTTCATAGGTGGCACATACGGTGGCATTCATCTTCGCTTGCAAATATTCCCCGTCACCATCCTACGCATTCCTGATCTGGTCACAATGGGTAATCTACGTGACTCAATTTGCGTAATAGCGTGACTGATAGCAAGTGCAGCTCACTCAATAAATATGATTGTACCGATCACGTATTTGCGTAATTAGTCTCAGTTAGTTTTCACCTTGTCTCGGGTTGCGATGCGTCCTACCTTATGTGGTGCTCAGCGAAAGCGGTGCACAAGCGATGAGCCGCGTTTCGCGAGAGTATTCAGGAGGTTGGCAATCATGGTGGAAGAGTTTAATGCAAGGGAATCTGGGCGACATCTTCTTGAGCTTGGGCAGAAGTCATTTGAGAGCAATGGTCAAGAAGCCAGAGCCGCATTAGCTAATTCTGCTGGTTATGATTTTCAGCCCTTTGTAAGTTCGGTGATCAGTTCGGGGGCGGAGGTGAAGCCGCAAAGACCTTCGCAACTCTCATGGATTGATTTGCTTCCGAAAGGAGCACCGATAGCGGACATCGTAATTCACCCGCCGGCAATCGTGCCACCAAAAGGAGCTGCTCACGGTGCCGGAGCGCAAGACAAAATTGCTGAACGCCCTGTTTATGATGCCGATGAGT
>PLZS01000152.1 GCA_003153555.1 Candidatus Melainabacteria bacterium | reverse complement strand
TGCTATTGGCCCCTGATTGGCCCCTTCTGCAGAAATTTCCGCGAACTTAGATTTAGGTCGAAGAAAAATTGTCGGCTTGATTGAACAATCAAATTAGGCAATTCAAATTAGACACCACCATCGGTGCCTTTAGAACTGCCGGAAGTTTAAAATACAGCATTAGCTCCAAGCATCAATTTGATATGCTTTGCACAAGCCGTGAGGCCACGCGACTCATCGATGTAGCCACGATTCAACATTACTTGACTGGCACCTTCCAACATGGGCACAGCATCAGGATCGTCGAAATTTTCAGTTTTTTGCCAAAACTGAATATGCTTATCGCAAATATTTTTCGCCGCTGTCCCATCATTCAATGACAAGGTAATCATAGGCTCAAACAGCGTTATTATCGGGTTATTTTCGTCAACAATGCAAAATGAATGGTCGAACATGTGTCTAGATTCAAGCAAATGGTTGAGAACTTTTTTTGCCGATTTGTTGTCACCGGTACACATGCAGGCGACGAATAGTCTTAGCTCAAGACCTTGCCTCGTCCTGTTCTCTGGAACCAAGTCAGGTATTTCTCGGCCGAATTCCTCCACAGCAGATTGATACTGATGCAGTCCCATATAGGCCCGTCCCATTAACTCTTGCCGAAAGGCTGCTATTGGTGCGCAACGAGGAGAATTTCTCTGAAGAGGAGCCAGTCTTAGCGTCAAATCTTTTGCCTGCTCGTATTTTTCAAGTTCGATTAATGTGGAGGGGAAAAATTCCTCTTCTTCAAACGCGTCGAGGCAAACCCGAGTTTCTAGCGCCTTATCCGCGCAAATCGCAGCCAACTTGTACTCGTGTTTGTGACAGCAACGCCGTGTCAAACGAATGTAGTGAATATATTGCTCTTTGGGAGACAGTGCCACTGGACTTAGTATCTCTGCTGTGAGACATAGCGCTTGAATCACGTTTGGAACTCGATCCCAAGAGATCCATAACGACAGGAGCGCTCCGAACAGAACGACATAACGATTGGGTTGCCCGATATGAAAATTCACGACTTAATCCATAAGGAAGGAGAGCGTTTGAACGAAATCAGTTCCCTCTAGTCAGAGTAGTCGTTGGAACATTTGTTGTCACTGGTGGAATTACTTATAACGGGAGTCCAGCTTTGTCTACTTGATGGCTCGATTCCGCAATTAGCGTTTATCTACTTCGACCCCCAAAGTACCCAAACCGCTTGCGGTGCATTGATTTTACGGCGCGAGAAGTGCAGTTTCAAATCACTGTACCGCAATTATGGTGTTCGAGACTTAGTCACCGAAAAGGAGTCAGTAGAAGAACTTCCAACCCAATGGCGCACCTGCCGACTCTAGATGTATCGCTTCTACAATGCCAGCGAATCGATGACATACCACTGAATCATCTGTTGATGCAGGCAGCATGACAACAAGCCGGGCCACGTCCAAACGTTTCTCACGCCGAAAGTCTTCTATCTCTTTTTTTGAGCACACGCCGCCAAAGACCTTTATCAGCCGCGTGTAGAAACGCCATGCTTTGTCTGAAGAAGTATTTTTTGGCAACCCAAACGCACATATTATCTTCTTTGCGTACCAGTCTTCGTATTGAAGTTTTCCTCCAGCAGCCTTGTTTGCGTTCTCATAATCGTTTGTTCTCTTCGACAATTTCGTCACAAGGTCATCACGAGATAAGAAGGGAGAAAAACCAAAAACATAGCTAACGGCAAGCTTGTGCATCACTCCCATCTCAAAATTTTCTTTCATGCTTATTAGCGTAGTCGGACACCAGTCTGGGAGACCTTCTGCTCTCAAAGCATATTTCCAATCCTGTGAGACCTGTCCTTTCTCCATTTCGTGAATGTTAGCGTCGATACTAACACCGTACACGCGACTCATGTATGTGTGCCAAAGCAAACCCTTTGGCGCATCTGAACCAAGATTGAGCCATCGTTTCGCCTGAGCAATTTTTTGAGTCGGCGAGCTTTTGTCAAAGTTCAAATCATCAGCGATATTCGTTGGCGCGTGTAGGATGACAGCCATTGGTCGACAGGCTGAGCTGATTATAAACAGCGTTATTAACGCCCCAAGAGTGATGCTTCGAGTCTTCATTTAGATCGAGTCTGTCGTAGTCCATTTGATAGTATCGGAATGAAGGCTGGAGTCCATGCTGTTTGTCCCACTGAGTCTCAAATAGTTTAGTGAGTAAGCGTTTTTCGATTACAGAAGATTGGTTATGCTAATTTTAAAACGAGTACAAGATGGCAAGTGTTTTGGGTTGCTGACCGGCCTCCTGTGCTCGTACACCGAAATCATAACTTGTGTTTCGTTGTCTTGAAAGCACGCGAAGTGTGGTTTCAAGACAACGAAACACAATGGATTCTTGTTAGCAGAAGAAGAACCAAATTGAACACGATTTCTGCCCGGAGTCGATGCATGTTTTTGAAATTGGTCAATGTGGCCGTTAATCGAAGCTGTCGACAGGGCAGGCAAGTTTTGTGCGCCCGTGAACCATACAGCTGTCGACAGGGAGCGAGCACTGTCGACAGCAAAACCGGCATGGCAAACCAGTTGCGTCCGGAGCTTGTCGACAACCAGCCTGGCACTCGAAAGCGCAAAAAGATGCTCAAATAGTTGATCAAATCGAAGTGAATCTTGCAAAAGAGGCAGATTTGCCAGCAATTAAGATTGAGCAAGGTAGCCATTAATCGAAGCTGTCGACAGCAGGCTCGAATTTTGTCACTCTGTTGGTCTTTGGGCTGTCGACAGGACTCGCTCATTGTCGACAGCGAAACCGGCATGGCAAGCCAGTTGCGCACTGGTCTGTCGACAACCACGGGCGGTGCCATACAACCAATATTCAAAAAAAACAGGCAATTCGTCCTGGCTTTTTATTGTCATCAAACAAGATCAAATAATTTTCCAGACTTTTTCAAACGCTCTGAAACCAGCCTGTAATCGCACTTCACTCATAAATCAAAAACCGCTGTCGACAGAAAGAAGTCAATCTAGTAATGTATAGATAGCAACTGTCGACGGACTCAGCAGATCTGTCTCCGAGAAGAAGTGCACCACAACAGCGTTTCCGATTGTTGTCGACATTCTTTATCCTGCCTTCGGAAATCGACATCATAAATCAAGGCAGCAACACCTCTAATCAACGGAGCAATGAGCTCAATCAAGGCAGCCAAATCCACAATCAATGGAGCGACATCCCGGTAGATCCAACAGGCCCAGCGGAACGATAATCAACAGAACACGATCAAACAAATTCGCCAGGGCGCCTCCAACATATTCATTTTGCATCATAATAGAGCTTATAAGACGCTCGGACACAATGATGCCTATTCCAGACGACACCCAATTGCAGAAAATAAAAAAACAAACTGAGCCTTGGAATAACAGGGCTGCAATGGCTCGACAAATGGGAAATGGCGATTTGGAACAGCAAACTCTGGACCGTAAAAAAGAGTACGAAAACGCACTCGCCCAACTTCAAGAGTTTGAACTTGAATGAGAAATAGTCACCTTATGAGGAGTACTGCCACTTCGGCTATCATCACTTTGCTTGTGCAATCGTCAGGCCAAGCACTCGGACCCTATAAGCCAATTCTACCTTCAGGAAGTCTGCGGAACGCCCAAAAGGCTAAGCTTCTGCTTGCTACAGTGCAAATATCACCTGACAAATTCACCTATCACGATGAACCATTCTCGTTTAAGCAAGCATGGGTACAACGAACCAAATACGACAACCGTATTTTGCTATGTTTCACGTTGTCTGGGTTCAAGAAACAGCATCGGTTTAGCGGATTCGAGCTAGACGACTTTCAATTTGGTGCATTGAACAAATACTTTGGTCGCTGCTCAAACTGGTTGGACGGGCATTTGGTTCATGATCTTGATATTACGTCCGACGGACAAAATTTACCGGCAATTGTGCAAGTAGACTTCTACGGTTCATCAAAAGATTCAGGGTACGCACTTCATAGAGCGAAAGTATTGGAAGGATTTGTTTTTAAAATCACAAGCGTTGCTGCATCGAAATAGCATCACGATGAAACAGTCAGTCGGACACAATAATGACTATTCCTAATGCCTCGAAAATACAGAAAAGAAGCAAGCTAGTTGATACTTTATCAATGTCGCTAATAACCGCCACAGTCTTTACTCAAGCATCAGCTATCGCAGCTGATTACGATTACGGTTATGAGGCTGATGAACTTAGATTAGTGGGAACAGACCTTTATGGCGAACCAGCTAGAAACAGACCATTTTTTGATGATCGCTACGTTCCAGACTTTGGCGAAAGTCGATTAATCACTGAAGCTCGTGCTGCTCCCTATCTCCGATACAACGTGACAGCTAATTTTAGAAACATCCCCACGGCCGTTGACGGTATGCAGTGCGTTGAAAGAAATGGATTTTCAACAGTACGCCCAGGCGCATACCTTCAACCTTTTCCTCAACATGATTTTTTTTGGGCAGCTGTTTCGGCACGCGGTTGGTTACTGGCTAAATTGAAACATGTGGGCGAGTTGGATGCTTTTGTTGCACCATCGATGCTAGGCCCAGTCTGTCACTTCAGCACCAGCATGCGATGGCAAAGATACGCAGATTCATTTGCCAACGGGCATCCCAAGGTCGATTGAAACATAACGCATGTTATGTGCCTGATACTATATACGGTTCAACCTCAAGGACGTTGTGACATGCAGGATTTGTACATACGATTGACCGAGCTACTCGGCAAGTCTGAAGACGATCCGATCCTTGCTCAAATTGTTGACGAGATTGGCGAACAGCCTGATATAAGCAATTGCGAGCTTGTCAGTACATATATCTTTCGAAGAACTGGCTTGGAAATTACCACGCTAGCAGACGGCGAACGAACGCCCAAATTTGTGGTGTCGATCATATTTTTTTTCGACGTCCCCTCGGTTCGAGAAGGAAGTATTGAACCGTATAGCGGTCCGCTGATAGCAGGCATAAATTTTGACGACTCATTTGAACAAGTCAAAAGCAAAATTAACCACACGCCAAGTGATTACTATGCGGAAAGCGTAATGAAGTTACGGTACGATTTCGCTGACCATTTGGCGTACTTTCATTTTCATGAGCCCAACGGCAAAGGGCTGACGCTTGTATCACTTAGAGCAAAACTTGAAAAAATATTTCCGACCCACGAAGAGTTCCGAAACTAATTTCTGTTGCCAAAACAATCTACGCGCACAGTTTCATCGAACATGGCATAGAGCTCTAATTTCCGCCGAAAAGGACGAAAGGGACCGGCTTCGCTGAGTGTCAGATGACATTTCTTGTCAAAATCGGGATATCCACTCGTTTGCAAAAGGTGTGCGCCGGTCTTAAGTCCATCCGTGTCGATTTCAAACCTGATAACTATAAGAGCGCCTGCGGGGCGATCAGCTGCTTGGTAAACACGATTGAATCGGGCTGTGAGATCATCAATATATTCTAGAACATCGGGAGCTGGTTCAATAACACGCACAAATGGTCCCTCACAACGGGCAGATCTGCGAAATACAAACTTCAGCATGGCTCGAAACCAAAAGAGCATGATTCCCGTTGATCCTCCACTGTGAACACTTCGTCTGCGTTCACAACGAACGAATTCTCCGTTTAGACACTTTGCCGTTTTTGTCTAGTCCGCGCGCATTTTTCGCCTTCGCCTCGTTGAGATCAGGCTGCGCAAGTGGACGAGACGCTCTTCCAGCAACTTGTTGGTTGGATACAGTTTTTTGAGCGTTTGCAGTACTGCAATTGCTGCTCGCTCACGTCCGAGCGGATAGTAATGATGCAACGCCAAGCCGACGGCAAGGTTTGTTGGATAGGCGCGCATTTGGCGCTTTGCTGCCTCAAGCAGGATCGCATGATCACCCAAAGAATAGTCAGGGCGAGCCTGTATGCTCAGTTCGCAGCCAGTGGAGTACAAGTAATAATCAGGTATGTTTTGTATGAACCACAAATTGTGTTTCAACAAAGCATGAGCCACATCAGGGGTATGTCCACAAAAACTCACGCTAAACTGATCACGTGCGTCGTACCCTTCCAAGAGCTCGGCGCGAAGCAAGAGATCATTCGGGTTGTATTCGAGCGCCCGTTCATTAGACCAAAGTGTTCGATTTGGCAGAGAGCTTCCGTACATCGCGAGTCGTGTCAGATCAATCGTTTTGGCAGTTCTTGTCAGCGTAATCTTTCTTTCAGCAGGTTTAAATGAATGGTCACGCAGAGCTGCCTTGACGTCCGGATCGGGAATGGCTTGTCCTAGAAGTATCAATATCCGTTGACCCCACTTGCGGTGTTCCTTTAGTAAAAACTTGGCGAGTTTGAGTGATTGTTTTTTGTCTGCATAAGCCAATGCAGCAGCAACATTAATGACTGCATCAAGATTGTGCAGTCTTTTGTTGGCCTGGTTCAGGAAAGCATCGAGAAGCTTTTCGTATGATTCCTTTTCATGCATATACAGTCGAAATGTTCCGACAAACCTGGATTCTGGAATATTTTCGATAAACCAAATCTTGTGCTGCAGATGCGACTCTTTCTGAGCAGCTGTCAATTCCTTTGTGTCTGGATCTTGACGCGGACTATAATAATTATCGTAAGAACCAATAATCTTGGCGCGATTGTAGATGTCGATGCTTGCATGAGTCAGCACGTCATCAAGATTGGCAATGGAGGTAGAGGGCACCCAGTGGAAGACACCTTCAAGATGCGCTCCACTAAGATCTACTTCCGATGCCCACTCAGCAAAATTATAGTCCGAAAATCGTGACACTGGCTTTGGTGCTTTGGTATGAACCGATATGTTCTTGAGAGCTTGTGCTTGTTCTGTGACTGATACTTTGGGACGTAAATCAGCGGTATCGTGGTATAGGATGAAACCCGTGTTCCCAAGCTTTCGAGCGCGTTCTGCAAGCGCCTCCGATCTACGACGCCGCCCGCACTTCGAGTAAAAATGAGCAGCTTCGGCCAAGATGGCGGCATTATCGAGGCAATCCTTCACCTTTTCTGACCACGCCCGAAGCAGGAGACGATGAACATCTGGTGCCTTTTTCTTGTCGAAACACTCCACGGCATGCCAAGTGAGTGAGCTACCCGGTATGTACTCAATGCACCAGAGATAGTGTCTAATCAGGGCTTCAAGATACTGCGGGTCGACTTGTAGAACATTTGCCCTTTGCCAGCGCTCACCATAAAATCCAATCAACTCAGCTCTTGCGATAATGTCAAATGGATATTTTGCAAGGACGCGCTCCAAAGTATGAGCTGAGATTGGTGGCATCCTACTTCCATGCGAAATCACTCTCGATGGGTACAGATTGTCCGTGTAGAGTTGCCAGTGTCCGAAGTCAAAACCGTGCGGAGCCTTCGGACTTTTGACTTGGATGCCACTGTCCGTTTTGCCAGGCACTATTTTGTGCATTAGACGTTTTGCCCAAGCGTTCTCTGGCATTGCATGTAAAACTGATGTTGCCAATTCTTTGCTGTGCTGCGGTTCGTACTTAAAGGTGAACAGCGCTGCGTTAATTGCGATTTGCCGACGATCAGGGGTGTCGGCGATCTGTTTTGACCAGGCTGCTTTGACTTGTGCATACTGTCTAGCGTGCGCCTTTCTGTCCACAGCGAAGTATGTGTCCCCGCCAAACTTGCAATCAGGCGCGTTCTCTATGAACCACATGATATGTTTGAGGCGAGCATCGGCTTCGAACTGGCGATCAATCTTTTTTTGCCCTTTCCTGGAATAAAAGCCAAGCAGCCTGGCTCGAGTGACCAGATCCGCTTCATTAACCAAGAGAGCATTTTCAAGTCCGCAGGCCGAAGAATGAGGCAGGAGTACACCTTGTCTGGCAGCGTCCTCAAGGTCATAGTAGTCAGCGCGATCTGTTAGGTTCGGGTAGCTCAGCTTGGTAGATCCCTTTTGACCAGCATCTGGCTAGATGCCTTTCGTGTCGGTGAATGATGCGTAATCATGCATTATTTCTTGTCCATTGAAAATGACGCCATGACAGAAAAATGAGAAATTAGTCGAGATGCTGCTATCCGATCCTGACAACAGCCTGATTTCAGGGTGAGAATCTAAATCAACTTGGGCTAGACAAAATACCTATTTTGTTTAACCAGCGATACTACTCGGCATCACCCTCATCGGTGTAACCGAGTTTTTTTGCTTCTTGCCGATCAGACTCTGCTGCCTTGGTTTCGCCCAGTTTTTCGTGCACTTGCGCTCTCATGAAGTATGCCGCTCCGTTGCCAAACGATGGATCGCGTTCTATGCCAAGATTAAGGTCGTCCATCGCAGATTTGTAATCGTCCATCATGATAAACACATGGGCACGGCAGGAGTAGGCGCTTGCGTTCGTGGGATCTGTTTCAATGGATTTAGTGATTGCCGCCACAGCCTCCTTAAGGCGACCAACATGCATAAGTACACCCGCCTGGTATAGCGGAATCAATGCATCGTTCGGATCAAGCGAAGCAGCTTTTCCAAAGTCGTTGATGGCTGCGTCAAATAGATTCATTTTAGTTTGGTACGTTGCACGTTGAGTATAGTTTTGAGAATTCTTGGGAGCGGATTCTATCAATCGATTGCAGGCAGCTAAAGCTTCCTCATACTTTTTCACGCCGTCGAGTATAGAGGCGCGTTGATATTGCGCTTCGCGATCGTTCGGGTTGAGTTTCAATGATTGATCTATGTCACCTAGAGCTGAAGCGTAATCCTCAGATTGTTTGTAACAAGCGGCGCGGAGGAAGTATGCTTCAGCATTGCTCGGATCAAAGACGATGCTCTTGTCCAAATCTTGAATGGCTGCTCGAAGTTTGTGTTGAGTCCACAGCATTCGGCCTCGTCCTGAATAAGCGAAGGCATCTTTGGGGTCTAATTCAATAGCTTTCGAATAGTCTTGTATGGCCTTATCAAATTCGAATTTCGATGCGTGTGCCCAGCCGCGCCAGCGATGTGCGAATGCGACAGTGGGAGCTATCTCTATCGCTCGGTTCAGATCATCAATGCCGCGATCGACTTGCCGAAGCAGCACGTAAGTTGCTCCTCTAAGCATGAGCGCCTTAGACAGACCATTGTCTTGAGCCTTCTCCGCGGCATCAAACTCGTTCAGTGCATGGTCAAACTCACTTGAATCACAAAAACGACATCCTTGGCGCAGGTGAGGGCCAGATCCTTTTCTCGCTAATTGGAGTTGTTCATCACCCCAATTGATGTGGAGCTGTGGTTTTCGTTGGTGCGCTAGCAGCGACTTGGCGAGTAGTTGTTGACGCATTGCTGGTGTGTTGCACAGCTCAAGCGCTCGTTCTGCGATGTGCTCTGCAATCTGATCTTGTCCAGCAGCTAGGTATCCCGCGTAAATCAACGCAGCATCCTTGGGAAAAGGATCATAATCTCGCGTTTCGCCGCCTGTTGATTTCCTTGTTTTCAGCGATGTATTGACCTCTTGAGCGAATTCGTGCAGTTCCTTTAGCTTCACGAGTGGCCTGGGATACATGAATATCAAATCTGCCCATCTCATGTTTCGAATCAAAATGTCATCTAGTCGAAAATCAGATTTTCTTATGGCTTCCTTCTGTTTTGAGTCATTCTTCGATTTGTCGAACCAATCCAGTGTTTCATCATCGTGCCCCAGCAACGAGTTCAGAACAATCCAATCGTCTCTATCGCCACTCTTGGATGTCGACTTGAGGGCTTCTACTCTAAGCCTTTCAAACGCCACTCGTGCAGCTGGGAAATTGCTGAGCAGTCGAGCCATCTGGCCTATCATGAAGGAGCTCCGTACACCATGCATTGCCGGATGTTTGCGCGGAATGTTTTCCCAGAGCCATACGTAGTGTTCTGTGGCTTCTGCGTATGCACCTTTCTTGACCAACGCGCGCGCCAGTTCATATCGTGCATCAACCTCTGCTTCCCCGTCACCACCCTTGCCATCTGCATTAGCTTGCTGACGCTTCAACAGCGAACCCTCAGTTTGACCGAGTTCTAATTTCTTCTGCCATTCTAGTAGCTCGTCACGGGTTTTGTATCTAACGGGTATGTCGTTTGTTTTGAAAGCCAGCGCCAGCTGCTTCTCTTTATCAAGGACAAACTGTACTGCTATTGCACTCAATAGACAAAGAACGCAAATCTTTGATCGGCGCATCGCCGTTACCTCAGAGCGTAGTACTGTCAGATCAGAGTAAAGCAGTTCCCAATCAGATGGAACGGCCAAGATTCAATAGTAATAACTAATACAGCCAAACCGACTCAATCGATGAAAATTAATAAGCGGTTTCCAACTCCGTTGGCACGAACTACAGTAATACTCCGCCACTACCGGCCCGGGATAACGAATGTCTGAGCAATAAACTTGCCGAGAAAAGCAATGCAAACAAAATGGTTCGGCTGTAAGGCAGATTCCTCCAAACGCTATGTAAGTGATCATCGGTATAAAAACTGCCAAAACTGCTGATTTAATCAACCAATCTGGTTGTATTGTTTTCAGCGCTAACATAGCCGGTTCTCATAAGTTAAAGGTGGGTTACAGTTTTCATTCTGCAACCAATGGACAATTCACGCAACACGGTTTACACGCTGTTTCTTTCCTTGCGCCTGCTACTTTTGCAATCACGCCGACACTGGAGCAGCTTCGCGCAGATTACCAATTGCATGTGTTCGAATCCCCAGCAGCCAGCATTTTGAAAAGCAAAAGCGTTGCAAAAGTAACCCGCTACTTTTGTTGAATTGCTACCGTTATTGACCGTTAGTCGCATCCTTCTATCCATCATGCAATAGGCACCAGGGCCGGTGCACAGTAGTCAGCAAAAAATTAAATGAATTGGAGCCGACGAGCACCTGACGTTCGTCACAACGTTTGGTGTAGCGCATTTGTATCGGTTGGATCCAATCCAAGTTCCAAAGCCGTATACTTTTCTTCACCTGCTTTGATACCTGCTATTGCTTTATTGAAATCGCTCTTACTTGTCCCGAAGGCATCTGCATCTAGAGTAATTTCTTTGTAGCGTTCTCCTAAGCCCTCCAGGTGTTCTTGGATATTTTTCGGCACATGATTGGTTTCGCAAAGAGCCAATAACGCTGTACAGTCTTTGCTCAGCGACAAATATTTCGATGCGACACGCCGATGTCCTTCCACTACTTTCGGCCAATTGAAAAAGGTTTGAATGCCAACAAGAACTGCAGCAACAAAAGCGAATATGGCACCAGCCCACTTCATCCAGTCTGGAACTGCCTCGGCTAGAATTCCAAAAAATAAAGAACCAAGCAGTATGTTAATCAGTACTGGCGGAACTCCAAACCAAACATTAAGCGCGTCTTTTCGATCAGCTGCGTTATAGTGCTTTTTCTTGCCGATGACTGCATCGGCACGGAGACTTCTTACGTGTTTCAGAAGCGGCGCTATGTCCGAACTCTTATTGTTTTCGTTAGCCATAAGCAGGAAATTTATCTCCAAACACGCGGCGCCAACATTCTATCGCTAAAGCGTCGCTAGGATTCGGGTTTCGAAAGTTGCCAGCATACCAAGCTGACTGTGCGTTATTTTTGGCAGTCAATAAACGTTTGGACACTTCAGTCCTATCGGATGACCGCAGATATGCATCAGCATAAGAGCCCTGATATGAAAAACAAGGAAGCAAAAGGTTGCAACTGGAGATTGAGTTGTACATTTTATCGAAAAGATCGCATACATCCCACGCCCACTCGGAAAAAACACCGGTCAGACTTTCCACCGCTAATGCTTCGATGTGATACGACTCGAGATAATCTCCGTGGGTGTGGTTCCACCACTTCATCAATTTGATAATTTTTCGAAACTCTCCTCCGAAAGACCTAACACGACTCTCAATGCTGGTTGCGTGGTTCGAGGGTTTGCTTTTGATCCAGGTTTCTGTGTTCATATCTGGAATGCAATAATATTGAACTTGTGTTGTCCCCGGAATCAGAACTTTGTAAGCGGGAACAATGTCCACGTTAGGCCAAGTTTCGTATCGAACAGTAACAGCTTGCCCGTTTCTTCGGGCACCTACTGTTTTGTAGGCAGACAAACAGTTTCGAACAGATAGCATAACTTGCGACGGTGTTCGATTCTCGCAGTGCATTCCCCAGTTCAGCACCAAGAGTATATCTAAATCCGACAGCCCTCTTAATGCGGTGTATTTTGGAATTGATCCAAACTGAAAACTATCCTCTATACGGAATTTATTCTTGAGATGATCAATCAGTGCATCTTTTCTTGATGAACATATCTGTCGATGATCACCAGTAATGTTGACTGAGTCGTGAAACTGTTCGAAGGATGCATTTACTGTGTACATCTAGTGCAACGCTCTGAAAATTCGTGTTCCTATTTTACAATATTTCCTGTCAAAGACTCGGAAAAGTCGCTTGGACTATTTGGTGATGATATCACATGTAGTGGCACGTCTTTATTTAGGAAGGGAGATCGTAGCACGCTCTTGCCACCATCAGCGCGTAGGAATTTATGCCTCTATTGTCGATGTCCTGCAAGTTAGCTGCGGAAAACGACTTTAATCACGGCGATAGTCGCAATTTACGTTGATGCGGCAGCTGATAAACAGTTATTAAAGATAGTGAGACTGAAGACCAACTTGACATTGGCGTGGTAAAATGGAAATGAAATCCGTTTTCAGTCTCCGGCATGGAGGGGATTCGATGACCGACCCCACAGCTTTCTTGGAATCTCTTGCTTCAAACTTAGACATAAGCGAAACCTTATATGAAGAGGCGGTTGAACGGTATCTATCCGTCGGTAATTGGTTGAGTCGACCAGAATCACCCGTGGCGGGAATTGCGCATATACGAGCTCACGGCTCGTTCGATTTGGGCACGGTTATTCGACCAGCACAAGATCATGAAGAGTACGACATAGACTTGGTTGCTCAAATAAACCGGTCGAAAAATAGCATCACCCAAATTGCCCTTAAGGAGTTGGTGGGGTCTGAAATTGAGCAATATCACACCCAATACCGTTTTCTGGAGCCTGTCACCGAAGACGATTTTTGTTGGACACTCAGATACGCAGATGCTGCGACATTTAAAATGGATATAGTGCCTGCGTTGCCAGAAGCGTCGATTCCGAACTTGACTTCCAACGAAAATCTCATTGCGATAACTGACCGAACGAATCCGTTTTACAAAATCATTACCCCAAACTGGACCGTAAGCAATCCATTCGGTTACGGAGAATGGTTTAGATCTCGAATGCGATTCCAGATGAACGAACAGCGAGCAAAAGCCGCTAAGCTTGCAGGTAAAAGCGTATCTGATATACCGGAACATCGCATCAAAACGCCTCTACAAAGAGCTGTCCAGCTTCTTAAGAGATACCGGAATGTAATGTTCAAAGATGGCGACAATGCGCCCTCTTCGATCTTAATAACCACCCTGGCGGCACAGATTTACGCCAACGAAGCCGATTTGGTGCAAGCTCTCATTAACATAATTTCGAACATAAGGTTTGCTGTTAAAGGTGGTGTCGTCCTTAACCCGGTAGACCCGGCGGAAAACCTTATCAAATCATGGAGCGAAGATCCTGATAAAGAACTGGCTTTTAACGACCTCTGTAGCTCGCTTGAAAGTGACTTCGTACCTGCGATCCAAAATAGTTTGTCGTCTTCGGAGTTGCAACAACGTGGCGGGAAAATGTTCGGAGAAAGCGTTGTTGAGAAATCGATCAGGCAGAACACGGGCGGCAAACTTCCTCAGATCATGCGTTTCTTACCAAAGCCCTTGCCTACGGTCTTTAAAGTTCCTCATAGAGTTTGGCCGCCATTTTCTTTCAAATACGAGCACGAATGCACTGTTAGCGCGGTTCTTAGAAAAAGTGATGAGCTCTTGCCTGTTCCAAGCGATGAACTTTCAACTCCTAAATATGCAGACCTCGATTTCTCGGTTTCTACTGATACGCCGCCACCATTTGATATTCACTATCAGGTTGTGAACACCGGGGAAGAAGCGAAACGAGCTAATCAAATGCGCGGTGGAATAGTCAAGAAACACACTTGGTTAGACCAAAAAATCTCACATTCAGAGTCCACGAAATTTGCCGGGAAGCATTACATCGAATTTTTTATTGTAAAACAAGGTACATGCGTCGCTAGGAGCGGACCATTCATCGTAAACATTGTTTAGCCGTTGGGGAAAACTCTACGCGAACGAATTTAGAAATGGTTGCTTGCTGCATCGCCGACCGACTTTGATGTGCACCTTTCCTTTTTTAACTCCATTAGACGGCACGCGTAGTGCAGGATAAAGAGTGAACGATGAGACTTCAAAAATGTCGTCCATTTCAATTTTCCGAAACTATTGACTTTCAGATAACTTCGTGAACAACACTGTCATCGCCGGTGGTGCTAAGCTGGATTTAGTTTATAGACACCATGAGGAAGTAAAAATGCCTCCACGTAAAAAATTCCAGTCGCGGTCTGTGGCGTTAGCTGAACAAGATCGGATCGCTGTCGCGCAGCTTGCAAACGAGCTTGGCAAAACTCAAGGGGAGATTGCACGTGATGCAATCAGATGGTACGTCGAGAATTACAAGACAACTTCGGAGAGTAATAGAGAAGATAATTTGGTGAGAGCAATATACAGAGTGGGAGAACAAATTGTTAACGTTATTCTTCGGAGCACCGACAAAATTTGCAAACTCCTTTTGCGCTGTACTATTGATTCCAACATCACGATGATGTTGTTCTACAGAATGCTGCCCGAAGCGGAGGCAGATCAAATCATGTTGAAGATGCGTAGAATGGCGGTGTCAAGAATCGCGCGCAAGATAGCAGTGGATGATGCCTATTGTGCTGAACTGATTCAAAACGAAATAAATGACATTGCAGTTATCGATCAATTGCCGAAAGCAAGTTAGTTAACGGTTAGCGCACCAATTGAGATGCTTGTGTGCGAACATGGGCGAGATGAGGCTAAGAACTTCACGAGCGCGGTTGGTGAATTTATGTGGTTCAAAAGAAATCGACGAGAAGCGCTTGACCGAACCAAATTGGTTTTTGGTTTGTGTGACGAACCGGTTGTGCAGGTTTTCGAGTCTCTCGAATCAGCGCAAAGTTTTATCGAGCCGCTGGACGTTGATGACTGGAAAGTTTACACAGCCGACGGAAGAGTTGTTGATGTCTTGCTCAACGACCGTCCCACCTCATTCTGGTCTTTCGGCAGAGAAACTGTGAGTCTAGTGGTGACTGAAAAGTTTGCCAGGAACGAATTGGAGCAGGCAATGCTGGACTGTTTGTCGAGGTCTGGGATCGCGGTAGATTCTGGCGCGAGTTTTGAGTCTCTGATCGACACCTATTTGAAATGGAACACGCAAATTCTTTGAAAACCTGGTTGCGGTTGCCAATGTCGTTCGACAGTTTGGTGAAC
Organism: Candidatus Melainabacteria bacterium; assembly: GCA_003153555.1. Classification (GTDB taxonomy): domain Bacteria; phylum Cyanobacteriota; class Vampirovibrionia; order Obscuribacterales; family Obscuribacteraceae; genus PALSA-1081. The sequence continues at coordinate 16,684 of PLZS01000152.1, read as the reverse complement.
GTGAGAAGTTGCCAGGCCAACATGATCGATCAACTACGATACGATAGTCTGAGGTCGTAGTTAAAAGTTCTTGGGTCTGCCAATCATTGTCATGCCGCTCAATGACCCAAACATCGTCATTATAGTAGCCACAATCATTGGGGCTGCTGCCGTATATCTTCCTCGCTATGCGGTCAGAATTGCCGATAAAAAGATTCGCCGAACGGAGTACGGCTCTGCCATTATCATTCTTGACCAGGTAATAAAATGTTTTTGGATCGGCCGCGACCTTCTCGCGAGAGCGTATTTATCACGTTCCGTAGCCTTGGCGTATATTTCCGAACACTGCAAAGCTATCGATGATTGCGATAAGGCACTCCAGCTAACTCCAAATAATGGATACGCCTACGGTTTACGATCTCTGGCCAAGACGGGCTCATACGAGCCTGATTCTGCCGCAGTCGATGGGGAGACTGCAATCTCCCTAAGCCCGCAATTCTGTGTCGGCTACTGTGCTCTCGGATCTGCGTTGTCGAACCTGAACCAATACGAGCAAGCGCTGGATAACTTTAATAGAGCTGTATCTCTGGAAACGCGAGCGCCAGAAATCTATTTACACAGGGCTGCTTGTTTATGGCTTTTAAACAGAGAACATGATGCCATCGCCGACTGCAACACTGCTCAGTTGCTGAATGCGATGCTTCCAAGATCCTATACTCTGCGTGCTTATAGCTATCTTAGTCTTGGTAATTTCCAGCAAACTGAATTTGATTTGCACAAGGCTGAGGCTCTAAACCCTGATGATCCGTCACTTTTCATATGTCGCGCTCGCTTGCTCTTAGCACAAGCACGGGCTGATGAAGCACTGGAAATTGTTGATAAATTCGTCCAACTTCATCCAACCACGCACGCGTCCTTTCTTGTTGTTCGAGCTGTTATTTGTAAGGCAATGACTCGATACGAGGAGTCGGAGCGATATCTCGATGACGCATTAAGAATCAATCCTAGAAATTTGGAAGCGCTTTGGCACCATGGCGACACCTTCGAAAAAATGGGCAAAGTAGAGCAAGGTCGCGCTGAGAAAGCAAATGCAATTGATTTTGGCTATACGCCTAAGCCCTGACTGAGCGCATTGCCGGCTGGTTGCTCGAATTTCGCATGAAGCGTCTTCACCGCTAGATGTACCGTTTAGGAATTACATGAACAGTGTCTTTAAAAGTACAAGCAGTAATACATTACTGAAAAAAGACTGATGACTGGCTTCTAGCAAAGTCCTTTGACATTTGTGATCAAAATCGTCAGATCCACTCGAATGTGAAATTACTTAGCTAGTTTGTTGCCCCGTCATTTCTATGGCGACTTCAATGACGGCCTGCGAATCTGGTGGAAGACCGGTCGGATCGTAAATCAATCGAAGCGCTTCCTGAACACTGTGGGCATAGCCTACAATCGGGTCAGTGACAATCATTTGCTCCGCGTCGTTTAGGATTCGAACCCTCGACCTCCGGTTTAGGAAGCTGCCGAGTGCAAGTTTTCAGCAGATCCAACAAGACTAGAGTTCCGAAACCGATTTAATACTCTTCTTTTTCCGCGATAGCATAAAATTATGTGCCTTTTCTCTTGCCTTTCGCTCTGAATCTTTGACTGTATGCGCATACACGAACAGCGTCGTTTTCACATCCTTGTGGTTGAGAGCGCTTTGAATTAGCGAGACGTTTGCGCCAGTGTTCGCCATCCAACTGGCCATGCTACGGCGAAGGTCATGCAGATGCAGATCCGTGATACCAGCAGCCTTGAGCACACGCCGCCAAGCTCGCTTAGGATCAACAAGATGTCCAGTGGCTCCATCGCCGTAGAATACATATTCGTTTTTCTTGGTTTGAAAACGTCGTCTAAGTATTGCAAGCTCTCTTTCAGTTAGCGGCACCGCATGTGGTCTGCCATTTTTCGTTTCTTCTCCAGATATGAACCACAGCTTCGCGTCGGCATTGATGTCGCTCCAGCGCATCGACAAAAGATTCGCTTTGCGTGCTCCGGTCAAAAGACTCAGCATAATGAAGTCGCGAATGGTATCGTCAGATTCATATTCCAGTGCCTCCAGGAATTTATCAAACTCATTCGGCTGAAGAATTCTTACTCGGGTTTCTTCTTTGAAGAGCGTCAAGTTGGCGGCCGGATTGTCGCCACGAAAAAGCTTCCATCTAATTCCCTTGTTGTAAACGGCTCGAAGGAGTTCCAGAGCCCTGTTAGCCGCATATTGCCCGCGAGTCTGAGCAATGCGCCCATGGAGTTTTTCTACGTCCTCTGCTGCGATCGCGGATAGCCTTCGCGTTTTCCAAGGTTGAAAGTCACGTTCAAAACTCTGCACAATGACGTTCCAAGTTTTACAACTCTTTTGTGCATGGCGCTGAATGTACTCGTCAAACAATTCACCTAACGTCATTTCCCCGAACTCTTCTCGCCGAACTTGAGCGAGGTTGTGGCCCTTAGATATGGAAGAGTGAAACTCGGCAGCTTTTGATCGGGCTTGCTCAACCGACATTTCTGGAAATCTACCGAGAAACAGCCTCTCGGACTTTCCGATCACCTTGCGGCGCACGTAAAAAGACTTCACGCCTGCCGACGTCACTAAAAGGTAGAGTCCTCGTTCTTTGGTGTCGAGGTAGCGCACTTGCTGCTTATCTGCTGAAGCGGGCTCCAGTTCTTGAATATCGCGCTTGGTGAAGTTGAATCTGTTGTTTTCGGACATTTATGGGGTATTCTCCATTGGCCCCTATTGGCCCCTACTTTGACGAAAATTGCTGACCATATGGGGTAAAACCATGGAGTTCATTGGCCCCTGATTGGCCCCTTCTGCAGGAAAGTTTAGCCTAGATCATACATACTTGTAAACACCAGCCGAAACGCTACAATGCAATCCAGGTAAGGTTTAACAAGATTCGTCAACATTCAGAAAATATCGTCAAAACAGCAGATTTAACCTGTCCGTTCGGCTACGAACCATGAGGTCGGGAGTTCGAATCTCTCCAGGCACGCCAATTTTACCGATGTCATAAACGCTGGTCTTCCTCTGGTCTTCCTTTAGAAGTCAAACTAGAGGAAGTTTTAGTTAAGTTCAACAAACGGTGCTTCTTTGAATTTGTTTGTGCTGATAGTTGCACCTCAGGAGCCGGCCTACCGATTTGTAAAAGCCTCATTGAGTCACTTTTGAATGGAATTCACTGGTGTTTTTTGGTTTAGGCACTTGGTGAAGGCTCGAACCCAAAACCTAGCTTCTCACCAAATACGGTGCAGGAGTGTTTGGATTTGTGCAAAGGCGTAATACCAGGCATCGGCTCTAAAGAAACGAAATCGTAAACCGCTTCCGAGCGGAAACATTCAGATTACCCTGAACGACGAAGGCATGTTCGTTGAGTCAGGGAGTGAACTCAAGAGGTGCTCATTTGGTGGCATCGACCTAGCTCGCCCTACTTTGTTCAGTGAGGTAGAAAATCGAAAAAAGGCTGAAGCCCACATGAGATCTCGCTATGCAAATGGCACTTATAAAGAATTAGCGATTATCAATGAGATCTTGAAATGGCAAATCACATTTTTTGAAGAGACTCTTGATCGCTTACGAGTACAACTCACACAAAGGTTGCGCTGCTTGCTGTTGCGAGCTTATGTAGGCCAGTTTGTAGTCCTACATAAATCGTTCGGTGGTATCAGATCGCGGAAACGCAGGCGTGAGCGCTGGAATGCTGTAATTTGCCATTGTCTACTCGTAGGTGATTTGTAGCGCCTGATGTCCAATTATCTCTGGCGCGTGATCGGAACTTCTTTTCCTTAGCGCCCTATTAGCATAGCGGAATCTGTAAAAGTTGACTGTGCCGAACTGCAATCACGAGTCTGCTCTCATTCAGCATTTCTATGATGGGAGCAAAATGGGAATGGTCCAGATACTGGTAAACGCATCGGAAGGTGTCTAGGACTTTGTAGCTTAGAAATGGCGCCTACAAAATATCTACAAACGCGGTTGTAGAAAACGTCGCTGTGTTTATTCCTATCGCAGTCTTATGTGATTATGCCACCAGGTCATTAGCTTCGACGTCTACAAACACGCCTACACGTTCCCTGTAAATGCCGCCACATCACGATTATGTGAGTTCTAGTACATAATCCGCCTAATTTCCCCTCTTTTAGTCGAATATCGAGATGGTAAGTTCCCTGGGGACAAGGGACCTCGTGACCTATCAAGCACCGAATTAATCACGTGCACCTACTGACCGTAAACCAGAAACCGCTTCCTTGATTGAAATCGGATGGTCTGACACCGATGCTGCCGCCTTGTCCTTCGATTATCAACTTGCATATTGCCAATCCGAGCCCCGTTCCAAACTTGGCATGAGGATCATCAGCGACTTGCTCGAAGGGCGAAAATATCGAACGAGAAAACTCCTCAGGCACTCCAGCACCACTATCATGCACTGATACTTCGACTTTGTCTCCCAGCGCTCTAGTTTTGATTTCGATTGTGCTAGCTTCAGGAGCATGTTTCAAAGCATTGGAGAGCAAGTTGATCATCACCTGCAAAATTTTTCTCGAATCGACAGCGCACCAATAGTCGCATTTTTCGACACTGATAGTAATATTTTTTGCTGACGCTAAACTTTCGACCATACCTATAGATTGCTCGAAAATATCCATCAGGCTGCTGTCTACCAGCTCAAATTCCATTCGGCCGGCTTCCAGTTTTTCGAAATCGAGCAAATCATTCACCAGGTCGATCAAGTGTTCAGTGTTTTTTATCGCGCGGGCAAGCTGCGGCTGCGCTTCTGCTGGAACTGCGCCTACCGCGCCACTTTCTACCAGTTCAAAAGAGCTGTTCAAGGACATCAGCGGTGTACGCAAGTCATGAGAAATCATGGCGATAAAATCTTGCTTGAGTCGCTCTAACTGTTTTCGCTCGGTGATATCGTGCATTACACAAAAGAAGCTTTTATCGCTTTTTGACCAAATAATCGACCATGCAGTTTCGATCACTGTCTTATCTTTTGTCACCATTTGAACTTCTTCGACGCAAGTAGTACCAGATTTGGTGCCGCTCTGAAACAAGCTATCAACTTTGGCACAATCAGCGGTCGACACCAAATCGAAAATCGAGGCACCTTTGAGTTCGTCTTCCTCAAATTTGAGCAATAGAGACGTATAAGGATTCGCGTTGATCAAAATCCCTCGTTCATCAATCGAACAAACCACATCAGCTGCCTGAGTAATCAAGTTAAGTTCACGCTCAAATGCGTCATTGACGGAATCATTCACTTCATGAAATAAGTGATCAAGTTGTGCCAGTTCGTCATTACCCTGGATCGGCATCAATTCGAGCGGAAGGCGCATGGACATTCTTTTCGCGTTAGCCGACATTCGGATAAGCGGGCGACGAAGGCTGTTGTAGGCAAAATAGGCGAGACCGATAGTCAGTACAATGCAAAGTGCCACAGTTGTGAATAGCAATCTTGAAGTTAAGTCCTCAAGCTGCTTGCGTTTAGTAATGTCCTCGAGTTGTTGGTCGTTTACAACGCTGATCACTCCCGAAAATTTACCCACAAGACTTTCTACAATCTTAAAAATGTCGTTTTCAAATGTATGGTGCGGCCCACTAGCCGACTGTTGCTGCAGTCTGACGCGCACTAGCAGGTCGCTGAAGTTGTTTAGCACCTGACTTATTTCAGATGCTTCCTTGCTCATGCCATCTTCAGATAATTGGTTCTGAATCGTCGCTGAATGTTGCTCTAGCCCCCTAAGTTCTTCATCGGTAATAGGCTCAGTCTCGCCACCTAAATTCAAGACCTTCCGCGCAATTTGGAATCCATCTAAAATTACTTTGTCGCACTCACTAATAATTTCTTTTGCGTGCGCTTCATGAGCTGCGAATGTTTGCGCTCGCCACAACAACGAAGCGAATGTGACCACGATTACAACTTGGACGGCGACAGGTATGCAGATTAAAAGCAATCCTTTTGTTGTCAGCTTCATTCGACTTTCTCTATAAAATTGGGAATGGAAAAATAGAAAGTGCTGCCTACGTTTTGTTTGCTTTCAACACCTATGGTTCCGCCGTGCCCATCTACGATAAGCTTAGCTATTGCCAAACCCAGGCCGGTACCTTTGATTGCCGTTGTCTCAGCCGTCTTCGTCTGCGTGAATTTTTCGAAAACTTTTTGCTGATCTTCTAAACTCATTCCTGGTCCACAATCGCTTACGCTTATTTTCGTTTGTTCGCCTATGTTGGTTACAAATACAGTCACAGATGCGCCGCGTTTCGAGAACTTGATTGCATTGGACAGCAGGTTTATAGCGACTCGCACCAGGCGCCTCTCATCGCCGAGGATAGCTGAATCGCCGTGAGGTCTTACGAGCTTAACGTCCAGAGACTTCGCTAGAAATTCCACTGAGTCGCAAGCCGCGTTACAGACGTCGAGGGCGCTGACACAATTTAGTTCTAGAATCACTTTGCCTGCTTCTAGCTTTTCTAGATCGAGCAAGTCTCTAATCAGATCCATTAGGCGGTCCAAATTAGATTCGGCATTCAGAATGATTCTTTTTGCATCTTCGGAAAAACCCGTCACTTTTGCGGCCAGCGAAGACAATATTACTGATACTGAGGCTAGTGGCGTGCGCAAATCATGACTGACGATCGCGAGGAATCGCTGTTTCATGCGTTCAGCTTCTCTTCGTTCACTGATGTCATGGGCAATGCCGTAGTATGTCTGTTTATCGTCCGACCATCGAACCTTCCAGATGACATCCTTGACTGTCAAGTTTTTACAAACTACCGAACATTCGATTTCTGCATCGTCATTGAGTTTGGCAATCTGTTCGAGCGTCGATCGAAAATCTTTTTGACTTTCGTTTGCCAGTAGACTCAAGAGAGAGCGACCGAGTAGCTCGTCTGACTCAAAACCCCATTCTTTCAATGATGCGCCACCAGCAGCAGTGATTCTATATCGTTTATCTGTAGATAAGAGAACGTTGGTGGCAACATCAATTATTGCCACTTCTTTGCGGCGCGACTCCGTAAGCGCTATCTCAGCGTTCTCCAGTGATGATGCAAGGACGCCAATCTCATCGGCCGCGAATTTACTTTTCGTGATCGGAGTGCGCATTGCAAGGCATCGCGCGTTATGGTCGATTAAACACAGGCGCCCAACAATGTCTCTGAAGAAAATGAAAGCAGCGCCAAATGAAAGTGCGATGCTTAGTGCAGCTCCAGCAAACAGCAGCAAAGCCAGTTGATCTCGGGATCGGCGCAGGCTCTCAGGTGCAGCGACTTTCATTTGCGCATCAACTCTTAAAAGAGAGTTTGACAAATCTTGCATGTCGAACATCAGTGGAATCACTTTATTTCGAAATTGATCGAGTCTATCGGGAGTCAGCCTGTTGTTGAGAAAATCTTGTTTATTTTGCTGCACAACTGAAATGGTCGATTCTACTAACTGAGGGACAGGCTTTAACAGCTCACTGACCTCAGGTTGCATATCTTTTTGGTTGTTTATAAATGTCTCAAGCTTCCGCAAATCTACGGTCAGTTGGTCCGTATAGCCATATCTCACTGGATCGTCTGCACGCCTCGCCAACGTAAAACCAAGAGACCGCACGACGGAAATCTCAGCGCTGTTCACGAGCAGAAGCACGTCTTTCGATTTAGAATACCTTTCGTTTTCTTGCTCAACTCGCTGCAAAAGCTGCGACAATAAAAGAAGAAAAGTTATTTGGAAAAACAACGGAACAATGACAACAAGAAGGATCTTATGCCAGACTGATATTTTTAGTGGTAGCATGCTGTCTCGAAAATTATCAAGTCAAACGAAGGATAAGTCGGGCACTATACCCAGTAGTGCACCGTACCAATGGATACTGAATAATCGAAACATTAATGATAACCATCTCGAGCGTTAGATACAAGCATGCAGCAACATTTGTCGAAGAACGCAAAAGTGTACTTTCCGACAATCTTCTCGGCGTGTGCACCGTATATGGTGCCTGATAGGCAAGCAACCCAATGGATCGGTGTTAGTAACTATTGGGTGCGGATCATTATAATCAGAGCTAACTATCGATTCGAATGGGCTGTGGCGCTTGGACAGGCGACGGCTCACGCATAAATTTATAGTTCAAAAACAAGCCATTCGGTAGTTTTGACACGAGCAGAACAGGGTAAGGACCTGCATCTTTATGCATCTGCTTGTTTATGCTTTCTTCAAGCTGTCTAAAAGCAAGGGAAATTTGCTCAGGATTGAGACCTGCTTCCTTGTAGATTCTATACAAATCGCGCCAGTCATCTTCTGTCTTAGGCATCAGCGTATGAGACTGTTCAAGGTCCTTGCAGGTTTCATCTAAAACGTGATTTATGCGTTCGCGAACCTTAGGATCTTCGAGGATAGGATTATCCGCGATCGGGCAAGCACCATCGCTGGCATCAGCGAATTCACCCATCATGAAGGATGGTCTTGCTCCTTGAGGCGGCGTACCATCATACGCTACCCCCATCGCAAAGCCGTTTGGTCCTCTGTCGAATGCAAACACACAGGGACCACTGCCGGGGTATGCTGTCAGGCGGTATGACGAACTTTGGTCAGCAATTCGCGCAGTCACTATTTACTATTGGAACTCACACAACAGTTTCGCTGCTGACTGTTGCGAGCTTATGTAGGCCAGTTTGTAGTCCTACATAAATCGTTCGGTGGTATCAGATCGCGGAAACGCAGGGGGCGCGGCTGGCTAATTTGTTAAATACTGAATTGAAATAGTTCTCCAAATCGTTTGATTAGCCGATGCCAACAAGATTGCTTAAATGTAAGATACGCTAATCGAGTACAAAAGAATCTGCTGGGAGCGATGGATGTCTTTACGTTTTTTCAGAAGAAACTTGGTTTTGCTTGGTGTTTTATTGACGGCTTACACACCGTACGTAGTATCAGCCCAAGAAATAGACAAAGGGGGATCGCACCAAAAGGTGCTCGCAATTCCAATGATGACCAAAGTCCCCATCATATTTGATTCGATTGTGAATAGCGACACAAGCCATGCTGGCGAGGAGTTCTCAGCGAAAATTTCTGAAGATTTGACTTTGAATGGCTCAGTTGTCGTACCTGCTGGATCCGTAGTTAAAGGCAGAATCGCTGACATTGAGCATTTCAAGTACACGAAACTGATGGAGTTAAAGTTCGAAACAATCACCACCTCAGACAATCACCAGTTGCCGATTTGTGCAAATCTTGTTACGCACGGCGGGATACTTCATGTTCGTCGCGGAGTTGCGGATATAGCAATAGATACCGCGACGGTTTCGCCTCCGCTCGTACAAGGAATATTACTTTGCTCATTTGGCGGTTCCGATTCTCAGAGGAACGCTCATAGGGACAACAGTTTGTATCGACAGCCAAAACCGAGCCTTACTCAACAGCCGAAAGCACAAAGGTATGTTCTGCCAACTGGATTTCATCCTCGGCCTGGTGTCCTCATAGCCAGAAAAGGAAAAAGAATAGATCTTCAACCAGGCGACGAACTGAAGCTCGAACTTGCCGACGAATTGTTTGTGCCTATGAATCCGCCGAATTGAACTACACGTTCTGATCACCCAAGGTAACCATGCTAAATTTCTTGTGGTAGTCAATGCCTGCATACGTTTCGATGCTCGCAGACGTGGTAGATCTAGCCATAGGAATACCTCCATAATGGGCACAGAGTTGAACGTGGAATCGTCGAAGAAAACTGCGTAAGCAAGTGAAGCGCCGTGGTGCTGAGCGACTGATGAGTAAGGGAAAGAGGCGAGATCGGTGGTACTTGACGTACCCCAAAAAAGAAAATTTGCCAGAAAATACCTTAGCAAGTCTACCTGTGGGCGTTTCGGGGCGATGAAACATAACCGGTCATTATATGAACGTCAAGCGAGTGGGGTTTGGAGTGATACCGCCAGCAGCGGCATCCTGGGCTGAAAAAAGTCTCCGAAAGGATAAGAGAGCGAGTGAAAACATTACGTGGACTGTGACCATGGGAGATGGAACATGGGAGATGGATTTCAAGGCATTTGCGCAAACTGCGGTAATCAGCAAGACATCCTTCGTGGTGGCGGCAGGACGGGGGCGATGTTCTATTGCACGGACTGTGGCAAAGGTCACTCAATTGGATTTGACGAAGAAGATGTCGGCTTTGAGTGCCAATGTTGCAAGAAAATATTCAGAGACCGCCTCGTTGCAAGACTACTGAACCCGCTATCGTGCGAATGTGGCGGACAGTTATCTTTCAAGAAACTCCACACTTTCAAGGGCGTTTACAAAGAACGCATCGTTGGACTACCGAACCCGCTACCGCAGTGCGACTGTGGCGGACAGTTATCCGCTGACGCAGAAGCGCGGTGTGATCAGTGCGGTGGTCGAAAATGGCGAACGCTGAAAAAATGTATAAAGTGGGACTAGTAGTTGCCCGCCACCTAAGGCCAACCAGGCACTAGCCCGTCCCATAGATTCGTACTCCGTCTCCTAATCTTGCCCTCAAAGGCAGAACACTATCTTTCAATTTGCACGATAAACCATAATGAGACTTGGGGACCAGGCGCTGCAAAACCACGGGAACAACAGCCTTCTAATGCGCTCGATGGTTTCAATCAATTCTGCATTGGATTCGGAGCCGGGCTGGGTAATTTCGCCATTAAGACGACAAAAGCAGCCGGTCAAGCCATTACTCATCCCGGCGATACTATTCATAATGCCGTCGATGGGACAGGCAAAGCGCTTCATGCAGCCGGTGAAGCCGTTGTTGCAGGATCATCTTACGTAGCAAACAAAGTTTCAACCGGCGATGTCGCGGGGATGGCTAATGATGCCATTCACACAGGTGAAGCAATCGGAAGCGGAATCGCCAAGTCAGTTGATCACTTCAATCATCTATCTGCCAAAGAAAAGGGATACATCGTTGGTCATGATGTCGCGCCTACCGTAATCGGAACAATAGTTGCTCCTGAATTGATTCCAGAAGGCGCGCTTGCTGCTGGTCTCGGAAAAGTTGCATCGGTAGTCGGCACTGTGATTAAAGAGGAAGGCATCGTTGCCAAAGTTGCCACCACTTTCGAAAGTGCCAGAGAAAAGATGACTGCTATCAGCGAAAAAATGGCTGGGCTTAACAAAAAGATGGAAGTGCTTCAGGATGATGTCCGCTGTACACATAAGATGGACAGACCTGAATTTGAGCACATCAAGCCGGTGAGTGGGTGCCTCATCATCCACCGGATGCCTTATTCAACATGTTTCACGAAAGCGGTCACGCCATCAATGCAACGCTCAAAACCGATTATCTCTCGAACAATCCTGGATTTACTAATTGCCGATGATTGCCGAACAGCTGTCAGGACAAGGACGTTTGAAGGAAGCTCTTGCAGTATGGGACGAAGCCTCTGATTTGGCTTTTTCTCACAAGGCATCTTTGCCTGTTTGATGCAGCGTACTTTTTTCTCGTTCTTGAGCTTTTGCAGCATAATAAATCGAGGGGCTTACACAAGTTTGGGCAAAGATTAAACCGGGACGGCGAGCCTTATGAGCATTCCTCTCATTCGCCAGACTGGATCGTAGAGTCCTGCCGCCCTTGGCTTTTCCATCCCGGATTCGTATTAGAGCAGCATTTCACCACTGGCTAGACCACTGAAGTGGTATATGCAATTAAAGGATCAGTCCACTAGAGAGCTGGAGAACGAAGTATGGACTCAACGATGCAGCGAAACCTTGATGAACTTCGGAAGTCCTTGACCATTCTCCAGCAATTTAAGACAACTATGTACGTGGAGGCGGATGGGTTTATCAGAGAATTGCAACTGACATGCGATGGGCAAGGCAAATACGTTCGCAGTTACCGTCTCGAGAGTCCAGGCTCTATTAAGTTCGAGCATGCGGGTCATGACACACTTGCAGAAGCATTCGCAGCACTACCAAATTGGTTTCCCGGCGCAAAGCCGATGCCTGAAACAGTCAATGTGGATTCGCCATCTTCGGAAATCTTAGCGTTAGCACGCACCGCGTGGTGCGACGCCTTTCAGTGTCAGCCGTGCGCGGAATATACACAACCAGATCGGGCTCGTGCGACGATATTCAAGAATTTTTTGTTGAGTAAACTGACGGGCGGCCCTAAGGGTATTGACGCTTGGAACACAGTTCCCCACCACGGACGTGCCCATATTGAGTGGAATGGCAGCCAACTTGATTCCGCAAACTTAAAGGAAGCGAGACTAGATGGGCTCAATTTTGCGAGAGCAAACTTCGATCGGGCTCAAATGACTAACGCGAATCTCGTTAAAACAAAGCTTGAAGATGCCACTATCCGTGGTGCGAATCTGACCAAAGCAAGTCTAAGCACTGCTGAAGCATCGGCAGTTGATTTCACAGACTCTTGCCTGAAACAAGCGAAAATGGACAGGGGCAACTTCAGCAGGGCTATTTTCAAAAATGCTGATCTAAGCAAAGCAGACTTGGAGCAAGCCAATCTAAAGGGTGCCGATCTCTCGACCGCCATTGTCGACGACGCGAAGTTCGATGACGCTACGTACGACGAAAAAACGATAGTTCCAGTAGTTTTTCCACAATGGTTCAAACTAGATTGGCGGGGGAAAGGCCCTGATCCGTTTAAGCAGTTTATTATCAAAAAACTGCTTGACGAAGGTGTCGCAAACCTGGACGAATTCATCTTCAACTTGAGATTTCAGCTCGAAGATGGTCGGATGGATAAAGCCCTCAGAATTTTGAAGAAAAACAAGTTTCAGTTGTTTTCAGAAGTAAGCGATAAAGGTGTTATTGGCATCGTAAGGAGTCAGACAGATGAGAAACTCGTCTATGGCTGCACTCTCACATCTGATGGGTCCTACACTTGTTGCACGCAAAATTTCAAACTATGCGGTGGATTGAAAGGAGCAGTTTGCAAACATATTTTGGTTCTGATTATCGGTCTGGCCAAGGCGAACCAGCTTAATCTAACTGAAGCGATTAAATGGACAGTGGCTAGTCTGGATCACAAAACCAAATTAAATAAGCCTGCTATTGCTAAGGTGTTCTTGAAGTATCAAGGTGTTGAAGCAGGCGATATAGACTGGCGCCCGACTGAAACAATGCCGGAGGATTATTACTCGTACTAACGAGGAACTCAACGCATAAACACGCCTGCAACAGAAGCAGCGCCAAATAATCGTATACGAACATAATAAATAACTTTGATACCAAAGAAACCTTTCTACCGAGCGACGAAGTAGGAAAGCAACGGAACGCTCGAATTGCCAACATCTTTGCGGAAGCTTGGAAAGGCAACGAGGATGCAACCCGAAAAGCGGTGGCAAAAGAATTAGGCGCGCCGGTCTTCGACTTCGTGCTCGCGGTGGGTATCGGCGGATTTGGATTCAAGAAAGGTGGCGAACTCGTTGAACGAAAGATGGCAGATGCGGTGGCGAATGAGCTGAGGGGCACGACGATGTCGACGAAAAGCTTAGGAGAGGGAACGTTTCAAACCCGCACCGCAAACTGCACAACGACGACACGAGCAGACGGGACCGTTGTAAAAGAATTCGACAGCGGATACACCGCGCGGTGAATACCGACCAACAGCGGAGATTTTCTGTTTACCGAACGCGCCCCGAACGGACAACTGACGATGACACTGCCAGGCGGAACAAGGATGGTACGTCTACAAACACGCCTACAAGCTGTTTAATCCAGATCTATATCTAGAACGCTGGTGGCGCATATGGTTCGGCCGTCAAAGCGTTCATTAATCTTAAAAGCGCAGCTACACCAAAGCAGCGACACCTACGCAAGGGAAAGCCAGACTTTTTTAATCGACGCACCATGTTATCCAGGGAATAGCGGCGGACCAGTTATCACCAAACCTGTGGACACTTCTAGTCACATAGCTGGTACGAAAAATTCGAATAAATCAGCACTTGTAGGCATGGTGAGCCAATACTTAGAGTAGCAAGTAAATGCTGGTGCACAACATGGTGCTGAGGCCGGTTAAACCTAAGACTTGTTCTTTTCCAACTCGGCAACTAAAGCGTCTGCATATTTAACTGCGTTTGCAACGTGCTCATCGCATTGAACCTGCGCAGCCTCATCAGTTACTGATCTGAATTGCGAACCTGCGTTGCACAACATACCCAGAAGATATTTTGCAGCCAGAAGCAATCGACCTCATTGCAGAACGCTCCACGACAGCGCTACAAATTCACGAACACCTGGCAAAAGTCCTGGAGGCCGGGCACGCAACAGCCGAGCGACCAATCAGTGCAGCCCTGGTCGAATCAATCCTCACCAATGACCACTCCGCATGGGTGGCTTCGATTACCAGACACGGTTACGATGTCCGCTCTCTATCAGACTTCCTGAACATCAAGCAAGCTGAGGTCAAACAGCTATTTGCCGGCCAAATGGATCCGATGCGGGAGCAAGAGTTGGGCGAACAATTAAAAGTGGCCGGTTGCCAGTAAGATAAACGTTCGTTTTCCTTACTCTGCCTTTGTCACCAGCGCTGGTGTCATTTAATTTGGGTTCATTGTCAATTGATTTGAGTTCGGCACCACTTCCAGTGGCGGTTAATTTGAGTCAGAAACAGCGGATGATGTCACGCCGCTACACCTATGGGGCACCGTATATAGTGCCCAGACACCTATCGTCTTCCCTGACCGACGCTGCCGAAGCTTCGGAACCACCTCCTAAATTCTCACTGTCTTACTTGTGAGAGGCGATATAATACGAAACGTATTTTCACTTGGTACAGGACTGGCTATGAGATTTCTTACAACCGTTGGAGCCATTATCTTTCTTTGTTCGTTAACTGGCTCCGCTGCTAGCGCTCGCGTTTTCGACGCGAACTCCGCGCCACAGGGCTGGGCTATCAAGGGCGACAAGCCAACTAAATATGAATTTGCTCTTGAAGTATCGGCGGACGACAAAAAAACAGTGGTGGACATCAAGTCCAAAGCTTCGGAGATAGAAGGTTTTACAACCTTGATGCAAAAAATCTCTGCCGACAAATATGACAACCAAAGGCTTGAATTTACCGGATGGTTGAAAACGAGCAACATAAAGGTCTTAGGCGGTCTGTGGATGCGCATCGATACCGAAAATGGACGTGTATTGAGTTTTGACAATATGGAAAAGCGGCCAATCATTGGTACTACCGACTGGAAAAAATACGGCATTGTCCTCGATGTTCCAAAGGACGCCCACGCGATTTCTTTTGGCATACTTATACATGGCACAGGTGAAATATGTGCACGCGATTTGAGTCTGAAAACAGTTTCAAAAGATGTGCCGGTGACAAGCGGTAGCGAGCAAGAATCGCTCCAGTCCGAACCGGTGAATTTAGATTTTTCTGCTAAATAAGCGATGAAACTTTCTTTCTTTTTGAGTTTTGTTATCCTTGCAGCTTGTGTTTCACCAGCATACGCCCAAATCAACGTTGACCGCGTTCAATATGATGTCGATGACGAACACAACCGCCTTTTGGAGAAAGAACGAGAGCTGGAAAAAACGTATGATGAACTGCAAGTTGCGCAAGATGCCCTCAAACGCGCTCAACTCGAAGTAGACAAAAAGCAGTTGGAGATAACTCAATCGATGAAACGCGTCAGACAAGAACTGAATACTGTTAAGTTGAAACTGCTGTAGCCCGTTTGTCCAAGAAACAGCCCTGTATGGAAGAACTTAATAAGTCCAGCCAGTCCTAGGTGTAGCGGATTGCAATCATAGGGTTAAAAATCATGGGTCATACAATGCCGCCTGTGCAGCACGACAAGCTTTGGCACAAGTGGGAACGCACGTTGCTCTCCGCTCTTGTTTTGCACTGTGCCTTGTCACCGGACGGCCGTCCGGCATTCGAAAAGATGCATCAGTTTCTTTTGTCGCCTGAATTCGGGCGCGACGAGGTGCTCAGCGCCTTGACTAAGCCCGAAGAAGTGGCGGCCGTCGAGAAATTCGAAGCCAGCCTGGCATTGTCTCCTGCCAAACCGCACGCGCCTATCACTAAATTGATGCTCAATCGCTGGTCAGGTACGATTTCGGGTTTGCAAAACCGAATCAACAAACTCCGATTTCAAGACGCTAAGTAGTACATAGCAGGTGCTGTCACCGTCAGCGGTGTCATGCCCACCAACTCCAGTGTTAAGGGTGCCGATTCTACTCTAGGGCTGTCTGGACCTGACCGTTGGCGACCGAACGAACCGATTGCAAGATTTTTGCCGATGTTACATTCATGCTACACGCGTGTTACCTTGCTGCGACAACCAGTCCCTTATTCTCTTTGCATCAACCGAACCCCACCCGGAGAATCAAAATGGACAACATCAAAAACATCGCTACAGTTGTCGAAAAACCGTCTGTGATCTTCGATGTTAACGACCTCCTTAAGCCCTCCAACCTTAGTATTCTTGCTCCATACCGTTCCGATGCCGGTGCTGCTGGTGGTGGACGAAACGCTGCGCCTCTACCGGACCACCTTGACTTCGGAGATGGCGCCAGCATATACGGCGCAGCCGGTCTGATTGCAGCGAAACCATCCGACACGGTGGTAGTTAAGGCTCAACCGGCTGCTGATACTGCTGGAGATGTTGGTAATTACAATCATGTTCAGAAAGATGGCTCGGGAGATGTCGGTAACTACAATCATTCACAAGATTCCGGCGATGTCGGCAATT
>PLZS01000136.1 GCA_003153555.1 Candidatus Melainabacteria bacterium | reverse complement strand
ATGGACCCAAAGCCGAAGTTGGTAAAGGGCAAGACCAAATCCATCATTGGCTCTCGGTCTATTCCGATACGCGGGACCCAGCCCTGCGTGACGCAATCATTCAGGCATCGCTGCCATTGGTTAAGCGAATCGCTTACGGATTGGCGAGACGATCCACTGACCCGGTCGAGGATTTGATCCAAGTCGGCTCAATCGGTTTGATCAAAGCCGTCGACCAATTCAAACCAGATGCTGGCGCCAAATTCCAGACTTACGCAACGCATTTGATTACAGGCGAAATCAGACATTACCTTCGCGACAAGACAGCGATGATTCGCGCACCGCGCGAACTGCAAGAGTTATCATTCCGGATCAATAGACTTGTGCAGAACCTGACAGCCCGACTTGGCAGAGAGCCAAGCGACACTGAAATTGCCCATGAGCTTGAAATTCCCGTCAGCCGAGTGAACGAAGCTTACGAAGTCGATCGACGCCGCACCTTGATTTCACTAGACCAGGCGTTGTCAAATGATGCCGGCAGCGAGCAGTCCTTAATTGACACACTTGTAGATGGTCGCTATCAGACTCTCCAAAACGCCAAAGAAGACCGCTTTATGCTTTCAGAGGCGATCAAACAATTGCGCGACGGTCTACGAGAAGTAGTGCACCTCACCTTCTACGAAGACCTAAGCCAGACCGAAGTGGCAAGACGCCTGGGCATCTCGCAAATGCAGGTTTCACGAAGACTGCGAGCCGCAACAGCCGAATTAAATAAAATAATCACCCAAAGTAAAAAAGCGGGCGGGCAGAAAGGCGGCGCATGACCGATGCTGCAATTGAGGCGTCCAAGCTTAGCAAGGACGTGATCAGCAGTTTCTTGCGTAAGCGTGTGCGGGTCCTGGACGGACTTGATTTATCTGTGCAGAAAAGCGAAACGTACGGTCTGCTCGGTCCAAATGGTGCAGGCAAAACGACGACGTTGAAGTTGCTGCTTGGGTTGATCCGCCCCAGCGAGGGCACGGCAAGAGTGCTTGGGCAAACAGCGGGCGAGCCAAAAGCGCTTGAGCGAATCGGATTCTTGCCTGAAAACCCTTACTTTTACTCTTACCTGACTGGCAGAGAGTTGATGGATTTCGTTGGCCGCTTGTTTGGTCTCAACGGAAAGGCAAGAAAGGACCGCACATTAGAGCTGCTAGATATGGTGGCACTCGACAAAACCGCTTACGACAAACCGCTGGGCAAATATTCAAAGGGCATGTTGCAACGATTGGGAATCGCCCAATCCCTAGTCAACGATCCCGACGTTTTGTTTTGGGATGAACCGATGTCTGGACTTGATCCAATCGGCAGGCGCGACGTGCGGATCATTTTGGCCAAATTGAAGGAACAAAAGAAGACCATCTTCTTCAATTCACACTTGCTGCCGGACGTTAACGAAGTCTGTGACCGTGTTGGTGTGCTCAATCGAGGCAAACTGGTAGCTCAAGAGAAAATCAGCACCATTTCAGGGGCGGGAAATTATCGAGATCTAGAAGACTACTTTCTTACAGTGATTGGCGAATCTGAAAAAAGCTCATGAATTCAACTTTTAAAGCTCTGCATAGCGTCACTGCCATTGGTTTGAACACGTTTCGCGAAACTGTGCGTGACAAGATCTTGTATGCATTTATGCTTTTTGCATGCGTGATTTCGCTGATGTCTGTTTTGCTAGGCAGTCTCTCAGTTGGACAAGATGTCAAAATTCTGGAAGACATCGGACTAGCAGCAATTTCCTGCATAAGCGGTATCATCGCCGTTTTTGCGGGCACGAATCTTGTATATAAAGAATTGGAAAAGCGCACCGTGTATCTGATTTTCACCAAGCCGATCACCGGATGGCAATTCATCGCCGGCAAATACCTTGGTCTTTCTGTCTGCGTCTTCATCGTCGTGGCGGCGATGGGATTATTTCTCAGTCTATTGGTATGGTTCGTCCGACCTGAACATTCATGGTCACTCTTGCCCTCCATTCTCGGATTTATGATGCCAGCGGTGTTGTTGGTGTATTTGGAATTGCTTTTTGTGATGGCACTGGCGACATTCTTTTCAACATTTTCAAGCCCCGTTATGAGCGTTCTATTTACCCTTTCACTTTGGTTGATCGGTCACTTTGGAGATTCCCTACGGCAGCTTGGACAAATGTCTCAAAACCCAGCCTTCGCGCAGTTTTCGAACTTTGTTTATTTCCTGCTTCCAGACCTCGCCGGTCTAACACGAGCACGCTCGCTCCTAATGTACGGCAGGAATCCTGGCATGGAAGTGATCGCCTTCATAACCTGCTATGTTTTTGCATATGTGGTGTTGCTATTGGTGCTGGCCTCGGCTGTAACTGACCGTAGAGAATTTCCGTGAGCATGGTTGACATATTGACATACAGTTCATTCGGTCGTGATGTGCTCGCAGCCGTGCTGGGTTTGTGCGTAGGTAGCTTTTTAAATGTGCTCGCACTCAGATCACTGGCCGAACAATCGTTGATTTCTCCGCCTTCCAGCTGTCCACACTGCAAGCACCAAATCGAGTTTTACGATCTCATTCCAGTCGTCTCGTACTTAATGCTCAATGGCAAATGCCGTCATTGTGGGAAACCAATTCATTGGCAATACCCTCTAGTCGAGGTTTTCACCGCTGCAACATTTGTCATTCTGCTGCACCAATTCGGTCCCAACGGCGCCGCCAGTGACACGTTCGCAGTCTGGGGAAAGCTAATTGGCATGACTATCTTTTCCTGCACCCTCATAGCCGTTTGTATAACCGACTTTCGAGAGAAACTGATACCGCACGAAATTACTTATCCATCAATGCTGCTGGGCATCGTATATAGTGGCGTTGTGGTCGGGGATGTTTCCAGTGCCTTAATCGGCATCGGCGTTAGCTATATGCTTTTCGACTTCCTGGCCTTTTACGGACTCAAGCTCTACATTGCAATGTACGGGGATCCAGATAATCCGCAAGAGCAGAAAAAGAAAGTACTTTTTGACAGAGACAGAGAAGGCCTGATCGTCACTGGAGCCGATCAGGAAATCGATTTGCATATTGACCACGTCTTTGACATCACTGACGAACCAGAGGATCATGCAGACGAACAGTTCGAGGTAATGGGTGGCGGAGACGCAGTCTTATCTGCCGTTATTGCAGCCTGGCTGGGAGTTCAGTCACTGGCGCTGGCATTGTTGATTGGTTTCCTGGCAGGCACCGTTATGGGCGCATCGTACTTGATTTATGAAATGTATAGAGGAAAGCTGCTCAAAACTTGTATTCGTCCAACGGCGATTGGCATCGTGATTATGGTTTCATTAGTGGAAGCATTAATGCTCTTCTTGAAAAACTTGATCCCTGACTCAACCATAAATATGCCCTGGCTTCAGTTGGGTGCAGCCGCCGCCGCATGCGGTGCCTTGCTTGGTATCTTAAGGGCCGGACACGGAGTTTCCAAACCATTTCCGTTTGGACCACCTCTAGCTTTTGGCGCCATCGTAGCGATGTTCTATGGAACAATAATTTTTCCTGGTGCACAATAATGAAGTGTTGGGCAATAATGGGGGTGAAGCGGAGGAACTGAACCAACGAAAATCGAAGTGAAGCAGCAGCGAGCGGATCTGAGCGGAGGAGCCGAAGGTACTGCAGGCGACGGAGCGCTTAAAAAAAGAAACACCATGAATGTATTTAGTTTTGGAAAGAAAAAAGGACCGACCCTCGGCCTCGACATAAACAGCGACAGCATCACCTTGATTCAGCTCGACAAAACGCGCACTGGCATTGAAGTCGCCCGTTTTGCCTGCCAACCTACACCAGCAAACACCATTCGAGAAGGACTAATTGCCGATCCTGAGACAATCGGAGCGGTGCTGATGGAACTTTTGGCGGCCGCCAATATTCCCATGGCAGGCTCGTCACCGATGATAAACATTGCCGTCCCGGCTCAGGCGGTCGTGATTCGCCTCATGCCTGTACCAGTCGGAATGCCACCAGAAGAGCTAGCTGATGTAGTGACGCAAGAAGCAACCAATCACGTGCCTTTTCCAATTGAAGACGCCAATCTCGATTGGTCGCAGATGCCTGCAACTGAGCGCACCGACGCAGACGGCGTTCGTCGCATAGACATAATTCTGGCTGCCATCCAAAGATCAATCATCGAGTCATATTGGCGCATGGCTGATAGCGCCGGCGTCAGATTAGGGAGAGTCGATATCTCGTCACTATCCGTGGTGCGGAGTCTGGCACTGGCCGGCTACCTGGGCTCAAGCGGTCACCTCTCCATGATTGTCAACATGAGACACGACGCCACTGACATCAACGTGGTTCGCAGTGCCATGCCACTGTTTGGACGGTCAATCATGCTCGGCATGGACACTCTCACCGAAGCGTTATCCAGAGCTCTCGAAATAAATTTCGACGAAGCCTTGGACCTGCTGCCAGAAATTGCCCTGTTCAATGTCAATCCGGCAGATTTTCGCATGGGTCAAGCTTCACAAGTTGCCCGCACCGTATTTAGTGACATCACCGACGAGTTGCAAAGATCTCTGGACTTTTACAAGTCGCAAGTGGGGGACGTAAAAGTTGATCAAATCGTCCTCACCGGTCCAGGCTGCATGATTCCACAGCTGGATCAGTACATATCGAACCGCATGAACATCAAGACAATACTGTCGGATCCAATGCGTGATCTTGTCTTCAGCCCGGATATCATCGTCGACAGCATGCGTCCAATTTTGGCCGCGTTGATTGGATCATCGATTGAACCGAGTTGGAATCCATCTTTTACGGTTGATCTGGATTTAAACAAAGAAGGTCGGTTACCGCTTCTTTATGATGAACGAAAAACTGCCGTAATCGCTCCAGATGAGAGACCGGCACCATGGTTTAAAGCAAGCCTGGCCGCTGGCGCTGCAGTAGTTGGACTCTCCTTGGCGACGTGGGGATTGATTGCCCAAATCGACATTCCAAACAAGCAAAAGCAAATTGATCAGCTTAGCGCGAAAATAGTTCAGAGCAACACCGACATAAAACAATTGAGCGTCTTGCGCAAAGAAAATGATGTCCTGACAAACAAAAAGCGGATCTTAGATGGCATCGTCAAAAAATCAAACCACTGGTCGACAGTGCTTGACTCCATCCGCAACAACATTCCAACTGCTGTGCAAGTGGAAACTATAAACATCGGTAAAAAAGCAAATCTCCAAGGGACCTCTCTGGATTTTCAAAGCATTTCCAATTTTGCAATCAACCTCGCCACCGCCCCTGGTTTATCCGAGACTATCGTGCAAAGCGCTTCAAGAAGAGAGAAAACGCCACAGTTTATTTTCTTTGAAATAGCCTCGAAAATATCCGGAACTGGTGATCCTGCACCAGCACCCGCAGCGCCAGAGTCAAAGCCAGAAAACCCTTCTAATAATCTTTTTCCGAAGATCCTGGAAAATCTACAGAAAGCCCCACAATTGAAAAAAACAGAAGGGGCGAACCAATGAAAACGCAATACAAAATAATTGTGTCAAGCATTCCATTCTTGCTAGCAGGTTTGATCTTGTCGTCGCTTACTTATCCTAAATTTCTGGAAGATCGAGATAAGAGTAGCGAGCTTGTGCAAAAGGAAGACCAATACAAGCAACTGCAAGTGAAGTTACAAGAGCGAATAAAAGCCGAACAAGAGAAGAGATCTCTAGAAACAGATATTGAAGCGCTTCGTGGTGCAGTGCCGAAATCTCCCGAGCTAGACCTGCTCATGATCGATTTGGAAAAAATGTGCAGCGATTCGAACGTCAATTTAGTCGCTGTGGAAACGCCCACTCAAGAGTCGATGCGCCAAATCTCATCGTCAGACGATGAGATCAAAGAACTGATTGGCGAGCGGGAGAGCAAAGTGGGCTTAGGCACACGGACCTCGCAAAAGCCAGGAACAACCAATGGTGCGAAAGTTGAAGAAAACCCTACTGACACGGGTCTGAAGCGGCTAATTAAGCAAGTTTATGTTAGCGGTGACTATAATGGGATGGTCGGTCTAATGAAGCGGTTGGAAGCTTATCAACGAACTGTTGGAGTTGAGGAAATTTCAATTGCCATTAAACCGCAAGCGGGCAATGAAGGTGAACACACATCAGCCAGCGAGCGAGCTCAAAAGTTAGGCTTATCCAAACCAGTGATGGCCTTTCTAATGACGCTCTACTATTTACCGTGAGCAACCGATGAATTCTCTAAAAATTCAAATGACGGCTTTGATCTGGTTCTGTGCTTGTGCAGCAGGCGCTGCTGAGACGGAAACTATCACAACGACCACTGCCTTGAGACCAAGCCTCGCTGACCCCAAATACCCTTTAAGCGTGCCGGCCATGACGCGTACAGAGGCAATCACACGGGCTCGGATTGGCGCTGGTCGACTCGATCCTTTTGCCCCCACTTCCGGGATGTCCAAAAACCTGCCCTTAAACGGCAACTCCGAAATTAATCCTAATCAAGCATCTAAGAAAGTTCATCTGCCGCCTCCGCCAAAATTTTCCGAGAACGGATTGTTACCACCACCTCCCCCTGGAGTGGTACTGCCAAACACAGCTGCTCAAGCCACAAGCGAAGCAGGTAGAGGCGTAACTGAAACTGATTTACCTGAGCCCCCCGAAAAGCCGTTAATCGCCGACAAGATGAAACTTGTGGGATTGGTTGGGGAAAAAGCGTTCTTCACATTCACAGATTCAGAATTGAGACGGGCAAATAAATACCCCTCGACTGTGATCCTGGCAACCGGGGAACAATTTGAGTCAGTCCACCTCATTTCCATCGAAAAGAGCACCGTTGTTCTGGAGGAAGATGGGGAACGTATTACCAAAGAGCTAGAGCGGATTCGATGATTGACGCCAATTTGACTTTTGATCGAGCGATCTCGCTTTCCACTGACCTGATCTATACGGTTGATTGCGGCGAAGTTTCCCCTGCAGACGCCGTCGAGCATCTAAATTCTATTGTCAGCTCGACTAATGGCGCGCGCGGTTTTTTTGTTGCGCTTTTGACCGGAGAGTCGGCGTTATCAAAAGACGTTCCTGAGGCCTTTATTGAGGTCTTCAAAAATCATCCTGAGATTATTTGCGACCTACTGATCAAGAACCTGATTATGTCGGCCACGATGGCAGTCACCCACAATCGCAATCATGACGCAAAAATGGAGGCGAGTTCGCTTGCCGTAAATCAGAAAACGAAAAACATCATTCAACGCCTGGACAATGAGGCGATGGCTAGGCATATTTTGAGCATGACTGATGCTATCGTGCATAAACTGGCGACTGGCGAAGATGACCATGGGTCGGATTATTCGCCCTTTCTTCAGCGCTGGCGGTACGACGCTGACCAATTGAAACACGCTCTAGCCTCACTAGCCGAGTTAAGTCAAGATCAAATGCCAACTTCAGCCTGACTACTGGCTGCGCGGCACGAACGTGAAAGATCTATGGCAAAAGTAAACTTCAATCAGCTAGCCATTCTTAGATCAAGTGGCAGGAGATTCGGAGCTTCGCCAAGGGGTCAAAAGCTATTGCTGAGTAGCGTTTCGGTAAAACAGAATTCACTTGACAACAATGCTGTCTGGAAGACAATGGAAGAGCACTTTAAGTCAGTCCTGAAAGTTACTACCAACTCCTACCGACATATCTTTGTATATGGATTCTCTCGTGTCTCAAACACACGATTCTTCCGGGGGCTTTGCGCCAACCGGAGATCGACCGAAGTTTTCTCTGATAGCAAATTCTGAAGATCGTTTATTGGGAACGACAATCGGAGACCGCTACAAGATCGTCTCGCTTGTTGGAAAAGGCGGCATGGGCGCGGTTTATAAAGCGAAACACTCATCGCTGGGCAAGATGCAAGCGATCAAGGTGTTGAAACAATCAGCCCTCGGAAACAGTACTGCTTTGAATCGCTTCGATATCGAAGCTAAAGCGGCAAGCAGTCTTAACCATCCGAACCTTGTTTCAGTCCACGACTATGGATTGACCACGGATGGCGCACCATATCTGGTTATGGATTTCATTGAAGGGGTCAGCCTGTTAGATGTGCTGCAGCGGGATGGAGCCTTAAATTCAGCTCTAGTAATTGAGTTATTTGAGCAGATTTGTGATGGTCTTGCCTATGCTCATTCACAGGGCGTAGTTCATCGCGATATCAAACCAAGCAATATCATTCTCACTCGAACCGCCGGTGGTGCAGCGCAAATCAAAATAGTAGATTTCGGCATCGCCAAGATAGTCTCCAACGATGAGGCACGAGAGCTTACTCAAACCGGAGAAGTTTTTGGCAGCCCAATGTACATGAGCCCTGAACAATGTGAAGGACAAAAGGAAATTGACGCGCGGTCGGACATTTACTCCGTTGCCTGTGTGATGTACGAAGCACTGACCGGGCAAGCACCATTTACTGGTGCCAACGCCATACAGACCATGTACAAGCAACTCAATGAAATGCCAAGCCCTATGGATGTCCCTAATCGCCGGCTCAAGATCCCCCCAGCCTTGGAAAATGTTGTTATGCGCGCCCTGGAAAAAAGGCCGTCCGAAAGGCATCAAAGCATGGACGCCTTAAAACAAGATCTTCAATTGATCAAATCGGGAGGCAGCCCGAGCCGCGCCAGGAGTCAACTCTGGTTTAACAAAAAGCCTATTCGCAAGCGCGTCTTCGTTTATTCTCTGGCGATCATCATAGGCACATGGCTGGGCATCACCGCAGCTTCGTTATGGGCATTGGCACCAGTTGTATTCATGCCAGAATGGCAACGCACTCTGCATAAAGCCAATAACAATCTGCGTAAAGGTCGCTACGACTTCGCCGAACAGTACTACAACAAGTCAATCTCGCTCGTTGACAAATCACACGAAAGCGCGCTAACGCGGGCTTTCGTGCGATCGAACTTCGCCGATTTCTGCTTACTCATGGCAGACAGTGAGCAAGATAACAATCAGACCTTGCGTGCTCTCCATTTGTACGAACAAGCACAGGCACTAGCTTCCGCTGAAAATCACGGCAAGCCCTCTTTGGAGGAATCTTCATACATAGGCAGACAGGGCGATTGCTATTTCCGGATCGGCAAGTATGCCAAATCGGTTCAGACTTTTCGTCAAGCAATAGCAATTGGAGAAATTGCTCCAGGCGCTTTTGACAAAGCGGAACTGTTTTATAGGCTAGGGCGGGCGTATGCCGCACTCAACAAGCAAAAGGATGCGGAGGTAAGTTATCGTCACGCTATCACTGAAGCGCGCAAAACACGCGATTTGCAAAGCATAGAAATCTCAAACTACTGCCATTATTTAGCGAACTCACTTACGGCTCAAGATGAATTCGCGGAAGCGAACAAGCTCTACTATGAGTCAGAGCGGCTCCGAAAGCGCTTTTCAGGAGACAATACACCTGTTTTTCTAGCGACCTTAGCCGATCATGCCAACTTGCTCAACAAGATGAATCGTAGCGCTGAAGCAAAATTACTACAGACTTATATTAAACAGCACCGGCGCAGCCCTGAAAATCTTCCACCACTCTGAATTGAAGCGGCGATATTGCATCTGCGCATAAAGCCACGCATTGGGCAGCTTAGCAGAGTCGAGGTTGTGCTTTCACCGATACTGTCTTTTCACTGGTACTACTTTCTACTCGTCTAGCTCTCTACATTTTCCCGATGTATCTAGCGCGTGGACGGATCAATCCGCCATACGCACGCTGTTCGACGGCATGGGCAATCCAGCCGGCCGTCCGACTGACAGCAAACAATGTGGAGCCAGACCCTGGCGGCAGTGACAAGGCATAAGTAATTGCTGCTAAGCCAATATCGAGGTTCGGCTTGGTGCCAATCTGCGCACCTACACATTCAACAATTTCCAATAAGCGATTCAAATTAGCATTTTTGTTAGAGAGAGACCGCGCTGCTTCCAGCAAGAATTTAGCGCGTGGATCACCTTGCTCGTACAAGTCAGTGCCGAAGCCGGCAATCCGTTCGCTGTGCTTCAAGTAGTCTTTTAACCAGGCACTGGTGCTTTTGAATTTCATTGAAGTGCTAACAATGTTTTCAGTTCTGCGGCTGGCCAATCCATGCAGACTTCCACTGAACGTACCGACAGCACTGAGTAGAGATGAGTACAAAGAGGCGTCACATGATGCCGCGACGCGGGCCGCCAGGGCAGATGCGTTCAACTCGTGATCAGCGCACAGCACAAGCGCTGCATTGACTACAGCTGCTTTCTCCCGCGAGCGTGTTGCTTGAAGGGAGGCAAGCAACGTTTGGGCGATTGGATATTCAGAGTCCGAAACATAACCTTCTCTGTTTTCATTGAGACCCGGTGTAAGAGCCATTGTAACGATCAAGCGCCTAGCAGTTCCGAAGACGTCATCAGCCAAAAGCTTTCTTGTCACAGGATCAGAAATTTCGACCGAAGCAATCAGCACTTTCAACAGATCTAAATAGTCAACTTCGGCAGAGGCCAAATTCTTAAGATATTTTGGTAGGGGCAGTGGTTTCGTTACTTGCCAATCTCTCTGGCTCGCATTCGTCTCCCACAGCAGCTCTGCGACTAATTCAAATGGTTGTCCTTGCTTAGCTAAGTCGATTGCGTTTTGTCCACGATAGCGGTGCCCATCGTTACGAATTTCTGTGATCGCTGACTTGATTACGGGTCCTGTCCATGTCGGAGCCTCTGGATCTTTTTGACTTTTGAAACCACGCGAAGATTGCCGGAGCTTGATCAAATCGCTTAGCCGATAAGCTCTCTCTCGCCCGCTCTGTGCCGGAATACTTTCGATCATGCCTCGACTTGCGTAAGCATACAGTGTGGCTGATTTCACTCCGAGAAATTCAGCCGCTTGGGCTCCGTTGAAATATTTTTCGTCATCATCAGACAAGGCAAATCCTCGATCGACATTGCTCAATGAGGCATCGCCCCAGTGTAGCGAGAAGCTGGCCGAATCAATCTGCCATGCAAGCGTTGTTCAGCTACGTGGGCAAGCCAGCCGCCTGCTCGGCCGGCAGCGAACATTGAGCTGAAGAGGTGGTCAGGAATTTGGATGGTATCCAGCAGTACGGCCGTATAAAACTCGACGTTGGCTTTAAGCGGATGATCTGGATGCTTTTGCGCCAAAATCTTTTTGGCTTGTGCTTCTACCGAGCGAGCAAGAGCGAGTCTGCTTGCAGGCACACCAGAAGCTTCCAAATTCCGAATCGCTTTCTCAAAAATTGCCGCACGTGGATCGCGCACTTTGTAAATCCGATGACCCATGCCCATTATTCGTTTTCCTGAATCAATCGCATTGCGTATCCAGCTCTCTGCGTTTTCAGGCGAGCCGATTTCATTCAGCATTTCCAACACTGGTCCTGGTGCGCCGCCGTGAAGTGGACCTTTGAGCGCGCCAATTGCCGCAACAACAGCACTGATGTTATCCGATTCAGTCGATGCCACCACTCTTGCCGTGAACGTAGAAGCATTCATGGCGTGATCTGAAATCGTTGTCCAATAAACATCAAGCGCATCGCTATCGGTTTTTGAAACTGGCTTGTCCTTCAACAAACGCAGGAAGTCAGCCGAATGAGTCAAACTGGCATCTGGACAACTTAGCTCCAAACCACGATGGACTCTCGACCAGTTCGCGGCAAACACCGCTTGTGCCGCGGTAATTCTTGCATACTCAGCCCAGTCGATTTGAGTGGCGCTGGACATCAAACTCGTTGCAGTGCGGAGAGCATCCATCGGATGAGATTGCTGCAAAACGAATGGATTTTTCTTGAGGAGTTCGTAAGCTTCAATGCGCCCTTCGCCAAATTTTTGTTCAAGGTCTGACTGAGAAGTCGGTTGTGTACCGCCTGTGGTCCATAACAGCGAACAAGTTTGTTCAAAAGTGGAATTGAAGGCGAGCTCTTCAGAATCGTGTCCACAGATAATCAGCTTGCCCCGCAGTCCATCGACTTCGGAGATTCGAGTTTCTGCAACAACAATACCATCCAGTCCATTACTGACTACAGCTGACTCAACCATTCTAGCCTCGTGTTATTCGTGGGGACGTGAGGAGGGGATCCAAACTACGACTTTGAAATTTTTACCGATATCGGTAAAAATTCTGGCGCTGTTGGCATGTTTCGGAATTCGAGGTTGTGAAAGAGTTCAATTCGCTCGACTTCCGTTCTTCCTATGTTAGGTACGAAGACGCCAAGATAGAGGAAAGGCGCATCCATAATCAATATATCAATTGAACCCTACAGCGATCTATTTCTGGATAGATTTCCAGATTAAATTACTGATGTATTGATTCCAATCAATCAATATATCAATATAATGAAGAGGTTGAGACACGCGCCTAATTCATCGATGCAGATCGGCATCGACATAAAGCCAGCCCTCAGTCCATATTGAAAATATCCGCAGAAACCTCCAGGAGGTAATACACATGGATTTGACCAGAGCCGAACAAGTCACTGAGTTGACCGAATCATGGGAAAAGGACGCCCGCTGGCAAGGTATCAAGCGAAACTATTCCGCTGACGATGTCGTTCGTCTTCGACCATCAATACAGATCGAACATACTCTGGCTAAAAAGGGCGCGCTCAGATTCTGGCAAACTTTCAAGACTGAAAAATTCGTCACCGCTCTCGGTGCCATGAATGGGTCGCAAGCAGTGCAAATGGTTCGAGGCGGATTGAAATCCATTTACCTGAGCGGCTGGCAAGTCGCCGCCGACGCGAATGCTTCCAAGCAGACCTATCCCGATCAAAGCCTCTATCCTTCAAACAGTGTGCCGGAGCTGGTTAAGCGTTTGAACAATGCTTTGATGCGCGCCGATCAAATAGATGCTTCGGAAGGTATTGACGAGCGAAACTGGTACGTACCAATCATGGCTGATGCCGAGGCTGGATTCGGCGGACCTGTGCATGCCTTTGAGCTAATGAAGAGCATGATTGAAGCGGGCGCCGGCGGCGTTCACTTCGAAGATCAGTTGGCTTCAGAAAAGAAGTGTGGACACTTGGGCGGCAAGGTTCTCGTGCCCACTTCGCAGTTCATCAGAACCCTGACAGCGGCTCGTTTGGCTGCCGACGTGCTCGGTGTGCCAACGATAATTGTGGCAAGAACAGACGCTCTCGACGCGACGCTTTTGACTTCGGACATTGATCCGATCGACAAGCAATTCATCACCGGCGAGAGAACACCGGAAGGCTACTTTAGAGTTCAAGGCGGCATCAAACCGGTAATCGCGCGGGCTCTAGCTTATGCTCCCTTTGCAGATCTGATTTGGTTCGAAAGCTCGAAGCCAGACCTGAAAGAAGCGAAAGAATTCGCTGACGCCGTGCACGCCAAATTCCCAGGCAAGATGTTAGCTTACAACTGCTCGCCGTCATTCAACTGGAAACAGCATTTGGATGATAAAACAATCGCGACATTCAATGCTCAATTAGGCGATATGGGATTCAAATATCAGTTCATCACGCTGGCCGGTTGGCATGCCACGAACCTGAGCGCCTTTCAACTTGCTGAAGCTTATGCCAAAGTAGGCATGCCTGCTTACGTAGCTTTGCAAGAAGTAGAATTCGCCAGCCAGGAAATTGGCTATACTGCCGTGCGTCATCAACGCGAAGTCGGCACAGGTTACTTCGACAAGGTGCTTAACACCGTCAGTGGTGGCGAAGCATCAACCGCAGCGCTGAAGGGATCCACTGAAGAACAACAATTCTCAAGCGATTATAAAGGTGAATCCAAAGTGCCAGTGGGCAGCTTCTAGTCTAGGCCAACGGTTGTCTAACGGCACGTCTAAATGGCGTGCCGTTTTGCTGGGAACGGATGCACGGCAGCGTTAGCACCCATGATTACTTTGGAATAATCCTGGGGCGTATTGATATTGAAAAATGCGGGCAACTCCTCACTATTTGAATAATCCGCATCATAAGAAAAAGTCTGGGCCTTCAACCCGGATAGGAATTCTTGCAAACTCAGATTGCCTGCGAATAAAGATTCTTCGAGAGGCTTGATGCAGTTCTTCGAATACACTCCGAGGAGCGGTTCAACCCCCAAATCGTGAGCGAGCACAACAACATCATTGCCGTGCCTAGAGGCGGTCATCTCACGAATCAGGCGCTTATCCACAAGGGGCATGTCACAGGCGATTACAAAGGAGTATTCGTGTTTGGCTACCAAAAGACCGGATAAAATTCCACCGAGCGGTCCGCGGTAAGGCAAAATATCCTTGACCACGTCCACACCAAGATCTTCATAATTATCAGGTTCATTTGCGACGAGAAAAACCTCACTGAAAAGATCACGTACTTTACCCAAAACATGACCAAGCATGGTCGTGCCTTCGAAAGGTAGAAATGCTTTCGGTCTGCCCATTCTGCGACTCTTGCCACCACAAAGTACAAGTGCCGTCAGGGGCAGAGGAAGTGCTTCGCGGGTCGGCGATTCGATGATCTGGTTTAAATTCTTCATCTAATTATTCACCGGTGTATACGGGTTTACGTTTTTCAGCGAAAGCAGCCAGCCCTTCGAGCCGGTCTTTACTGTTGATCAGTTGTAGGTATGCTCTGGTTTCCAGGGCCAGCCCCGCATCCAGATCTCGATCAAAACCTTGATCAATTGCCATCTTGGCTTGCTTCAAAGAAAGTGGTGCAGACCCGGAAATTTCACTTGCCCATTTGCGCACTTCGTCGATCAGAGGTTGGTGATAGTCACCACTTTTGGCTTCTGCCACAACGCGGTGAATGAGACCGAGGTCATAACCACGCGATGCAGTTAGTGGAGCAGCCGTAAGGATCATTTCCTTGGCCTTGGACTTACCGATTAATCGGGGTAGCCGCTGCGTACCACCTGCTCCGGGGATGATTCCGAGCGTTACTTCAGTGAGCCGTAAGGAGGCATTCTCGGCCATTACCCGCAAATCGCAAGCAAGCGCAAGTTCTGTGCCGCCACCATATGCGGAACCATTGATCGCTCCTATCACAACTTGCGGCAGCGCTTCAATCGCATTCATTGTTTTTTGAATCAACAACAAATATTCGATTGCTTCTGCTTGACTCATCCCTTTTCTTTCAGTGAGATCAGCACCGGCGCAGAATGTTTTAATTCCAGAGCCAATAATCGCCACTACTCTTACTGAGCGATCGTCTTTAAGTGCTTCGCATGCCGACAGCAAAGACTTGAGCAATTCTCGATTCAAGCAATTCATTACTTTCGGCCGGTTGAGCTTGAACCAAACGAGATTTTCTTCTCGTTCTATATGTAGTACTTTTTCGCTAACTTCGGTCATCGTCATGCCCCTGTCACCTGCGCTGCCGGCTTCACTAATTTCTGTGCTTGCTTGGCTCGACCAGCCAAGCATGCTTTCAAGTAACGCCCCGGTAATTCCTTACCAAGTATTTGTTCGGCTAAATGTCCAGCGTCGACCAACTTTTCCAGATCGATCCCAGTCTTGATGCCGAGTCCATGCAACATGTATACGAGATCTTCTGTGGCTAGATTTCCAGCCGCACCAGGTGCGTAAGGGCAGCCGCCCAGCCCACCCAAACTCGAATCGAAGATTGTCACACCGGCATCAAGACCAGCAAGCACGTTTGCCAAAGCCGTTCCACGCGTGTCATGAAAATGAAGAGCCAGCTTGTTAAGTGGCACTTCTGCTTTCAAAAGTTTGAGCAAGGCGATCACTTGATTGGGCGTCGCCGCACCAATGGTATCGCCCAGGGAGATTTCGTCCACGCCCATGGCCACTAGCTCTTTGACTATTCGAACCACTTGCCTTGGATCGACGGCACCTTCGTATGGACATTCAAAAACAACTGAGATGTAGCAGCGGATCGTTTTTCCGTCCAGCTTCGCCTGATGAGCTACCTCGCCCAGCGTCTGCAGAGCCTCTGGGATGGATTTATTGATATTCTTCTTGCTGTGCGATTCGCTGGCTGACATGAACAAAGCAATTTGTTTTAGTCCAGCCTCTTTAGCAGACTCGTATCCTTTCAGATTCGGCACAAGTGCAGATACGTTGACATCCCCCGGAAGATGCACTGCCCGTGCGACATCCAATCCATCCGCAAGTTGGGGAATCCACTTCGGACTGACGAAAGATGTAATTTCTATCGACTTCAGCCCGGCAGCGGCAAGCGCTTCAATTAGTTTGACCTTATCTGCGGTGGCAACATGTTTCTCTTCGTTTTGAAGCCCGTCTCTAGGACCGACTTCAACTACGCGAACATTTTTTGGCAGTTGTTCCAACATGCAGACACCATCACATAAGGCGGGGGCTGGCGGAGTCGGTCAGCTTCACGGAAGTCGCCAGCTTATGCATAGACGCCTCGTGTGATAGACCACTCATGTGCTTTGACCCCAGAGGATTATTCGAGATCTAGAAGGGGATCACCCTCATTGACGAAATCGCCGCTGTTCACTTTGATACTACTTACCTTACCTGCCAACGTAGACTGCACTGGAAGTTGCATCTTCATTGATTCGAGAATCGCGACCTCCTGTCCATCGCTTACCTGATCACCAGCCTTGACGAGTATTTCGATTACTACGCCTGCCATCATTGATGTCACTTGCTTCATTTTTTATCCTAGGATAGTCTGTGCACACTAGTGGGGTCTATGCAGCTAGCTGCCCGACTCCGCAAGCTGCTGGACTTGTGTTTTCGTTTCTTCAGTGGGGATTGAGAGGAAGCTGAAAACCCCCTCAGGCTCAATGTTATCAAAGACAACTAAAATTGAGACATGACGAGTGTTTTATCTGAGCACAGTCTGTCCAACAAAGCTGTTCGACTAAACGCAACTCAGATTTAACGCCGCTAACCATTGATGCGCGCAGTGGCTATACGAGCGGATCTTCGCCCAAAGAAATTTCAGACAGCACACTGAGCGGCAATCAATTCGTTTCACTTGTCTCGGTTATTTGTTCCTAACGGAACAAGCCACGCAGCGCATCATTTATGCTCTTGACAGTATCGTCAGGCTCTTCTTCCTCCAGGTCTTGAATCTGCGCTCCTGGATCATCTTGCTGGGAGACTGGCTGTGGCTGAGCTTGTTGAGGGTCTGCTGACGGCTGGATGAATGTTTGAGGCACTGCTTCTGCCTGCGGAAGAGAAGCTTGCTCTACCGTTTCTTGCCTAGCCGTCGGTCTGAAAAATGGACTGCTTGACTCGTTCGATGGCAATCCTGTGTCGACAGGTTGAGAGCTCGTGTAATTCGTTTGCACGCCAGTGTCGACAGGCTGAGAGCTCATGTAATTCGTTTGCACGCCAGTATCAACAGGTTGAGCGCTCGTGTAATTGACTTCCGTCGTGCCACTATGTTGAACTTGCGATTCTGGGTACGGGAGCCTGTTTGCATCGACTTCCGGCTCGGGCGGGGGCACGGGCTCTTGAGGCAGCGGCACACTAAAAAGATCGAGCGGAGACTGGTGGGCCGAGGTGAAAGGATTGGAGACTGCCTGACTGGCGGGAATTGGATCTGGAGCAGACAAAAATGGACTCGAGGTTTCAGCTGGAGTCTCGGAGACGTGCTTGGCATCGGGTAATCTTGTAGAGGAAGCTCGCATGTTCAGGGGTGCAGGCGGGATACCAGGCTCTGGCAGGGGAGGAGGAGGAGACGGAGGCGTGACTGCAGCAGCCGCTGCTGCTGCCCGCTCAGCCCGACCCGGTCTAGTTCTTGACTCTTTTTCTTTTGGTCCTTCGGGCAAAGAGCTGGAGCTGATTTGAGCGCTTGCCTGACCGCCTGACGACGTCAATGTGGACCCACCGCTATAACGATCTTGCATCATCCGAACTTTTTCACGATCGCCTGAGACGGTGCTGAGTTTTGCCTGCGATGCTAAAACGCGCTTCTCAAGTTCGCCGATTTGCTCGGTAATGACATTGATTTCCTCGCGGGTATGCGCCTCCTTCTCGGAAAATTCATCCAGCAGTTTTTTCAGCATCTCCAAACTGGGCATGACGTCTCGAGCTCCTTACATTCCGCTGGCCACAGGGTCCGGCGCCTCAGCGCTAACAACTTATTACCACCTATAAGGGAATTTAACCACCCCTACCGGGTCGGCCTCCGCATAATACTTTATAAGCGCTCCGTCGGCTTCGCTGCCCTCGCCTCCTCCGCTTTGACCCGCTCGTTTCGCACGTCACGCCGCGAAATTACTTTTAAACGCTCCGTCGGCTTCGGACACCTCGCCTTCTCCGCTTGAAGCCGCTCAATCCGCACGTCATGCCGCGCTCCTTTCGCTGCGATTTCGTGTTGCACTGTGTTCCATTCGCTACTTCTTGGCTTCGATTTTCCGTCGGCTTCGCTGCCCTCGCCTCCTCCGCTTTGATCCGCGCCACTGCATGCGGTGACGGCGTAAACCTTTTCGCACCATGCCAAGCGTTAGCCGGCGGCTGAGCCTTCTTCTTTGCCGGCGGCTTCTTTTGTGACTTGAATTAGAGCGCTAAATAGCCACATACACAGTTCATCCAGCGAATCTACGGCCGGGTTGCCATCAGCCATCCGCCACATCATGCCAAGTTCAGATATCTTGACTTGAATGCGGGTCAAAGGACGATAGTCGACTTCGGACTTACTCAAGGCCATGACTTTATTAACAGGTATCAGATAAAAGTCGATGCAATCATCTTTGCCCCTGAGAACGAGGCTGTGCGAGCGCGTCGACATTCTGGCGCGGAAATATGTTTTGGTTTCTTCGGCTTCGCGTAATTTGTTGAACCGAGTCACTTCAGTAACGTCACCGGATATGGTGCCTGAAACGTGCAGCTCGGTGCCACCTGCAACTTGGTTGAATTCAAATTGATAGCGCTGCAACAAGCCATAAATTTTGTCGATTAGAGTTTCTATGCCCTTCTTGTAAATCGACTCACGATAAATTTGCTGCAGATTGATGCCGCGTTTTTCAGCGAGATACTGCATCGAGTCTTCTTTGAGCTTGTACATCCAATCATTGCCGGTCTCCGCAGTTTGAGACTCATGATAAACCAAAATTTGCTGTGACAGCGCCGCTTCACGTTCATCGGGACTGACATCCCCAAATCCACCATTCTCAAAGCCCTGTCGATCAACAGATCGCGGCAGTGCCCCCTGCCTGGCCGGGTGGTTATCCAGAAACTTGCGCGTTTCTTTGGGATCGCGGCTTTTACCGGGATCTTTTGAAGATCCACCTGAGCCACCCTTTTTCTTATCCCACATGAGAAAAGCCTCCTTGCTGGACAGCAGCCAATTCCGCATCAAGTCTGGGCTAGATCACTGCTCAGCTTTTGCGAAACACCCCCACCTCTTCTACTCATCTATTATGGGTTTCGAGACGCAATCTGTACATTACCGATTTGGTCTTCACTCTTTCGTGTACGTAGTTCGTAGAACCTTACAGGCGCGGACCAAAGAGCAAGCAGTATTCAATATGAGATTTCACTCATATTGAATCATTGTAGCGCATTTCAAGCGTTGTCGTGGAACCTTTGCCAGGTTCAGATTCGAATCTCAGTCGGGCGGGGTAGTAGCAACGAATCATTTCGGCGCGCTCTTTGGTGCCACTTAGACCGGTGCCACCTTCTTTTGCTTTTCTAGCGTCTACTTCGCCTATCTCTACCCCCTTGCCGTTGTCTCTAATGATGAATTTTGCAATATTGTCGGAAACCTCTATGTTCACAACTATGCGGGATGCCTCTGCGTACTTTTCAATATTGGTAAGCGATTCCTGAACGATTCGATAGACGTGCAACTGAACGGGGTAGGGAAATTCCGGCAAATCACGTTCACACTCAAAAGTGCAGTCACAGCCAGTTCGTTGCTCAACACGCTCCAATAAATCAGCAATTACTGTCTTCAGACCCCAGTCGATCAAATCGCGGGGAGCCAGGTCATGACATATTTCCCGCAGCCTCTGAGAAATTTGATCCAAACCGTCGATCAACTCGCTATCGTCCAACTTACGGTCGCCGGTGAGTTGACGCTTCAAAGTCATGATGTCCGCGATTACAGCATCGTGCAAATCGCGAGCAATACGATTTTGAATTTCTTCTTGCTGACTGACAATTTTTTGAGCCATGTTCTGCTCGGCGAGCAAAAGCTCTCGCACAGTAGCTCGCAAAGCAGCACCCTCTAAATTCTCAAAAATCGCCGGTCCAATCATGTCGTCTTTCAAACCCTGCGCAGAGGCAAAGACTAACGTTTTGAAGACGCCGCGAATCAAGTAATAGAGCTCATCGGGATCTGCCGGCAGCGAGTCGATAGACCAAATTCCTGGCGCACTTTTGTCATCCATTTGAAGAACGCTTTTCAAGCGTCCCGGAGTTTCACTACGTGAAAATTTAAATATCTCAAGCACCGGCACCAGATAAAATTCAATACGTCCGTGCGCTCCACGCATCGACAAACTCCATGTCGAAGACGAAGCACGGCAGCGTAAATAAGTGACTGAATTCTTACCATTCCGAGCGGGCTTTCTATCCGAATCAGAATCAACAGCTTGATTGGCCGAGTCCTCCCGAACCTCGCTCACTTCAGTTGTACTAAAACGCAACTGAGCAAGAGCGGGAACATCAGAAACAAGGGCATTGAATTCAAGTGCCAGACCCTTCAGCGTCGCGAACAAAAGAGTCATCATGGCACGCGTCGCTTCTTCTATTTCTTCGCCCGCGAATTCATCTGGGCTCTGGATTGATTCTTTTATGCCAGGCACCATACGGTAGGCCAATTCGCGTAGCCAAAGCGACTGATAAATAGCTGCCTGAGCACGCCTGCCCATATCGACGCTTGAGTATTCGCGCAAATTACTAAAACGTCCGAATTGACCAGATTCTATGCCGACCTTGTTAACGGCACTGGCACGCTCAAGTCGCTCGGTTATTCCCAATTTGTCGGCGACAAGCGGAGGCATGACCTCATTCAAATATTTGAGGAATTCATCAATAGTTCGATCGACAATTGGGTTCACGGCTCTAGCTCAAGATTCCCATAACCACTTTGCACGGCCCAGGCGATCAGTTGTTCGCGACTCTCCAAACCAAGTTTTAGCAACAGCAACTCGCACTGCTTTCTTACCGTTGCCGGTGACGCTTGTCTGCGTTCCGCTATTTCATTGTATTTCATGCCGCGGGCCAACATTTTCAACACTTCTTGCTCAGACCTTGTTACCTTAGTTTCGCCGGAAACCAGTTCAGCTGACAAGACTGGCTTTTTTCCCATCATAACTTGACGCATAGCATCAGCAACAGTGCGCACATTCTCTGATTTGAGCAAATATCCTGCCACTCCCATTGAGAGGACCGTCTGGATAAACGCCATGCGATTTTCGCCTGAAAACACAATTACGTGCGCGCCATCGATGCTGCAAAAAGATTTGACGGTTGTTTTCGGACCAGTTGATCCAGGCAGATGTAAATCAAGCAAAATGATATTCGGCTTCAGAGCCAAGGCCATCTCAAGACCTTGATCAGACGTAGTCGCGGCACCTAAAACGTCGATGTCAGCCTCTCTCGACAAGCCTGTTGTCAGTCCCTCAAGCGTGACCTGGTGATCTTCGACTATTAACACGCCGATTCTGTTCATCATCACAGCCTGGCTTGACACCAATGGTCATACCCACGGGCTATCAATACCAATCCAACGGCATTATCGAATGTAAAGCTAAGAGCCTTGCCCTTACAGGGTTTTATTTAAGCCTCGACTAAATAGTGTTAGAGTTTGTGCGCACGAAAGTGATTGAGGAAGGTCGTTATGCACCTTGATGTTGTGTTTTTGTCACGCATACAATTCGCGCTGACAATAATGTTTCACTACATTTTCCCACCGCTGACAATCGGTCTTGGTGTGCTGATGGTGCTCATCGAGACGGCGTACATGCGCACCAAAAATCCCGTCTACAAAACGATGGCTTTGTTTTGGACCAAGATTTTTGCGGTCAACTTTGCCGTCGGAGTGTCCACGGGGATAGTGATGGAATTCCAGTTTGGCACAAACTGGGCAACATACTCGCGTTTCGTTGGAGATGTTTTCGGATCCGCTCTTGCCGCGGAGGGCATATTCGCTTTCTTTCTCGAATCGGGTTTTTTGGCCGTGCTTGTCTTTGGTTGGGACAAAGTTTCAGCACGAATGCATTATTTCGCCACTTGCATGGTGTCACTTGGTTCAATATTCTCTTCTGTCTGGATTGTGATCGCCAATTCCTGGCAACAAACGCCGGCCGGTTATCATCTCGTCAAAACCGCACAGGGCTTTACGCGGGCAGAAATCACAGATTTCTGGGCCATGATTTTCAACCCTTCCAGCGTGACGCGACTGATTCACGTTTGGAATGCCTCATTTATTCTTGGTGCCTTCTTCGCCATGAGCATATGCGCCTGGTACATTTTGCACAATCGGCATCTGGAATTTGCCAAACGTACATTCAAAATCGCGCTGGTTTATGGCGCTGTTTTTTCATTTGGCGAATTGGCCTCCGGTCACTTCCAAGCACACAAGGTTGCGGACACTCAACCGGCTAAATTGGCGGCTCTTGAGGCACATTTCAAAACAGGAACTGGCGGAACTAGTATGTACATCTTTGGCATTCCTGACGTGAAAAACGAAGTCGTGAACTTCGGACTGGAAATTCCAGACATGCTTAGCTTATTGGTATATCAGAACCCGAACAAACCGGTGCCTGGACTAGATCATTTTCCGAAGCAGGATCGACCACCAGTGGTGGTGCCTTTCTTTTCGTATCATATTATGATAGGTCTTGGAATGATGTTTATCGGGTTGACGTCTCTGGGCTTGTTTTTTTGGAAACGCGGCACACTATTTGAGCAAAGGTGGCTAATGTGGCTGTTTGTTTTCGCAGTGCTTGGCGGATATGCGGCCAATGAATGCGGCTGGGTATGTTGTGAAGTTGGACGACAACCCTGGTTGGTCTACGGACTGTTGCGCACTAAAGATGCAGTATCGAAATCTGTTTCAGGCAACATGGTGCTCTCTTCGATTTTGATGTTCGGTTTTGTTTATTCTTTTTTGTTCGTCATTTGGGTCACAGTTCTGACTGACAAGATTCAAAAAGGTCCTGAAAAACCAGAAGAAATCATGGACCAACTTCCATTGCCTGAGGGCGGCGTGAGCTTCTGGGAATTTGCCGGCAATATCATGAAACGAGGTGTTTACGCTCTGTCGCCGCGCCCCGATTCGGAAGAAACAGTGGAGCAAAAAGATGAGCCTAAATGACATTTGGTTTATTCTCATGGGAGTGTTGCTCACCGCATATGGTGTCTTAGACGGCTTCGATTTTGGCGTTGGCATTTTGCACCTCCGGGCTAGTACCGATGAAGAACGACGCCTGATCATCAACTCGATTGGTCCACTTTGGGATGGTAATGAAGTGTGGCTAGTAGTCTTCGGCGGTGCTCTCTTCGCGGCCTTTCCCAATGCATATGCCACGGCATTTTCCAGCTACTATGTTCTATTCATGATGTTGTTGTGCGCCTTAATTTTCAGAGCCGTTTCAATTGAGTTTCGCAGCAAAAAAGAACACCTTTTCTGGCGGCAGGTTTGGGATGTCTCATTCAGTCTTTCAAGTACGATGGCTGCGTTTCTGTTTGGCGTAATCGTCGGCAATTTATTCATCGGTTTGCCAATTGGAACCGACATGGAATATCACGGTCGGATTCGCGATCACTTCAACGCGTATACACTGCTAATGGGCTGCTTTGCCGTTTCAGCTTGCGCAATGCATGGTTCAATCTATTTGTATTTAAAAACCGAAGGAGAATTGCAGAAAAAGGTACACGGATGGATGTGGCAAACTTTTGCAATCTTCCTACTCTTTTATATGCTGGTCACTATTTTCACGCTTATGCAAATTCCGGACGCAGTGGCAAACTTTAAGCGATGGCCGTGGGCTGGTATCGTAGTCGTTTTGAATGTCTTAGCGATTGCCAACATCCCGAGAGCGATTCACTTAAATAGACCTGGTTACGCGTTTGCCTCTTCCATTTGCACACTTGCGGCCTTCACCTTCTTGTTCGGTGTGGCGATGTATCCAAACCTGCTGGTGTCCAGCTTGGACCCGACCTTTAGCCTGAATATCTATAATGCAGCTTCGTCGCAAAAGACCTTAGGGATAATGCTGATCGTAGCGGCAATGGGATTGCCTTTCGTATTGAGTTACACAGCTGTTGTCTACTGGATATTCAGAGGCAAAGTTCAGCTGGGCAAGATGAGCTATTGATTCCACCAAATATTAAAAGTGGGGAGTTGCTCAACAATACGGTAACTTTTCGGCGATACGAGAGTCACTACAAAAAACACCAGCACAGGAGGCCGGAGAATGAAAGGTTTACTTTTTGTCGGATTGCTGGGCTATGCAATCGGCACCTTATGCGCGCCGAAGAAGGGCTCAGAACTGAGACAAGAGATGAAAGACTTGATATGCGATCTGCAAGAAACGGGGTCGGATGCAATGCTAGACGTCCAAAGTAAAGCAAGCGAACTTTTGGACAAAGCACAACCAGCCTTGGATCAAGTCAAAGAAAGTGCACAGACGATTCGACGCAACGCGACGAATTCGTTCAACGAAGCATTTGCAAAGGAACAGTCTGCTGCTAAGAACCGCAAAATGAAAGAGTCCAAGTATTTTGAACCATCTTCTGCCAGCGCCGGAACTGCAAGAACGCTCTAAGTGCATAAATAATTGACATAAACACGCCGGTTGCCTAGCAGGTCTTTGGGCAGGTGTTCTCGGTGCGCCTACAATTCACTATGCCCTC
This sequence comes from Candidatus Melainabacteria bacterium, assembly GCA_003153555.1. Classification (GTDB taxonomy): domain Bacteria; phylum Cyanobacteriota; class Vampirovibrionia; order Obscuribacterales; family Obscuribacteraceae; genus PALSA-1081. Next base: position 56,482 of record PLZS01000136.1, on the reverse strand, counting down.
GCCTTTCAGGTCTTGGTGCCCTTGATGGCGGCCATATCAGGCGGCGTTCTTTTCGCTTGGGCTTTTTAGACACGTCAGCATCGGGCACACATTCGCCACATTTGATTTGTACCATTACAACGTTGTGCAAGTCCGTGGATGCACACACGCTTATCTCACATTCACGGGATTATTCTATTGGTGGGCAAAGAAAACCTGATGATCTGATCGAAGTACATTTCGCTGTTCAAAGCTGGAAAGACGGACTAGAAGGAATCCTTTGGATTATTCGACTTTGAGATTACGAAGGCGACTTCTTTTGTCCCAGTAACAAAACGGTAACCTATTCCGAGTAATCTCCAAGTATCGGAATATACCAATCGCGAAGTTCGCTTCGCGTACAGTCTGCTGTGTTCTTTGTTAAAGAACGAATAAAGGACGATTACCATGAAGAAAAAACCGAATGTACTCGAACTGCTTATCTGGGCGGCTCTGGTCAGTTTTGTAGCCAGTCAACCGGCGCACAGTCAGGCAACGTCTAACAATTCACTTTTCGGGGATTCTACCTGGTCACAGTCGTTTGACATGGGCACTACTGTCGCCGCGGGAGCGGCAGTGAGCAGCGAGGGAACATCTGGAGCTACCGGAGACCAATCTCACCAAACAATTGCGCAACAAAAGCCTGCGGCACTGCCTAGCTCGCCAAAGCCTGTACTCGATCAAGCACACAACGGAAATATTACCGCCGGTAGTTTAGGCGGAATGACTTCCTTCCCTTCAGGCGAATATAGTTTCGGATTTAGTGGCGGAGGTGGCTCTGCATCACCGTTTAACACAGGACTGCCCACAACTTCAACGGGATCTGTGGACATTAACATCGTCGAGTAGCGACCAATTTGCCCGCAAATGGAAATCGGACTACGCACCATTACTGATGCATAGCCAAATCCCTGCTTACAAACTTATACCGCAGCGGTTGAAGTGCTGGCACTGTATTGAGAGCCAGCTGTGTAGCCACTGCCAGGTGTGTACTGAGCGCTTGTATCATATGAACTGCTTGGCGCATATTGTGCGCTCGAATCGGTCGCTGCTACGGCTGTGTTATTAGTGCTAGCGGTGCCAGGCTGCTGAACGCTGGAAATTGCCGTCTGTAAAGCGTTTATATCTTGAGTGCTTCCGCTCTGCTGCAGCTGCTGCATTACTTGCTGCAGAGTGGCACCATCAGCGGTGCCATTGGCAGTATTTTGGGAGACAATTTGTTCAAGAGTGGCAAAACCTTGCTGACTCATATTCCCTTGAGCACTAGTCAAAACCTGAGCCATGGCTGGATCAGATGTTGTGAGTTGAGTGATCAGAGCGTCGCTTGTTGGCCCTGAGCCAGTAGAATCTGCAGAAGTCGGCACTGCGGACGTGGCGCTGGCGTCTGTTGATGACGATCCAGCTAAAGCGCTAGGCATGTCGTTCTGAAGCACGTTCTGAAGGACCGCAACGTCCGGTGCAATAGATGATCCAAATTGTTGGAGTTGTGTCAGGGACTGTTGCAAGGCCGTGTTGCCATCAGTCCCTGAATTGAGACTCTGGGTCATTAGCTGAGAAAGTGCACTGTAACCTGCTGGACTCATTGCGCCCTGAGCATCGGTCATGGCTCGAACCAAGTCTGGATTCGGCGGATTCAATTGGCTCAACTGAGCGATTAACGGATCTTGCGCGCCAGACTTGTCGGTTCCCGGTTGGCTGAATGTCGAGTACGGAACGGCTTGACCAGTAACGGAACTATCAGTAACAGGTTGGTTAAGCGTCGAGTATGGAACGACTTGACCAGTGGCGGAATTATCAGCAACAGGTTGGTTAAGCGTCGAGTACGGGAGAGCTTGGCCAGTTGTAGAAGCGTCGCCTCCAGGTTGGTTGAACGTCGAATATCTAATCGGCTGGCTAACTCCTGAATAATTGTAATTGTCGCTCGGGAGCGCATTCATCCCCATCTCATTTGCTTCGACAGAACCGGGCAACGGCGGTTGGTTAGGATCGAGCTCTTCTGGTCGACGTCCGTGTCCGTGCCCATGGCGGCGACCACCCCGCCCATGTTGAAACTCGCCCCGAGGGTCGTTTTCATTGCCGAATTGGCCTCGCGCATCACGCTCCTCACCTCGTCCGCCTTGCCAATTACCTTGCGAATTACCCTGATCGCCGTTTCCACCCTGCCAATTACTCTGGTCGCTTCGCCCGCCGCCCTGCTGATCTTGCGAGATGACGTCGGCTCCTTGAGGAAATCCATATTGATTGAAAGATGCATTTTTGCAATGAATATCGTTGATTATTCTGTTGCCATCACGACCACCGCTTGGACCTCCGCCCGATCCGTAGGCATCAGAGAATTTAAGACCTTGAGGCTCTCCTTGCGGATCTCGCTCATTCGGTTGTTGGCGTTCCCAATTTCTATCTGCATTCATGATTGATTCGACTCCGGACGAGAGCACAGCGGTTCCCAGCCTTGCAAAGTTTGCAAAGCCGGTCGAGCGAGGCTGCGACTTGATCTTCTATGGTTTGTGGGCAAAAGGTGCAAAAATGGATTTGCACTCCAGTGCAAAAGTAGACCTCTCCGGCGGAGATGTCAATAGATTTTTAGACCGCAGTGCAAAGTTAACAATTCTGACTTGGTTTTTGTCAGCCTGTCCTGGTTAAGCGTTCTGTAAATAGCGCACTAATTGAGTGTATTCATTTAAATCAGCGGACGTATGCTGCAAGTCCTGTCCATCCGCATACACGTGCACTAGCGGTTCGACAGCATCCGGAAGCACAAGAATCCAATGTTCAGGTCGAGTTTGAATTTTAACGCCATCAAGCAATTCCATAGGACGATCGTGATGCTTTTCGACAAGCAATCTCATCACCCTGCCTTTTCTTTCCCATGGGCAGTGGACCGAATCGACCTGATAGATCAGTTGAGGAAGTTCTGATACAGCTTCATGCAGCGAACGTCCCTGATAGGTCAAATGCTCCAAGACTTGACCGACTGCAAACATGCCGTCGTATCCGTTTTGGAATTCAGGGAAGATAAAGCAGCCATTGGCGCTGCCACCAAGCACTGCGTCCTTCAACTTCGCTGTAGTGGATCCAATCTCGGTCTCCGAAGCTTTGCAACGAACAACTTTGCAGTTATAACGTCCGGCTATGCGCTCGATCGCCGAACTAGCGTTCACCGGCACAACAATAGAACGACCTGGTTTGTCCCTGAGAATGATGTCAGCGACAACGGCAAGCAGGAGCTCTCCTCGGATAATTTGCCCTGTCTCGTCCACCAGTGTCATCTGTTCGCCATTACGCCCAATTTGAACGCCGAGCTCGGCATTCAAGGCGCGCACGACATCGGCCAGCTGTTTACGCATCGCGATGCGCTCTTCCTGCCGTGGCGGCGTGTTCCGGATGGACGCGTTCAGTACTACTGTTTCAATGCCGACCTGTCCCAACAAATCCGGCAGGATTACGCCGGTTTCGGCCATCGCGTAGTCGATAACCACTTTCGGTGCTTGAGTGGCAAGGGCACCAGCTTTGGTGACCCGGGTATAATTCGATCCGGGCACGATGCAGAAAGGAACTTTATCTTCCTCGAAGACTTGACCCTTAATATGTTGCAAAAACTCGTCCATGTAATACTCACGAACGCGACTCGGAAAGCCGATATTACCAACGTCTGCAGGCTGCACGCGAGGGAAATCTTCTTTAAAGAATGTCGATTCAATTTTTCTTTCCATCGCTTTTGTGATGGCCACACCTTCGCTGTCGAAAAATTCGATGGTCACCTTTTCTGGCTCGCGCTGCGATACTCGCACATGAACCAGTCCGCTCGCCCTCTGCGTTTTCACGTAGTACCGCGAAATCGGCAGCGACATTGACTCGAGATTTTGTACTTCTACTCCGACAGAAATCAAACCAGATACCATGACTCTGCTGATCATCTGACTAACACGCCAGTAATCTCGACTAACGAGGACCGGACCACCTTTCAACGTAGCCCCGTAGGCGGCAGCGAGATTGACTGCGAACTCAGGAGTGATCTCCACATTGGCCAGACCGCGTACGCCATGGGCACCAAATAAGGTGCGAGGAGCGCGCGTGCCCCAGATCACAGATGAGATAACGCGAGCTCCGGAATCGATGCTTTTATCCGGCCAGATACGCACATCGGGGCTGACCACGGCTTCCTGTCCGACCGACGAATTGGCACCGATAATCGCGCCTTCTAAAATTTCAGCCGAATTATGAACGGTAGCGTTATTGCAGATCACACAAGCTCGCAACGCCACTTGATTGCCGATGTAAACATTTGACCAAATAACTGGTCGCTTCATCGTCACTCTTTCTTGCACAACGACGTTGTCACCAATGCAGGTGTAGGCGTCCAATTCAGTGTCTCGACCGATGCGACAATTCTCGCCAATCACTATCGGTGGCGTCAACTTAACTGTGGCATCGATTTGAGTGCCTTGTCCCACCCAGACTCGATCTTGAATTTGAGGATATTTGAAACTCAGATTCATTTTTCCGTCGAGAACATCTTGATGAGCCTGGCGATAAACTTCCAGGTTTCCGATGTCGCACCAATAGCCGTCGGCTACGTAACCATACAGTGGTTCATTGCGCAGCAACAAAAGTGGGAACAAGTCGTTTGAAAAATCTTGCTCTCTTCCCATGATCACATAGAGGAGAACTTCGGGCTCCAAAATATAAATGCCTGTATTCACGGTGTCAGAAAAGATTTCGCTGGCGCCCGGTTTTTCAACGAATCTCTGAATTCGATGCTCGGCATCCGTGATAACAACACCGTAATCGAGTGGATTTTCGACACGCTTAAGAACAATAGTGGCTTTAGATTTTTTCTCTTTATGGAATTTGATTGCTGCAGTTAGATCAATGTCGGTAAGACTGTCCCCTGAGATCACTACGAAGGTTTGATCGAGTTGATCTTGAACGGCCTTGACGCAGCCAGCAGTGCCAAGCGGTCTGCCCATTTCTGTCGAGTAGGTAATTTTGCAACCAAAGTCTGAACCGTCGCTGAAATAATCTTTAATGGCATCAGGCAGATAGAACAAAGTGAAGATGATGTCCTTCATATTGTGCTCTTTAAGAAGCTCAACAATATGATGAGCCATCGGTTTATTAGCCACGGGCACCATGGGCTTAGGCAAATTACTGGTCAACGGTCGCAACCGAGTTCCTGAACCACCAGCCATGATTACCGCTTTCATTTCCTCTTCCCTCGCAAATTATTTGATCGTAAATTACGTTTACTTGACGCGCTTGATCGGCGACAAAGCTGGAGCTGCCACTGCAGTTGGTGCAGCGGGAGTGGATGCGACTCCATCGCTTCCAATTTGAGACGCCTCAATCAACACTTTTTCATAGACTTCAAGAGTTCGCTTGGCGATCACTTTCCAGTTATAGATGTGTCGAACTTTTTCGTATGCATCTTTTCTCAGCCGACTTGCCAGGTCGGGATTGCGCAAGACTTCGAGAAGTCCCCAAGCTAAGCTTCCGGCATCACCTGCGTAAGTCGTTAATCCTGTCACCATGTGTTCGACAAAGTCCGTCAGTCCACCGCTGTCTGAAGTGACGACCGGCACATTGGCCGCCATTCCTTCAAGAGCAACGATACCAAATGGCTCATACAAGCTCGGTATGCAAACGATGTCGGCGACTTTGTACAAATGTTTGAGATCATCGTCACTGACGTATCCGAGGAAGCGAACATGATGGTCAATGCCCAAGGCGTAAGCCTGCCTTCTCAATTCTTCCATGTGGTAACCGGTTCCGACGATCAAGAATTTGGCGCCCGGAAATTCAGAAATAACTGCCGGAGCGGCATTGAACATAATTTGCACACCCTTTTCTTGAACCAATCGGCCCACGAAAAGAATAATCGGTTCATGCGGTGCAGCATATCTATTGCGCAACGGCTTGGGATCAAATTCAAAGTCAAATATTTCAGGATCTGTGCCGTTTGGAATAACGACAATTTTGTCTTTCGGCATGCCAAATAAACGCTGCAATTCTGCGTGCATATGTTGACTGTTGACGATTACTTCCCACGATTCGAACGTCAAACGCCACTCGGCTTGATGGATGTAGTTCTGCATTTCGGTATGCACACCAGTCATGCGACCAGCTTCAGTTGCATGTATGGTGGCAATGACAGGCACACCAAATCCAGATTTCATAACCCAGGCCGCGTCGGTAACCATCCAATCATGCGCGTGAATAATGTCGAACGGATTCTTGCGATGCAATTGAATTGCATATTGCAGCATGCCAAAGTTCAAACGATTTACCCAGCTGAGAAAATCGGGATTGGGATCGGTTTGAGTTTTGACGCGATGGACATGCACTAAGCCGTCCATCTCATGCTCGTAAGTGCCGGGATGATCGGCCGTAACCACGTGAACTTCCCAGCCTGCAACCGCAATCTCTTTGGATAACGCCCAAACTACTCTTGCCAATCCACCGATCACACGGGGAGGATACTCCCACGACAGCATCAAAACGCGCTTCGTCACTTTTAGTCTCCTAATACTCGCTTGACGGGGGCCGCCCCATCAGCGTCATTATCGCCCCTTTGGGAGTAGTTTTACCTTTCAAAGCGGCATCAACTTGCTCAGCTATGGGAAGTTCAAGTCCAAGCCGTTTAGAAAGTTCACAAACCGCCTCGGCAGTAGGTACGCCCTCGGCAATTGCTTCCAATCCAGTCAACACTTCTTCTAATTGTTTACCCTGCGCAAACTCCATTCCCAACCGGTAATTTCGACTGACTGGGCCGGCGCAGGTCGCAAAGAGATCGCCCATGCCAGCCAATCCGGCGAGGGTGATGGGTTTGGCGCCAAGTCGAACGGCTAGTCTTGTCATCTCAGCCAAGCCCCGGGTTAACAATGCGGCTTTGGCGTTGCTACCGAGCTGTAGTCCGTCGGACGCGCCCGCCGCGATGGCGATGACGTTCTTGAGCGTGCCACCGAGCTCCACTCCGATCAGGTCATCATTGGAATAAACACGGAAACCCGGCAGGCTGATGACCTTTTGCACGGCTAGGGCAACGCCTATATTCGCGCATGCAATCACCGAAGCGGTTGGTAATCCCAGCAAAATTTCAGCAGCCAAGTTTGGTCCCGAAAGAGAACATACCGGCAATTCGGGAAGTACATCAGAAATCACTTCTGACATGCGCTTCAAAGTGGACAGCTCTAGACCCTTTACAGCACTGACTATTACAGTGGCGCGACTTGTTGCTAAGTGAGGCTTGAGTCGTTCTGCTAAGCTCCGCATTGACTGAGACGTGCAGCAAAACAAAATGACATCTGCGTCCGCGACGGTTTCGCCAAGGTCACTGGAGGCAACAACTTGATGGGGAATCTCAATTTTCAACGGCCGCTCGATAACATGAGTCGAATTGATGCGCTCAGCTTTCGCGTCGTCCTGAGTCCACAGCCGGACGTTGCGCCCGGCGTTTGCCAGCATCCAGCTTAGTGTCGATCCCCAACTGCCCGCGCCAAGCACGGCAACATTGTTCATTTTTGCCGACTCACTTCATCGGTGGAAACTACTATTTGAGTTGTTTATTCTACACTCTTGAAAGCCCCTGAGCAGCCAATGCAATAATGCACCGCATACGGTGGCGTACGGATCAGACGCAATCGGATCAGGCGCAATCGGATCCGTACTCACGGGGATTCGCAAGCACTTGGACCGTACTCAATCGGATCCAAATCGAAATGGAGCGCGTTTGTCCACAGCCGCCTATAATCACGTATCGAGGCGGGTCTGGAGACCCGCGCTCCATTTCTTATTCGCTATCAAAACTATAATTGTTTGCAGCTAACTTATCGGACTGGCTTTGATAAATGTTGTGCCTTGCGCAGCCATGGCACAGTTACGTCCAGCTTGCTTGGCCGCAGCAAGCGCACTAAAAGCAGATTGCATCCATTTATCTAGATCCATAGTCTTCGAATCGAGAACGCTTATACCAGCACTACATGTGGCAAAAAAACCTGCATGCAATGGAGTTGAATGGCTAGTGCCAGCGAAATCAGCAAGCAGTCGTGCTGCCAACGTTAGCGCTTCTTGTTCGTCTATGCCCTCTGCAATAATGCCAAACTCATCCCCACCGTACCGACCGATGATATCGCTCTGCCTGAGCCGCTTTCGCAACAACAAAGAAAGCGCGACAAGAACTTTGTCGCCGCCTGGATAGCCATGTCGTTCATTGATTGATCGGAAATAATCGACATCAATAAGGATCAATGCTGTAAAGCTCGACTTGCGTTTCTGCTGCGCAATCGTCATCTGGGCTTGTTCCATGAAAGACGAGTGGTTAAGTAAATTCGTTAGTCCATCTTTGTGCAGTAGTGTTTTCAAAAATCGCGAGCGTTCGAGCCGCGCCGAGACACTGGAAAGCAGCAGTGCAGGCGGAACCGGTTTAACAAGGTGGTCATCACCACCAGAACGCGCCGCTTCGATGCGCGCTTCGATGTTTCCCTGCGTGGTCAGAAAAACAACAGGAAGTGTTGCATGGCGCTCGTCTTGCCTAAGATATCTGGCCAATTCGTAGCCAGTCATGCCCGGCAACATAACATCGAGCAGGACAAGATCCGGATTGAAAGACGAAATAAATGAATCAAAGTTTTTCGGATCAGTGCAGGTGCGCACCTGATAGCCAGCGGATTCTAGAAACGCACGAATAAAAGCAGCTTGATCGGGATCATCCTCCACCGACAAAATGCGCGGCGCTTCTTGCCTGCGCTTATCCAGCAGATAGCGCATTCTGCGCAACATCGCCTTCATGTCGACAGGCTTTTCAAAGTGAGCATCAGCGCCGCAGTGAATCGACCTGACTTTGTCCAGGAAACCAGTTTGCTTACTGACGATGATGATCGCTATGTCTTCGCCTCCCGGAAGCGTTCTAACGTGCTCTACAAGCTCGTAAGCATCACCATCAGGTAGAGGAATCTCAACGATTAGTCCATCGGGCATTTCTCTGACCAACTCGTTGATTCCAGTCGCCATTGTGCGTGCCGTGCGGAAGGTCATGCCACCTTCTTCGACTAATTTACACAACAACGAAAGATCGGTTTGATTCTCATCGATAATGACGATTTCAGAGCGACCCAGTCCACCTCTGCCACCGCCGAGGCTCGTTGTTTCAGCGGCATCATCATTGACCGTGAACTCGTTAGCTAGTTGATTGAGAAGAGTCTTGAGCTTATCAACATCAGCCTTTGGCGGTCGAGAAGTATCACGCAGAAGTTTATTGCAATAGTCTTCGCCTTCAGATCCCATCGCAGAAACAGCGGGATAACCATACATACTGCCTGAACCGGCTAGCCAGTGGAATTGCCGGCTCAATTGCTCAATCACTTCAGCATTAGAAGGATTTTGGGACAGATGCGAAAGCATCTCGATTATTTTGCCAATGCGCTCAGAAGAACGACGAATATACTGCTCTTTGAGTTGACCAAAAGTTTGAGACCAGGCCTGCATCTTGTCGCTCAGCCCTCTAATATAGCGCGCACTTGGTTTGCCAGAATCGTCGGATCGAATGGTTTCGTGAGCACGCCAACGGCGCCCATTCTTTTTAGTCTTTCAATCTCGCTGGTCATCGCTTTGGCAGTGAGAAATATGACTGGAATATTTTTTGTGCCCGCATTCGCTTGCAAAGCAACGAGGGTTTCGGAGCCATCCATTACCGGCATCATCATGTCAAGCAAGATCACATCAGGCTGCTCAGCTTCAGCTTTAGAAATTCCGTCTTGTCCACTATCAGCTTCCAAGACTTCAAGTCCACNNGCAATTGATCTTGTATCTTCTTCATCGTCGATGATGAGAACTTTCATTGTCCGCTCCTACTTTGTCTTTAGAATTAAGATATACCCGGCAATGGAATCTAATCCTTCTGACCGGCTTCGGGTTTTAGCGCAGAATTAGCCTTCAAAATGTCTATTATTTGATTGGTCAAAAGAGTGGGGTCGAACGGTTTGGTCAGCACTGCAAGTGCGCCAAGCTCTTTTAGCTTATCGAATTCCTCAAACATTCCTTTGACAGTCAGAAAGATGACGGGGATGTTTTCGGTAATTGGATTTTTGCGCAAGTTAGTAAGAGTTTGAGCGCCATCCATCTCAGGCATCATCAAATCCAAAATAATCACATCAGGCAGTTCTTCGGCTGCCTTCACCAAGCCCTCTTGGCCACTGGCTGCTTCAATCACATCCGCACCACCGAGCAATCCGAGGCTCATACTGGCGATACTGCGAGTGTCCTCTTCATCATCGATAATGAGAATCTTCATGTTGGCTACCTTGGGTGGCTTGATTCAGACTCTCAAGCTTGTTGATCTTATCTCAGGATAGCCTAGGCAGCAAGCTGCTCGGCATAATCTCAGGATAGCCTAGGCAGCAAGCTGCTCGGCATAATCTCAGGATAGCCTAGGCAGCAAGCTGCTCGGCATATCCCACGGTTCTAACTAATCATCTTTTCTTCTGGCTTAGCTGGAATCGCAGCACTAACTGGTACTTGCGCGCTAGGAGTCTGCAAAAGCGCTGGTTTTGCTACGGGCTGCGAAGGCGGAATGCGGAACCAGAAGACACTGCCCTTGCCTTCTTCACTATCAACACCGATGTTGCCACCATGCGCTTCGATTATGCCTTTGCAAATTGCTAGTCCAAGACCGGTACCGCCCTTCTTGCGGGCGTCAGATGCTTCTACCTGCTGGAATCTTTGGAAGAGCAAGTTCTTATACTTTGCAGGAATACCGCGACCTCTGTCTATTACCTTCACTTCAATCCAATTCGGAATCTCAGACACTGCCACCGTTACAGCTGCACCTTTGGGTGAGAATTTGACAGCGTTTGAAACAAGATTGACGAGAACCTGAACGAGTCGATCTCCATCTGCATAAACGTTGGCATTGGTTGGCACCATTTCCAGGCGAATACCGTTTTGTTCAGCAAAAGCTCGAACCGCTTCCGCTGAACGATCCAACACGTTGTTCATCGAGATAGTGTCGAAGACCATATCGAGTTTTCCAGACTCAAGTTTTTCAATATCCAATATATCGTTGATCAATGTGATCAATCGAATCGTGTTTCTTTCGGCAATGGTTACGACTTTCTTGGCTTGTTCAGGCAATACCCCGAGCGCACCGACTGAAAGCAAAGTCAACGATCCTCTTATCGACGTTAGAGGAGTACGCAATTCGTGACTGACAGTAGAAACGAATTCTTTCTTCAGTCGCTCAACTTCTCGCCGTTCCGACACATCCAGGATGTTGGCGAGATATCTGTATCCGTCTGCCGTTTCAAACTCACTCAAAGAAATTTCAATCGGAAAGTCTTCGCCATTCTTTTTCAGGGCGTCGAGTTCTCCGATCCTGTTTAGAGATCTGGAGAATAGATTCTCCATAAAGTTGTGCGTATCGCTTTGACTTCTCTCACTGAACAATTTGGAATCATGAAAAAGGCAGAGCAAATGGCGCCCAACAATCTCTTCAGCGCGGAATCCGAACATGCGCTCACTAGCTGGGTTGATTGATTCAATGAACCCTTCTTTGGTGACAATGATCAGACCAACAAGCATGTTTTCAATAATAGTGCGAATTCTCTTTTCAGAAGCTTTTGTAGCTTCTTCGGCTAATTTTCTTTCGGTGATGTCGTGGGCAACGCAGAACATTGAGCGTTCTGATTCTGACCAATATGTAGACCACAACACCGTCACCATGGAACCATCTTTTCGACGAGTGCGATTTTCGAATTCCGTGTTGCCCTTTTCTGCGCGCACCGCTCTGACAGCACGAATAGTTTCTTGATGATCTTCAGGGATAACAAGTTCGATAAAGCGCCTGCCCATAAGCTCGTCCGGACGATATCCCCAGGTGGTATTGCAAGCGGGGCTGACGGCAACGAATTTTCCATCAACGTCAATTGAGCAAATCACGTCAGCGGTGTTTTCTATCACTGCTCTTTCTTTTCGACTAGCCTCATTGAGCGCTTCCGCCATGCTATGGAAAACGCCGTCCAAGTGGGCGATTTCATCACTTCCAGAAAGTAGTGGATTCAATGGTTCTGCTCTGGCCAGCCGGATCGAGTTGTCGGTCAACACGTTCAAGCGTCGACTAATTCCTCTGCTGAAATAAAGGGCCAAAGCGACTGCTATTAAGAAGTTGAGCAGAACGCCGATAACCAGATAGATTTTCACCATCGCTCTGTTGCGATTTTGCGCTTCCGGACCTTCGCTTTCAATTTTTCTTTCGTCTTCGGTCAGTCCACGCAATTCATCTTGTAATCGGTCAGCCAGAGAGCGAATTTCTTTGTACATGTGTCTGGCTCTGAATTGCGCCACGTCCACACGATTGTCGTCGATTGCCGATTTCGCTTCTCCGAGAATTTTCAATCCCGTCACCGTAATGACTTGCAAATTCTGTAAGATCTGTTGTTGCCGGGAATTATCACCGACCAGGTTTTTCAGTTCATCCAAATCCTGCGGAATTTGCCGAACGATCTTGTCGTACCTGTCGCTAAACAGGGGACTCTTGGTAATCGAGTAACCACCCATAGCAACGCCAGCATCATAAAACAGTTTTGATAATGTATTCGCCTGCGAAATAATCGCCTTTGAACGAACTTGTCTCTGAACTTCAATTTCAGCCTGACGCAGTAAATAAGTCAAAGTCGCCAAAAATATGACTTCGAAAATGAGCGGCACCGCAACTAAGATCAAACCTTTGTGTGATAGTTTTAGATTGAATCGCATGACGTACTGCTTAGTCTTCTCTCAGTTGTTCACTTGTGTTGCGTGCGTTTGTAGGCATCCAGCAATTTGCTTAGTCCATCGGAACCGCCACTACTCGTAGTGGCAGCAGGCTGCTGTGGAGCAGCCGGTTGCGGAGAATATTGTGGTTGCGGTGCTGACTCTAATCCGCCGCCCATTTCACGGCTCATATCATCAATCATTTGCTTTTGTTCGTCGTTCATCATCACTTCAGCGTCACTCTGAACGGCTTTATATCCGCCAGGGCACTGGAAATAGCTACTGGGAATGGAGGCGATTGTCTGCATTCGATAAGTTTCGAGCATCCGCTTCTGTCCCTTTGCGTCTGTACACTCAAGCCGCAATGGAACGTTTTGTGTAGTTGGTAAACCATACGCAGAAGAAAGCAAATCTGCCAATCGCGGCGGCACAGTGATATCGTCTGACACCCAATAATCGGCGGCGTTCACAGTAGATATTTTGGTCTTCCCGTTGGCACCAACGTGAGAGATGGATCCACCGCCGCGCATGACGTATTGAGTCGCCCGCAATCCAGCTATATTTCCACCAGAGCCGCGCGACCATTGTCGACCAGCCAAGTCACTGGTTAATCCGCGGGCAGCCAAGGTGCGCTTGTAAGAATCCAGGGTTGTCTGGAAATAAACTCTCGTCTTATCGTTGAACATAACGATATTCCAGTCAGGCGCTTTTGTGACCATGGCAAATCCAGCTTTCGGATTGACACACTTTAAGCCCATTGGACTTATATAGACGTACTGGTCGCCAAGAGTAAGGCTTTTCTGCGTTAGAACCCAGCCTTTATCGGCGGCCAAGGCCGATGGGGCTGATAATACAAAAAAAACAGCGACCAGCCAGACAACCAAAAAACCGCTCGCTACCTGCACTTGCGGCTTGCTGTCTGCGATTCGAGTAAAAGGCACGTTGAACAATACCCCCTGAGGATTAGCCTCTCGCTACTTTTTTACCCTTTTAAGGCGAATCGGAAACCGACCGTGCTAAGTGTGCAATAAAGCGGTGTCATTTTCGTGGCACGCCGAAACGGGTCGCTAGGCTGAAATACCACCCACTTGGCTATTGCCTACTAGGAACGACCTTTTGAATTTTTACCGATATCGGTAAAAATTTCGACGACCTTGGCAACGGAGCTGAAAGAATACGCGCCTGGCCAATCCGGCAAATCCCACCGCGGCCACAGCTGGACCAACTAAACTCCCCGACATTCAGACATCGCAAAGCGAAATCAAGTAGCAGCTGAAGGCTCTTTGTCGTACGCGGCTTTCGCTTCCAACTCTTCCCAACGCTTGAAAAGTTTGGCTAAATCTTCTTGTGCGTTTTCCACGTTTTTCGACAGTTCATTCAGCTTCGGATAATTGCTGGCAATTTGTGGCTTTTCCATTTCGGCTTGCATTGCTCTGATTTTGACTTCCACTTGTTCAATTTGATCAGCCATGCTGGATAGCTCACGCTTCTCGGCGGTAGTTAGACCGACCCGATCCTTTGCGTTGTTTTTGTTGGATTTCCGATCGGCATTTTGAGCCTTCTTTTCCACCTTCGCAGAACGTTGCAAGGCCCGTTCACATTGCTCATAGTCAGCATAATAGTTAGCCTCACCGGATCCATCCAACGCGAGGATTTGCGATGACACCGTATCTAGCATCATGCGATCATGGGTGACCAGAATCACGGCTCCGGGGAAATCTTCCAGGCTATCTTCCAAAACCTCTAGCGAAGCAATATCCAGGTCGTTTGTGGGTTCGTCCAGGATCAGCACATCTGCAGGCTTTAACATCAAGTTTGCGATCAGAATTCTCGCTTTTTCGCCACCTGATAGATAACTGATCGGCATCGGCAATTGATCTGGTCGAAACAAAAACTTCTTTGCCCAAGTCGTCACGTGGAGATTTCGACCACGATACATGACCGTGTCACCATCAGCGCTCAACGATTGTTTCAGAGTTTTGGTTTCATCGAGCTGTTCACGGTTTTGATCGAACCAAACAATCTGCAACTGCTCAGCGCGCTTAATGGTGCCAACATCAGGCTGCAATTCGCCAACTAAAAGTTTGAGAAGTGTTGTCTTACCGCTGCCATTGCGACCAACAAGTCCCAACTTAGTGCCCGTGGTGAGCAGCACGTTGACGTTGCCGAACAAAATTTTCTCAGCGAACCGCTTCGAAATTCCTTTTGCTGTAATCAGTTCTTTCGTCTTGCGCCCTGACGAATCAAAACCAATTTCGATTGGCGCGTTCAATGAATTGCGCTGCTTCACATCGGCGAGATCCTCTATCAATTTACCGGCATCTTGGATGCGACCTCGCGCCTTGGTTTGTCGCGCTCGTGCTCCGCGCTGCAACCAAGCAATCTCTCGCCTTACTTTGCTTGCAAGAGCTTGTTGTTGATGAACCTGAGCATTCAAACGTTCTTCACGGGCAATCAGAAATTCACTGTAATTTCCATTGATGCTCAAGCAACCTTCAGGATAAGTCGGATTGAGTTCGATCATCCGATTGACGACACTTTCAAGAAAAGCCCGATCGTGGCTGACCACGACAAAACTGACGCTAATTGATTTAAGCAAGGTCTCGAGCCATAAAACGCCCTCGAGATCCAAGTGGTTGGTTGGTTCATCCAAAAGCAGCAGATCTGGTTCTTGCACCAATGCGGACGCGAGGGCCAAGCGCTTTCGCCAACCACCAGAAAGAGAGCCTGTTTTAGCGCTCCAATCAGGAAATCCCATTTGCGTCAATGTCGAATCGACCGACGCTGCTTTTTCGTAGTCTTCTAAAGGCGCTAGATCTGCGGCTTGTTTAACAACCTGTTCCACACTCAGATCAGGATCGAATGATTCGGATTGACTAACATAGGCAACGCGAAGGTTTTTGCGCGCCACGACCGCCCCTTCATCGGGCTGAATTTCACCGGTCAATATCTTCATCAAAGTGGACTTGCCGGCACCGTTTGGTCCGATCAAGCCAATCTTCTGTTCGTCTTCAATGCCGAAGGATATGTTGCTAAAAAGCGGACGCGAGCTGTAGGACTTGCCAATCGATTGGCAGCTGACGAGTATTGCCACTTGTTCCGGTCTCCTGAGTTCAGACAATGATAGCGCGAGATACGCTCGCCCCTCCTTTGTGTGCTGAAGTGTTGAGCGGATGGTCGTGGATTCTGTGTTATCGAGCGCTAACAAAAAAATTAGTGGGGGAGGGTATACCCTTCTACTTTTTACCCATCCCATATCATGTGAAGCTATATTACATCAGGGTTTAAGGACTTCTCGATTTCCCGAAAGCATTGATAAATAAGCATCGACAGCACCATCAAAACCCGCGTTTTTTGCTTAACATATTAAATGAGGGTGTTCTGGAGGGACATACCCCACCTTTTTAATCTCAGGTCCAGAGCGGCGTTCAGCTAAGTCGCCGCAAAATTTGAGGCGAGCGAAACTTGTTTCAGCACTCTCTTGTTTTTAGCGGTTTGAAAGGTGAAGTGAGAGTGAGCCATGCCACTCGACGTATCAGCCTCAATCTTTAACTACAAGTTCTGGTGCGACTTTTTCAACCACTTCTTCAGGATCTTGGACAATTTTTCCGTAGTTGAACAATCGCGTTCGGGGATCGAGCGCGTCACGCAATCCATCGCCAAGAAAGTTGAACGACAAGACTGTGACGAAAATAAAGAAGCTTGGAAATAGAATCAAATGCGGATGACCACGCAATGAGCGCCAACCATCACTGGCAAGCGTTCCCCAACTGCAAGCAGGCGGCGACAGTCCCAATCCTATAAAACTCAAAGTAGATTCTGAAAGGATTGCCGACGGCACAGTGAAAGTAAGAGCAACGATAATCGGTCCCATCGCATTAGGTAATAGATGTTTCCAGACAATCAGCAGGCCACTTTGACCAGCAGCTCGGGCTGCTTCAACGAATTCTTCATGTTGCAGTTGTAGAAACTGCGCACGCACAAGTCTGGCTGTGCCCATCCAACTTACTAGACCCAGAGAGATGAGAATGCCGGTAGTTCCGCGTCCGACCAGCACACCAATGAGAATCATTACAAGTAAGTCAGGCAGAGCATATGCGATATCGACGCCGCGCATCAACAGATTATCAACCTTGCCACCTGAAAATCCTGCTATAGCGCCGTATATGGTGCCAATGAAAAATGCGATAAAGGCTGTTGTCATTCCTATACTAATTGAAAGCTGAGAGCCATAGATGATCCGGCTAAATAAGTCACGCCCGAGTTCGTCGGTTCCCATCAGGTGATCCATCGATGGCGGAGCAAGAAGATCGGTTGTCGTCTGAGAGTAGGTGTAGTGAGACATGGGCACGCCCAGCGCAGAGAGAAGGGCGATCAGACAGATGAACAGGATGATCCAAAAGGCTCCATGCGCAGTTGGAATACTGCGCAACCTGTACCAAAGATAAGCAAAACCAACTTTGTTTCTCGACATTGCTAGTTCACCTGCATACGCGGATCGAGAATGACGTAGACGATGTCCACGATCGTGTTGGCAATAATCAGCAAGACGGCGAACACCAGAGTGGTGCCCATGATCAAATCGTAATCGCGATTACCGACAGCGGTAATGAAGAAGCGCCCCATTCCAGGAATGGCGTACATATATTCGACCACGAACGAGCCAGTGACAAGGATCGCAGTCAGGGGTCCCAGGACAGTTGCAATCGGCACCAGCGCATTGCGCAAAACATGCTTAACGACAGTTTTCTGGCCAGAAAGTCCTTTGGACCTGGCAGTACGCACCCAGTCTTTCTCCAAAATTTCAAGCACACTTGCTCTCGTCAAACGAGCCAGGTAAGCCGCCGGACTGACTGCAATTGTAATAGCAGGCAAAATCATGTGGCGACCTGATTCCCACAATGCGACCGGCAATATTTTCAGCCAGATGCCAAAGACGAAGATCAGCAAGGCTCCAATCACGAAACTGGGAACGGATATGCCCGCGGTGGACAAAAACATGGCCGCGAAGTCCGCAGCAGATCCACGACGCACAGCGGCAATTGTGCCAAGTGGCACGCCGACACATATCGCCAGCAACAATCCCGCGCTTCCAAGTTGAAGTGACACGGGAAAAGCGTCAGTCAAAATATCATTGACGGTGCGCCCGATGTATTTGTAAGACAGCCCGAGGTCTCCTTGCATCAACCGCTGCATATAGAAAAGATACTGCTCTGGCACAGGCTTATCGAGATGATACTTTGCCTTCAGGTTCGCCACTATTTCTGGTGGCAAAGCTTTATCCCCTTCGAACGGTCCACCCGGGACGATGCGGACCAGCATAAAAGTAATTGATGCAACAATCCACAAAACAGGGATGGCCAGAAGAATTCTCTTCAAGATCATGCTTAGCATGCGATCACCATCGGTTGCCTACGGTTCAATGCTCACCTCTTTATAGAATTGAATATCCAGCGCATTAAACTTCAGTCCCTTTACCCACGGCTTAACCATTACGTTTTGGGTAGCCAGATATACGGGTGCGATCACGGATTCTTCATTGCACAAGTAGTGGTCAGCCTTCTCGTATAACTTCCTGCGCTTGAGTGGATCCTGTTCGGTTCCCGCTTGTTCAACAATGGCGTCGTATTTGGCATCTTTCCATGCAGTGGTGTTGTTACCGTTGTATGTGGTAAATAAATTCGAGAACGTCTCCGGATCCGGATAGTCAGCGCCCCACGTTGCTCTAAAAATTGGCGGCGGATCCCGATGCAATGTTTGCAAATAGACTTTCCATTCCTGATTTTGCAAACCAATGCTGATACCAAGATTTTGTTGCAATTGATCTTGGAGTTCCTCGACAACTGTTTTGACGTCATCGCGATTCGGATACAACATTACTGTTGCTGGAAAACCTTTGCCGCCTGGATATCCAGCTTCAGCCAACAATTGTTTTGCGCCCACAGGATCGAATTTTTCGCCTGTGGTCGGCGAATATCCAGCCAGCGGCTTAGGAATCCAACTGCTGGTTGGACGTTCCTTGCGACGAAGAATGCGCGGGAATACATCTCGATCAATGGCTTTGCACACGGCTCGGCGCACCCGCGCATCTGTGAATGGCGGCTTAGTGACGTTGAAGCCAATGTAGTTGCTGCGCAGCAGCGCAATGTTTTTATACTGGGGGGAATCTTTGCAACGCTCCACATCAGGCGTCGAAAAGCTGCGATTGTCCACGAAATCGAGTTCGTCATTTTCGTAAAGTGCAAATGCAGTAGCTTGCTCAGGCACCATGAACATGCTGATCTTCTCTATCTTTGGTGGACCCTCGAAATACTTCGGATTGGCGATCAACTCAATTTTGTATTCGTGCGCCCAGTGTTTCAGCATAAACGGACCATTGGTGACAATGTGCTCAGGATCGGTCCAACGCCGCCCCCACTTTTCAATCACGTCCTTGCGAGATGGGCAACAGGGGCAGAAAGCAGTTAGATAAATAAAGTAAGCGGCTGGCTTCTTGAGTTTGACTTCAAAGGTGTGTTCATCGACCGCTTTGATACCGATCAAGTTCGGGTCTGTAATTTTGTGGCTATTAAATTCAAAAGCGTTAACGATTGGATAAAGGAAATAAGCATACTGAGCCCCAGTAGTTGGATCCAGCAAGCGTCGCCAGGCATATTCAAAATCTTTGGCCACAAGTTTCTTGCCATCGGTCCAGTAGATATCGTCTCGCAGGTGGAAAACGTAGGTCTTACCGCCATCTAAAACATCCCAACTCTTCGCGCATCCAGGCGCGCACTTCAACTCAGGCGTGTATTGGGTCAGCCCAGTCATCAAGTTCGATACCACATCAAATGAAGTCGAGTCAGTTTCAACTTCCCAGTCAAGACCAGGCGGTTCAGTCCCGATGTTGACGCGCAATGTCCCTGGAGCGGCGCCATGTTTCGCAACATTGCACGAACTCAGGGCGAGCGCCATAAACAGCGCAAGCACGGAGATCAAGGGCTTGTAAACAGAATTTCGTTTTGAATTCATCGCATCACATTTTAGTCTTGTTGACAGGTTTTCATGGCGTTCGATATACTTGCTGCTTGACGCCTCCCCGGGAGGTCTTTTTTTTCTGGCTTGTTTTTGTTTACAAGAACAAGCGGTTAAAATCGATCCGGTGAGGGGATCCAGGCAAGCAACCCGACTGCCAGCGAAATCTGCACCGGAGAGAGCCTGAAACCTTAATCGTTTGGGTGGAAGTTTCCGAATTTTGCAATTATTTGGCACGATAACGGAAACAAGCAGGAGTTAGAACCTTGGCCAAGAAAGACGACCGAGTCATTATCACGTTAGCCTGTGGTGAATGCAAAAGACGCAACTACACCACAATGAAAAACAAAAAGAATGATCCGGACAGGCTCAACATCAAGAAGTACTGCCGCCATTGCAGAACTCATCTTGAGCACAAGGAGACCAAGAAGTAGGTCTGTGCCTGCCTTGCATGTGGGCGATTCAGACGACTCTGGCAAATGGACTGCTCATCTGGGCAGGTAGACCTTTTCGCAATTGCGAATCCCAAAAGAGACGAAATGGGCGCCATTAGTTTAACGGTAGAACGAAGGTCTCCAAAACCTTTGGTGAGAGTTCGATTCTTTCATGGCGCGAATTTATCAGTCCAGCCGTAGGCAACGGCATAAGACTATCCTCGGAAAACCAAGTTGACAACGGCAGCTGAGTCGCAGAAAGAGCAATATAAGAATGGCGATCAAGCGAAATAAGGAATCTCCGACCGGTCAAGGCAAAGATCCGACGAAACCGAAGGTCGTTGTCAATGACCCGGCCACTGAGATCAATTCCACGCCAGCGCAACCTCCTTCAATCAAACCGCCTGCAGATGGCGGCTCCGGCGGTGGTGGGTCAAATGGTGGAACTGGCGGCAGCGGTGGCAGTGATAAACCGAAGAAAGCCAAGACTGAAAAGAAACAAAGTCCGCTTGGCGAAGCGCGACAGTTCGTACATGAAGTAGTTGTAGAATTTCGAAAAATTAGTTGGCCGCCGTTTCGGCAGGTCGTAAGAGAGACATGGAGTGTTCTCTTCTTGGTAGCAGTGATCACCTTGATGGTGCTTGGTTTTGATTGGGTCCTTGGCAATTTAGTCTTTGGTCCACTTGAACACTTCGCACGATTGCATGGTGGTGGAATAGGAAGCAGATAAGCCGTGCAGCTTGCGCGGGAGAACCGGACAACGAGGGTAAGGACATAGATACCAAAATGGCTTTTATCAAAACTGATGGGCAACGGCGCTGGTACGCCGTGCAGACCGCTTCCGGTCATGAAAATAAGGTGAAAGAACACATCGAAAAGCGCATTGTTACCATGGGCGCTCAAGACAGAATCTTCGGCGTCATCGTTCCTGAGAAGATGGTGACCAAAGTCAAAGATGGCAAGCGTGTTGAAAAGAAAGAACGCGAATATCCAGGCTACGTCTTCGTTGAAATGATTCTGGACGACGATTCATGGCGTGTAGTTAGAGAAGCGCCCGGCGTAACCAAATACGTAGGCGCAGGTAAGAAGCCAATTCCAGTACAAGACTCAGAGATTCGCAAGATTCTCAGACGGCAAATGGCAGTTTCTGGAATCAAAGGCAAGAAACAAGCAGTTATCGATGTCAAGGTAGGCGATTACGTCAGAATTACTGGCGGACCTTTCGCTGACTTTACAGGCGAAGTTACAGAAGTGAACATGGAACGAGAGCGCATCAAGGCTTCAGTAATCATCTTCGGACGGGCGACTCCTGTAGAACTAGAATTCAACCAGGTTATAAAAGTGTAAACGTGGTGGACGCTAGCCCGAAACTACCATAAGATCATAAGTTCCGCATATCTATAGGACTCAAGCACCGTGAAAAAGGTTGTTGGCAAAGTTAAATTGCAAATACAGGCCGGAAAGGCCAATCCCGCACCGCCCATCGGTCCTGCGCTTGGTCAGCATGGCGTAAACATCATGCAATTCTGCAAAGAGTACAATGCCAAGACTCAAGACAAAGCTGGAACGGTTATCCCAGTTGAAATCACAGTCTACGAAGACAGATCTTTCGACTTCATCCTCAAGACACCTCCTGCATCTGAACTATTGAAGAAAGCAGCGGGCGTCGAAAAGGGCTCTGCTACGCCGAATAAGACGAAAGTCGGAACAATCAGCAAAGCAAAAATCACTGAAATCGCCAAAATAAAAATGCCCGATCTGAACGCCACCACTCTTGAGGCGGCGGAAAAGATGGTTGCAGGAACCGCCCGCAACATGGGACTGACAGTACAAGACTAACTGAGCACGAAGGAATTTCGAAAATGGCTAAAGCTACTAAGCGTCAAACATCGCTTCAAAAGGTCAGAGAAGAAAACCGCACACCACTTTCTGCAGAAGAAGCGATCACGCTGCTCAAGGAAAAGAAGGCTGCAGTTAAGTTTGACGAAACCGTCGAAGTTCATTTCCGCCTAGGTGTTAATCCTAAGCAGAATGATCAACAAATCAGATCGACCGTCAATCTGCCCGGCGGCACAGGCAAAGAAGTCAGAGTGGCAGTCGTCGCCAAAGGCGAGAAGCTGGCTGAAGCAACCGCTGCAGGAGCCGATGTCGTTGGCGCCGAAGACCTCGTGGCAAAAATAGGCGAAGGTTTTCTTGACTTCGACAAATTGGTAGCCACCCCAGATGCGATGGCGATGCTGTCAAAGATGGGGAAAATGCTCGGGCCACGCGGCTTGATGCCTAACCCAAAAGATGGCACCGTCACATTTGATGTTGGCAAGACGATCAAAGAGCTGAAAGCTGGAAAAGTTTCCTTCCGTACAGAAAAGGATGGTGGACTTGTGCAGATGGCGATTGGCAAATTGTCGTTCGAAGATGACAGACTGCTGAAAAACTTGGCTGCGGTTGTGGACCAAATCAATAAGGTCAAGCCAGCGACCGTCAAAGGCACATACATGAAAGCTGTATTCCTAAGTTCCACGATGGGACCTGGCTTAAAGCTTGATGTGAGCAAGTTGCAAGATCTGACGAAATATTTGCACGCTTAAGACCAGTGCGAAAATCTGAAAGCTGGCATGTTGCCGAAGACTTTTAACCGATATCGGTTAAAAATTTCAGGCTGCTCAACATTCAGGCTGAATAAGCTGGCTTTACGGAAATGGGGCGGCGACGTTTGGCACGACGTATGTGATCGGGAAGCTTTGCTGAGACCTAAACTTTAGAGGCGATGTTCCGTTATATGCGGCCTGGACCACGAAGGGCTTGATATCTACTTCGGTTTGAACGGTCACCGTGCCGTTTAGAGCGCCACCGTATGGAACGTATGGCGGGGCATCAGCTTGGGCTTGTGTGACTGTGCTCTGGGGGTACCCAGCGACAACAATAAATTTGGAAAGCATGCCGGCACTTCTTTGATTGGCTCTAGCGACAACGGCGTTGGCACGTGCCGCCTGGTCCTTGGGCGCGCCACTAGCAGCAACGCGAGCCGCTTCTCTACAGGTTGAATCATTGAGCTGAACGCCAATAACGATGACCGCCAAGTCAAATACGACAAGCACTATAGGAATCAAAGCAATAAGCCCGACAGCCAGTTCGACTATCGATTGCCCTTTTTGACGTTTTCGTCTCGATTCAGCCATGCTTACTCCGTAGCCTGTAGCCCACAGACCTGTGATATTTTCTCATATTAGCGGGCTTACCGACTGTCGGCAAATTCTATATTATTCCTTCCCCGGAAGGAAACAATTCAAACACTTACCACGCCCTAAGAAAAGTGGACCGAGAGTGGCGCTTCCCTGTGCGGCCACCGCCGAGCGTCAAGGATCGTGAATATCGACTATGAGACACATGCTGAGTATGCAAAAGGCGGACCAAGCCAACGAAAAACAAAGTGTGCTCCTCAAAGAAGCGCCGGTCGTTGAATCGGATCAGGATTTAGATCTATGCAGCATTTGCGGGCAATCTTTCGACGAAAACCACGCCTGCCTGCAGAGCCTCCCTTCCTCCTGGCTAACTTTGCAAGATCCTCGCGTTGGCTTGATCTTAGCGGACCACTTTATTCTTGAAGAATTTATTTGTGCGGGCGAAACAAGTTTCGTTTACAAAGCTCGACACCAACTTTTGAACACATATGTTGCTGTAAAAATATCGAACAAGTTCAGCGGGTTCGATATTTTTTCACGACTGCGCACCAACCGGGCTGCGCTCATCGCTGCTCGTCTCGATCATCCAAATATAGTTCGCACCATCGAATTGAATTACGACAACAATGATAATCCTCTCTTGGTTATGGAGTGGGCGAGCGGTACACCGCTTTCTCAGCTGATCGAACGAGAATCGCCGATAGCGCCTCTTCGAGCGGTCAACATGATCGAAACGCTCTGCGACGCGCTCAGATATGCTCACTGTCAAGGCGTAAACCATATAAATCTCAAGCCCAGTAGCATTATCATTGCTGATCAAAATGGCGCTGAACATGCTCGCTTACTGGACTTCGGCATCATGGAGATGCTTGGACCGCATCCTGTTGAAACAGTTGCCGAAGGACAACATTCACTTTACTGCAGTCCAGAAGAGTGCAATGGACTGCCTCCGGACGAACGCTCAATAATATATACGCTTGGTGTGATTCTCTTTGAGATGCTCACCGGCACAGTTGAACAATTCGGCAACAGTGACAAAGCAGATTTTCGATTGAGCGCGCCTGCCTTAGTAAAAGTTCGTCCCGACTTAAAAGAAGCCGCCTACATAGACGAGGTATTGTTCAGATGCATTGCCACAAAATCGGACCAGAGATTCAAGAACTTAGACCAGTTAGGGTCGGCTCTCAATGAGGCAAAGGTCCAAATGGAGCGGATTGGATTGTTCGAATCGATCGAGCCAGAAGATTCGCCGTCAACCGGAAAATCTGTTACCGGCTTGCTAATGGTACTACTGATAGTGGCAGCGCTATTGCTTGCCTTTTTGGCGTTTCATGGAGGGTCGGCAGTTCACTAAACAGAGCTGTCTAAAACGCGTGGAACCGGGAATTAAAATGAAGAGCCAAAGAACTTTTCAAACGGAGCGCGGTCGTGGAAGACGATGCTTGGCAACAAAAAATTCAAGACCTTACCACCAAGTGCCCCACATGCGGCCTTGCCGTCAGTGCGACACAAACTAGTTGCCCTGTGGACGGAACGTCGTTGGATCAGTGCTTACCGGGATTCGTTCTAGACGGCAAGTATGAGTTTATTGAATTGATCGGCTCTGGTGGTATGGGCGTCATCTACAAAGCACGACAGATCATTCTTAATCGTCCTGTTGCCGTCAAAATGCTTCACTCTCACATGATCTCTGACAAGGCCTTAATGCGCTTTCAGCGAGAAGGCAAGGCAGGCAGCACCCTCTCCCATCAAAATATTACTGTTGTGCTCGATTTTGCAGTTTCAGAACACGGACAGCCGTACATGGTGATGGACTTTGAAGTCGGTCAGACCATGGCGCAAATGATTGAATCACAAGGCGCATTAAGTCCAAGTTTTGTTGTGGACTCGATGATTCAGGTATGCCATGGACTTGTCCATGCTCATGAACGCGGCGTTCTGCATCGCGATCTCAAGCCAAGCAATTTGATGGTAGTTTCAAATGCCTCCGCGGCTCCACAAATAAAAATCCTAGACTTTGGTGTGGCCAAGATCATTGAAGAAGACGGTGACTCGAAGAACAAGCAACTGACGCGCACCGGCGAGACGATGGGCAGCCCACCATACATGAGTCCGGAGCAGGCACTTGGACCAAATATAGACAAAAGATCGGATCTTTATTCTCTCGGTTGCGTGATGTTCGAATGTCTTAGTGGCACACCTCCATTTATGGCAGAGAATGTCTTCAACATTATGATGAGTCACGCCAACCAAGAGCCGCCAACACTAAGAGAGGCATCACTGGGCAATTCGTTCCCGAACGAACTGGAAAGAATTGTCAAAAAGCTTCTGCAAAAGAAACCAGCTGAACGTTATCAATCCGCAGAAGAATTGGAAGCAGATTTGCAAAGGTTTAAACTTGATCGAAGTGTTCCTGCTAAAAATGACAATGCGGCAACTAAGCGCAGTCTGCCCAATGTGCCGCTGACAATCTCATTAGCAGCCGGAGTATTAGCTATAGCTATCGCAACCCCTTTTATTGTCGGCTCCATTTCTCCACGAATTGGTGCGGCAAGCCACAGTGGTATTACCGGCGGCACTAAGAATATTGGTGCAGATAGCAGTGGACAGAATAGCAACGGTCAAGTAAGCACTGGCAAAAATAGCGCAGCAAAAGGCAGCA
Organism: Candidatus Melainabacteria bacterium; assembly: GCA_003153555.1. Lineage (GTDB taxonomy): Bacteria > Cyanobacteriota > Vampirovibrionia > Obscuribacterales > Obscuribacteraceae > PALSA-1081. The sequence continues at coordinate 30,428 of PLZS01000136.1, read as the reverse complement.
ACAGTGAAATTCCTAAACCCTTAACAGAAGCCCAGCTCATGGCTGAGTCCCAAAAGAACAGTATGGACGATTCAACTATCCTTGGCGGCAAAGCATTTATCACCAGTTATCTAGCCAGTAATAATGGTCACGTTCATTTAGAGTTAGGCAGTCATGACATAACAGATCAAGACCTACAACTTTTGGATCAAGCAACCACCTGCCAGCGTCTTGATCTTCAAAATAACAATATTACTGGACCGGGTCTCAAATATCTGAGCAAGCTGAAAAACATCTCGATTCTTCGACTCGATCACAATAACGTTCAAGATCATTTCTTGCAGCCCTTACTGGACCTTCCCAAGCTGGCGATGCTCGACCTGTCATTTAATAAGAACCTGACGGGAGCAGACTTTCAACTTTTCGGGAGTAAACAAAACCTGATCGGATTGAATTTGGAAAACTCTGGCATTACAGATCAGGGACTAGCGGGGTTAACGAAATTCGGTTCAATATATATGATCAATCTCGCTCACACTAAAGTTACGTCCAACGGTATGAGCGCTCTGGGAGCAATAAAAAAGCTATCCGGCGTGGATTTATCAGATACTCTTGTTGACAAAGCTGGACTAGCGACACTATGCAAAGAAAAGCCATCTATTCTTACGCTTTACTTAGCCGGCGATAAAATTGGAGACGATAGTGTGCCGGATATATTGAAGCTGAAGAATCTCAACGGTGTGGATATATCCGCAACAAACATCACAGAGCATGGCATTAGACAGCTAGCCGAGTTGAAGAAATTGGAGTCAATGTGGTGTGGAAGCTGTAACGCAGGATATGCCCCATTCGAAATAATGAAGCGCAATCCGAAACTCAAGATTGATGAAAATCCTAGAAGAGAAAAATTTACTGGTCTCATGTCACCGAAAAGTCTGGGGGACAGCAACTTCTAGAAGCCCAGAGGATTCAACAAATGATCAAGTCTCCTTATTCGCGAACTCGAAATGCTAAAGGCGCCGCCTTTATCGTCATAATAATTTGTGCTTTCGTGTTGATAGCCTTGATTTGGGGAGCTTTCCAACTGATGTTGGTAATGGGTGGTTCGCGTGAAGTAAGAAATGCAGTTGACACAGCCGTTCTGAACGTAAGCAAGCACGCTCCGGATCTAGATGTGCCAGCTCCTGGTGGATTTGGTGATGTAGCAAATAGCAACGGAGGGGTAAGCATCAGCAATATCAGCAGAGTATGGGGCAAAGCATTTCTTATCAATGCCAATTTTCAAGAAATGAAAAATGATCAACAAATTGGTAATTCTGCAGAAATAGATGCAGACAATGCTTATCAGGCAACACAAAATACTAACAATGCTCTTGCCAGCCGGCTCCAAGATAAAAAGAGTTTTTCTAGTTATTTCAATTCCATTTCAGCAAACAGCCCGACCAAGCTGCTTGGAGAAAATGCAGTTGTAGCAGATTCGCCAACTGAGTCGTCATGGGCAACGGCAATGATGGACCGTGGTAGCGAGAGCAACTTATATTTCAACACTCGGCAGCTTCCTCGTGGAACGCAGGTAAACGACGTGCAGAGAGGAGGGAAGACTTATTTTCGCGGGTATACGGCGATGACAGCGAACGGTAAAGACTTTTCTTTTCCATCGTTTCATATTGGCGAGATGCCACATCTCGTTTCCCAATCTATCTTCAATAAGAATTTGACCGGAGCGATTGGTGCCACTAATCCAGTTCCAAATGCTTTTCAGGAATCGGGAATAGTGGCCGAGGGAGGCACTTCATTAACTGCGAGCGCCTGTGCTCAAGCCAATCCGCAGCGACAGTGGGGTCTGGCAATTCCTCACGCTTACGTCACTGTTATCTTTCAGAATCTCTCCAAATGGTATCTGGACAAAGACAAGAACGGACAGTGGCAGCTCGTCTATCAGAAAGGATACGGAACAACTCCAGGCGAGACAGTATGGGGCATACATGAACGCAATCTGCTGCCACCACCACCTGCTCCGCCTCCAAACGGCATCGGTGGCAAGCTCAATGGTTACGCTTCATTAGGAAACGAATACAAAGCGGCAAATGCGTGGATGCTCTATACGATGATGCCTGGCGATCACATTACGCCCTTACAAAAAATGGTGCAACGTGTGCAGGAAATCGATCCCAATTTCTCCTTGGCAGAATTGCAAACTCTTTTGGAATCTGCGCAAATGCAACAAGGTTCGCAGTCTTTTTTGAGATACGTAATCTATCCAAATTATAAGGGACCTGACTGCACCAACCCCACTATGAAGATTGCACCAGTTAGTGGTGGCACATTACCAGGCTGGTTGAGTGTTTTAAATTCTGAACGATTGACACCCGGAATGTTAGACGGCTTGCCTGCACCAGTGCTTTCCGAACAGCCTCCACTTCAAGATCAACCCAACACGTGTTGGGCAAACGTAATCGGCGGGAAGTCTCCTAGCTGTCAGCACCACACTGAATTCTCTGGCACAGTCAGCTGGACGCCCGGCACAGGATCCGGTCAATGTCTCGGCGAACTAAACCTTGCTCGCATCACGAGCGTTTACTTCACAAGCCAGCCGGAGTGAGTCAGGAAGTAAGTGGTATGTCGAGCAAATCTAACGGTTAGAGGGAGTGACCTTAGTACGGGCGGGCGTGACCGTCGTTTGTGTTGATTGCAGGGCGCGAATTTTTTCCTCCGCCTGCGCATTCCAATCCCGTTTTCTCTTTTCGAAATCATCTTGGATGGCTTTTATTTGTTTCTGAGATTCATCCTGAATCTCTTGAACTTCTTGACTGCGTTCGCCGGCCCAATATCCTGATCGATCGCGACTGCTTGTGCGGATCTTTGGAATGTTTCCGATTTTCTCCTGAAGGTCGCTTTGGATTTTGCTAATTTCGGTATCAACCCTGATTTGGTCTGCACTGATCCGAGCCTCAACCTCTCCCACAACCGAGTTTCTAATACCTGCTAAATGCTGATCTATGGAACTTTCGAAACGAGTCGTTGGGCTGAATTTTGCAGCTAATTCAACAGCCCGATTTAGATCAACTTCGGAAATCACGCCTGTATATGTGCCAGAAAGCTCCCCGTGTTCGTCGATCATCAAAACAGTAGGACACTTTCTCACTGGGTACTTGCTCAAGATGTCCCTACTCTTCTCATCCTGTGCATCTTGCATTGTCCTGATGAAGCCGACTTTGTCTCCATATTTGCTATGCAGGTCAGTCATAATCATGTCCACTCTATGACAAAGAGGGCAACCGCACAAAACGCTGATGACCTGTGGTTGTTGTGGTGTTCCTTCCTCTCGACGTCTTGGTCGAGGCCGAATGGGCCGTTGTTCCTCGTCTTGATTAGCTTGCACTTTGTTAGCTGTGACTGGTGCACTCACCGGCGGTAATGCACCAAGGGCTCGCAGGGCCGACTGACAGTACTCAGTCATCTTCCCTTGTGGTGCCAGGTCTAATGCGAGCTTGTACTCGCGGATGGCATCTGCTTTCGAATTCAGGCGGACTAGACAGTTGGCCATGTAATAATGCAGAGTTGCGTTGTCAGATTCTGTGGCCTTCGCTGCTCCGAACATTCCAATTGCTTCTGAATATTGTCCTTTGTTAAAAGCATCTATGCCTCGTGCCAGGAAAGGGCTCTCACACAATCCTGGCCAAGCAGTGCCCAAGATGATCGATAAAGCGCATATCGTTACGCAAGTGATTTGCTTGCTGATGCCCACCTAACCTATCTCCCTGCTGCAAACGGATCCAACACTAAGTCGGATCCAACACTAAAGTTGAATCCAACCCTATCTTAACGCACTCTGGATGGGACCGCCTGTTCCTCAGTTGACTGAGCCCTACTTAATTGGCAATTTTGTCATCCGAGGAAAGCTAAGCAACCTCGGATGTTCATTGCGTAGAATTTGGTCCAAACCATCAGGAAACTGCTGGTATCGCCAACGGTGCAGGATGTTTGGCTACATGTCTGTAGGTCGTTTTAAATCCTTCTTCTTTAGCATAGCCAAGAATGCGGAGCACGTCTTGCTCAATCACTGCGCCTGCCATCTGGGTAACTTCGTCTTCCCAAGGAACGTCGAAATCATTGGCGCCGTAGGTCAAGCCCTTGAGGGCATTGGCGTTCTGGGTCAAAACTGACGTGCGGATGTTTTTAATGTTGTCGAGAAAGATTCGGCACAAAGCGAGGTGACGCAGATACTCACCGGCGCTAATTTCGCTTCCACCTAAATCATTGTTGTAGGGTTTGTAAGTCCAGCAAAGGAAGCTAAACAAACCGCCTTTAGTGTCATCTTGAAATAATCTGACCGTCTCTAAATGGTCAAGACGCTCTTCGAGCGTCTCATCGAAACCTATCACCATAGTTCCAGTCGTAGAAAGACCGGATTCGAGGATCTTCGCTTGCGTGTCCAGATACTCAGCGACGGTGTACTTCAAAGGGCTATGGCGTTTGCGAAAAGAATCGGCCAAAATTTCGGCACCGCCGCCGGTGATCCATCTGACACCGGCTTCTTTGAGACATACCAAAGCTTGCGGCACGGTTATTTTGCTAACCTTGGCGATGTACAACAGTTCAACCACAGTCATCGCGTAAAACTCCAGCTGCTCTCCATATTTCTGTCGTATCGATCCGAAGAGATCAACGTAGTAATCGATTTTCAGCTCAGGATTAAAGCCACCATTAAAGGCAAAGAGATCGCCACCCACTTGCAAAAGCTCATCAATCTTGGAGAATATCCAGTCCTTAGAGCGCACATAGCCCTCTGAGGACTTTGGCAGCCGGTAGAAAGAACAATAATCACATTTTGCCACGCAGACATTGGTGTAATTGATGATTCGCATCAACAAGTATGTGGCGCACTGTGGCTCGTGATAACGCTCTCGCACAATATTGGCAAGCGTCTGTAACTGCTCGTCGCCCGCCGTTAACCACAACCGCTCGGCATCGGCGCGACTAATTCGCCCGCCTTGCCTGAGATTACTTTCAATGGAGTCGAAATTCATGTCTAACCACATTCGCTTGACTTTGATATGGTATCCGAGGATAGCCTATCCTAGGCGTAAGGTTTCATGGCACTCCGCAACTATGTTGCGCAAAAATTCATTATTATGATTAATAGACGCTTGCCCGAATCGGTCTAAGAACTTACGCTTAGGCCGGTAGGACAGTCATACGGAGAAGGTGTTTGCTTGGTTAAATTCAAGGACTATTACCAAACGCTCGGTGTGCCGAGAAATGCTACCGATAAGGACATCAAGGCGTCCTATCGTAAACTGGCGCGCGAACACCATCCTGACGCCAACAAGGGCAATAAAGCTTCAGAAGAGAAGTTCAAAGAAATAGGTGAGGCCTACGAGGTCCTCAAAGACCCTGAAAAAAGGCGGCGCTACGATACTCTTGGCGCCAACTACAAAGCTGGTGCTGATTTCAGACCGCCGCCGGACTTTGGCGGTGGCACGGGCGGATTCACATTCGATTTTGGCAATCTCGGTGACCTGGGTCGGGGCGGCGCCTTCTCGGATTTCTTCGAGACTCTTTTTGGTCAAGCCGGCCTTGGCGGTCAGACAGGCGCAGGATTCCGTCCCCAGGGCGGACCCCAAGGTGGGCCAGCTCAGGCGAGAAAACATGACCAGGAAGCAGAAATTGAACTGAACCTGGAAGAAGTATTGAAAGGGACTATGCGCACCCTTCAAATCACTCAGCCCGGTCAAAAACCAAGAACCTTGGAAGTGAAAATCCCGCCTGGTGTGCGCACCGGCTCCAAAATCAGAGTCTCCGGTGAGGCTGGAAAGCCTGGAGGAGGCGTGCCTGCAGGAGATTTATATCTCAAGGTAAGAGTTAAGCCAGACCCGAAATTCACGATAGATGGAGACAATCTGATCTCCGAGATTAACCTCTCGCCCGCACAAGCTGTTATCGGCGCTGAACTGAGTGTCATCACCCTGGAAGGCAACGTTCGAATCAGGGTTCCAGCCGGCACCCAAAACGGTCGCTTGCTGCGCTTGCGAGGAAAAGGTTTGCCCAAATTAAAAGGGGGTCCGCGCGGCGATCTGCTGGTTCGCGCCAAAATCGTCGTACCGACAAATCTCAGCGATGAAGAGCGATCGCTTTACGAGCAACTCCTAAAAATGGAAAAAGACAAAAGCGAGAAAGTGTAATTATTCGGTTTGCTTTTCTAGAGTGTTGGCAGTAAGCCATTCCTGATATGCCTGCTCTTCTTTTCCCGATTGATGGTAAAGCTCAGCATACAGACGGTGCAGCTCGGCGTTGTCTTTGTTTTTTGTCTTTTCGGCATCAAGCACAGACTGTGCACCGGTTAAGTCGCCTTGCACGATCAGCATTTCAACAAGCAATAACTTTGGTTCAACTTCGGTGGGTTCGGCATCGGCAGTGGTTCGTTGTTCTTTAATGGCATCTGACACTGAGTCGTGGTTGCGGTCAACGAGATCGCGGGCTTCAAGCGGGTAGCCCGCAGTCCGTTCCAGGGCAAACCCTTTTATGTAATCTTCATAGCCTGCTTTTTCATCATGATTGCGCGCCCCGGCAATTCCAAGCAACTTTTGGGCTGAGGAATTTTCTGGATCCTTTTCCATGATCGCGGTGAGCAATTTAATCGCCTTATCTTCATCACCATTGCTCATGTAGAGCCTAGCCAACTCCAATGATGGCAACGTATCCATATTCGCCTTCACAACCTTGTCGTACTGCTTGGTGGCTTCCTCAAACCGCCCCCCCCGCCCAAGAGCTCTGGCATAGTTCAAGCGCACATACTTACTCTGCGGGCACAGATATGTGGAAGTCAGCAGGAGGTTGTAGCCTTCTTCATTGAGAGCATTTTCCTTTGGCGCGGCGGCGAAGACATTGCCTGCACACATCAGATTTCGCACGTTCCATTTATCCTTGTTGATCAAGTCGCGCGCCGCTCCAATCGCGTCGTCAGTTTGTCCCTCACGCATCAAACGCGATGGCTCCATCTGATCAACATCAGTGAGAACCTTCTGTGAGAACAAATCCATCATCTCGCTCTCATTTGCGACTGTGCCCGGAACTAGTCCCTCACCGGGATACATACGAATTTCTTCAGGCTTGACGATGGTGAACCAAAAGGCACCGGCAAAAACAACAAGAATTAGCGTGCCCCACGAGAGCAAACCTTTCCAAGCTGGTTCCGATCCATCACTTCCGCGTGTCACGCCTGTTCTCCTCTTTCTGTAATCACTGACAAGCTAGCACCCCGCAGCTATTCGCAACCGCCACCAGGACAAAACGAACGTTTCTATTGCGGCCTTCGAAGATACATAATGTCCTATTTGAAGTTTCACTTCCTCTGCTAAAGATAGCAAATCACTGAGGTAACCCGCCGCAACGCTATCCACGCTAGCCCTCTCTCCAACTCGTGAAATCTCCAGGTTGGTAGCCAAATCAAGCACAGCAACAGGGTTCTCGACCTCCTCGATTGCTATTTGAATCTGTCTGGCTAAATCTAAGGCATGAAGAGTCAGGTGCGAGTCGCGAGCCTTGAAAATTTGCTCAACCGACTGGCTAAAATTTTTCAGTTCTGGATTTGTCAGAGGAACGGCCTCTGCACTGGTCTTCAAGATGGCTGAAGCAAGCGCAGTAGGCTTCTCCGGTGGACATTGCATTGGCACAACCTGACATCGACTCACCACAGTTGGTAGCACATCGTCTTCACGTGCGGCAAAGAGAAAAAATAGACAGCGTGATCCCGGATCCTCAATTGTCTTCAACAAGGCATTGGCGGACGGTCGATGGAAAGCCTCTTGAGAGGCATCTTCAACAACGACAACTCGAAAAAATTCAGAGTGTTTAGACAATTCGTCTGACAACAGTCTGGATTTTTCCACGGCGATCTTGCCACTTTTACTTCCTTCTGAGGTCAGCGTCAGCCAGGCTTGAGGGTGCTTTCCTTGATTAATCCACTTGCAATTCACACAGTGGTCTTTTTCAGGCGCGCCGCTTAGATGACAAGCTGAATCACCCTGCTGCGGTCTATTGGCACAATTCAAATGAGCCGCGACCTGTCTGGCGAAGGACCATTTGTCTTCAAGTGCTCTGCCACTCAAAAGATATGCATGAGATAAGCGCTGCGAATTAATTGCGGAGCTGACCATTGACGACGCAAAAGGATGTCTTTGAGCCAGCTCTATATCGAAGATGTTACTCATGCTCTTTCTCATCTGTAGTTTGCAGCCGATGCAAATATTAGTCTAAACGCTGAGCAGATGACGAAACTAGCGCGCTGACAACCCTGGGCATAAATAATCTTAACGTAATTAGCACCCAGCGCCGTTTGACAGCTCTTGGCGAGTAGCCTAGACTATCTGCTGGTCCAAAAAAGCGGAGTCGAAGCGCGGCTCCGTGTTTGTGCGGAGGTCGCCGTGCCTATTACGGCGCGAAGCCCGCGGGTAAGACCTGTGGTCAAATTGGAATTTATCGGGACTTGAGAGGCTAGAAGCTTGGCAAACGTAATCGTCGTCGGCGCGCAGTTTGGAGATGAAGGGAAAGCAAAGGTAACGGACCTGCTGGCAAAAAATGCCGACGTAGTGGTTCGCTATCAGGGTGGTTGCAATGCTGGTCACACCGTCGTTGTTGATGGAGAGACTTACAAATTCCATCTGATCCCATCCGGCATCCTCTATCCAGGAAAAATCTGCATGTTGGGGCCTGGAATGGTAGTTGATCCCAAAGCATTTCTCAGTGAACTAAAATCGCTCACCGATCGTGGGCTTGACGACTCGCGACTGAAGCTCTCCGCGACGGCACACGTAACGATGCCATATCACTTGATTATTGATGCTGCCGAAGAAGACAGCCGTGGCGACAATAAAATCGGTACCACCAAGCGTGGTATCGGACCGACTTACGCAGATAAGTGCGCCCGCTCTGGAATCCGCATTGAAGATTTGCTCGACAAAACCGTTTTGAAAACCAAGCTCGATTGGATGGTGCCTCGGAAGAATGTCATTCTCGAGAAACTCTACAACCTGCCGGCTCTCGATCCTAAAGCAATTTTGGAAGAGTATTACGAGTATGGACAGCAAATGAAGAAGCACGTTTGCGATACGTCTGAATTGATTTTCCAATCCGTGCAAAACCGCAAAAACATTTTGTTCGAAGGTGCGCAAGGAACTTTGCTCGACCTTGATCACGGCAGCTATCCGTATGTCACAAGTTCGAGCCCGACAGCTGGTGGTGCCTGCATAGGCGCCGGTATCGGACCAACGATCATCGATCGCGTCATCGGCGTTTCAAAAGCCTACATGACGCGCGTTGGCGAGGGACCGTTCCCAACTGAACAAACTGGCGAGGTTGGCGAGCAATTGAGACAGATCGGAACCGCGTGGGCTGAAGTGGGTGTCACCACAGGACGACCGCGTCGTTGCGGTTGGTTCGACCTGGTGCTCGGACGTTATTCTGTGCGCATTAACGGACTGGATTGCCTGGCGATCACCAAGCTTGATGTGCTGGATGATTTCGACGAAATAAAAGTTTGCGTAGCTTACAAAGACAGCGAAACCGGAAAGACTTATAAAGACTTGCCTAGTATCGGTAGTTCATTCCAGCGCATGCAGCCCATCTATCAGTCGTTCCCGGGCTGGAAGAAATCGACTAGCTCTTGCAGAAGTTTGAAAGAGTTGCCTGCAAATGCTCAACATTATCTGGACTTCCTGGCCGAAGAAATGGACGTCACCATCGCCATCGTTAGCGTCGGTCCGAAGCGAGATCAGACAGTCGTGATCGAAGATCCAATTCACGGACCGAAACGTGTCTTGAGCAAAGTCACACAATAGACCCCCTCGGGTGCATAGGCGCTCCGAGAGTAGTCCATAGGCTTCGATTAACTTAGTTCAATTTAGGCGTCGCCAGGCTATAAAGAGCGCTCTAAGCTGGTTTTTAAGCATACCGGCCAGGTCGTTCTTCTTCGTCTTGCAGCGATCCAGACCGGCCATTGCCGTGACCGAATCTGGATCGATTTCGAGAATCTTTCTGTATTGCACCATCGCCAGATCATAATCGCGAAAAAAATACTCCTGCAAAATTGCCATCTGATTCAGCTTGTCGACAGAGATCGGGTCATTATCTAATCCGCGTTGGAGGTAGCGATTGGCTTCTTCGTAATCTCCTTGCAATTTGCACAATTCACTCATATCAAGCAACCATTGCCCATTGCTTGGATCAATTGTCATCGCCCCTTCGAGTTCCTGGCGAGCCTTCGGCAGCTGTCCGCGCTTCAAGTACAGCTTGTAGGCGACATAGTTGACTTCAGGATCGTGACCCGATTGCTTTTGCAATTTATCGAGTTCGTCCTCGGCCTCTTTCAGATAGTCGCTGGCAATTAATGCCGAGCAAAGGGCAATTCTTGCCTCTCGATTGGATGGGTCTATACCGACTGCCACTCGCGCCAGACTTAATGCTTGAGGCAAGTTCAAATATTCCATATTCATCTGGGACAGTGCGATCACAGGCTCTATCAAATTCGGATCGGCTCTCATGAGCTGTTTGTACTCTGACATCGAACGTGCAAATAAACCCATTTGGCGGTAAAGGTGGGCGCCTGCCAGTCGCAATTGCGGATTGGTCGGATCCACTTCGATCATCCGATCTAATAAGTTATTCGCCTTCATATAAGAGTGCGCTTTAGTCAAAGCGATTAAGCGCTTAATATCCGCACTTTCGCTATCGGCTAAAGAGCTTGGCGGACTGATTGTTACTGTGATTAGCAGTAAGCATGTCAATAGCGTGCGTTTCATTTCAATTTGGATGATGCCTTTCCACCTATCAGCAATGGTAGCAGAGCTAATAACATAACTTTAATAGTGCTATCATCCCAAACAGTTGTTTGCCGGATTTTTATGGATCAACACAGCGAAAAGATTGAGCAGCGCAACACCAGCATAGAACCTGTGAATCCAGGTACATTGCGGACCTTAAGAGGCAACGATTTCAAAGCAATCGTTCAACTGGTCCTGATTGCCACAACTGGAAGCACTCTCATAGCTGTCTACGTTCTTTGGATAGGAGTTTCCGGTCATCACAAGCATTCAGTGGATACCGCCGCTCAGGCTGCGTTGTATGCAGCTCGTCAGCTCTCCCAAGTTTACGTAGACAGCAGCAGCTTTGGCAAAATTGGTCTTTGCGACAACGTCACTGAAGACCCTGGCACGTTTAATTATTCATCGACCCAAATGAGAGTCACCGGACTTAATACCATCTATAAAACGTTGTCGATCGACGCATCGATCGCAAAGCATCTTAAACGCCCAATCATGCTGGACTTGATTCAGAAAGATCTGGCATTAGCAAAGAAGCTCGAAGGCGAACTCAGCGTGCGATTGCACGAGGCAGCCGAGCCCGATTTAATGGAGCCGCAAGCGGCGGAATATTCCACCCAACTGTATGCCAACCCAACCACAAAACCCAACAACATTTATCGCGATGTCTATCGCATGCTCGCAACAGACAAATCATCTCCCAATCTTTCACTGATCGAGGTACGTCTTAAGCTGGGCCGTTACAAACAAACACCGTCGGCAGACAGCTGGCCGACAGGAAAGATTCGTTTGTTTGAAAAACCAGAACTTTTTGAACCAGCGAAAAAAGGACAAGCCCCATATGCGGTGCTAGTGGAAGCAATTTTTCAAACCAAACAAAAAAATGCGACCGATCCAATGGACACTGTCAGTAAAAAGTATTGCGCGCTGATCTCGTCTCCTAGACACGCTCCGGTCCGTTCTACCCTGGTGTTAAATTTCCCGGAAGGGCTGCCACCAGTTTTTGATTCGGCAATATCGTTGCTCACATCACCTGCGCTGAATGGAGTCGGCGATTGGCAACAAGCAGTTGGAAACGAAGTACCGGGAAAAGGTAGCCTCGCTCCATCCCTTCAGCCCGTGCTGCCAGAAATGTCTCCGGCAGACGCTTTCAGCGTAGCCCTTTACCATTGGTTAAAACGTCAAGGGGCTTGGATTGACGAACAGAAACTATATTCTCTGCTGGAAGCAAAATGGAATAGCGCGGCAGCGAAGGTGCAATATGAACCAGAATCGACCACCAATCAGTCAAATGATTCGACCGCCAATAGTTGCCTGGCAATTGATACGGGCGCCAGACAATACGCCATCTTGAATCAAACTGGACCAGGCGGGGTTGGACAGACAGCTTTAGGCAAAGTTTTCGCAATTTACACTAATGGTCTTGATAGTGCACCACAATCAGATTTTCCAGCCAACGCGATGCCGCTGTTTATCGATCGAAGCGGAGTCTGCAATTTATCGGGACGATTGGGATATGACGAACGATTTGTGAACGACTATCTCAAGTCAGTGTACGACACGAATTTGGCCGCTATCGAATCGGCCGCGGTGTCCAAGATGGTTATAGCAAGAGCCTCTTCCGCCCTCGCGCAAATTGATCAGAAGATCTTTATCGAACGTCAAGAGTTGAACTCCGTGCTCAATCGCTTAAATAGAATAGGCCGCGAGAGCCCTATCTCGAAGGATAGTTCAACACCAAATGAGGTATCACGACAAAAAGACTTGGCAACTGAAAAAATCGAGACACTGAAGCTTTCAATCGCCGCGCACGAAGAAGACCGAGCAAGCTTTCGTCAAACCAACTTGTTGGCTCTTCGCACAACAGCAAACGCAAATCAAGTAGGAAGCTCAACTTTTGAGCTTTGCGCACACGCCTTCAAGCTTTGCAAAGACGGAGTCTTCAGAATCGACAAACCGACCAAAGCTTTCATTATTTCAAGAAAATTCATTTTTACGCCTTGCACAAAACCAGTCGATGAGTCTGACTTCTTCAAACCAGAAGCTGAAGTGTCAGAAGCCTCAAGGATTTGGCTTGCCAAAGATTTTGACGTGATCACCAGTGTGGATAACGCGCGTCTGAACCCAGACACTGTGATTGTTGAAGGACACAAATACAACGAGTTTGCCGCGTCAGTACCTGTCAAACAGAAGGCCAATTCTTGCGTTGTATTTCTAACTACAGATGCTTTGCTGAGCCCTGACCTGCCAAAACCCATAGTCTCAAATTCATATCCATTCGGCAATATCCGAATTCCAAGCGGGCAGCTTTTCTATTACTGCAAAGACGCTATTCGAACCGGCACATCACCAAAAGTGACCTGGTCAGTTGTCATACGCGATCTGATCGCTTCGACAGGTCAGAACAATTCAGGAATGACAACAGGCGAACCGATTCAATCAGACCGTCCCGACTGGTGCAAAGTACCAGATCAAAACGGTTGCCCTGGTTTAGCTTGCGAATTTCAGTTGCGCACGCCACTGCCAGCCGTTAGCGGTTCATCAGAGACATCGCTAACCAACCCGACAAGTAATGCTCAAATTCCGCAAATGCCGCCAGTTCCAGCGGACATGCTCTAGAAGAAATTTCTACCGTCATCGGTATAAATCCAGCCTGAAATTTTTACCGTCATCGGTATAAATTTAGCTGCTAGCCTTTTTGGAGCGGCCGCGCTTTTTGCCAGCCTCGGTTCCATCGCTGCCATCATCTTCGCTCGGTCCATGAACAGCTTCTTCAAGAGCGTGGAGGCGCTCAAGGATTTCTGCAACATCTTCTTGAGTCGCTATGCCTAATTCTTTCGCTGCTTTTTTGGTTGAGCCGTGAACTTTTAAGGACACTTTTTTCTCGGCATCTTGCGTGCGCTTTCCGGCTTCGTCCTGTAGATTGCGCAAGAAATGCTGAAAGTTCTCAGTTTTGCCTTTGCCTTTATCTTCCAGTTCATCTAGTAGCTCTTGACCCACTTTTACCAGATCTTCCATAGCTTCACTAAGCGCTGATTTGACGCGTTCGACGTTGCTTGTGGCGCCTACGCCTGCCAAGACCGCCTTTTTAAAAAGCTTTGTTCTCTCGCTCATTACCTTTCTCCGTTGTTCCTTGCCCATTTGTTACCTTCTATCTCTGCTGACGATTGTAAGGTCAAGCTGCCGGCTGCACAGCTGAGCTGCACGACTTATCAAGATAGTACGGCACCCGGGCACATAATCCGCCTCCTGACAGGTTCTTTGCAAAGAGATTGAAACCTTTTTCGAGCTGAGCTTAGTAAACTTAGCTTCTACATTTAAGGGCGGCGCTTGCCGCGGGATCCAAGGAGGTATGAACTTTGGTCGCCATCCAAAATCTGCACAGATGTTTGTCGCAGTTCCTAGTCCGTTCAAGTCGCACATCGCACAAGAAGAGCAAACAGCGCATAGTGGCATTGGTAAGTTGCGCCGCCGCACTAATTATGCAAGTGATTCCCACGCAGGCCCAATCATCCTCGCGACCCAAGCTCGTCGTCCTCCTTGTTGCCGATCAATTTTCATACAACTATCTATCGCGCTATTCGGATAAATTCACCTCCGGTGGTATCAAACTTTTGATGGATCGAGGTGCAAGCTTCACGCACTGTCAATACGAAAATGCCAGCACACAAACAGCAGTGGGACATTCGATAATCGCATCAGGAGCCTATCCGTGGGCAACGGGCATTGTTGGTGACGATTGGTATGATCGCCGCAAATCGAAGGCAATTTCAGCTGTATCAGACGACACGATGAAAATAGTCGGTGCTAATGGCACGGGCAGCAGCAGCCACTTTATGCAAGGAACCACAATTGGTGACCAAATGAAATTGGCATCGAACGGTCGCAGCAAAGTCATTGCTGTTTCACTACAAGACCGAGCATCACTTCTGCTTGCCGGACGACTAGCTAATAGCGCCTACTGGTGGGATCCCCACACTGGTTCCTTCGTGACGTCATCGCAGTATGGAACCGAACTTTCGTCTTGGGCACAAGCGTTTAACGATCAACACTATGCCGACAAGTATCTCGGCAAACCGTGGCAACGACTATTACCAGAAGCGCAATATACAGCATCAACACGAGACGATTATCCATACGAAAAAAGTCTTGCCGGTGATGGCAAACAATTTCCTCACGTTATTACAGGTGGTGCCAACGCACCGGGAGAAGCGTACTACAACACATTCGCAATGACACCTTGGTCCAATCAAATGCTCTGTGACTTTGCCAAGGATGCAATCGACAAGGAAAGCTTAGGACTGCACACCGACCCTGATTTACTGGCTGTAAGTTTTAGCGCCGGTGAGTTACTCGGCGGATCATTCGGACCATACAGTCAAGAAATAGAAGATCTCACTTTGCGTCTTGATCAATCACTATCAGGTCTGATTCAACACTTGGAGCAAAAAGTCGGGTTGGACAATTGCTTGATCGTGTTTACTTCCGATCATGGAGTTTCGCCTATTCCAGAATTTTTGAAAGAGCGAGGCATGGACTCAAGCAGAATCGACATCAAGAATTTCAAAACGCTGCTTGATGCGTCGCTTGATGCAAGACTTGGAGCAGAAGATTGGATTGAGTCTTTCGAACCACCAAACTTATATCTAAATCTAAATGCCATCGATAAACAAAAATATCGACAGCCGGATGTCGAGGCGCTTTCCGCAAAAATGGCTCACTCTATACCGGGAGTCGGCGAAGTATATACAGCAGCACAATTTTTCACAAATCAGGTGCCAAGCGGACCACTTATGAATGCCGTCAGAAAGAGCTACTACTGGGGTAGAAGCGGTGAATTATTTGTCATGCCGCGACCTGGACACATTTTTATGTCCGAATCGACTGGCACTACGACTGGATCACCATATAATTATGATACGCAGGTTCCTTTGATTATCTCAGGCGGCAACGTTCAAAACGGGCGCTTCGGGCAAAGTTCAAGCCCTGCAGATATCGCGCCGACAATCGCCAACATCTTGGGGATTGAGCAGCCTTCGTTGAGCGAAGGCCGAGTGCTCTCAGAGGCGATGTCGACCAGTTCACGCGGCAGATGATTAGAGGAGAATGAAATGAAGCCAGATGAAACCCTGGTTCTCGTCGATGGCAGCTCATTAGCTTTTCGTTCGTTTTTCGCTCTCTTCAAATCTGGATTGCGAAAACAGGACGGTTCGCCAACGTGGGCTGTGTACGGCTTTTTCAATTCGCTCTTTGATGTGATCGAAAAACAACGCCCTCATGGATTGGCGGTTTGTTTCGATTTAGCTGCTCCAACTTTTAGAGAAAAAGAGTTTGTCGACTATAAGGCGAATCGCAGCGAAATGCCTGACGACCTGGCTGTTCAGTGGCCTCTTATTAAAGATGCTGTGCAATTCCTCGGCATACCGCTGTACGAATTGGAAGGCTTTGAGGCAGACGACGTGATCGGAACGGTCACAAAAATTGCAGTAAAAAAAGGCATAAAAGTTCAAATCTTAACTGGTGACAAAGATGCGTTTCAACTCGTCGATGACGAGAATGAGGCAGTTCGGGTCTTAATGCCCGGGCAAAAAGAGCTGATCGTATACGACCGCGCGAAAGTTTTTGAAAAACTCGGCGTCTGGCCTGAACAAGTGATCGACTACAAAGGTTTGTGCGGAGATACGTCAGACAACATTCCAGGCGTTCGGGGTATAGGTCCAGTAACGGCTGTACAACTGATTTCCAGCTATGGAAACATTGAGAATATCTATGAACATCTCGATGAAATAAAATCCAAATCGGTCAAACAAAAATTGATTGACGGTAAACAAAGTGCATTCGACAGCAAACGATGTGCCACGATGGTAATGGATGTTAAACTCGATTTCGACTTTGAACATTGTCAATTGAATTCGCCACCACTGGAAGCTGTAACTGAGTATTTTCGAAATTTAGAATTCAAGACGATGGTAAATCGGCTGCCTAAAATCATGGCTCGTTTCAACGAGTACGCGACCGTCGGAGCCTCTACGGGTTCAACAGAACGGACAACTGAAGTCAGTCCTTACAGAAGTGGTGGTGGTGGGGCTGCGGTGGCTGTAAAAACCGTCGAGACAAACACAATCGTAGTTGAGCCCATCGCGACTTTAGCATTGCCACCGACACCAGATGTGGTGATCAGCGAATCAGACCTCGATGCAGTGATCAAAAAATTGTCAACTTTTCCGGCGTTCTGTATCGATCTGGAATTGTCCGGAGCAAGCCCGCTTGAATCCGAAATCCTTGGCTACGCATTTGCGTGGAGCAATGATCTGACGTTGGATTCCGAAGGTGCATTGAAACTGAGCGACGCCTACAATCCAGGCTCCTGGGCAGTCGAAACAGCTTACATCCCAGTCTACCATACGGAAGCGAATCAATTATCTCCTGAAGCAATTTCCAAAGCGCTAAAGCCTTTGCTTGAAAATAAGTCGATCGGCAAAATAGTGATGAACTGCAAAGCAAAAATGAACGCTCTATCGCTTCAAGATATAAAGTTGGAGAATATCGTTTTCGATCCCATGCTAGCAAGCTACCTCGTAAACCCTGATGAAAAGCACGGATTAAAGGAACAATCTGAGCGCCTTCTCGGTTACTCGACAGTACGCTCCACGGATTCGGCAGCAGCAGGTCGCAAGCAATTGACGATCAATTTCGCCGCTGTCGATAAAGTCGCCACCACTGCTGCCGACGATGCTCGCGTCACCTTAGAACTAACGCGCTTGTACGCAACAAGACTCGACCATGATCAAAGATATCTCCTGTACGACATGGAAATACCTCTAGCAGGCGCTCTGGCGCGGATGGAGCAAAACGGTGTCGCTCTGGATCTGCCATATCTAAATCAGTTTTCTGTTGAACTATCAGGTGACTTATCCAGACTCGAATCAGAAATCTACGAACATGCTGGCCACCCTTTCAATATCAACTCACCCATTCAACTTCAGAAAGTTCTGTTTGAAGAACTGAATTTAAAAACCAAGGGTAAAACTAAAACCGGCTATTCTACGGATGCTACAGTGCTTGAAGCTTTGACTAAAGAGCATGTGATCGTAGCCAAGATTCTTGAATATCGACAGCTTTCGAAACTGCGATCGACATATGTAGACGCACTGCCTCGCTCCATTTCGCCTCGAGACAACAGGTTACACGGCGAATTCAATCAGACCACTACAAGCACTGGCAGATTGTCCAGCTCGAATCCAAACCTGCAAAACATACCCATTCGCAGTGAGGTTGGGCGGCGCATACGCAAAGCCTTCATCCCACAGAATCCGAATTCGTTTCTGCTGTCTGCAGACTATTCTCAAATCGAATTGCGCTTGCTAGCTCACATGTGCTCTGATGAAATTTTGATTGACGCGTTCAAAAAAAATCAAGATATTCACGCGCGCACCTCTGGCGAAATTTACGATGTACCGATCGAACAGGTCACATCGGAGATGCGGAGAGTAGGCAAAACACTCAATTTCGCCCTGGTTTACCAACAAGGTGCTTTCGCCACCGGACAGGACTTGGGTATCTCGACCAAAGAAGCGCAGTCATACATCGACAAATATTTTGCTCGCTATCCCAAAGTGCGCGGCTTCTTAACTCAGACAATTGAGGAGGCCAGGGTTACCGGCTACGTCTCCACTCTTTGGGGTCGCAAACGATACTTCCGCTTCTTAAACGACCGTAGCGATCCAGTGCGAAAAGCTGATGAACGCGCCGCATGCAACGCTCCTATTCAGGGCAGTGCAGCGGATCTGATGAAGCTGGCAATGATCCGACTGGACAAGGAATTGGCTGCTCGCAATATGAAAACGAAATTGATCATGCAGGTGCATGACGAACTTGTTCTCGAAGTTCCCGCAGACGAAATCGAACTGGCCAAAGAAGTGGTGCTCCAGGCAATGCAGATGGATCAGCCGCTCCAACTCCCACTCAAGGTCGATATCAACATCGGCAAGAACTGGGAAAAATAGGCGATAGTCTTTGTCGACTGAGCGATACACAGTAAAGGCTGCAGTCTCTATCGCTTGAGCGGAAAGCAGTGAAAGCTACGGTCTTTATCGATTGAGCAGAAAGCGGCACAAGCGGATTCTGCTTGCATACAAACACTCGCTGTATCTCATCGCTTAAATCTGCTCGGTGTTAAACGCGGAGTATTTAGCGATCCAACTAGAAACGAATAACCAAATCCAAAAAAAGCTATTGGTGCTGCATTGTTCATTCTAAATCCGAACTGAACATCCATCTGTTGCCGCCACGTAGGTCTATAGGCACCGCCAAAGTGAATCAGATTGCTCATTGGACCATGCTCGAAGACGTCACCTACGTACTCAATGAAAACGTTTTTTTGACGCCCCCAAGACCGATTTAGCACGAGCGCGTTTTGCCAATCAAGATTGTGACGTCCATCAATTCCCGTAGGATCGAAAAATGATTCCATGCCTTCAATATCCCAATGTTCATTTATCTCTTGCGAAAATGGAAATTTGATAAACGGATCAACTCGTTTACTCTGGTTGCTAAAACCTGATGGAACCGAGATATAGGGATTGACGGAGATCTGAAATTTAGTAGGTCCGATCGGGCCCAAACGGCGTTTAAATCCAGCTTCCATATTTTGAAATCCAACAGAACGCTGTGTTGAAGATATCAAATCAGAATTTAGCACCACGCCGTACTGACTAAAATAATTTGGTGTGCTGAACCGTAACTCTGTTTTATTTGTCACTCCAAGCCGCATTAGCGTCTCAGGGAAATCAAATATACCCGATCTTCTATTCGCGTACAGTTGCTGGAAGCCATTCTCTTGCAGCATCAAACCTTTCGGCACGTTGACGCTGGAATCGGCTATGTGCGGACGATCTGGGTCAATCCAATAGTCGACCTCCCCCAACACCGGTGGCGCTGAAGTCAACTTTACAGGTTGCAATTGCGGCGCAGATTTCGATGGTGCCTGATTTACTGATTGCAGCGGCGGTGCAGACTTCGCTGGTGAGTGCTCTACTAATTGCGGCGACTGAGGATTTTGATCAGCTGCCAACACTGGCAGGCTGAAAAGAAAAAAACCGAAAGCCACTACTAATAAGATGATCTGGGACATGGACTCCTACCGGTGGATAGTCGCATCGATTAGTGTATAGATTCCAGCGCCAACAAAGACCTAGTTCAGCCTCTAGGCATTTTAGCTGGGGAAGCGGATCTCCTGCAAGCCTCTCAGCATTGATCACAGCTTTTGTTATATAGGGTACCCCCCTATAGTATAATTTCTGGGGTCGTACAAGGAGAACCTCATGGCGCATACAATCAAAGAAAAAAAGAAATTGATTGCCCGCGTAAGACGCCTTCAGGGACAGATAGATGCTATTGAGAAAGCGCTAGAAGACGAAAAGGAATGTTCGGACATCCTGCACCACATTGCCGGATGTCGTGGTGCTCTGAATGGTCTGATGTCCGAGGTTGTCGAAGGTCATATTCGCTCTCATATCCTAAAGACTGGCACTAGCTCCAAAGACAAGCAGGCCCAGGCACAAGCGGCAGAAGATTTGATCGAGCTAATCAAATCATATTTAAAGTAACGAGGCTCATAATTTGACTGCGACAAATTCTAAAGCAGAATCAGTGGTACCAGTAGCAGACCATCAGCAAGAACCAGAATCACACAATCTTGATAAGCTCGACCTGATTCGTATTGTCTTTGTCGGTTTCGCGGTTTTTTTGTGTTGGCTACACGTTCCATATTTCAACGTTATAGCGATCGCTGCGACACTTGTCGGAGGCTATCCGATCTTTGCAGAAGCGTTTTCCAATTTGCTCGAAAAGCGCATGACGATGGAATTATCGATGTCCATTGCCTTGTTTGCAGCACTGGCAATTTCTGAAACTTTTACGGCTCTCCTGATCACATTCTTCGTTTTGATTGCCGAGGCTTTGGAGAAACTAACGATGAGCCGGGGTCGTAATGCCATTGAACACTTGGTTTCGTTACTGCCTCAAGTTGCATTTGTGCGCAGGGGCGATGCGGTGGAAGAAGTAGAAGTTTCACATCTACAAATCGGGGATATCGTTGTAATCAAGCCTGGTTCAAATGTTCCGATAGACGGTATGGTCGTATCGGGGCATTCATTTATCGATCAGTCCACGATCACCGGCGAGTCTATGCCGTCCGAAAAAGTTGTCGCTTCACATGTTTACGCCGGTACTATCAACCAATCCGGTACGCTTGATGTGAGAACCACTAGCATCGGGCAAGATACGGCCTTCGGAAAAATTATTCATGCCGTTGAGAATGCTGAACTGTCAAAGGCACCAGTGCAAAAGACTGCAGACCGACTGGCTGGGTATCTTGTTTACTTTGCTATCGGATGCGCGTTACTTACATTTTTGCTGACAACCAATATGAAAGCAACAATTTCGGTGGTGATAGTTGCTGGTGCGTGCGGTATTGCCGCCGGAACACCCCTGGCCATCCTGGGCGGTGTTGGGCGTGCAGCTCGGTCCGGCTCAATTATCAAAGGTGGATTGTTCTTGGAACTGTTGAGCCAGATCGACACGGTAGTCTTTGACAAGACCGGAACGCTTACTTATGGCACTCCGACAGTGATCGATTTGGAATGCTTGAACGGCGCCTCTGAAGCTACAGTTTTGGAAATAGCCGCTGCCGCCGAGTCGGTATCCGAACATCCCTTAGGCAAAGCGATCATCCAAGAGGCGCGAAACAAAAGCCTTACAGTTCGACAGCCAGACCATTTTAACTATGCTCCAGGTAAAGGGATTATTTGCAAACTAGATGGTGATCAAGTTCTAGTCGGCAACAGGAACTTATTTAAAGAGAACGGATATGTTGTTGAGTCATTACCAACTATGCGGACTGAAACTTCGGAAGTACTGATCGGTAAGTCTCAGAAAATAATTGGAATCATCCACATCGCAGACGTGCTCCGCCCAGAAGCAAAACAAGCGGTGGCGGATTTGAAAGCCATGGGCATCAGGTCTGTCTTGCTAACTGGGGATGCTGAGTCAATTGCTCGAAGTATCGCCGGCAAGCTGGCGATAACTGAGATTGCGGCAGAAGTATTGCCAGCCGAAAAACAAGAGTTCATCAAGAAACTTGCAGCATCTGGCCGGCGAGTGGCCATGGTTGGAGACGGAGTAAACGACGCACCGGCGTTGATGGAAGCATCTGTCGGTGTCGCCATTGGCTCTGGAACTGACGTGGCCAGGGAGTCAGCCGACGTGGTTTTAATTGGCAATGATCTAGGTCGTCTAGTCGAAACAATTCGCATTGCCCACCGCTGTAGGCGAATAATCATGACTAACTTTATCGGAACGCTCGTGGTGGATGTAGTAGGCGTGCTATTGGCCGCTTTCGGTTTTTTGAGCCCTCTTACTGCGGCTTTTATTCACGTCAGTTCGGAGCTGCTTTTTATCATGAATTCGGCACGCTTGTTGCCAGGAAAGCCAGCTAAAACTAAGGTCTTCAACTCCTAGCGGGATTGATGCTCCAATCAATGCAGATGGATCGACCGATCCAACTCCCCTGAAAGTCGACATCGACGTCGGCAAAAACCGGAAGAAGTAAGTACTATGGATTCCATTGCGGCATAGGCACTGAAGGTTCTTCGCGTGCAGCTTTTTCCTCTTCCTCGGTCAGCAAGAATACATAGAATTTTGTCATAAGAGCATAAACGCTGATTTGCCAAAAAGCCACGTATATGCCTACAAGCGCGGTCACGGCGAAGTCCACGGTGGAGGCAAGATTTCCTGTTAAGTAAACTTCTGCAAGAGTGTCTAACACCACAGATGCAATAAAAATAGGCAGAAAAGTACATATGCAACCTAAGCCTACATAAAAAAGTTCCTGCCGAAAGTGTCCTTTTACCAGCGAAAAGCTTCGTACACTGCTCTGATTTACTCCCAATCCTTCGATGCAAATGATCGGTAACGCCATACTGCCTCTGACAGCGAAAAACAGTCCCGGCAGAATAAAGAGAAGTCCCATGAGAACAACAACGAGCCAGTACAAAGCCGATACTCCAACAAGACGACCTACTATCGGTCCAGTGTTGGTGGATTGCTGGTCCATGGATCCACGCAGCGATTTGAAGGTGCTAGTCACCACATAAAATGCCAGTGAAAGACTTGTTACTTCGGCCGCCATCCAAAGTCCTCTTTCCCAACCAGATTTTTCGGGAACGACGGCCTGACCGATTCCACAAGCGACTAGAAGCGCAGCAAAATACGGATGCTCTTTGAAAGTGCGAGCGGCTATGCGACAGGCAAAAAGCCAATCAGTGACAAAAGCTAATTTCGACGGACTCGGAGTTGCAAAATTACTCATGAATCACTTTGCTGTTGATGAATTTGACTAAAATCACACATAGAACAACTGGATGTCGATAGATTTGCACTTGTTGATTTACACAAATAGAACACCTTGATATTGACGGTTTCACAGTCTATTGATTCACAGGTATCAATTTAATTTGGCAGGCGCCGTTAGACCAGTAATCTTCAAAGCAGATACCATCCCCGTTTGTAGGTTGCCAACCTTGATTCTGTTGTTGTTGGTGTCCGCAATATACAAGTTCTTCCGTCCATCATACGCTATTCCATTTGGCTCATTGAATTGGGGATATTCGCCGTCGGCATTTCCGGGTTTGCCTGAGCCCCAAACTGTGCTGACCATTTTAGAATCAAGATCGAGCGCCTTAATTTTGTGATTCAATGTGTCCGCAACATACACTTTTTTGCCTGCGACCGCGACTCCAAGCGGATGTTGAAGAAACGCCTTGGCGAATGTGCCATCGATATCTCCGAAATCTTCTAGTCCTTTGCCTGTTAGAGTTTTTACTTTACCGGTGCGAATATTGATATCAGCAGTTCGGATTGAGTTTGATTCACTGTCAATAAAATACACTTTGTCACCACCAAAAGCGATACCACTAGGCTGCGCCAAATCAGCGTCCAGAAGTGGGCCATCATGCAATTCCTCCGTTCCAGAGCCAGCAAAGACGGACATGTTACCGCTGGCCAAGTCGAGCACATAGAGCTGGTGCGAACCAGCCATAGCAATGTAGATCTTGTTCTTGGCGGCAACCAAGTCCCAGGGCGAATTGAGTCTAACGTCTTTCGCGTTGCCGAGTTCGGGAGGAGAAAGAATCTCAGTCAACTGTCCATCACCAGATACAGTGCTAACAACTTGTTTTTCTAAATCCACTTTTCGAATCTTCTGATTCTGCGTATCAGCAACATACAAATTGTCGCCGTCAATAGCCAGACCACGAGGGTGATGGAATTCAGCGTTAGAGTAGGATCCGTCTTTGGCGCCGATCTTGCCAGTTCCGATTATTTTCAACAACTTACCGGCAAGATCCGCGACGACAATTCGATTGTGTCCTGAATCTGCAATGAAAAGCATCTTCCTTTTAGGATCGACACAAAGTTTTTCCGGAAAGAGCAGTGGAGTATTCTGCACTTCGGACCGCTCAGGCTTGAAAGCAAGCGGCTTCTCATCAATCTGACCAGACTTTTTGTACTGATCAATCAACTGCTTCACCAGCTTGTCCAGTTGCAGATAACTGCGTTCGCCGATCATCATTTTCACGAGACCACCGTTTGGATCAATTAGAACGATTGTCGGATATCCCTTTACACCGTATGCAGTCCAAAGCTGATCCTCAGCGTCGTTGATCACCGGGTGATCCATTTCCATTCGCAACACCGCCTCTCGCAAAGGTTTAGTATCTCGCTCACTACTGTACTTCGGTGAATGAATGCCGATGATTACAAGTTCATTGGGATAGTGCTCCTCGAGCGCTTTAAGGACAGGTATTGTGTGAAAACAATTGACACAGCTCAAATTCCAAAAGTCTAGCAAGACAACCTTACCTTTTAGATCGCTCAACTTAAGCGGTCTTGTTGTGTTGAGCCAGTCTTTGCCTCCTTCGAGTTCGGGAGCCTTGACACTCAAAGATGGAATGGACGGTCCGCCACCACAAGCAGTGCAAAGCAATACCGAGAGGACGACTACGCAAGTCGATACGAATTTGATCAAAGCTTTCAAAAGGCGGTGTTCTCCGCGGCTCGCAAACTCTCCAAGCTCTCTGTTCTAGACTCTTTGGCAACAGGTAGTTCAAACCAAAATTCTGTGCCTTTGTCCAATTCTGTCGAAAAGCCAATACTGCCACCATGCTCTTCGATAATTCCCTTTGAAATCGCTAAGCCAAGACCGGATCCTTTTCGCTTCAACCCATCGTGCGCATCAATTTTTTCGAATTTCCCAAAAATCTTGTGCTGCTGATCCTCAGCAATACCTGGTCCACTGTCCTTTACTGAGAAACGGATTCGCTCGGGGACAGGTTGGCTAATTTTCACAACAACAAGATCTCCAGCGCGAGAAAACTTAATTGCGTTAGATATAAAGTTGGTCAGCACTTGAATGATCCGATCTTCATCGGCTAAAACATACCCCAACGCATCCAGCACCACGTTGAGTGTGACACTGGCATCGTTAGCCATTCCCTTCAAGCCATCAACGGCCAGAGTAACCACTTCCAAAGTATCGAGTGAACTGATTTGAAGATTGACCTTGCCTTCTTCGATTTGCTTCACATCAAGCAAATCATTGATCAATCGAATCAAACGGTCGCAACTAATATCAGCTGTGCTTATTAGATCCTTTATGCTGCTGGCGCTTTTGGCATCCATAGTTTGCTCGATCAGCTGTAAAGCTCCCTGGATAGACGTAATCGGTGAGCGCAACTCATGCGACACATTCGAATAGAAATCTTTAAAGCGCTGCTCAACTTCTTTGCGTCGTGCGATTTCAGTTTCCATTTCTTTAATTGCTCGCAAGCGAGCCCGGTCCATTCTATCTATTGACCAGGCATTCCAACATATAACAGTTAGAAAGATCAGAACAAGCATTGCTACCATAAGCGTCAGTCCCATCTCGGGACTGTAGATTTTTAGGCGCTCTCCTTCCATTCGCAACCAGCCCAGGAGCAGTGGAACTATCACAGCTGCTGGTAATAACCTTCTTGCAAGCACACCACCTGCGGTATCGCGAGTCATGATCGAGGCCAGACCTTGCTCAGGACGAATGAATAAAACACCTAGGGAAAGAGCCGCAATAGTGAGACCTTCGAAAAGGGATATGCGCAAGCACGAGATGAAGACACAAAATCCAGGTATGCCGAAAATCACTCCTAGTAAGGTCATCATCGACATAAATGCCGCCACAATCGTGAATAAATCCGCTAGCCGAAATCGCTTCGCCGGCAAATCCACAAGTAAGAGAGCAATGCTAATTAGCAGCAAAGAGAGAGCGTCGTTTGCAGCGAGCGAATTCAATAAAGAAAATGCAAAACCACCGGTCATCGACTGCAGCGACTCTTGATTGGACGCCATGGCCAGGTCAACCAGATCATGAGAGGCGATAAAGAGCAGTCCAAACGCCAAAACGAGTCCAGAGATATGGATCACAGACTTGAACTTGCGAGACTGCAGCGCGCAAACAGCGAGTCCGGCGATCACAAACGGAAAGGCGGGAATAGACTTAAAAGCTGACAGAGTTGGGTTTCCGGAGGTCCAGGCAAGAAGGGAAGCAATGCCAATCAAAAACGTGCAAAAGCCGCTCAGCTGACTCATTAGCTGCATATTTCGAATAAGAAACGGTTCAGAGGAGTCCGTCATTGCCCAAAAGCCAAGCGGCGTACGAGATCAACCATGCATTTCATATACCTCAGTAGTTGCTAGACTATTTATCTGAGGATAGGCTATCCATTAAACCGCCCGACTTACGTTTCATTGATAGCTTCCATACAGTCCGATAATGAGGCGAAAGAGTGGCAAAGATTCTAGTTGTGGAGGACGATCCACAGATCCTGAAAGTGATCTTGGACTGCCTGATAATCGATCGCCACATCGTTGAAAGCGAAGAAGATGGTGCTGCGGCACAGGAAAGGTTGCGCCTGTACGAGTACGATGTTCTAATTCTTGATTGGAATCTGCCTGGTGTGACCGGCGTGGAACTATGTCGACAATACCGAGACAGAGGTGGACGCGGCGGTGTTCTGATCCTGACTGCAAACCAGACCATTTCCAATAAAGAAGAGGGACTGGGTTCTGGCGCCGACGATTATCTAACCAAGCCATTCGATGTTCGAGAATTGCTAGCACGCGTAAAAGCATTGGCACGCAGATCCTCAGTCGCGATCACTTCAAACATCATAAAAGTCGGCGCTGTCGAGTTAGACAGAGACAAGTTCTGCGTCACAGTGAACGAACAACCGATCAAGTTGGTGCCGAAAGAATTTGCTTTGCTCGAATTTCTGATGCGTCATCGTAATATCGTATTTAGTGCTGATGCGCTTTTAAGCCGCGTATGGAAAGCTGAAGAGGACGCATCACCTGAAATCATCCGTACACACATCAAAAATCTGCGCAAGAAACTCGAGCACGACGGAAAGCCGCCTATCATCGAAACAGTTTATGGAGTTGGCTACAAAGTTGTGGATACTGATAGCGTGTAGAAGGCGAAAGTTGCGATCAATTCAACATGACTATTGAAACGTCAAGACCAAGTCTTAGAATCCAAATTCAAGTACCAGTGCCTAAACGTCACGATACAATTTTATAACGCCTAAATATCTCGCAATCCAAGTAGATGCAATCATAACTTGGAACACCAGGTTTGCCGAGACAGGATCTAAAGCGAGGAAATAATGAAGACGTTTTTGGTTAGCCCAGTGAAGTCCGTTCCCAGCGTTTCGAGAGGAATGCTGAGTTTGCCAAAGACGATCAGCTGCGTGGCGATGTGCTTCTCACTTTTGCAGGCTGCAACACCGGGCGCATATGCCGATCTGAGTAGCGCAAGTACTTACCAGGCGAACTGGGTGGCTCCGCGTCAAAAAAGTATTTTCACCTCTTTCCAAGAACCCGTGTCGGCAAAACTGACTCTTAACGCACATATTTTTGAGGATGGAAAAGCCAGAACCAGCGGCAAGCTCCAAATTTCACGAAAAGGAAAGTTGTCCTACTCAGAATCCTTCGTCAGCGAAAAGGACAAAGCTGATATCGTCAAGATTAGCGGTCCACGATTAATTGATGTTGAAGGCGAGAGCGACCCGGCGATTTTGCTTCAAGTGCAGTGCTACCAGAAGGTCGATGGCGTCGAATATGATTACGACGCAAAGACGGGCCGTTACAACAAACGAAAGCCCTCGAGTAATTCCGACGATGCGCGAGCTCACGGCGACAAAATGAAAGGTGCTCGGGTAGCCACCGCAGGTAATACCAAAGCAACCTTGCGTTGGGATCAGGAATTATATAATCACGGTGGATCGAATTGGAATTTGCAAATCAAAAGAGGTCGAAGAGTAGTTTGGTCTCGACCTTTAGAGTTGCCTAAAATCAGTGGCGATCAGGGAAAGACGGACTTGATACCGGAATGCTTCGGTCCTTTCGTAACTGCGAACCTGGATCCGTCCGGCAAAGTATTAGTCGACACACGGGTCACTCGGATAGTTGATCACGCTCGTCTTGGTTGTGAAATGACTTACTACTATGATCGCGCGTCTAGAAAAATGAAAGTCTCAACCCACGAATGGGGGCTGAATAATCCTCGCCTTGCCGACCTGCGCGGAGATCCAGCGCATGCACAAATCGAATTCGTCACCGAAGACTGGTCGCTCTCGCAGCCGGAAATGGGTGGACCGTTGCAAATCTGGCAATGGGGAAAGGGAAATAAATTAGTGAACGTCACTACGCTGTTTCCGACAGAGATAAAGCGACATTCTCGTGCGGCTCTAGCTGAATTCAAATCAGAACACAGCAGAAGCAATCTGCTTGGCTATATTGGAGATTTATGCCTTCTGCATCAAAAAACAAAAGCACTATCAGAACTGAAGCGATTAAACAGCGACACTGAAACCAATGACAAAATAATCGCGCAATTGAAAACTGCGAAGTATCTTTAACTGGATTAGTTCTTTTTCGAAGCTCCTAATAGAAGCGAGTTTTTGGTTAGATACGAATATTAGCGACACTTATCTGGGAGCGACGAGTTTCTACAAATGAACATGCGAGCAGGCTCCTCCATTCGAGCGCTATTGCCTGTCTTATTTCTGGTCTCAATGTCTTGCAGCGACGTCTATAGTCTTGATGGTCAGGCAACGCTGGATGTCTCGGACGACCAATCAGCCAGCGCTCAAAGAGCATCCATTCGCACATTGAAAGGTTCGGCTGTGCGCAAAAGCTCTCCTGGATTCGGACTATTTGGAAGAAGATGGACAACTGACGATTACAGAAATCTGGAATATGGAATTATCGGCATTGTTAGCACACGACGCCTCTTCAGCAAAGTCGATAGAGTTGAGCAAGTTTTTCCTGATTGTCCCGCATCGCTAGCCGGAATCCGCTCCGGTGACGTAATTGTACAAATTGCCGATCATGTCTTGAAGGGAAAAGACACTCAACGCACTACCTGGGACGTGGCTGATGGGAAAGCCGGCACTAAGGTGGATTACATTATTCGTCGTCACGGGGAACTAATTACATTCCCTCTTACACGGATGAACATCGAAGACATTCAGAATACTGGGATCCGCCGGATGTACGAAAGAATGCTGCGAGAACTCGGACCACCCGGCTCAAATGCTAAGAGCGGCAGCACTATGGGTGCGAGCCCTACCGGGGATTGACTCGGTCGCCAAAGTGGCGAACCGCAAGACACAGAGGTTCGCGCTCCCCGGCAGAGACGCCTCCACTTGGAAATACCTTGGTAACCTTTTCACCATATTTTGAGTATGTGGCAAGGTAATTTAAGTTTGGCTAGCGCAGATCAATCCATTTCTAACGGCAATTTTGACGTGGTTCCGCCACCATTTAACGTCGCGGGTGAAAAATACAGCGATGGTGGCATGGCCGATTTTGCCAGAACACTCGCTTATTCGGCGATCCAAAATCCGCTCACCGGAATAAGCCAAATCATCGATCGCACCGCTGGCTCAAACGTAGCGAACACATTGAAGCTTGTCGAAAAGCAAGATGATGCCAAATTTGGCAGCTTTGACTGGCACACGCAGCAAGTCGCTGCTGCTGCCGGGACGATGGTTCCTTTTCTAGCTTGTCTTGCTGTAACCAAAAACATCAGTCGCGCTGTTCAAGCTGAGGAATTTGCCTTAAGTCTTGGGCTGGGATCCGCCTCCGCAACAGCCTCGGCATTTAGAACCGGAGAAGTAGTATCTGCAGGATTTGCGCAAGCGGCGCTGCTAGAACCTAATCAGAACCAAAATAGAATATTTCAAGAACGATTGATCCAGGGCATCACATCTGGTGTCACATTGGGATCCATGCACGTCATGTCAAACAAACTCTCCGAATTCACAGGTGCATCGGCGAAAAACGCGAGCATTTTGAATAAGAGCCTGACAACGGGAGCCGCCGGTGCAGGAGGCGGACTAGTTGGACTGGGCGTTCATAGCGCTTTGACAGGTGCAGCGATGTCACCTGCAGAAGGCGTGCAGTCAGTTTATCAGGCTGCTTTTACCGGCGCGGTCTTGGGAGGTTTTGCAGGTGTTCAGCTGCGGCTTCACC
>PLZS01000037.1:3770-16728 GCA_003153555.1 Candidatus Melainabacteria bacterium | reverse complement strand
TACGCTTCCTGCATTTCCACTCGATGCTAACTGACCGCCACCTGGATTCGCCGCTACTACACTTCCTGCATTTCCACTCGATGCTAACTGACCACCACCTGGATTCGCCGCTACTACGCTTCCGGCATTTCCACTCGATGCTAACTGACCACCACCGGGATTAGCTGCTACTACGCTTCCTGGACTCTGGCTCGCTAACTGACCACCACTCACAGTAACCGTCGGCAGCGCGGAGGCATTGTTGCCAGCTGCGGAAAGACTGAGCGTACTGTTATTCGAATTTCCAGATGGAGAGTTAATTATAGATGCTGCAGTGGTGTTGGTGGTCACGGTAGTATTTGCACTAGCGCCCGTGTTTATGGACGCGGTACTGCTTGGGTCTTTGCTAACAATAGGCGCGTTGTTGCCAGAATTTGCCGCAATAGTGCTTCCTGCATTGGTGCCAGTCTGGTTCGTACCGGTTTGATTGGTACTGGTTTGATTGGTTCCAGTCTGATTCGTTCCGGTTTGATTCGCACCAGTTGCACCAGTTAGAATAGCGGCTACGGTTCCCGAAACAGCGGTGGATGAAAGAGTTTGATTGGTGACAGCCTGATTTGTCCCAGTACCAGTCTGAGTCGTTCCAGTCTGATTTGTACCAGTTAGATTCGTAGCAGTCTGAGTCGTTCCAGTCTGAGTCGTTCCAGTCTGAGTCGTTCCAGTCTGAGTCGTTCCAGTCTGAGCAGTCGTCGGCAAGTTAGTCGTCTGCGTAGTGCCGTGCGCACCGGTTGTGGTGCTCAAAGTGACACTACCATTGGCACTGCCAATCGCGACACCTGTGTTTGTAGAAAGATTTAGCGTTCCACTACCAGTGTTACCCAGCGCAACGGGACCACCTGTGGGTTGAACTGGTCCAACTGTGACTGTCCCACCCGATCCACCGCTGACATTGGTCACAACTACGGGAACCGTAGGTTTCACAACCTCGATTGGCGAACCGTAGAAGTTTGTCCCGTTGTCCTTAGTAGGGCCATATCCTGCAACCGTTCCTGGTAGCACCACTGGAACTGCAACTGGAGTAGCAATCTTCTCCATCGG
Organism: Candidatus Melainabacteria bacterium; assembly: GCA_003153555.1. Lineage (GTDB taxonomy): Bacteria > Cyanobacteriota > Vampirovibrionia > Obscuribacterales > Obscuribacteraceae > PALSA-1081. Next base: position 15,651 of record PLZS01000037.1, on the reverse strand, counting down.
ACTGATGGTAACCATTCCCGTCTTGCTGTCAATTGTTACGGTGCCAGTTGTCTCCTTGACCACATTGCCTTTCGGATCGTACACCGTGAGGACATTACCATTGGATTGACGCAACAAGTAACCTTCAGAATTCTTGATATCAGTTCCGTTAGGTCCGACGGTTACTTCAGTCACCTTTCCGTTGACTGGTGCTAAGTAATATGTGGTTGTTTGATGATCCGCACTAACGGATACCCTAGATCCATCCGCCTTCACAATCATCTGAGCGCCATCAGGCGAAATGGTCTTAAATGCCTGCGTTGCGCTGTCAGTCCAAGTTTGTTTTCCACTCGCATCAACGGTGAGAGTGCCCTTAAATGGTGGCGCCCCTGCAACACTACTAATCCAACTCTTGCCGTCCGCACTTAATGTATAGGTAGTACTGCCGCTGGCATCACTAACTTTTATCGGCTGACCATTCGGACCAGGTGAATACTCTATGTTTGTTTTGTTTCCGACAGAATCGGTGATCGCAGTAACATGCCCAAAAGAGTCCTTTTCAACAGTGGGGGTGACAGTTGCCACTACGTCTTTCTGCAGAGTGGCTCCCGGCGTCAACACATCGGCTTTCGTCCCAACCGCTGTTGCGTCAGCGACTGCCTTCAATACAGTCGCGGTTGCATCAACTTTGACCGGATCAACGGTGGCAGCTTTGTCCAAAGTTACAGGCGCCTTGGTATCTACTGTCACAGGGGCTTTAGTGTCTACTGTCACAGGTGCCTTAGTGTCCACTGTCACAGGAGGAGCCTTCGTATCTACAGTCACCGGCGGCTTGTCTAAGGTCGCTGCGACAACGGGCGTGACCACAGGAGCTATCTTTATCGGAGCCGCAACGACCGATCCATCCTTTAGAGGAGTATTCGATAGATTTCCAGAGTTAATTGGAGCATCGTTCCTGGCGGGGGAATAATTGCTAATCACATTATCAATGGGCGCGTAATGCGTAGTTTGGTTTGAATTCTCTATGCTGACACTTTGCTTGAATAACTCAGGTGCATTATTGGAGTAGCTAATTCTTTCAGCGATCGGAGCAGCACCAGGTCCACCACCACCGTAACTCATAGTGACTGGTTCGATCCGCTGTGGCGGATCAACTCGCAGTGTTTGGGCAACCAATCCAACAGTATTGGAGTCAGCAATACTATGCACAGCCGGTGGAACAAACGGCGACGGTGGTGGCGGAGCAACATAAACCGGCGGACCATTGGTCACCACAGGTGGTGCCACGTCCTTCGTCACAACAGGCGCTAGAACAACAGGTTGGTTGCCAGCTTGCTGAATTATCGGAGCCTGTTCAGCGGGCCTGGTAATCACAGGAGAAGCGTTCACTTGAGGAGTCACCGGAGCGGTCAAATGGCTCAGAGGCGTGTCAACCACAGGAGTAGGCTTTGGACCAAACAACGGCGGTGGGGGAGCTTGCTGAATTAATGGTGGTGGTTGTTGTGTAATAACGATCGGTTTGCCATTGACGTCTTGATAGCTGCCATTCGCAGTCTTAGTGGCAGTCAGACCATTGCCTTCAGCTCGCAGCACTTGCACCGTGCCGGTTGCAGAATTAGTAATCGTAGTGGTGCCTGTCTTCTCGTCGACCGTAATTCGTCCGGTTCCCGTTTGCAACACCTTTCCTTGAGCATCAGTCAACGTGAAATTGTTGGTGCCGGCAACTTGAGAGAGTACAGAACCGTCTGCACCGTTCTTGACTTGGATGTTGCCATTGCCATCTACTGTTACTTGAGTTTGCTTACCACCGATTGGTGCATGAGTGTAGGTAGTCGTATCGCCGTATGCGTTCACTTCTATGCGTGAGCCGTTCGGATTTGCAGTTATCTGACTGCCGTCAGCGGCCAAAGTCTTGACGACACCAGTACTTGAATCAGTCCAAGTCTGATTACCTTTACTGTCGACAGTGACTGCTCCTTTGAACGGTGGCTCGCCTCGCAGATCACTAACCCACGTTTTCCCATCTTTGCCCAAAGTCCATGTGCCGACACCGTCGCTAATTTGCGACGGCTGACCATTCGGACCATACTTGATCGTTGTCACACTCCCTTGCGAATCTTCCACGTTGAGCACCTTGCCGGTGGCGTCACGTTCGACGGTCGATGAAGGTAATCCGAAAGTAGAAGTGACTTCTCTCTGGGTGCCGTTCGCTCTGATCGTCAGTTGCGTGTTGCCGTCGGTACTGTGCCAATTTTGACTGCCATCCGGCGACACAGAAACATTGAAGTTCTTAGGCGGAGTAGATTTATCAGTAAAAGTGCCGTCGGTATTGCGTTCGTATGTGGTACTACCCGCAGTGATAGTCTTCAGCCCAGTAGAATCATAGGCAAAATTGGTCGTTTTACCGACACCATCAATCACTTGTTGTACATGACCATCTTTAGTTGCTGTTGTGACCGAGCCATCAGCCTGGTGGGTATGGATCAGCCCACTCGCATCGGTCATCTGCGGCAGCCCACCCGCGCTAATCGTCACATCCTTGTAGACCGCACCATCTTTTCCAGTCCAAGTGGTGCCATCAGTGGTTTTGTAGACGTTTGCACCATCAGTTATTGTGTTTAACTTGCCAGTCGTATTGTCATATCCATAACTGACTGTGTGTCCAGCGGTGTCAGTAGTCTGTTTGACATATTTCTCACTAGTTACAGGATCAACACCTTGAACCTTCGTCGAACCGTCAGCTTGGCGCGTTGTTATATCGCCGGTCTTGATATCGACGGTGCTCTTTTCGCCAAAGTTATTAGTGAAGGAGTAGGTTCCATCTGTCTTAACGGTGATGTTGCCTTTCCAGGTTTGGCCGCTGTCGTTTATCCAATTTGTGCCTGAAGCATCGGTTGTTTTCCAATGCCCATCCATGTTGTTGACGTCTGTCAATTGCCCTTTAGCGTCGTAACCAAAGCTGTACGAATTACCTTTCGCGTCATAAATCTGAGTAACTTGCCCAGCTTTATTTGTTTCAATACTGGATGTATCAGCTTTTTCTACATATGAACTGCCATCGGCGTACTTGCGAACAGTGCTGCCGCTTGCATCGTGGTAATTCAGATTGCCAAGTTTATCGACTGCGACACTGTTTAGAACCGCTGTTCCATTAGTAAATGTTTTGCCACCATCGGTGGTTGAGAAATTGCCATCTGGAGTGGTGAATGATGTAAGTTTGTTGCTCGCATCGTATGTATAAGTGTAATTCTTTCCTTGCGGTGAACCATCTGTAACACTGGTCACCGAACCAAGATTATTACTTTGAATGATGCTGCCGTCGATATGTTGCACAGTGCTGTTCGCCGCTGCATCTTTAAACGAGAGATTGCCCTCAGCGTCTAATTTGACTTGCGAAATGACCTTGCCAGTTGCATCCGTGAAAGTTTGTCCGCCATCAGCCGAGTGATATTGTCCAGTTGGTGTCTGGATATCAGTCAGCTTATCGCCGGTGTAATTGTATGTTGAAACCTTGTTGTGAGCATCAGTAGTGCTGGTCAAATGTCCAGATTTGTCATACTGAAGCTTGGAACCATCGGTATTCTCAACCGCCTTTGTTCCATCCAAGTTCGCGATCTGTTTGACCCCGGCAACGTCTTGATAAACCGTGGTGCCTGTCGCCTGATCTATGCCGATCGATCCATGCCAACTGTTAGTGCCACTGGTCCAATTGGTGCCATCAGTAGTCGTCCAAGTTCCAGAATCATTTTTAGTGCTGGCGATGGTGCCATTTGCATTGTACGTAAATTCAGCGGAATGTCCTGCCGCATCGGTATCTTTGATAATTTGATTGTTTTTGTCGCGCTGAATCGATGACCCATCTTGGTTCACTTGCAGCTGCGTGCCGTCATGCTGAGTAAGGTTTTTGATCCCTGTTGCAGCGTCGGTTTGGACTATGTTTCCATGATCGTCGACGCCGATGCTGCCCTTGAAGGTTTGTGTTGCGTCCTTGGAGTTCGTCCAATTTTGCCCATCGGTCGAGGTCCAATCGCCTTTAGCGTTGGTAAAAGTAGTAGTATTTCCGTCGTATTTGAAAGTGTACTTTTGCTGATCGGCAGTGGTGACAGTTGTGGGTCGTCCTTGACTGTCGCGAGCCACGGTAGATCCGTCAGGTTGAGTAGCTAGAGTGGTGCCATCGCCTTTGCCGATGATGACAGTTCCGTCGGCCTTTCTCGTTTCGCTCGTCGGGAAAGTATCACCAGGCTTCGGTGCGCCCGAGAACGTGTAGGTGCCATCGGAAGTGACGTTGAATGAGCCTTTGATGGAAGTCTTGTCAGTGTCATTGGTCCAAGTAGTTCCGTCAGTGCTGTGCCACCAACCATATTCGTTCTTTACACCGGTGCGATTGCCTTGGCTGTCATACTGGAACTCATAACTCTTGTTGTCGGCCGTGGTCATTTTTGTGACCTGGCCATCCGCATTGGTTTGAACAGTGGATTTATCAGGATTGGTAACTAACTTGGAGCCATCGAGTGAATAAGCGCTCGACGAACCATTTTCCATGATCGTGGCTTTGCCTGTAGCGTCAAAATCTTTGCCATCGAATTTGGTGCCGTCTTTAAACTGAACCTGATGAGAACCATCTGGATTCCAGGTCGTGGTTATGCCGGTGCTTCTGTCCTGATAATTGAAAGAGCCGTTGCTATCGTTGACAGTAATCGAACCGTTGAACTTCTGACCTTTTTCGTTTGTCCAGTTACCGTCATTGTTGCTCTGCTTCCAGGTTCCGGTCGCGTTATCAACCTCGACTAAGTTGCCATTTGAGTAGACGAATTTGCTCTCCCGTCCGGCTGAGTCTTTTTCGGCAAGCACGCGCGGTGGGTTGATATTCGTATCCCGGGTGACGTAGCTGCCATCTGGATTTAAAGTCTCAACTAAATGCTGCTTGTTAGCATCAGTGCCCTTATCAATGATTTGCGGAGGTCCAGCGATAACCGCGGTGCCTGTGACTGGGGCGTTCGCGACCTCAGGAGCGGGACCTGGCGGATACTGAATCCATCCAGCTGGAATGAAGTTAGCATCGCCAGCCTTGAGCGTCGTTGGCTGACCCGTCAAGGAGAGTACGTCGGCTTTGGGTGCGACTACTTGTCCGTCAGAGACTTGTGAAACGAGAAAAGGACTGCCAGGCGCAACAGGAGCCTTAGCATCGGTAACCGTGGGAGCAATTTCGCCTCCCGGGGGTGTGGATAGACCAGCTTTGTCTAGCGAGGCAGTGATCGACGAATATGACGAGTTGGTAATCGTGAAGTTGTCTCCGAGAGCATTTCCCGCTGGTCGCATCGCTACAAGCGTCTGCTTCCGCAGCTCAGGAGTCGAGCCAGGCACGATGTCGGTCAAGTTAAGCGTGTCGGTCTTCGCTTTATCGGTAGTCGTGGTTTTATCAGTCGCTTTTGGCGGCTGGGTGGGATCATCGGCTGGTTTAATAACGTCTGCCATAGAAGAACCAGAACCGCCCTGACGGTTGCACGCTAGATTTGAGAATGCGCTTTGCCTTCGAAGAGGCTTGATGCTGTGGCGAAAGCCTGAACAGCAGCGCGTTTTGGGCTACATAGTAAAAGGTCATTGTCCGACAGGCTCGACTAGCCCAGTCGATTCCCGTAACGCCTTTTGGCGGCGAGCACATGCTACCGTGGCGTTGCCGTTGTCAATATACTCCTCACTGCTTGCCAATACTGTAATCTATCCAACATTTCCGGCCCACTAGACAGCAAAATGGAGGCTATAAGATTAATTCTGATCGGACTGAATAGGTCAGCGATTGAGGCTGATCAACTGGGCAAAATATCGGTCGCGATAATTCTTCCAGTTTGCCTTCAAATCATTGTTCGACAATTCTAAAATCGCCTCAGTAGGCAAATCAATTCTGACGCTCTTTCGTTCGCCTTTCGGATTGTACTCATGCCGCATCGAATTCTGCGGGAAGATTTCGTAGGCAACAACTGAGTGCCAGGCATTGTCTCTACTGACTTCGATTAGAACAATCGTTGAGGGAGTATCCCCATGATTCATAAATCTGGTCAGTCTCGTCTGCTCATCGAGCTGGACTATGGCCAGTTGGGCGCTCTCGTCGTAAAGCCGTTGCGGAAGTACGACGGTGCTGGCTTCAAGATTGACCGTTGTATCGCTCGGCGCAAGTGGACGCTTTTCAGGCGGCAGCCCTGGCTTGCCGACGAATCCAGCAGCTTGCATCACGACCATTCCTGCGTCATTCTGCGTCGCAGCTGGGCTGTGGTCGATATTGAAGCTGTGCGCACATGCGCCGCAAATCGACGCGCCTAGCACGCTCAATCGACCGCACTGGGGACAAGTTTTAGTCGCTCTTTCGGCACGCTGATTCGGCTTTGCCCCATGCTGCTCACGGAAGGCTTGAATTTCCTCAACTGTTGGCATTAGCAAAGTTGACCCACGAGAAAGTTTTGCGATCGGAATTCCCTTTTCATCAGTATCAGGCGCAATTTCATTAACTTCAGCAAGAAGTAACCACAAGGAGACTTCCTGCAAAGATGGATGTTTCATTGCTACCGATTTGAGCGTGTCACCCAGACGAACAACGTATCGGATGCGACCATCAGTCGGCTTTTGCTTTGACAGGGGTCCAAGTAGGCTCTCAATGTTAGCTCTTCGAACTTGCGATGCCGCCACCGCGGATGACATCATGCCTTCGTGTACCGCATCCTCTGCCGTGACACTACCAGCAGTGATGGCATCAGATGTAGTACCAGCCCAATTGTTACCAAAGCGAGCTGCCAATTCATCTTCGGCGGTCAATTTGTCACCACCTGCAGATTGAGGTGTGGAGCCAGAATGCAGGCGTTTGCGAAACTCTTTAATGTCAACGCCAGAAGGCAACCAGATCACCTGACGCGGTCGCAGATCTACAACTTCTTTACCATTTTCCATTTTTAAGGCGAGCTCTTTCCTATTCAGCTCATAGACTAGCGGCGCTAATTTGGCATCGCGAAGTTGCTTTACGGCAATTGATTCGAGAGTATCTTTCTCCCGCACAACATATCGTCTGCGCCGTGAGTCTTCATCCTTCTTCTTCTCTTGCAGACGCTCTTGTTCCTTCTGTTGCTTCTCTTTGTCTTCCCGAAGTTTTCGTTCCGTAGCAAGCGCTAACAATGCTGTCTCACGACGCTTCTGATCCTCTTCTAACAGTCGCGCTTGTTCATTCTTGTACTTAGCGACCAGGCTGTCTTTCTCGTCAGTTGGATTCTTCGTCCCATCCAAATTCGCTATTGTTGTATCGTGCTTGACAAACGGGGTGAGCTGGTCAGACTTTTCAGCTTCCTTTGAATCTGGGCGAACGACGTAATCTGTTTTCACTATCTCTTGCTTGCCACCTAATTCTCCCTTGGTGCCGTTGCCCGGGTCATTCTTGCCTGTCAAATCGGCAATCCGAGAAGCAATTGTAGTTGCCTGTTCTTGGCGAGAAATTTCTCCCTTAGAGTCTCCAGTCAATCCTTTCGAATCTAACAGGGCTCGAATTGCTTGCTCTTGCGCTGGCGTCATCTTCGCTGTGAAGCTCAGGGGATCAAGTCCAAGAGCGCGATCTAATGAAGCCTTTCCTTCAATTCCTAATCCGCGTTCACCACCCTTGGTACCATCGAGTGATTTGCCGATGATATCTCCCAGTGTAAGGGCGTTCTTTCCTTCAAATCCAAACTGCTTGTTGACGTCGCCCATCACTCTGTTTATCTCTTGCAGCAGACGAGCATCTTTGGTTTGCAACGTGGTCAAGTCAATTAAATTCTGATTGCCACGAATTAGTTCAGTAACACGATCGATAGATGTTTTCTGACCCAGAGTGAGATCAGTGGCAGCCGTTCCTGTTACCCGTTCACTGCTCTGAGTAAGAATGGATGCGAGCTTACCGACGGCGGCATCGCTAATTGGACCCTTACCATCGGGGTTCAAGAAAGCCTGCAGTCTGTCTACTTTATGGGGATCAAATCCTTTCAAAATATCTTGCAAACTCTGGTTCTGATTACGTGGATCAAAGTCGCCAACTTTGTTGGCTTGAATTTGTCTCAAAGCGTCAGCAAGAAACGCCTTGGTTTGTGGATCGTTGAGATCCAGTCCTGGAATCATGTTCCTCTGGGCCGGCGTCAGCGCCTGAGGCTGATCGCCTCCATCTTTCCCCTTCGCAAGTGCGGGACCGTTAGGGTTATCTTTACCATCACCGGGTTGTCCTAAACCCCTCACAACAGCGTCTGGCAGCTGTAAAGGCTTGCCGTCGGGACCTAAGCCAATTCTGTCGGCGGGATTTTGAAGTTTTCCATCGATGCCTTTACCCAGAAGGATGGCAGGATCAATTTGTTGTCCTGGAGCGGGACGATCTTTTCCATCAGGTCTAAAACTATCGCCTCCAGGTATCTGACCTTTGTTCAATATGATGCCATCAACGTTAGTGGTGACAACCTTGACGTCACCACCAGGACGATTGGTTGTTATGATACCATCGCCGGTGCCCGGTCTATTGTTGTTGGCCAAATTTATTATGGCACTGTTATCGACCACCCTGGCTGGTGCTACTACCGGTGCTATTACCGGTGCTACTACCGGTGCTACTACCTGTGACCCATCTGTCACAATCTTTCCACCGCCGGGACCGGCAGCGGAAGTGCGATCAGTTGTTACTGCCGGTACAGTTGGTGCGACAGCTGGATTATCAGTGCGCACGGCTTTAACAGTATCTCCCAAATTGTTCAAAACACTTGGAGCACCAGCGCCCGTCGCGGCAGGATGATCAGCAGTTGTGGTTCTATCAGCGGCACCGCTGGCAATCGGAGCTGCAGTTGCAATCACTGATTTTTCCGGAACTACCGCCGGTACTACTGTCTTGTCGACTGCAGGCGTCACTAGGGTCTTGTCGACCGCAGGCGTCACTACTGTTTTGTCGACCGCAGGCGTCACTACTGNNCAGGCGTCACTACTGTCTTGTCGACAGGTGGAACTGTTTTATTACTATCACCATTTTGACCATTATTGTCCCTATTTCCAAACCGACCGAAGCCGTCTGACACCACATCTCTCGTCGTCGCTTCAATTGGCTGCTGACCCGGTTTAGTGGGCTGCAAATTATACTGCCCATTTTCCAGTTGAACTTTGTACTTATCACCTTCAGGCGTCTTAAAAAAAGTGCCCTCACTGTTGTGATATTGTCCGCCCTGAATAGTGTTACCTTCAGCATCGGTATATTTGACCACCTGTCCGCGAGATATGCCCTCACCTTGTCCTACGTTTTGTCCGAATTCACTAATGCTGTAGCGCGAGTTCTTAGTCCCGCCGCCTTCCAAGCCTGCCGCCGCCCGCAACGCATCACCCGAGCTTTCAAACGCGTCACCACCGGGAGCATCGCCTTTATGAGGAACATCGCCTACGCGGGCGACGGTGCCAGTACCAGTGCCGGTCGCGTTGACGTCTCCAGCACCGTCCTGAGTTTTTTTGTCATCAGGAACACGAAAAGTGGAGTCTGTTGTATCAGGCATAGTGCAACTCCGGAGAGGATCTATAAATGGGAAAAAACTTGCTTGCGATATACATATACATACCCAAAACGGGCTGCATAGCGACTTAAGGCTGATTTCCACTTAGTAAAATCGGAATTACCCGACATTTTCGGCATCGACCATCTATATATAAGATAGCGTTAAGAATAATAGCCCCTCAACCAGAGCGTTGTCAACAAGCAGCAGTGCCTTAAACATGCCAGTTCTCGGGACATTTAATCTCTTATTGTGTCCAGACAATCATCACACCTGTGTACATACACAACAGGCGGGCACCTTTCATATTTATGGCGTTTTTGATTGCCTGCGCAAATTGATAAGTCGAGCAGCTTGCTGCATAGACTATCCTCGGATAAGTAATAGTTCGCTCGCACACGCACTTTCACAGCGGATGGCAGTATGGGATCATATTTGCAAAACCTCGGCGCCGATAGAAACAATCAGTCGCGCCAAACCAACACCGACGCCTCTCCTGGGGATCGCGAATCCACGATTGCGCATTTGCTAGTGGCGTCGGGTTATACCAACGCTCCTGCGGATCAGATCATGACCACCGCGTACTCTGCTGGCGCAATTAAGCCTGAAGTAAAACCATTTTCCATATTTCAGACGCCCTCGCCTTTAGATGCGAACAGTGGCACGGCAATCAAGGCTGCGGAATCAGTTACGGTCGGTCAATCGACTCCTCTGATCAGATCAGCCCTGACCACCACTTTGTTGACTTCAGAGCCAATTCAGGCTCAACGAGCTGCTATCGATCCTGATTGCCACAACCTTAGTCAGACCGATGCATCAGTCGTTCAGCGCACAGGCATTGGTCAACCTATCGTGGATGTGCCTATTATCCGCCAAATGACTACAGAAACGACTCCGGTGATTGTGAGCACACCGAAAACAGAAAGCACCATGACTGGTGTCACGTTGAATCAGAGAAATGAAACGGACATCGTTGGTTCCGCTCCGCGCACGGTGGTTCAAGGGGCGAATCCAGGGAAGGGTGAGACAGTTCCATCAATAGGAAAAGTGGTGGGTCCTAGAATTGACGTATTCGAGGTGCAAGCTGCCGCACCTCATGTTGACGTTTCGACTGGACAAGGATCGCCACTTCGCAACGAAGTTCCAACTGCACAAGTTGCATCTCTTCAGCAAGGACAAGTTGGCGTCGTTCGTAACGATCTTTCAACCGGACAAGCCTCACCATTTCGCAACGAAGTTCCAACTGCACAAGTTGCATCTCTTCAGCAAGGACAAGTTGGCGTCGTTCGTAACGATCTTTCAACCGGACAAGCCTCACCACTTCGCAACGAAATTCCGACTGCACAAGTTGCACCTCTTCAGCTAGGACAAGTTGGCGTCGTTCGTAACGATGTTTCGACTGGACAAGGATCGCCACTTCGCAACGAAATTCCGACTGCACAAGTTGCACCTCTTCAGCAAGGACAAGTTGGTGTCGTTCGTAACGATGTTTCGACCGGACAAGCCTCGCCACTTCGCAACGAAATTCCGACTGCAACGTTTACACCTCTTCAGCCAGTACAAGTTGGCGTCGTTCGTAACGACGTTTCAACTGCGGCACAACCGGCACCAATTCGTATTGACAGTGCCACTGGACTGCCAGTCGCTCCTCGCATTGACTTGACGACGGTACAAGCTGCGTCAGTTCGGAGTGACGTCAATCGTTCTGAACCCACAATTCAAGCAACGCAAGTAGTTCCGCGAAATTTTGAAGTGGCGCCGATGCCTACTCCAACGGCAAACCCACAAGGTCACAGTCCTATCGTAAGCAGTGCTTTACAAAATCCGGAAGCATCAGTCATTCCTGTTTTCCATAAGGTATCGGCTGATTCGGTTTTCTCCGCCGCCAATGTGCAAGCTCTAGGCGCTGTCGTCGACAACTCTCGCCAAACACCGGTGATCAATAATGGAAGCGACCGAACACTACCTGGGGTGCCGATCACAACGAAAGTTGATCAACAGAATATCTCACTGGTAGTAGAGAGTGGGACTGCGCGAATTTTACCAACCGCGCAAGCAACCGCTGACAGACCGGCTTCGATCGGTGCAGACACATCACCTCAAGCTGTGAGAACTCAGGGTAGCCCAACTGGAGGGGTGTCACCTGAAGTTGGCACTAAGGGAACTGTGGCTCCAAATGATGGTCCGCGTCCAGCGGGAGACATCCGGACACCAGACAACACGTCAGCCGCTCTGAGAGCCGACACACGCGATAACCTGGGAAGAATAATCGCCGAACCACTTAAAACCCTAGGCACCGATATTGGTGTTCGACCTACTACTGATCCTGCGAAATCCATAGCCACCGATGGAATTGCGAGACCTAATGCTGATCC
>PLZS01000037.1:0-3670 GCA_003153555.1 Candidatus Melainabacteria bacterium | reverse complement strand
GAAATCCATAGCCAACGATGGAATTGCGAGACCTAATGCTGATCCGACAAAAACCGGAACTAACGATGCGGCGAGACCTACAGAAACTCAAGGTCGCGGTGAGAACAGACTAAGTCCAGAAGCAAAACAAGGTGATACCACAGCTCGACCAACCGATGCTCGAGGAGAGGCAAAGACGACGGATGGCAGTCAGAAAAACCTAGACCAGTCCAAACCAACTGATGTAAGCAGCCGGATAGTGGACGGTAAGCAAGTTGAACCGGGCACCAAGTCAACCGAAGCAGCGCGAGATTTCAAAACGGCAGAAGGTCGCGGCGCAGAACGAAGTGGTGAACGCACCGCAGATAGTGCAGCCAGAAATGTGGATGCTTCTCAGCGTGGAATTGAAGTGACCTCTAGTCGCACAATAGACAATCAATCAGTTCGCAATCAAGATGGCTCGAACGCACGAGTTAGCGATGGCGCTTCTAACAAGTCTGCGGATGCTGGAGTTAACAAAGGTTCTGAATTAACCGGCAGCAAAAATCAAGATGCTCGAAACGCAGACCAAGCCACCACATCAAAACCAACAGATGGTTCGCAAATTCGTGGTCAGGATGTTTCGTTGACGAATCGATCTGAGATTCAAGCAAATAAGTCTGATAGCGCAACCCGTTCGGATTCCTCTATGGCTGGGCGGCCAACACCGGACTCAATGCAGCAATCTCCACTTTCAATCAGAACAGCAGAAGGTAGAGCTGACGTTGTAGCGAACATACCTGGTGGTGAGACCCGCTCAGAATCAGGACCAAATCGAACTAACGACGCCTCCAAAATTGGTGAACCTTCCACTAACCGACCTGGTGAAATCCGCTTGGACTCTGGCACAAACCGTGGTAACGATAACCAGATCAATCCGATAAATCGAACTACTGAAAATCCAGCGAATCGATCCGACATGTCAACAAATCGGTCCGGGGATATATCGAGCCGACCTGTAGAAGGCGTGGCGACGCGCGGTGCAGAAGTCCCAGTCAACAAGCTAAACGATGTTGTGATTGACGGAAAGAAAAATGATCCCGCCGGTGCAATTAAGCCTACAGAAACATCAAACGTGCGCCCTGAATCCGGGTCAAAACTTGTCGACACCCTTGAACCCAACAAGACGACACCGGAGCGTGCAGGCTTGGGGGCAGAGATTCATCGTCCTCCGATGCTCACAGTTGCATCAGACATGGTGGCAACCCAAAAGGAAGCTGCCGCGATTAGGCAAGTTATTAGCGAACTAAAACAGAACCAGAATTTATCGCCCTCAGAAGTCCTCGAGTTGCCTGGCTTCAAGGAAGCCATGCGGCTTATCGATGCTTTGAAGTCGAGTGATACACCTGGAAACGATGGAAAGCATTTCACAACCTCATTCGTAGAAGCAATGCGGTTGTCAGACTTTCTGAAAGTGCTCGAGAAAGCCAGCGAACTCGAACAAAAGAAAGAACACAAGAAACAGTGGGCAGCTCGCTCGCTGACGCAGCACCGCGTCAGATATCTGGTCAAGAAAGACGATACCTTGGAAAATATCGCCGAACGTATTTTAGGTGATGCAAGGTTTGTGCAATTACTGATTACGATCAACAGAGCCGAAATAATCTTCACCATCGTCAACGGGAAGACGGTGTCAACGATCTACGAAGGGCAATACCTTTGGATACCGACGCCAAACGAACTGAGCATCCACGCAAAGCATTACTTCAACTCGAACCCTGCTGCGGTTAGAGGTGTCGAGCTGCCGTCGGAAGCGGAAACGCCAATAATGATTGAGGAATACGAAGCACCTACAACAGTAAGAGATTTCGCCGCTAGACATCGATCCATCACAGCACCACCTGTGGGGCAAGGAGCTGGGCCAGTGAGCAGCCCAATGGCTCTGGTACTCTATCGATTGCGGTTTGCCGGCAATAGAAATTCAGTCAACCTGGATGAGATTGAGGAACCAGCGCAACCGTCAGATAGACGCCATCACAAAGTACGCCTCGGTGAGACCTTGCAGTCAATTGCCGTTCACGATCCGCTTATGAAAGATGTGAACATGTGGATATTAGTTTGCAGACTGAATAACTTTGACACCGCAGTCGATGTTGTAGGCAGACCAAGGAAGTTGTTGACGCGCGGCGACACAATCATGTTGCCGAACGCTGCAGAAATAGAAGAATTCAGATTGCTCAGCAAGTTGATAGAAATAGCAGAATTAGCTGGCAAGAAAATTGACATAGACTTTAGTCGACGCCCAGCCGCCCCCAACGCAACTGTGCATTGCAAAGTCGACCGCCAAATGTCCATTCAAAAACTTTCGGACAGATGCCGAATGATTTTGACCGACAACAATGATACCGCATATAGTATCAAGTTGCAAATAGAAGCTGTTGGAAAGTGGTCGACGGTATCGTCCTACGAGTCAAAAGGTGGCAAGACACTAAGATATACGTACAAAGTCGATGGCTCTAAGAGTTGCCTGGAAGTGGGACTGCCCGCAGCTGTTTCGCGAGAAATGGCAGTGGAAGATTTTCAACGCAACTGGCGCTTCTATCACAAGCGCTTCAATACATTTAAGACAGACACGCTTGAATTGGAATATGAAGAAGCAGCTGCTCGATAGCCGAGCAGTTTCTCGACAGCAACCGAGCGCTTTTCGATGCAGCAACCGAGAGCTTCGCTACTAAATTCGCTACTAAAACCGAGCAGTACCGCACTTCCGCGCTGCAGCAGCTGACTAAGCCGTCTGCCGATCTGTGGTCACAGGTGCTGAGCTGTCCGCTGTCACAGTTTGACCTTGACCGGACTGATCAGTAGATGTTGTTGGGAGCGCGGATCCGTCAGTCGGTGGTTGATTATGGTAATAGCCTGGCGGGGCTAAGCGCATATACATCGGGATCGCCGGTCCTGGTCCGGTGTCGCCGGGACTTCCAGGTCCGGACGCTGGCATCATCGAACCGTCAAGCGCCACTGGAGTTTGCGAAAAACGCTGCCACGCTGGTGCAGCCAATGTTGGATCGTAGGCAACACTTTTTGGAAGTTGTTCTGTCGCTGGTGTCTGCGCTGCGGCTTGACTTACATCAGCAGTTGCTGCCGGTTTAGTCGGCGTCGTCGCAGCAGCGGTCTGATCCGTTGTTGTCTGACCAATAGGAGGAATTACAAGCTGCGTGCCATCAGCGCTCATCACCTGAGGTTTATCAGTGGTCGCTTTTTGCGTGCTTTGAAGCAAGGTGGCATATTCAGTGCTCAGCCCGTTGCCGCCGCGCGTAGCGGGTTGCAACAGTTCCGACCGTTCAGGTTGAAAGGGCGAGGTCATAGTAAATACTTTCCAAGTGGGTCCTTATGTTTGTAACATTGGTTTTGCCAGTGCGCAATGCAGCAAGACTAGATTTAATCCCCGCACTACGTAATTCCCGCATCGTTTCATAATTGACTCGCAGCAAAAACTCAAACGCCCAGCAAAACTCAAGCGAACAGAGCAGGTGAGCAGGAAAAACTAGTACGCGCTTTCTTGCGTTTCGAGTTCAGCTTTCAAAAGAGCGAGAATTTCCGGCAGCATGATCCGGTGCATACACTCACCAGATTTGCCTGGTGCTGCGTAATTGCATGTCTTTTGATCGTGACATTGACAAGATGCGCTTTGATCGATCGTCAAGTCAGAGCA
>PLZS01000161.1 GCA_003153555.1 Candidatus Melainabacteria bacterium | reverse complement strand
GCGCCGAGCAGTGCTTGGATAAGTCTCTTGTGCATGGTAATTATTCGCGTAGTAAACATCGCAACGATACACACTATTTCAAGTGCCGACCACAGCATTTTCCCTGAATTAAGTATCGGGATGATGTGCTAAATGGAACGGTGTGTGAGTCACAGCCAATTGTGCTGATTGTGCTGCAGTCCATAAAGCTGTGAGTCGGGGCTGAGCACATTTGACGCTTCCCCACCGTGCACCAGGCCGCCGTACAACCGATCTGCTGCTGCTTGTCCGGCTGGGTCAACGTTAATGACTTGCCCTGAGTGTGTGCCATTGACATAAACAGATCTGCGTGACGGACAAGGGTTGCCATCGCGCATCACTTCGTCCACGTCTTCTCTGGACGGACGCAATATCGATGGTTGGGAAGCAACATAAATAGCACTTAGGATGATAAAGACACCAGCCAGCTGCCAGTTACCCATGAGGACCATTGGTAGTGGAACAAAGGCAAGATAAGCAATAACAGCACCGAGCAGATTCCGATTCCGCATCGTCCTGGCAGTATGTCGACGATCTAACTCAGGTGTTTCCATCAGCCTTTCAGTGTCACAAAATCGACGAGAGCTGAGAATATTCTGACTGATGCGAGGGCCTCAGTCCATCGTGATTCTCCCAATTATTCGAACAATCGAAGTACTGCGCAAGAAGTATGGGAACGAGAAGTGACTACAAATCTAGAGCTCTTTGTACCAAAGCAGTTGAATTTCATCTGGTTGATTCGGATAGGCCAGACGATTGATCGCTCCAAGTCTACAGCCCTGTCGAAGATAGAATTTGCATGCCGAAAGATTTGTGTTCTGAGTTTCAATTTTCATTTGGTGACAACCTCGTTCTGCTGACCACTTCTCAGCTGCCTGAAATAATGAAGAACCCACACCGTGACCTCGAAAAGTCGGATCAACTCGAATGTCCCAAAGTACAGAAAGATCCCGACGACCTTCTAACATTCCCACGGTGTCGGTATCGAATGCAACGACGGCACCACCAATTCGCTTACTATCCGAACGAGCGACAATGAACCCCCACTTCGATACATCAAATCGCTGAGTCCAAGTTGAAGGACGGTCTTCGTCGGTGGCATCATAATCCTTTGTCCGAGGAACAGACAAATGCCGCTCCTCCAAAACGAAGCCACCCAATCCGTTCCTTAGGATCGTTAGTTCGAGCATGTGATCATATTCAAAAGCGATAGATACTTCGGCATGTTCCGAAAGTGTTGCCACCGATTCCTCACTGATCTGAAATTTCATTATCCCTCGTTGCGTATAACAGGCCCACGGCTCCAAACATCTGGCTTCCTACCAATGTGACTATTCACTTGTTCGCTAACCATCACGAACAGATTCGGACGGCACTGCTTCCTGGATTGGATTATGCTCAGCCGCCAGTCTGGCTGCACGTACCGAGAACAGATATAGACTTCCGGCACAGCCACAGATTAGTGCACAGACAGCCACTGTAGATGGTGCACCCCAACGGCTGGCGCAAAGTCCGACGAAGTAACTTCCAAATGGTGCAATTCCCAACATCACGGTCATGTAAATGCTCATCACTCGACCGCGCAACTTATCCGATACCGCGAGTTGAAATAACGAGTGACCGCCACTCAGTTGCGTAGTCATCGACAGACCAACAACGGAAGAAAGAACGACGGAAACCCAGAAGTTCGTCGAGAAACAAAATGCGATCAACGAGATGCTGAAAGTGACGCTGGCAAATCCGACGGCATATTTGAGAAAGTCTCCGCTACCGCGATTAGCTAGAGTGAGCGCGGCTATAAACGCACCAACTCCTGCTGCGGCGCGAAGGGCACCCAGCGTTTTCACATCGCCGTGCAAAACGTCGGAGGCAAACACTGGCATTAACACTGAGTATTGCAGACCAAACAAGCTCATGATCACCGCCAACAACAATACCCTGCGAACTGATGGCTCATGCCATACAAACTTCAAGGCTTCGCTGACATGTTGCGTTTCTGAACGGCTTAACTTTTCTCTTTTCGGAACTCGCAAAAGTGCGATCGCAACAATTGCTGCCAGATAACTCACCGCGTTCAAGGCGAAACAAATTCCCTCACCTGCAGCAGCGACTAAAATTCCGGCTAGAGCTGGACCAATTGCGCGCGCACCATTGAATAGAGAGGAATTCAAACTGATGGCATTGACTAAGTTTTCGCGATCGATCAAATCGACTAGAAGAGCTTGGCGAGAAGGCACCTCAAAAGCGCTGCAGGTACCGAGCCAAGCAGCAAGACAGATCGCTTCCCAGACTTGCAGTTGATTAGTCAATGTCAACGTGGCTAACACAACGGCTTGCAACATTGCCAGAGACTGCGTACAAAGCAACATTTTCTTTCGATCCAATTTATCCGCAAGAGACCCTCCAAGCAGCCCGAAAAATAACATTGGAAAAAGATTTGCGCATTCAACCTGCGCTAGAACCACCGGCGAGTGAGTCATTCGATAGACCAACCAACTGAGCGCCACACCTTGCATCCATGTTCCGGACAAGGAAATCATTTGCCCTATGAAATAGATGCGAAAATTTCTGTGTTTCAGCGAACGAAAGGTCTGATCGAACTCTCGTCTTATACCGCTTGGCGAATTCTCAGCTTGCATGGTCACGCCGAAAGCGACAAAATACGATCTATCCGAGCCGGGCTTTGCAGCAAAACTTCCAGAATGGCGTGCGCCTCTCGGGAAAGACTAGCGACCGTCAAACGACGTTCCAAAACTCGAACTTGCTCAGCTTGCCAATTGAAATCCATCCGTTCAACACCGGCAAGGATAGCCATTTTAAAATGGATCCGCACTAATGCCACGATGATGATCAAATGATGAAACCCCGATATCAAACTCAGTCCACCAAAACCTGGACCAAAATAAAGCTTCGAAAATAGACGACAAAATATTAGCCTGGTCAGCAAGTGTTCAAATTCGGCACCACTTTTATCGCCTAAACGCGCATCATTTATGGCTTTAAATGAAATTTGCATCTGGCGATCAGTGGTGGCAAATTGTAATGATAGAGACTGCGGTTGTGCCGCCAGCAGTTTCAAAAACTGTTTGGGATCAAATTCAGTGGTGCCTTCGCGATACACGTCGTCAACAAAGTAGAGTTCATAGAGCAACTTGAGTAAAATCTGATCGATGAGGATTGGTCGAACCTTGGTCAGGTGCGCATTATCCAAATCCACAACTTTCGGCAATTTGCTGATTATATATTTGCTTTGCGCAGTCAAACTTTCCCGGCTTAGCGCCTTAGCATTGGTGGGATTGATCTTTTCTAGAAGTACTTTTTCGATTAGAAGGTAATCTATCCACTTAATTGGAACTCCGTCCACCAACTGAATTGTTGTCCAGTCTGGTTCGGACGGAAATAATTCCAGAAAAAGCGCTAGCTGACTTTGAAGAAATTCCTTTTGTCCAACTAACGGGGCGCCACTGTTTAACAGCACTCCTGTACTGGCAAAACTCAGTGAGGCGTATGCTCCGGTAGGAGTGATCGTAAAGGTGTACGGGAAGAGTTGACACATCGAAGGTTTGCTTTGAATGCCGAACTTTTTATGCAATCGGCAACGAATATCCTCATCCAGATATTGGCAGCGTCCGTCAGCGCCCTTCTCAAGAGAATGCGTAAAGGCCTTTAATTTATCCACTGATGTAGAAAGCTTACGGAAATTGGGTTTCTCCGAAGCATCGACCAGGGCATTTATTCGTTCGACGTCTGGATCGGTAGCTGGCACTGGCCAGTGAAAGCAGCAATTCCCGCAGCCTGTGCAGTCGAAGTTGATTCCTTCAGGAATATGCAAGACGGTCTCGAATAAGCTGTTCACAATGGTCTCACGGGGTTTTTCTGAGCTAATAATAGCTTGGAAACTGACGAAATCGCCCACGATCTATTAAACTGAGACCTAATTTCGGACGATCGCCCGTCATATTTCATGGAGTGCCTGTTAGGCAATCGGCACGTCGAGAGATCCAGGAGGTTCGGTCAAAATGAAGCGATACCGATTTATCGCTGCTTTCCTTGCTATCGTGTTACTCGCTTGCAGCCCCCAGGCTTCGCTGGCAGCGGGAGCCTCAGCAGGTGGTGGACAGATTCAAGACAAGTGGGCAGTTGTAATTGGACTGGCTGATTTTGCCGACCCTAACATTCCGAAACTAAAATACTCCGGCAAAGACGCCAAAGATTTCTACGATTACCTGGTCGATCCAGCCCAAGGTCATTTTGCCAAAGACCACGTCAAGCTGCTCGTCAATTCTGATGCAACCAAAGTGAACATCATGGACGTGCTGGGCGATTCCTTCTTGCCGCATGCGGCAGCGCCTGGCGACCTTGTGGTCATCTATTTGTCAACGCATGGTTCGCCTGCCGGAGCCGACATCAACGGTGTCAATTACGTGATCGCCTATGACACTCAAGTAACTAAGATGTTTGCCACCGGGATCGAAATGAGGCAACTGATTCGGATTATTAAAGAACGAGTGCACACGAATCGGATCATGGTCGTGATGGACACTTGCTACAGTGGTGCCGGGGCGATCGGAGAGTCTCACAAAGGGCTCACACGGACGAACATCAACCCTACCGCCCTTGCGCAAGGCAGCGGCAGCGTGGTTTTGTCATCCAGTGCTCCAGATCAACGCGCCTGGGAGTCTGAGAATTTTAAAAACAGCTATTTTACTCATTATTTGATCGACGCACTCAAAGCGCCTGGCAACCATTCCATCGATCAAGACTTCAATGTAATGAAACAGAAAGTGCAAGGTGACGTTCTGAGAGATAAGGGAGAGATGCAAACTCCGGTAATGGCAAGCGCTCTCACTGGTGCAGCGTTCACGCTCAATGTTCCTCCAGCTGTAAATCGCACCGCACCAGTAACGGTGCCATACGGTTCAGATGATCCCAGTGCAGTTTCAAGCGCGGGGAAATCTTCGGGTCTTAATTTTGCCAGTTACGGAGCGCACAAGGGCGCAGCAGAAGGGCTGATTCGCGAACATAAATTATGGGATGCCATTCATGAGTTACAGCTTGCAGTAAAGGACAATCCATCTTCCGTTGACGCTTACCTTGCATTGGCGGACGCGTATGACGAACAGGGACGATACGGAGAGGCGTTAGAATCAGCGAACAGAGCTGTTCTCAACGATAGCAACTCCACACGCGGTCACGAAGTTCTGGGCCGAGCCTATGTGCGCAACGGCAACACCGACGAAGCGCTCAGGCAAATTCAGTTGGCTATTACTCTCGATCCGACAAGTTCTGACGCACACTTTCTGTTCGGGTTTCTTGGGCAATACAAAAACAATCGCATCGATGAAGCGGAACAACAATACAGAAAAGCGCTAGCGCTAGACGCCTTGAATGTCAAAGCTTTAGTCAACCTTGGCATATTGCTGGAGAGTCAGGGACGTAGCATCGATGAAGCAGAAGGTCTATTCAGAAAAGCAATCGAAGCCGACTCCGAAGACTGGCAAGCCAGGCTCGGACTAGCCAATATTCTCTATAAGTACAAAGGCAATGCAAAAGAAGCGGAAGCGCAAATTCGAAAAGCTACAGAATTGGCACCAGCGAATTCGCGTTTGCATAGCGAACTTGGCAAAGTGGTGGCACTAGATAAAACTCGTTATCCCGAAGCTGAAGCTGAGTTCAAGAAAGGAATTGAACTGGCACCGAACAAGGGATTGCCTGATTCTATGTTTGCTGCGTTTTTACTCTCACCGTTAGGACGTGTAGACGAAGCCGAAAAGGAGTATCGCAGAGCAATTGAATTAGATCCAAACTTGGATGAAGCTCGAGTTGGTCTTGGAAATATGCTGGTCGATTATCTCAAGGTCTACGATCAGTCTGACGATCAATTCAAGAAAGCGATAAAAATCAATCCTAAAAACAGCGCTGCCTACATCGGGCTTGGCCATATTGACACCGTGCTGTACAAAAATTACAAGTCGGCCGAGCAAAACTTCAAAAAGGCGATCACAATTCAAGAATCCAACTCCTATGCTCACGATCAGCTTGGGCAGCTCTATTTCGAGAACATGCAGTTCCCTGCTGAAGCGAAATTGGAATTTGAGAAGGCAATTAAATACGACGCAAACAATTCACTCGCTCACTTTCATTATGGTGTGCTGCTGATCAGTGAATTGAAAGACAACGAACAGAATAAAGAAAAGTGGCGAGCTCTAGTCGATCGTTCGCGCAAACAACTTGAGACTTCCATCGAGCTGGATCCCACCAACTCCCTGTATCAAACGACATTGGCAAATCTCTATGTCATAGACAAACAATACAAAGCGGCGGAACCAATTTATCGTAAAGCTCTTGAGTCAAACATCACGGATGCAGATGCGCACTGTAAGTTCGGTCTACTCTTAATTGAGCACCTTAGTCGTCGCACCGAGGGCGAAGCCGAATTGAAAAAGGCTCACGCCTTGAAACCAGAAGAGAAGGGAATTCAAACCGTTTACGAACGCTACGTTCGCTAGACATCAAGAATGCAGGAGCATATGGAAAATCCAGAATCCTTGACTTTAGATCTGTCAGAGTTGGTGTTCGCCTGGCAAGATGACGCGCAAGACAACGCATATTATCTTGATATCGAATCTGGTATCGTCAAGCTTGTCAATCAGAACTTGTTAGACCTAAGAGATCTGACTGACGAAATTGAACAAGACAGACACAAGTTTCTCTATATGCCAAAGCCAGAAAAAGCTCAGCTGGTCTTGGACTTGAAAGAATTTTGGTCAACGGTACAAGATGATAAGCTGCGAAACATACTTTCTATGGCATTTGAAAGTCCGCATTTGCTTTCGTCATTCAAGAAGATTTTGCAAGGCAAGCCCGAGGAACTACAACGCTTCGAAGAATACCGCCTGAACAAAACCAGGCTGCGCATCGAAGAATGGCTAAACTCTCATGCTCTTAAATTCAAATTCAAATAAGCAACTACTATGGACTCGCGCCAGGCAAACGCCCGGCAGAATATGCAGCGCCGCCAACCGATCGTTCAGGTAACGAAGGTCCTCGAACGCACTTGATTGCCGACCACGGAAGATATAGAGTCTCGCTCTCTCTTCTTATGCACAGATACGTGCCCTGGTCAGCCATTGCTACCTCACCTTCAACTTGCTCGCCACTTACTAGGAGCACAGTTACAGGCGTGTTCATCGGAATTGCCAACGAAATCCTCCTTCTTCCGCTTACACAATTAGTTTAGCGAATTGACGGCACACTTGAAAGGACCGGAAGTCAGGCAGCTTGGGAAGGAGATGATGCTGAACTAAGCAGCCGTAGTTTTTTCGTCAGTGTAGTTCTTGTCAGCCATCTGGTTGAGCAGATACGTTTCAGGAGAACCACTATTGAGGGCTTCATGCACGCGGCTGGAACTTCCGTCACCGAGCAATCGACGGGAATCATCGGAAACTGCTATCACTTGCGAGATTCTCCCCCGAGCATCGGCTACCTGACCTTGCGCACTGCTCAATTGACCGACGAGATCTAAGCGGCCCATTGCTGCGTAAGTTTGAGCCAAGCTGCTCAATTCTGAATCAGCAGCATCCAACATTCCGAGAGTACTACCATTGGGATCAAACTGGGAGCTTGCTGCCAGCGCAGCGCCTACGGCTCCACTGGCCTGAGCAACTGCGGCTGTTGCACTACTGCCACCATCCCAAGCGCTGCCCGATCCGTATTGATTCGAGACGGTGCCATCAGCTCCGACGGTTGTGCCATCGTAGAAAGTGGCGTTACCACTTGAATCGACGCTCATCAACGACTTTCCTTGGGCATCAACCGAATTGAAATATCCCGTGTTACTCATCTGAGTAACTTGGCCGCTGGCCTCTCTGATAGTTAGATTGCCGCCAACCCTGGTGTCAAGCGATATGCCACTTCCGTTTTCTCCACCGAAAGCTGTGATTACGCCTGTGTCAGTGTTCCAACCACTAAATGTATGCTGCGTCTTCGGATCCATATTCCTGAATGAGTGTCCATCGTTTACTATGTCGCCGCAACCGTTGTGCCTAACATGAGTCTTACCGGTGCTGTTATCAACAGTAACTACACCTGTATCTGACTGAGTCGTCATCTTTCCGGTTTTAGTATCGATATGCGTGCCGGCATCAGCTTGAACGTTGCCGCTGGCAGTAACGACAGTCTTTCCATCGACTGCGACTGCACCAGTGTTTGCATCAACAACCATGCCAGGTGGCAGAGCGTCGTGATGGTGTCCGCGCATTGCGACCCATTCCTTTTTGTGGGTCTCTGGATTTTCTTCTTGAACAAAGGCTTGATTATTCTGAATCTTCACCATATGACCATCTTTTTCGATGGTGACGAAGCCTTCATTCTTGTATGTCTTGATCATCAAACCATCTTTGCGAACAACTGCGTAGTTGCCGTCTTTGTCTACGATGTAGCGAGTTTCACGCTGAGCTGTTCCGCTGTCCATCTGCCTTTTAACTGCATCAGCAGTAGCATCTGCGTGAGTGTTAGTTTGTGTAATCGCAGCCTCACTTGTTAGTCGCTGCGTCAGTTGATCCTTTGAAGTGAAATCAAACAAGTGCTTGCCATCTTTGTCAGCAATAAATCCTTTTTGCGTGCGTTCATCCCATTGAAATTCTTCATGAGTGGCGCCATCCACTACGGTCTTGACACCGTCCTTCACGGTGACATCATAAGCTCCGCTCGTGTAATGACCCTCTTTAGTGTCTTTGTCCAACATGACCTTGGCGGCACCAACATCGCCTTCAATCTTATGTTGTCCCACATGGACATCAACTGGCACGCCGTCGGGATTCTTACCGTTGATGTGAGCCTCGCCGTTCTTGGCCGAAACTTCAGTTTTATTTCCGTTGCTATCGGTGGTTGCAAAAAGCCAATCCATCGCGCTGGTGACGTGACCGGTCACCTCCTTGCCTACACCGGCTACGGCATCTCCCATTTTTGAGAACCAGCCAGAAATGCCGCTATCTGCCGGCTGATTTGCAGCAGCGACGGTCGCATCCGGCTTGGTCGTAACCCCACTCTTAAAAATATCGTCGGTGAATTGCAGGTTTTCGATATCGGCAACAGTCTGATCAGCCTTTTCAGGTTTGACAAAACCGGTGATAGCGTCGTAGCCACTTTTCAACATGTTCCAAGCTGAACCACCCCAAGTGGATTCATGGACATCAGCGAGCTTTGTTGTGGCGATAGTTGAGTGGTCGTCCTGGTGATTCTCGGTGGTCTCATCATGATGTGGATCGACGACATCCTTCTTCGGATCCGCAACCAC
The DNA here is from genome assembly GCA_003153555.1 of Candidatus Melainabacteria bacterium. Classification (GTDB taxonomy): domain Bacteria; phylum Cyanobacteriota; class Vampirovibrionia; order Obscuribacterales; family Obscuribacteraceae; genus PALSA-1081. Next base: position 15,185 of record PLZS01000161.1, on the reverse strand, counting down.
GGGCTTCTTCTCTGGCGATGTGCCAGAGTCAGCTTTAAAGACGCTGTCTGTATAGGTCACGGGGATAACTCGCTCTGGAATAGAGTTAGGGGGAAGTCATCTATATAAGTAGTAAGCATGAGTACTTTAGGGAACTTTGTAAATCCTGTCATTGGGGAAAATACGTAGTCAGCCATTCACCCTCTGTATTGCACACCAAACACCATGCGCCACAATGGATTTGGGATTTCAAACGGAGCCAAAAGCGACGAGAATTAATCTTGTCAAGCACTCTTCGCCCACCTGGTAAGTAAAAAGTACCCAATTTCAGGCTATTTCAATCATTGAAGCCCTCCACCGCAGCGTTCCCGGCAAAATCCAGGCGATAACGCTAGAATTCAAAATAACTGGATTCTCAAGGGTTTCCAGCCGGCATCCGATTCTGTAGGCTAGTTAAGCCCGGAAGGAGGCAATGAATCCGTACAGGACATCCTCTGAAAAGCAACTTAAATGCGTCTGGCAGCTACAAGGCAACAAAAATGGCAAAGACGCATAAATCGATGACGGCAAGACTGATAGCTGTGATGCTGGTGAGTGGCTTGTTGGTTGGCTGTGCCAAAATCGACTTATCCAAGAAAACCGGCGCCACCACCACCACGACGACGACCACAGCCACGTCGTCTGCACCTGCTAACCCTGCGCAGTTGCAGGCGGGTCAAATTCCGACGTCGGTGGCGGGAGATTGGAAAGTCGGCTTCCAATACAACACAAGCACTCTCAATTCGACAATCCATATTGATCAAGTTGGTCAGCAATTTAAAGGCAGCGGGACAGACGATCAGGGCGGGGCAACTTTCGCCATCGATCAAGGTCAAATTGCAAACGGGCAAGTCAAGTTTTTCAAAAAGTACCAGGGCTCGCCACCCGTAGAGTACACAGGCAAAATCGAAGTCCAGGATGATCCTAGTTATCACGGACCTTACATGAGCGGCGAATATACCACCGCATCCAATGGCAAGATCATCAGCAACATTTGGGAAGCGCAGATGGTTCTTCCAAATCAGGGGGGTGCCACCGCGCAAGCACCGCCTCCTGAACAGGCACCACCTCCAGATCAACCTGCACAGCAACAACCTCCGCCAGACCAACCACGCTCGTTGCTGGCGAATTGGCCTGCGGATCGTGCGCCGCACTTATCCGGCAAGTGGGATGTTGGCTACGAATACAATTTCAAGACGATGCGTTCTTCAATGTTTTTGGAGCAAGAAGGTGATCGCATTAGTGGTCATGGGATTGATTTGAATACTAAAGAGAAATTTTCAATTGAAAAAGGATGGTATCACTATCCTAAAGTGACCATCATTCGCAAGTATTCGAAAGGCAAGGGACAAGCTAGTTCCAGCCGCACAATGGCTTTTAAAGCTTCAGTGTCCTTCATTAGCGACAAAGACTATCAAGGACCTTACATGTCTGGCAAAACGCAAGGTGGTGGCAATTGGGAAGCTCAACGCGTTGAATAACTACTTATAGTTAAGCGCACCAGCTTTTAGCAGGCGTTCAGGTTGTTCAAAGGCAACAGCTGGCAGCGTCGGCTGCGCGGCCATCGCCAACTTTTTTAACGATGCAGCTCGCTGATCCAATCTATGTGTGATCAACATTTCAAAAACGGAGCCCGTTAAAGATGGATCGCTGATTGCGTTCAGCTCCATACAGTCAAGGAATTTAGCAAACTCGGGCTTTGACAGTTGTGCTCCCGGTGTATCGTCGAGATACTTCAACAGAGCTCGCTCAGCCAGCCCATGCGGATTCGTAGCCAGACCATTTTGAAATACAATCTGTGCATCATTTTTAGGCAGCCCAATCATTGGTGTGTTTTTTTTCTGGCACTCAGTAAGGATTTGATTTTTTACTAGCACTGGATCATAGAACGCCATACGACAAACAAAACCAAGTCCGAAATCCGGATTTGCTAGATTAGACATGAGAACTGTCTTTACTTTTTCGACTGGAAAGCTGACCAGACCAAGTGCTGCATACCCTCGCACATGGGCATCCTTGTCTTTAAGCAGTGTCTCAAGCTGTGGAATCGCCGACACATTTTGAACCATCGCTGCGGAAAGGACTGCCTCTTTGCGAACTAACGGCGCAGCGTCGTGCATCAATTTTATTCTCTGTTCAGTGCTGATTTTTGTCGGATAATCAGTACTCAAAAGTATCGCCGCAGCACGTACTTCAGGCACATTGGAACCCAGCCAAACCGGAAGATTCGCGCTAATAGCTGCAGCTATCTTGGGGTCCTTTTGACACATTCCGAGAGCCGCAATCGCTGCGGCGCAAATATCTGGTTTATGCTTGCCATCGGCTACGCCAATGAGAAACGCTACAGCCGGTTTGGCTGCGGTATTGTCCGTAGTGCTCCAAGGCGACCACCTGCACATTGGATTGCTAGCTTTGGTCCAGAGATATCGCATTTTAAAATTGTCGTTAGTGTATGGACTTGCAGAGCCGATGGACTCAATCAAACTCCTTAGAAAGGCGTCCGTGCACAGTGCCGGCGGCGGTGCACTATTGTGGCTGAATAGAAAGTTGAGAACTTTGTTGCGAGGAAAGTCGGCGGTACCAGTAGCACCATCATTGGTGTCACAAGAAAGATCCAAGAGAGTTAATGCCGCGTATTCTGCAACATTGACCTGCTTGCTAGCCGTTAGCTTGGTCAGCTCGTTCCAAACGGCTTGCTCAGGTGTCGCACCGGCCACCTCTGGTGAATCGTCTGCAGCTTGAAAAAATCCCTCCCAAGGACGCAAAGTGTAATTGTCGGAAATTTGCATCATCAGTGGACTGAGAGGAGTCACCTTCTTAGCAAACAGAATATAGCTCTTCCCATTCTCCAGCTTAAAATGGGCGTCGTTTTCCGGTCCGACATTCACCCACATCGTGGGGGCGTTTTGAGCAGGCGTGTCGGAGCGGTAAACAAAACCGACGTTGGTGCCAGGATCAACCGTTCCTTTCAAAGTTGAAATCACCTTCAGCTCAGCTAAGTAAATTCTCCAATGGTTTGACTTAAGGGGAGAGTCTTTGGCTATAGTTGCTGGTTCGACAGAAACCACTCTGGCTTTGATCACGAGTGCGGACTCACCAGTCATTTTGGCGATCGTCATCGGATACGGCATTATCGTGGCGGCAGCCCTCTCACAATTTATGTTGGCGAAGAGCATTGCTAAGCAAAATAGAGCCTTTATAGTTCGAGTTCTGCTCGGCACTTGAATTTCCTTTCTCGCATTCTGAGTTAATCCGATTGAGATTCAATGTGATCCAAGAATAACTTATCGAGGAGTTGCTTATGTTCTATTTTTTTACGGCTGCGCATTGATGATCGAGCTACGTGACACCCACCCTGTTTTTCCTTTGCTGGCACCGGATGTTATTTTTACTTTGACGGCGGCTTTATCATCGTCCTGAACTATTTTGATCCTAGTGTCGTTTGGTAGCTCCATAAAGTTTGAAGAGACGAACTGATCGGTAATCGCAAGCATTTGAGCAGTGGTCGGTTCCTTCAAGAACACTTTTGATGTTCCAGCAACTTCAAATAGGCGAGCATCCGATCGTTTGGTTTTTTCGGTCTGAGTGGACTTATTGCGACGACTTTTCAGAAAAAAGTATATCGGCGCACAAACCAAAACGGCGATGCCAACCACGACGGCCAGGGTCATAAGCATCGACACAACATGCATGGCCAAAGTAAACAATATGAAGGCAAGAACAAGCCAGCCCAAAATGATCAGGATAGTTTTCAACATAGCGTTATGCCAAAACGCCGAGTTTCTTGCCAACTTTTTTGAATGCTTCTAGTGCTCTATCCAAATCCTTTAATTCATGAGCGGCTGAAATTTGAGTACGCAATCTCGCTTCGCCGCGCGGAACCACCGGATACCACAGACCACGAATGTACACCCCTTCAGTGAGCAGTTCGCGACTCATATCCATAGCTGTGGATGCTTCTCCCACCATGATTGGCACAATCGGATGTTCACCTTCCAGAATCGTAAAACCGAGGTTTTTAATTTCCTTGCGGAAGTATGCCGTGTTGTCGTGCAGTTTTTGCACGAGGCTATTGTCTTCGTCAAGCATCTTAATAGCTTCAATTGATGCGCACACTATCGGTGGTGGCAAAGTGTTAGAGAACGTATACGGCCTCGATTTCTGACGCATGAACTCGACTAATTCTTTCTTGCCGGCAATGAAGCCGCCCGCAGCGCCACCAAGCGCTTTACCAAGGGTACCGGTGATCACGTCAATCTTTCCATGGACGCCACAATGCTCGGGAGTGCCTCGGCCAGTTTTACCCAGCACTCCGGTTGCATGGGATTCATCAACGAACAAAAGCGCGTTCTGTTTGGCAGCTAAGTTTACGAAGTCATGCAAAGGAGCATATTCGCCTTCCATGCTAAACACGCCGTCTGTTGCAACTATACTGAGGCGATAATCTTTGCTCGCATCCTCCTGAATCCAGTCCGTCAGCTGCTTGAAATCATTATGTTTGTACGCTCTTAGATCCGTCGTCTTGGTAGCTTGGCGAACTAGTCTGATCCCGTCGATGATGCTAGCGTGATTCAGAGCATCGCTGTAGATAATGTCGCGATAGTCAGACTGTCCAAAATCACCGGACAACAGAGCCGTAAAGAATGCTTCATTAGCCGCGAAACAAGAAGAATGCAAAATTGCATCTTCCACTCCCAGAAACCGAGCGATGTGCTCTTCCAATTCCGCATGAATTTTTTGAGTGCCGCACAAAAAGCGCACTGAAGCCATACCAAATCCATATCGCTCCAAGCCAAATTTCGCGGCTTCTGTGATGCGAGGATGATTGGCTAATCCTAAATAATTGTTGGAAGCAAGCATGACAACGTTTTCACCGTTGACACTGACCGTGCCTCCTTGTAGTCCATCAATTGGAACTTCGTATTTATATGTCTTCGACTCTTTGGCTTGAGCAAGTTCATTCCCGAGTGATGCGTACAAGTCGCGAAGGCCCAGCTTGTGATTCTTTGATGAGGTAACCATCGATTCAACCCCTGTTGTAAGTGGATACAGTTCTACTTCTTATTTCCATCAGGAGTGAATACAAGTTTCATCTCCTGCCCATTAGCGAGAGCACCAAAAGCATCCTGATATTCCTCGAGTGCATAATTTTTCGCACTGAGGACTTTATCTAATTTGTTCTGTAAGTCGAAACGGTCACAGCGCAACATTCTTAGCATAGTTTCCCATGTGTCAAACATCTTGCGACCAAAGATCCCTTTGACAGTCACGCTCTTCCAAATTACTGCGTTCGCTATATCAAAATTGGCCAGTGGTTTGCGGGCAATGCCGAGCAAAATTACCGTGCCACCATTTCGCACGATTTTGAACGCATCGGTATAGGCGGCAGGCGATCCTGACATCTCAAGAACAATATCAACGCCATTTGAGCCGATTTCGTGCTTATCGACGGACTGATAGAGAGGAGTCGAACCTTTCGTGACATCGAAGCAATCGTCAGCGCCAAACTCGCGAGCCAGAGCGAACCTGCGATCAACGTCAGCGGCCTCGGTCAGATAAATACGTGAGGCACCAAAGTCGCGGCAAAGAAAAGTAGCCATCAGTCCAAGCGGACCAGCACCGAGAATAGCAACCGATTTGCCGCGCACATCGGCCTCTTGCACCGTGTGAACGGCGTTACCGAAAGCATCCAACATCGCGCCTATCCTGATCGGAATGCGCGACTGGTCGCCGGATTTGCCTAACAAAATCACATTTTTATATGGCACCGACACGCTCTCGGCAAAGCAACCGTCAAGGTGAACGCCCTTCACTTTTACTTGTGTGCAAATGTGTTCGTTGCCAGTGCGACACAACATGCAGTGTCCACAAGAGAGATGCATTTCTGCTGTTACATAATCGCCTGGTTCAATCAACAAATGCTGCGGCACGTCAGACCAGTGGTCGCGACCCACTCCGGCGCCGACCTTCTCGACGATTCCACAGAATTCGTGACCAACGATGATCGGTTTGAATCCGGCACCATTGGTGATATAGCGCTGCATCTCATTGCGAATGCCTTCGTTGTTAGCACTGCTATAGATGCTTTTATCGGTGCCGCACACTGCAGTGGCAAGTACTTTGATTTTCACGTCGTCGAAACCCAGCTCCGGCTCAGGCACATCGGAACGTAGAGTCAGTCCGTCTTTGCTCACATCTTCTTTCAAAAGACATTTCATGTGTTTCCGCGTGGGCTCCTTTGTTTGGCTGCGATTAATCTGCGCTTCGGTTGGCATCTCAGTCACCGCCTGGAATCAAATATCCGAGGACGAGCGGCACAAGCCGCGCCCGGCTGGAAAAACTGTACTTGAAATAGGCGCATCTATACAAGCGAAACGGCACACTAGCTTGTTTGCAGAATTGTTAAGGTCAGTAACAACGATACACACTGAAACATAGTGCGGGCCTATCTAAAATATATGGCAACGTCAATCTGTAATTCAATTTATCTGGTCTCAAACTAGTCTCCATCAGTGTCTCTCGGGGATCTCATAGAGGATCGTGGCCGCTTAGATAGCTGGAAGATATCGTCAATTAGCGTTTGTTTAGTTGCCAAGTTTTTTCAGGCTGCTAGATTACTGGGGTGGCACGCAACAATTTCTTTATATTTGGGAGCACTCGTCTATGAACTTTGAACCTACATCCAATGAACTGAATTTTGAGCCCGTCTTCTATAAACCGACTGCCGACGTCGTGGCGGCATTCGTAGCAGAAGCATCTATTGTGCGGACGATTGTGCAAGGAAGCGGCGGACCAGACAACGCTGAGATAACTGAAACCGGTCTGCGATTTGTGCGCCATTTGATGGCCACATCAAAATCGATGCGATTCGGCTTCATGCCCAACTTTAAAGATATGAACGCTATTCGCGAAGTTGCTCGCGACTTTATCAAAAAATGCGGTGGTGCCACCCTCGCTCTACAAACAATGTACAACGTTATCCAAGTAGCTGAGGGATAATCGCGCGCCCGATTCCAATAAATATGAAGAAACGAAAGCCTCGCTCACCGCGAGGCTTTTGCTTTTTTAAGGCATCAGGAGCTTGTGCAAGTAAAACAGATTTACGGATTGTTACTTTGAAACATCGAAGCCATCAAATGCTGCTTGAACGATTGCCTGAAGCTTCTCCACTTCTTCATCAATGAGTTTGCCAAACTCGTCGCGTCGCCTTTTCTTGGGCGGCTTCCAATCATTTTGACGCATGAACATAATGAAGTTCTCGGCCATCCGGTTTGGCATTTCTACTGTGTCCATTATTTGTTGCATGGCTTTGTCGTGACGCTTGAGATAGTCAATTTCCTGAGGAACGTCTTTTTCTACGGTCTCCTCAACGCACCGATAAAGAAATTCTGCGGCGTCAGTGCAATCAAAGTATCTATAAAGATCAGCGGTGTCGTTCCGCACTTCCACATTGCCGCGCATCGTTGAGACCCATTGAATGAAATTCATGAGTGGCGAAGAATGGGACTGCAGGACGGTTCGATATTGGTCTATCCACTTGAGCATCACGGAAGAGACAGGAAATACCAGACCCGAAGGACTGAACTTCTTCTCCGCGAGAGTATGGTGAATCAAACAACGATGCAGGCGACCATTGCCATCGTCGAACGGATGGATATAGACAAAACCAAATGCAATTGCAGCTGCTTGTAGAACGGCATCTAATGACGATTCTCCCATGATCGAATTCGCTTCAGTGAGTCCATCTATGAGATCATCCAGGTCTTGGGGGCGTGCTCCAATGAACTCCGGAAGGGCCTCATTGTCGATCGTCCTCTTTCCCAGAAAGACGAAATCATTTCGCAGTCCTGTATTTATGAAACGATAATCGCCCATCAAAATGCTCTGAAGCCTATTCAGCTCTTCCTTGTTTAGAGGGTGCTTCCCTACTTGCTGAACTGCTTTTAGCCATCGCTCTCGTGTATTGATCGGTAGGCGTTCACCTTCAATTGCGAAGCTTGCTTGTGTATCTGCCAACAATAGAAAGCTGGCAGCTCGTGCGATCAGCAGTGGGCTCACCTTATTCAATATTGATTGCGCACGTAACGACAGTTGTTTTTCGATGAATGTATTTAGCGTCTTAGTTCGTCGAATGACAGGACAGAATCTGCGAGTGCCAAGCAAATTGTTGCGAACTCGATGGCGTGTGGAAACCATGCCGCTGGTCACAAAGTACTGGTCACCATCGAGCAGGTCGACGTTCGAGACTTTTCCAGAGTCTGGCACATCGAGAACCTTTTCTGTTAGGTATTCGTATAGAAACCAGATCCTGCGCACCAGTGGACCAGTCGGCGCAGACCTTACATATGCGGCCAGCTCCTGTTCTGGAATAGCCATGAAAATACGCTTGAGAACAAGCAGATCGAGATCTTCGTGGCGAAGTGCAAATACTAGATGCGCATCAACAGTTTTTTCCACGGCATACTTGCTATCAAAAATCCACCAATTCCCAGTATCCTTCTTAATTTGCTTGATTCGTTGCGAGGATACACATGCCGGCTTTCTTACAGGAGCTTCCACATTGAGACTGTGCACGAGCGCCGACATTCCGATAAGGGAAGCATCATGTGGCACATGCTTCTCCTGAAAGACGGCAGGACTGGCGAGCTCAAGCTTCACGGTGGAAAATCCTTCTCAAAGGTGGTATTTGTATCATCATATAAGACTTGGGTGGAAAATGCATCACCCTGGGGCGAATGTGCTCGTATTTGACCTTCAATTAGCATGTAATAATGGAAAACCATTCTCTCGGGTGGAAATTCCTTCACTGTTAGGGTCGATGGTGTGAAATAAATCCACCCTAGAAAGCGCAGGTTTGGATCGGCATTTTCCATCTCGACACCGTCAGTAGTGGCACCGATTTGTGGTAGGCTTCCTCAGCTTATGCTTGTGCTTCTTCGTTGTCATATCCGCTGCGAGAATCTCAATCGTTATTGTGTGTTGTACGAAGACGCCTCTTTCAACAACATCGAAATATTCTCCACTGCAAGAGTTGGAGAATGACCGGCATCGCAATGGTTAATTCGATGCGTTTGGCAATGTCATTCTCAGATCAAGTGTCCACACAACCGCATTTTGCATCCCTTCAAAATCTACTTAAATCGAGGCGATTCCGAGGATAATAGATATGCGATGTAACGACATCAGCTCCTGAGAAATCTGCTTGGCCGAAACTAGTGGCAGAAATTATACTGTGGGTCAGCAAGAAAGTGGCGATAACGCCTGTCATATCAGAATTGAACCGGCAGTTTGACCAATGTCCGCCAATGAATTTCGCGTGATCTAGCCAGCACGAATTCATCGTTGCACCCAAGGCTGTCTCTCCCTCTGCAAGGTTCATCGGCTGATCGGAACGAGTGCCCGCATCGCAGTCTTCAAACGTCGCGTTCTTTAAGTGGCTATCTGTGAAAACTGTTTTGACAAATTTACTGTTTTCAAAATCGCAAGTGTCCATGGCGCTATTGTTAAATTGGACGTCGGTAAACACGCAATCCTTGAAGTCGGCTCCTTGTAAGTTCGCTTTTTCAAATATCGCATTATCTATTTTGCACCATCTGAAATGTGCGCCTTGCAAGAGAGCATTATTGATCGATCCGGACATCTCCACATTATAGATGTCTGCTCCGGCAAGACTCACACCGTTTCGCAAAGCTTCACTGACGGCATCTGACACGGTCAAGGTTTTGGTTAAATAAAGCACTCGCCCATATTTGTCCGTGATCTGTTTTACAAGGACATGGGGCATTGCCCCACTAGGACGATTTACAATCTGCGGATTAGCAACATGAGTCCATGCTGCAGATGGCGTGCTTTTTGCCGCTTGGTGCGGCAGCAGTGATTGAGCGACAATCCAGGTCGCGCAACCAAGTGCAAGCGTCGCAGCTGAAATCACGACCGCATTGATGGCAGGGCGGCGTCTTCTATTTAGAGCAACGCGCGGAGAGCCGCTGTTTGAGAGAGCCTCCAAATCGCGTCTCAATTCTGCCATTGATTGATAACGCAGCTCGGGCTTCTTTTGCAAAGCGCAAGCCACAATCAATTGCAATCCCTTAGCCAGTTTCTGGTCAGCAATTTTTAGCACCATATTTGGTGCTTTTTCATTAACTTGCTTAAACAAGATTTGAATAGGATTATCAGCTTGAAACGGTTTCTTGCCCACTAGTGACTCAAACATCAAACATCCAAGCGAGTAAACATCTGAGCGCTCGTCGACTTTCAACCCCATTCCTTGTTCGGGGCTCATATAGGCGGGGCTTCCCAACACTTGCGCCGTCTGAGTCAACTTATTTCCCGATGCAGGCGCCGACAATATTTTGGCAATACCAAAGTCCACAATTTTGACCAAATCCAAATCACTAGTCGAATTCGCATTGCTAGAATTTACAAGAATCACATTGCTAGGTTTGATGTCCCTATGGAGCACACCTTTCTTATGAGCGTGCTCAAGCGCATCAGCAATCTGAATGAAGATGTGGCAAGCACGCGAAGGTTCGAGAGCACCCTCTTTGGCGAGTACAGATGACAGACTGACCCCATCGATATAGTCCATCACCAAGAAAGGCGTGCCATCCTCGCTGGTCGCTTGAGCGTAAACAGCGGCAATGTTAGCGTGTGTTAACTGACTCGAAGCCAGCGCTTCTTGACGAAATCGTTTCCGCGCTGCCGGATCTGACAGCAAGCTCGGGCGCATCATTTTTACCGCAACTGTCGATTCGATTCCATGCACTTTGGCTCTGTAGACGGTGCCCATCATCCCTTCGCCGACCATGGAGAGGAGCTCAACACCGGGGTTTCCACTAGTGGCTTGAGCGTCGCCATTTGACTCTGGCTCAAGACTGACAAGATCGGTTGGCAATTCTGGTTGCACGACCAGATCAATCGAGCTCTCGCTATGCAACACTTTTTTCTGATTGCCAGGATCCATTAGTGAGACAACCTCGGACTATCAACTCGCGGATCTGATAGGAGCGGACCCTGTGCAGACAGCCACTCGTTCAGATCGCTGTTTGCGCGAGAATCTATCACATTCACACCGTGCATCGAGGATTTTGTTAAGGAGGCCTCGCGCAAATCAGAATTTTTAAAAGAAACATTGAACAATTTTGATTGATCAAATTTGCATGACTTGAAGATTCCTTCAAAAAAGGTGTTCACAATTGTCGCACCTGAAAAGTTAGCATTAGAGAAGTCGCATCCCGAAATGAAATTGGAAGGCTTGGATGTTCCAGTGGATGCGATTCCGAACAGAGTATTTTGAAAATCGCAATCAGCCAAATCAGAATTTGTAAAATTACAACTACCAAACTTGGTATCACGAAAGTTCGCGCCCCTCATAGTGCAGTCCTTGAAAGTCACCCGAGTGAGAGTGCAATTGGAAAAATCCGCATTCTCAAAGTTCAGGTTGGCTATGACAACGTTATCCATCTGCCATCCGGAAAAATCACTATTTGCCAACTCTGCATGAATCATCGATAAATTCTGAAACAAACGATGGACGTCTACAGGCGCAGCGAAATTATAATAAGCTGGCGCACTCTGCCGATAGTTCACTTCAGTTATCGGCTTAGTGGGATTCTTTACAGTCACTCTAAAGGCAGGCACGGAGACAGCGGTGTTTACATTAATCGGTATAATTGGCGCTTTAGTCCGTTCAACTTTTTGCGGCTCCGAAGTGAAAGGCTTGATCGTCATATTCAAAAAGAGCGCACCTAGAATAATTGCGCCCAGAGCAATGTCCACCGCAGACCCGAATCTCTTTTTCGGACGTCGTTTCAGGATTTGAGGAAGCTCGTCCTTAATCTGCATCAGGTCGGTTAACAGACTATCTACTGACTCATATCGATTCGCTGTTTCTTTCTCGAGACACTTAAAAATTAAGCTCTCAGCTTCGGGAGGAATATTTAGATCCCGATAGCGCTTGCTTAGAGCTAGAGGCGCTTCGCTCATGCTCTTCATCATCGTATGCATCGGCGTTTCGCCAACAAACGGGGACGTGCCGGTCAGCATTTCATACATCACACAGCCGAGCGAATAAATGTCTGACTGTTTCGTTATCGGCAGCCCCAAGCATTGTTCGGGACTCATGTATGAAGGGCTGCCAAACACCTCGCCAGTGCCGGTCACGTTGCCATCACCAGCGGTGCGCTCAAGAATTTTTGCAATTCCAAAATCTACAACTTTGACGATTTCCGCACCAGCATCGTTTTTGGTGATCAAAATATTGCTTGGTTTCAAATCGCGATGAACGATGCCCTTATAGTGAGCATGTACAAGAGCCTCACAGAGCTGTGCGGAAAGGTCCAGTGCTCTTGGCACGTCCAGAAATCCTTCCGTCTTAATGATTTGCTCGAGGCTTATGCCGTCAATAAAGTCCATGACGATGTAAGGCGCGCCTTTATCCGACTTGCCTTGCTCGTAGACCGCGACAAGGTTCACATGAGTCAAATCGCTCGCTGCCTTAGCCTCCTGTTCGAATCGACTCAGAGCAAAGGCGTCGACGAGCAAATCTGAGTGAACGACCTTAATCGCAAAGACCTTATCCAGACCTTTGTGACGAGCCTTATAAACGTCGCCCATGCCACCGTGTCCCAATAGACTTAGCACTTCGTACTCACCGAAACTGTGATCGCCTTCAGGCTCCGGTAGTTCAGGCTCAGCAATATGACGATCTGTTACTAAAGTTTCCGCTGCTGAAGCGACAGCAAGATCATCGCCGCCGACCTTCAATTGCGTGCTTGCACGAGGTTTCGCCAATCTTAAGCGTTCAAATATCATTCCACTTGCTCGAGCAAATCTCTGTCGTCTATGTACCCACATACAGCCGTTCGCAGCCGTTTCATTTTCACTGGCAGCAGGCAAAGGCACTCCTCCTACCAGTTTTCTTAGCCCAAAGCGGCAATTCTCGTTGGACTGGGAGCCGCATTCTGACCGATGCTGAAGCGATCGAGCATGTGACTTACCGCGAGGTTTTTTGTTTTTTCAAGACTTGGCTCGCTATATTGGTACTCAGCAGGCATCAGGTTTAGGACCTGTTGGGTTATCTTTAAATTGGATCAACCGCAAACGGCACTGAGTTGCTGGCGCATGAATTAGTCAGCAATCATGCCGATGGTCTTGAGCCACGTTTCCGCTAAGTCGGGCCATTTTGTTATCGGAAAATTAGTGCGCCGCAGGCCAAAGGCGTGCTTGCCCTGGGCATACAAATGCATCTCTGTTGGCACTCCAGCTTTCTTCAGCGCAGCATAGTACACGAGTGAATTCTGCACAGGATCAACCGGATCATCCTCGGACTGAACGATGAACTGAGGTGGTGTCCGCTTGGTCACGGGAACGTAAGGATTGAGTTGAAAATCTTTAGTAGTTTTTTCCGTCATGTGTCCTGGATAAAGTGCAATACCAAAATCTGGACGACAACTGAGCTTGTCTGCTGCATCCACAGCTTTATACAATTTCTTTTCAAAAAGAGTGCTCGTTGCTCCCACCAGATGACCACCGGCTGAAAATCCGAGCACGCCAATTTTGTCCGCATCAATCTGCAATTCTTTGGCACGAGAGCGCACAAGTCTGATCGTCCTCTGCGCATCCTCCAACGCCATTGGTGAATTGGGATAGCAGCCAGATCTTGGATATAGGTTGTTACCCGGCACGCGATACTTCAGCAGCACGCAAGTAACTCCTTTGGACGTAAGCCAATCGCAGACCTCTGTGCCTTCAAGAACCATTGCAAGAATCCAGTAGCCCCCACCGGGAAACACAATGACAGCGGCCCCCGTATTCTTGCCGCGTGCCGGATAGATCGTCATTGTTGGATGCGAAACTTTGCCTACACAATCGCCCTCCTTGTTGATCTCTTCTGGTCCGGCCACTGGCTGCGCGTCGGGTATCTTACCTGGCCATATTGGTGTCTGAATAAACCCAGCGGCCGGTTGCCAGACAGCCGGATGCCAGTCGGATTCCGTGGCGCCCCGGCTATTCAACGGCAACGCCAACGACACACACAGGCAGGCAGCTGAAAACCAATGCTTCGGCATGACGACACCCCTTCTAAATTCTCTAGTGTAGTAGTTAGGTTACTTACACTTCGCCTGTCGTAAGATCGACACGGATCAAAGACCGTGCAAAATGCACCACAATAATACCCACCTGCACTGCAATCGTTCGTCAGCCATCCAATCCTTTACTTGATACTTACGTTCCGAAAATAAATGCATAACATTTGCTCAAAAGAAATCTGGACAAAGAGCAAGGATGGTTATCACCACTGACCTTGGTCAACCGCTTGCTCCAATGCTTCCTCGACCAAACCCGGTGGAGGCACCAGAAACTGAACCGGCACACCTTCGATGTCTACCTGTTCATTTTCGTTCGGAAAGTAACCTTTCGCAGCTAACGCGGCGTAAAGAGGGCTGATCTGCAAGTTGATTTACCAGCTCGATTACCGGCTAGATTGGGGAATTCAATTCGACTACTTCGATTAATCTAAATCGCCGGATCGACTTCTTTTTCGTAGTCAACGCCAGGCAATCCGAATCCGAACAACTTCAAGAACTCGGTTTTGTAGCCCTCAAAATCAGATATCTTTGCCAGATTCTCGGTATCGACTTTATCCCAAAGCTTCTGCACTTCGGCTTGCACAGCTGGATCCATTTCCCAATCATCAACGCGAATCCGACCTTCTGAATCTAAATGAGGACGATTGCCGTTGTACAACTGGGTGGCAAACAATCTATACATCTGCTCGATGCAACCTTCGTGAGATTTCCTTTCTTTCATCACTTTATAAAGAAGAGAAATATATAAAGGAACCACGGGAATTGCAGAACTTGCCTGGGTAACAAGCGCTTTGTTGATCGAGACGTAAGCCTTTCCTTTAAGCGGTTCAAGTTCTTTTGTGATGTCTTTGGCCGCAACTTCAACATCAGCCTTGGCACAGCCAATGCTGCCGTCACGGTAAATAGGCCAGGTGACTACAGGTCCAATGTACGAATAAGCAACAGTGATTACACCATCTGCGAGGGCGTCGGCCTTCTTGAGTGCATCTATCCACATACGCCAATCTTCACCGCCCATGACTTGAACAGTGTCATTCATTTCTTGTTCGCTAGCTGGTTCAATGCTGATTTCTTTTA
>PLZS01000130.1 GCA_003153555.1 Candidatus Melainabacteria bacterium | reverse complement strand
GTTTAGCCATCGATTCTTCAAGAGCGGCGGCTGTAACAAACAATTCCAAATGCTAGTAGTTGCGGCGATTGCGAGCCCAGTGCAGCACACTTCCGCGCACATTGGCGTTTGAGTTCATGGCTGCAGAACCGGCAGCGGCTGATTCTGGCTCATATTGCTTGTAAGGAGTGTATGCCTTGACGACCGGCGCGCTAGGCTGGGAGGCTTTAGGTTTCGGTGCGCTCGCCTTCAACAATGCACCGGCACGGGCACGCATTGCGGCTGCCGATGGTTGTGGCGGAGGCGGCGCTTTCTCGGGAACGCCGTTGTTAGTCTTGGGAAGACTTGTTTTCAAACTCGGAATTGATTGTGAATAAGGCATCCATCCAGCTCTTGGCAGTCCGACCGGTCTGCCTGGTAAAGCTCCCGACCCCTGGGCAGCGGCTGCAGGAGTCGTTCTTTGGTCGTTGACGCTCGGTGCATCATCAGTGATAGTGATCTGCTGGCGCGCCATATAAAAATGACCAATATTAGGGTCGGACTGACGCTGGGCTAGAGCAGGCAAATTGGCGCAAGCGACCAGTGACAGAGCCGTCAATAAATTTGCCGCGAACCTAGTCATCTTGTTCTCCAAACTCCATTCCATCGCACTTCAAAGGGAAGCTTAGCAATCTTAGCTCAGTTTAATCGTCTTGTTTTCTCGATGTCAAGCAAAACTGGTAATTACCCTGAGTGGCCCCAGTCTCGGACACTTTAGTTATAACAAAATCTGCTAAATCTTGACGGGTTAGCTGTTTTAGCAAGCTTTGCCCGCTACAATCGGCATGTTGTCGACTACGCCGCGCCAATTCTTAGTTGCACGCAAGGAAGGCGCCACTTCCCAACTGTTAAACTTCGTCCATCAATCTCTGGAGGGTTGCTCTTGACGGGAGCTTCCATTACTAATCAATTGCAAGATTCCGTTCCAAAGCAACAAGGCACACTCGGACTAATCGCTGGTGATGGCAAACTTCCCGGTATCTTGGCTAAATCAGCCAAGGAGAGGGGTTACAAGGTTGTCGCCCTGGCGCTCACGCAAGAAGCACACAAGACAGTCTCGCCCTACGTTGATGTCAATATAATTATCGCGCCTGGGCAACTAGGTCGGAATTTCAAGCTTTTGCAAGAACACAATTGTGAGAGCATGGTTTTTATTGGAAAGGTAAGAAAGTTGAACGTGCTGAAAAATCTGCATAAGTTCGACTGGACGGCAATTCGAGAACTTAGTCAGCTTCCAAATCTGAATGACGACAGTATTCATGTTCGCATGGGCGAAATTATAGAAGCAATGGGCATCAAAGTTTTGACCCAATCTGAGTTCCTGAGGCATTTGTTTCCCGAAGTGGGAGTGATTACGAAACGGCAGCCTACGCCACATGAGTACGTGGATATTGAATACGGTATGAAGATTGCAAAGGAAATTGCTGGGATGGATATCGGACAAACAGTAGTTGTTCGAGATCGCATCTTGTTGGCAGTCGAAGCTATTGAAGGCACAGACGAAGCCATTAAGCGGGGTGTTCAACTGGCCCATGGTCCGGTTGTGGTTGTTAAAGTTTCTAAACCCAACCAGGACCAGCGTTTTGATATTCCCGCAGTTGGTATAAGCACGCTCAATGCGATGAAATGCGGCGTGGAGGGCGGTGTTCTGGCTGTTGAAGCGAATGAGACGATGCTAGTGGATCGGGCTGAAATGGCTGCTTACGCTGATAGTTGCGGTATTTCGATGGTTGCAATTTGAAGTGGATTGGTGAGGGCGCGGACAAATCGGTTGTCGGAGGCACGATTCGTCCGCTCCAGGTTCGATGCCGGAGGGATGCCGTGCTCGTGGGTTTGATGTGGGCAAGGATTCGGCGCTTGTAGGTTCGATGCCGGCATGGATGCCGGCGCTTCCAGGGCAATATAAACTACAGGGGAAATCCGGTACTTTTACCAGTCATTAAGTCGTGAGCACGAACAGTTTTTCAATGCCATAATGGTGTAATCAAACCCAGCTGTGAGTTTAGGCATGCCCATTACCAAGAAAACGCTCGTCAATATCTTAGTGCTCGCCTCTCTCATTTCTTGGGGAGTTCCTGCCGTTCAGTCGCAGGACAAGGTGGATCCCGCAAAGCACGTTGCACAGCCCACCGCAGCCGCGTCAGAAAAAGCTGGTGCGCAAGACACTGACGAAGTTTCCGAAGAAGATAAAGCCGAAGAAGCGGCTGCCGAAGACGCTAAATCAGTTCGAATGATGGCTCAGAATCAAAGCCTTGAGCATTACGACTTGGCTCGCTATTACTGGTCGCGTTGGAATTTGAAGATGGCCGAGATCGAATATCAAGCGTCCATCATGTTCTTCCCCGAAATGAAAGTGGCACATCGAGACTACTGCATATTGTCCATGTTTTGTGGACATCCGCTGCGCGCAGTCGCCGAGTTAATGATGGTAGTCGGGCTCGGTGAGCCAATTCCATTCACAACTGAAGAGACTATCGCGCTCAAGCAACGCGCCGCCAAAATGCACAACCAGCAAGGTATTGCGTATGGACGCAAAAACCGCTGGGACAGAGCGATTTCGGAATTCAAATGGGCCTTGACCTATTCCCCGGATAACGCAAACATCGAGCGTTCTTTGGCTTTCTCATACGCCAATAAAGGCGACTTTGAAATGGCTGAAAGGTCGTATACACGCAGCTTCAACGAAGATCCAAGTGATGGCTATGCGCACGCCGATTTCGCCTTCTTGCTTGCCGATAATGGCGGTGGCGACAAGGCTATCAAACAGCTTTCTGAAGCCGTGAAGCTTGAGCCTAGAGATCCCGCATTGCATGTGGACATGGGATGGATGGCTGAATCTAAAGGTGATTTGTCTACTGCGCGGACGGAGTTTCAACAAGCGGTGAAGCTTAGTCCCAAACATGCGGGACTGTGGGCTCACCTTGGCAGAGTGCTCGAACGTCTAGGCAAGGACAAGGAGGCAACCAGCGCTTATTCAGAGGCGGTTGCTTTAGATCCCGGTCAAGATGACGCTAAACAGCGCCTCGATCAAATTAAGAATCGACAGTCGGAAGTGCCGCAGTTGCCCACCAGTGTTGAGAATTCGAGGAAACAATCGTAGTTTCCCCAATGACATAGAGTATTGCCATGGTTAGGATCGTCCAAGATGACGGACCCCGATCAGCAGACAAAATGTCAGACTTCAGTTTTAAAAACATTGAAAACGAGATAAACGTTGGTGGCAGAGTTGCTATGGCGACTCCAGGCGCGATTTTGGATGAAATTCAAAACGATTGGGCGCACAACAAGTCTAAGCTGCTTACCACTACTCTAGAATCTGCCGCGGTGGGCTTTGCCACTGGTTTCGCATTCAAAGCCGCTCCTGCAGCCGCGATTCTGGCAACTGGTCTGGTGGCTGGATTGGGGCTGATTACTAAAACTGCTCCGATGTTCAGCAACGCCTGGAATGCGAACTCCGATGAGCAGCGCAATTCACTGGTTAACAAATACAGTACAGATTTTGGTCAAACTGGTGCCACCATGATCGAGGCAATGCCTGGATTTATGCTCGGTGGCAAAGCGGCATCTATATCGCTTGCTCGCTCTGAAGCGCTGCAAAATTTCGCCTACAAAAACATCACTAAACCGATTGAGTTTCCAATCCAAGAGCGCCTGGCGTTCAATGGCAGAGGCGCAACCATGCTGCCTGAAGGCACTATCAACGCCGGTTCGGTTGATGCTTTGAAATTGAGCGAAACTTTGGCACCACAATCAGGTGTTGAAATGGCTCGGTCGCTGGATCTGCAAACGGGCAAGGCGAGCAAGATATTTACAGGTCAGGTTAAGGGAGTCAACCCGGCGTTTGAAGACAAAACTGGCCGCGTGCTGATTCACACACACCCTCTAGAAATGGGTCCGCGTCCTGGTCTGCCTGATTTGAGAGCGACAGCCGACCTTGGCATCATTCGCAGCGGCGATTACAGAACCTTCTACATCGGTCAAAAAGGACTTGGCAGCGGCGAAGCGCAACTGAAAGCGCTAATTTTGGACGATGCAAACAAACAGGCATTCTTACTTCATAATCAGCCAGGCAAAGAGTTCACGTGGCAATACGCGGCACCGCAATATGTTGAATATGAAGGCGCCACCAGCGCCTTACGGTCGCTCAACGTTAAGAACGCCTGGTCACAGTTTGAACAACTACCGAAAGTAGCACCCGAAGTCAATCTTGCGCATTTGAGAATCGCGGCAGGGCAGAAATTAGGCGGTTGAATAGCGGAGCTTGACGCGCTGGATTGGCTTTACTGCCCATGCTTGGGATTAAAACCGTTCTTGGGATTTGAGCTTTTAAGGTGCCGCACCTACATTGATCAGGAAACTATCAATGCGCTCCTGTAGCCATTGTGTAACGCCTTTCTGCTTTTAACCTCAAAACTCTCGCAATGGTTGAGATGACGCGGTAAAATTTGAGCCGAGCTCGCCAACCAGCCTGTATTCCCAAGGGACCAGGCGCTATCTTACTTTTGCGTGGAGAGAGTGTGAAAACATCTGAGGGCATTAAAGCCCACACGAAATACCTCTGGTTTGAGACTAAAAGCCGCAGAGAATACATTCGAATCACTGATGACGTGCAGGCCTTTCTTGATGAAGCGGGCTTGCGCGACGGTTTTATACTGGTTTCGGCGATGCACATCACGGCCGGAGTCTTTATAAATGATTGGGAAAATGGACTGCTGAAAGATATTGACGAATGGGTGGAAAAACTGGCACCAGTTAATCCCGACTACAATCATCATAAAACTGGTGAAGATAACGGAGATGCGCATCTTAAGCGGATCTTGATGAACCATCAAGTGACGGTGCCGGTCACGGATGGCAGACTTGATTTGGGACCATGGGAGCAAATTTTTTACGCGGAGTTCGACGGACAGCGAAGAAAGCGCGTCGTGCTCAAAGCTTTAGGCATATAGAAAGGGGAGGATGAGATCGTTAATGAGTACCATGATAGAAAACAAAGGCAAAACACATTCACATCGCAACGGCGGCAACGCACACATGAGCAGTCGCAAAGCCGCTATCCAGTCGATTCAATCTCGCGAGCCAGTGAACTCATCGGTGGACTATACACGTAGCACCGTATCTGAAATTTACGGCTCTAATGTATTCAATCGCCACATCATGCGCACGATGCTTCCAAAAGCGGTATACAAAGCCGTTCTTCGATGCCTCGACCATGGCGAGCGGCTCGACGCTAACCACGCAGACATCGTTGCCAATGCCATGAAAGATTGGGCAATCTCTAAAGGATGCTCACACTTTACGCATTGGTTCACCCCATTGACCGGACTGACTGCCGAAAAGCATGATTCATTCCTCGTTTCAGGTGGAGACGAAGGTCTGGCGATTCTTGAGTTCTCAGGAAAAGTATTGATTCAAGGCGAGCCCGATGCTTCCAGCTTCCCGTCTGGTGGCATCCGCTCAACATTCGAAGCCCGCGGCTACACCGGTTGGGATCCAACCAGCCCTGCTTTCATCATGGAAAGCACCAACGGCAAAACACTCTGCATTCCAACCGTATTCTGCTCATTCAGTGGACAGGCGCTAGATAAGAAGACGCCTTTACTTCGATCGCTTGAAGCCATCAACAAGCAAGCCGTCAGAATGTTGCATTTGCTCGGAAACAAGGAAGTTAAGAGAGTTATCTGCACAGTCGGTCCAGAGCAAGAATATTTCTTGATCGACGAAGCATTCTATTTCCAACGCCCTGATTTGATCAATTCAGGACGTGCTTTGTTTGGCGCCAGGCCTCCCAAAGGACAAGAGATGGAAGATCACTACTGGGGTTCAATCAAAGAGCGTGTATTGGCGTTCATGATGGATTCCGAAAACGAACTCTACAAGCTTGGCGTGCCAGTAAAAACAAGACACAACGAAGTTGCCCCAGCGCAGTTCGAAGTTGCTCCTGTGTTTGAAAGCAGCAACGTCGCTACTGACCACAACATGGTGTTGATGGAAGTGTTCCGCAAGACAGCTCAAAAGCATGGTTTGCGTTGCCTGTTCCACGAAAAACCGTTTAGTGGTGTCAATGGCAGTGGCAAGCACAATAACTGGTCTATGGCTGACGATGAAGGCAATAACCTTCTAGAACCAGGTAGCACAACACTATCGAACACCCAGTTCGTAGTCGTGCTCGCCGCTGTAATCCGCGCCGTGAACAAGTATGCCAAGCTGGTGCGAGCCAGCGTTGCCTTCGCCGGCAACGATCACAGACTTGGTGCTAACGAAGCGCCACCTGCGATCATAAGCATCTTCCTCGGTGACAAACTAACGGAAGTGGTGCAATCGATCATCCAAGGCAAAACCGGCAGTGATAAAATGTCAGGACGCACAATCGAATTTGGCGTTTCGCATTTGCCGACGTTGCCTCGCGACGATTCCGACCGCAACAGAACCTCGCCTTTTGCTTTCACCGGCAATAAGTTTGAGTTTCGTGCAGTAGGAAGCAGTCAATCAATCGCTTGGCCAAACACAATTCTGAATGCCATTGTGGCCGATTCGCTCGACTACATGGCTACTGAAATTGAGAGTCTGATCAAATCTGGTACCGAGCTCGATGTTGCTGTGGCAAAAGTCGTTAAAGAAACACTCTCGAAAAACGAAAGAATTCTCTTCAACGGCGATAACTATTCGCAAGCGTGGCACGATGAAGCAGAGAAGCGTGGTTTGCCTAACTTGAAGAGCACAATCGAAGCGCTTCCTGTTTTGATTGAAGATGACGCGAAAGAATTGTTCTCCAAATTCGGTATTTTGCAAGAAGACGAACTCGTCAGCCGTTACAACATTATGTTGGAAGGCTATTGCAAGACAATCAATGTTGAAGCACTGCTGACCGCCAACATGGCCACCACGATGATATTACCGGCTGCTCTGGAATATCAAAATCGTGTTGCCACCACAGTGGTACAAACTAAGCAAGCCATCAGTGGTGTTAATCTGACATCGCAAGAAGGCATGCTCAGAGAACTTTGTGAAAAGGTGAACAAGCTGCGTGAATCTATTGAGTTGCTCGAGTCACTCAGTCATAGCAACAAAGACGACGACAACGAGTCTGAGCTTTTCGCCCATGCTAAGTTCTATCAAAACAAAGTGATCCCGGCCATGAATGAAGTTAGAAGTATTGCCGACGAGCTGGAAATGATCGTCGATGATTCACTCTGGCCTCTGCCTAAGTTCCGCGAAATGCTCTACATCTATTAAGTAGCGCTTCTCGAAATTTGATGATGAGGGCGGCTGAAAAGTCGTCCTCATTCTTTTGAGAGATCGTAGAGAATTTTTCGACCAGGGTAAGATTCCTCTAGTGGTGTAGTGCTTTTCGTCAATCATGACTTTCAGGATAGGCTGAAGTTTTGGCATTTTGTTGACAATTTCGAGTCTACGAAATCGAGAATGCGTTAAGCCTAAACTGATTGATTACGAGCTTCTAAAATGTTCAGAAATTTTGCAGCGCCTCTGGCATTCAAGTGCACGGAATCCAGAAAATCCGACTTCTCAAAGTGGTATTCAGTCAAGTCGAGAAGTGTGCAGTGCTGATTCAGAGCTAAGCGCTTTAAAGAATTTTTCCAACTTTCATAAAAGCCGTACGGAAGTAAGTCGATATTGGCTTGGGTAAGAGGCATCAATAACAAAACGGAATTAGCTCTTTTGGCTTTGATCTGGCAGATGAGATCCTGAAGTTGATTGAACTGAGGAGCACAGACTTCCATGCTAATACCAGCATAACGGGCTTGGTACTCCGCAATCGAGTTAGCGAGTACCGCTTGAAGTGTTCTATGTGTGACATCACTGTTTGCACCCAGTGCACCTGTCTCATGATTTAAGTATGTGCTCTTCTCGGCTTGCGTAAAACAGCCTGCCGTCACGTGCACGGCGTTCTCTTGGATGTCGTGGCGAAACCGATACGTAGGCACCAATACATTCGTAAGCCACAGCAAACGCTCTTTATTATTGGAGAAGGCTTTGCTTGGCGAAAACACATCTTGCAAATTACAAAACCATTTAAACGCCGGTGTGTTAGTCGGTTGAAGTCCCGAGTCGTAAAAAGCACGAGGTGAACATTCGACATACACGGTACCGGATGTGATGTCACGGTTCATAAATTTTCGGAAAATCAAATTGGAATCAGAGACGAGTATGCCAGCGAGCGCAAAGCTATAGTTCGAACCAAGTGATCCTTTTGCTGTTTGACAAATGTGCAAATCCGTCGTTCGAGTCGACGTTTGAAATAGCTTATTGTCGAGCGCATAAAGCGAATATCGGATCAACGAACTGCCAAGAAAAATTGCTTTCGGATTTGGATTGACCGTTTCAATTCCGCGAATAGTTCCTTCAAAATCAAATCGGTTCGCATAATTGACTGAGTTCAAGTCGAAAAAGTGCATATAGTTCAGGAATAGAAATTGGGTTAACCCGAACAATAGCAGCGACATCAAGAAGCAATGGTGCCGACAGTTTGGCGCTGTTCGCCGAGCATCGACTGGATGATAAGGACGTAATAGTGCAGTACTAGTTGAAATCTGCCAGACCTGTGAAACGCGTAATAGTTCTCATTCCTAAATCATATCAAGTGGCAGAATGTAGGACTCTACAAAAAATTCATTACTACACGCGCATAACATGCCTACCCGCCGTGGTGCACGATCGAGGCATCACGGCGGGACATTTAAACATTCACTATTAACGACTAACCACTTCTGCGTTGCGCCTTCGTTCGACGCTCGCTGCTTCAGAATTTTTGTTTTCTCTCCGCAGGGTGTCGGTCAAGCAGGAAAATCGCCGGTCACGAAGCCCGCGATTGGCTGGCTGGTCAACTGTATGTTTCAGAATGGCTTCTGCTTCTTTGTACCGTCCGGCTGAGTTGTACGTTTCTGCTAATAGCTGCTCTAACAATGTATGAGATTCTTGATATTTGGGATAGTTGGACTTGTAAAATCCAAGCGTTCTCTCAAGGAAAGGAATTGCGTTGTTGTATTTCTTGGTACCAATAAAACTGGTACCAATTGCGTGTGAAGTTTGGGCGACAATCTCCGAATCTCGCTTCTGTTCCGGAAGAATGGACAAAGCAAGTTTGAATTGACTCGCTGCTTGAATTGGTTGTCCCATCTTTGCCCCAGCGAACGATGCATGCAATAAATTCTCTGCTCGTAAATCTGCTATTTGCATCGCCTCCTGCTTGGAACCGTGGTAATGCTTGTAAATTTCGTCCGCCTTCATTCGCGATTTAATGGCTTCTGCTGGGTTGTTCAGCAATTCCTGCGTAAAGGCTTTCTTGGTGTAAACCTCAGCAGTAATACTATTTGTGGGCTTATATTTGTCTAGAATCAATGCCGCTTGGTTGTACAGATCCGCCGCACTAGCCAAGTCCCGACCCATAAATTTGCAGTCTCCCGCACCATACAGGCAGCGGGCCTTCAGGTCTTGGTCCGCTGAATTGGTAAGCAAACGAGATGCGGATGTGAATTTCTCGTAGCCCTTCTTCCAGTCGCCGCTAGCCAGCATTAGCGCTGCATCTTTTGCTAGCGTGAACGGCTCATAGTCCGAGAGAGCTTGATGAAAAAAGGACACCTTGCATGGTTCAAGTACGTTTTCGAGTTTTTTAACTGCATTCTCACCAAGGTTTTCGCAACCCGAGAGATTAACCAACTCTAGTTTGCGAAGCCCATATAGTGAACGCAAGTCGCGATCAGCGATTTTGGTTGCACTCAAATTTAGTGTTTTCAGTTCAGACAAAGCACCAATCGTTTTCATTCCTTTTGCGCTCAAAAAAGTACGGGCGACTGACAGATCGACTAAGCTCCTCACACTTTGAAGTGCACCCAAGTCTTTCACTCTTGTTGATTCAAGGTCTAATGACTTCAGCTTCAGCTTACTTAAATACTTCAATCCAGCATCACTAATCGGTAACCCCTTGAGCACAATCCTGCTTGTCCATTGAGCTTCGCTGAGTGGCTCTAAGTCACCATCCGAAATACGCGCAGGCGAATTTTTACTGAGATCAATAATTGAAGAATTGGGGACTTGGACTCGACTCTCCACCAACTGTTTCGGAGTTACTTCAGCTAAAAGGTCAAAGGGAGTGTCGCTGCTCGAGGTTTTTGCTGAACTTTGATTTTTGACTAGGTCAGTATGATTAGGTTTCGATGCATGATCCGAAGCGATATTGGATGAACCAAGAGAGGCCGATGCGGCATGATCCGAAGCAATAGTGGATGAACCAAGAGAGTCAGTTGCGTTATGATTCGAAGCAACAGTGGACGAATCGAGAGATGGAGATGCGGCGTGTTGCGGCGTGATAGTGGGCGACGCAAGAGGCGATGCGGCATGCTCCGAAGTAATAGTGGGCGAACTAAGAGCGGAAGATTCTGATGTGGCCGGTTTCGGGCCGGAATGGGTAGTTTGAAAACAGCAAACACCGACTATGGTCATCGCTCCAGCTAGCGTTCCAGCTAAGATCAATGACTTAGCTTTTCCACTTCTGGTCTGGCCAGTAATCGGCAAATCTGCAACAGGTGGATTCGAGATCTTGAGCAGATCCTTCCTGAGCTCCTCCATCGATTGATATCGATCGGTGAGATTTTTCTCCAACGTTTTTAGAACAATTTGTTCAATCCGCGGATCGATGGTCTTGCCTAAAGAAGCTTCTCCCAGTGGCAATGGAGCTTCATTGAGATGCATGAGCAATGTTTCGAACGGCGTCTTACCCATAAACGGAGGAGTTCCCGTTAGCGCCTCATACATGGTGCAACCGAGAGAATACAAATCCGATCGCTCGTCCATGTTTGAGCCACGAGCATGTTCCGGACTCATGTAGAGAGGGCTTCCCATCGCAACACCGGTCTTGGTGAGATGCTGAGAAGCGTATTCCGTGTCATCGATAATTTTAGCCAGGCCAAAGTCCATGATGCGAATTTCTTCTTCGCCGCGCGAATTTTCCACTAGCATGATGTTGGCTGGTTTAATATCGCGATGAAGAACCCAGTTTTTATGAGCGTATGAAAGCGCCTCACAAATTTGAAGAAACAGCCGTATAAAGCGCTCAGTAGAAAGTGATCCTTCTGTTGCAAGAACCTTCGACAGCGTTTTGCCGTGCACAAAGTCCAAAATCATGTAAGGCTGACCAGATTCTGTAGTGCCGAAGTCTAGAACTTTGACTATGTAAGGATGCGACAGCGAACTCGAAGCTTTTCCCTCATGATAAAAGCGTTTGATTACCTCTGGGGAAACTATGTGGGCGTGCACCATCTTGACTGCTACAATTCTGTTCAAAATGTTGTGGCGAGCTTTATAGATCACTCCCATTCCGCCTGCACCAACTGTTTCTAGCACCTGATACTTGGTTTTGAATTGATCGTCTATCTGAGGAAAACTTTCAGTCACGTTTGCATCTTTTTGGCAAACGTGTGTGGACTCGTCTACGACAAGTCCGCAAGACGGGCATTGCTCGCTGGCTACCATCACTCAAACTCCATCTCTAGCAACAAAAGCGAAAATTAGAACTTCCTGCACTTCTCGTAGTGCTCTCCTGGTGACATTTGCATGAGCGGTAGCTATCAGGTGAACCTGTACCGAAAGTCCTACAGACCTTGCTTTGCTCCGGCGCAAACCACACACATCTCCACCATAGCAAAAACAAGAAAAATCGACAGAACAATTAGGTATTCGATTATCAGGAGGATGAATCAAGCAGGTTTGAGGCTGAGCAGATATTTCCGCTTAAACCTCAAAGCTGCGATGTGCGCCTTGTCAACAGTGGTAAGGTTCGGTGGTGTTTAGCAAACCAGCAACGGGAATAGGCACCAATCACATTGGCGAAAAGTAGATTCGAACGGTGGTACACTGCTTATGGCGGGTTTCTTCTAGCTTTTGCATCCACCTGCTTGACATGACTTGCTCGTTTAAAATCTGGTCAACTGAACATGGCATCGTCAGACAACAATAAAGTAGTGCAGGCCATTGTCGCGATTCTGGTATTGGCTGGCGCTTGTGCGTATCTTTTGACTAACGGTCCCAGCGGCATTAATCTTGTTGGTTGGCTAGACGAGCGCAGAGATGTCTTAAATGAGTTGCAGGCGACCCAGACTGATTTTCGTGACGCTGAGATTGCCCAACAAATCTATCTCAGTACCGGTAATGAATCATATTTGGAACAATTTAAACAATCGATTCGGCTCGGTAATGAACAGTTGTTCAAATTGCGTAACAACCACGGTCAAGGTTATGGTGATAAGTTTCGCCCGCTCGAACAAAGACTCCAATCTCTTAGCGACCAGTTGAGACTAAGCGCTGACGCACGTAAGCAACAAGGTGAGAAGTCCGCACGTGATTTGTATTTGACCTCTAGAGAACATAGAGACCGGCTGAAGTTATGGCATGACATGACCGATGCTGAACAATACGAAATTTTACTACTAGAAAACAAAGCCACTAAAGATGGTGACGCCCTCAGTTATGTTCGATATGTTTGTTTCATTTTTATTGGATTGATGTTTTTTGGCTTGTGGTTTGTTTTGCAGTCGCGGCAGCCCGCGTTGAAAGATGCTGAGGAAAAAAATCGCCTTCTTGCGGCAGAACTCGACGCTGCAAAAGCGCAGCTGGACCGCCTTGCGAATGTAGACTTTTTGACTGAGGTTCTAAATCTTCGCGGATTGCAGCAAGTGTTGGCTGTTGAAGAAAACCGCACAGGCCGAGTTGGTGGACAACTTGTGGCTGTGCTAATTAATTGCGATAACTTTAGACGAATCAACGAAAGCCTTGGCCATGCCGTAGGTGATGTCGTGCTCAAAGAATTAGCGAAACGGATCGGCGGCACACTTAGACCTTCCGATCACGTTGCGCGTGTTGGTGGCGATGAGTTTCTTATCGTCCTCCCAGACACGCAACTGGCATATGCGATGCGTGTTGCTGAGCGCATCCGTCTCGCGGTTGGGGATTCGCCGCTGCGTAGTTCTTCTGAGACTATCAATGTCACTGTCAGTATGGGTGTGGCGACACTGCCACCGAAAATCACGTCAATTGAAGAAGTCTTGTCTGTAACACGTTCGGCGTTGAAGCGCAGCAAATCGGCAGGAAAGAATCGTGTTTCTCTTGCCAGAGAAGGAGCACCTGAGCCTGACGCCAGCCCGGCGGAGAGAGATATTGTAGAAGTTTTGTGCGATGGCGCGCACTTCCGCACCGTGTTTCAGCCGATCATCGATCTCTCCACTGACAAAGTGAGTGGGTACGAAATGTATAGTCGAGGTCCCGATGGTGCCTTCGAAAGTCCTGCGGATTTTTTCCGCGTGTGCGTTGAAAACAATGTTCTCACCACTGTCGATATTTTGTGCTTGAAACTTTGTATAGCGGCTACTGCAAACGCTGGCAATCATCTGCGTTTCCACATCAATCTATTTCCAAGCACCATACTGGATACTCCGATCGACAATCTGTTGGCACTGTTTCCGACAGATAGAACCGGCAAATCCTTTTGTGTGGAAATCAGTGAGCAGCAGTTCGTCGGTGATCCTGGCTATCTGCGCGATCACGTCAACGCCTTGAAGCAAGCAGGTATTCTCGTTGCCATAGATGACGTCGGCTTTGGCAGAAGCTCGCTTGAAAGTTTGATTTTACTTGAACCAGATTTGGTCAAGGTTGATCGTAAATACGTCACTGGAGTTTCTCGCGAGCCAGCCAAAGCTCGGCTTCTCAAGCGCGTTGTTAACGTCGCCAAATCTCTGGGTGCAGAGATAGTGGCTGAAGGCATCGAAGTCCAAGACGATCTGCCAATTCTCAAAGAGATTGGTGTTCATTATGGACAAGGCTATTTCTGGGGCGATTTATTGGAAGTGTTGCCGACGAATACTTCACCGCGAGCCGCTTTCCAACCAGAGAAGCGCTAAATGTATTCGAGAGGACGTTAAGTGGAAGAAGATAAATCGAAGGATGATCCACTTAAATCAGCCGAGAGTGGTGGCGCTCTGATCGACCCAGCGACGGGCTATGTTTTTGGTACTGCGGGTGCCTTAGTAACCGGAGCAGTTCTTCTGCCCACCGCTAGTGATTTAGCGACCGGAGCCCTTATTCAGCCAGCCACAAGTGATCGAGCCGCTGGAGAAGTTCCTCCGTCTACTGCGAGTAGTTCAGTAACTGAAGCAGTTTCTCAGCCTACTGCGAGTAGTTCAGTAGCTGAAGCAGTTTCTCCGTCTACTGCGAGTAGTTCAGTAACCGAAGCCGCGAATACTGCCAATACCGCCGAGGCGGATCCTCTGTCTGGTAATACAATTATCAAGCCTCTGTCTGGATCCAGCGCGAACCCGCCCGCCTCTAATTTGGATAAGTTTGCAGTCGACGAAGTAGTCGGTTTTGCCTGGCGTTCAATGTTGAAGTATTTCTGGCCTTTGGCGGGGATACTGGCCAGTAACTTCTTGGTGCAATCTGTTCCTGCCATTACTGTGATGGTCATGAACTACACCGCAAGCTCTCCAACAATGTCCATTATTTCAATGCTCATCTCGCTGGTCGGAGCAGTCTTGAACTTGATCATTGCACTGGGTACGATCATGCTTTGGCTCAAAATTTGCGATGGTGATACCATCAGCATCCGAGATGTTTATTCGAAAATACCGAGAGTTTGGCATTTCACGCTGGCTACATTTTTGTATGGATCGATGGTGCTTCTCGGATACATTTGTTTGATTGCACCGGGCGTGTATTTGCAAATACGATTTCAGTTCTATCCATATTTTATTGCTGAATCTGGTGCCGGTCCTATACAATCGCTAAAAGCCAGTTACGCGATAACTACAGGTTCTGTAGCGGAGCTGTTTTTCCTAAGTATCGTCAACTATTTCATTGGCTGGGTTGGCGTGATGGCATTATTCATCGGCGTTTTTCCAGCGCAAATCATTCAAAATGTCGCATTGGCGAAAACCTATCGACAATTGCGTAGAAACACACCAGTAAGCAGTCTTCCACCAGGTCTGCTACCAGCCCCACTGATCGGCGATACCGAGATAGCAACTACGGTAGCAACATGAGGGGAATGGCAAAGGCTTTTGGTTGCCATGGGGAGCGTCGGTGATTTGGTTTCGTATTTGAGTGGCAAAATGCAATTATGGGCGTGAGGCACATTTCATTAAAGGCGTCGTCTACCTGTACAGTTGAGCACTTCACAAGTTGTGCCGAGATTCTAAGGTCGAAAAAATGAAGCGTTTTTTGCTAGTTTTCATTCCATTTCTGTCTGTCAGTAACATGCTTGTTCCGTCTGTAAAGGCTGCTCCTGCCGATAATTTGAGCATTTCGACGACTCCGAGTATGAGCGCAAAATACGGTTCGCACCTTGAGCCTATCTTGAAAACTATCAATGCCAGTCCCGACCAGCGAGACAAAATTTCTGCGGTCGTAAATGAGTTCAAGCCGAAGATCGAGCCGAGTCTTGCCAAGTATCGAGAGAAACGCGACCAGTTTCTTCAGTCCATGATCTCTGGCAAAGCTTCTGAAGACATCATGTGTAAGCAAGATGAAATGAATCAGCTTTCAAGTCAGATTAATAGCCAATATATGGTCATGAACCTCAAAGTTCGTAAGCTCCTTAAGCCTGATCAAGTCGAGCCGTACGAAAATTATCGCAAGCGTCAAGGCTGGGTCAAACCTTAGATCAGATTGCCGCTCGATTCGATTGAATCAAACCTTGTGGTGCATCACCGTCGGTATCCGACTGTAGATTTTGTAGCAGATAAGTATCGCGAAGCTGTTGAACGCTCAGCTCAAAACCGGCTTCCAGGCTTATTTTGCGCACCACCAGGTTAACACCGGCTTGCGACATTCTGCGACGTTGTGGATTCAAAAATAGTGCTTTTTCATTAGAGCGGTTGAAGCGTTGATGCCTCAATTCGAGCCATTGATCTAGCGCTATTTTTGTCGCGCTAATTAAAACGATAGATCGCGCTGTGGAGGTGTCTGTGCCTCTGACTGAGAGGGTGCCTGTAGCTGGAAGGTAGTCAGCGATGTCGAGCATTGTGCAGTCGATTGCTCGAATTCCAGTTGTTCCTAAAAGCAGCGCAAGAGACTTATGCTTGACCGATGAATTTGCCTCTGCAGCATCGAGAAATTTTTGCACCTGCTCGTTAGAAAGTGCTTGCGGGTGCAGACCAAGAACTTCTTCACGCTCGATTGAGATTGGCTCCAGCCCTATGTATTCGTAGAATTCACTGATTGTAGAAAGCGCCTTGCTAACTGTTGATGGTCTAGCTTTCAAAAAATATTGCAGGTAATCGAGGTAGTCACTCACTGCTGCGTCTTTGGCTTGACGCATTGGATTCTCGTTTTCGTAGTTCCGCTTGGAATGGCTCAGGAAGCTGATAAATTGGCTAAGCCGAGAGCGAAGTGCGCGTCTGGCGTGTGGTGACAACTGCTGTGTTTTAAGAGAAGTACTATAGCTGCTGTACTGCTCTTGCAGGTTCTGAATAAATTGGCTTTGGGAAATTGGTGCGTTGGTAATAAGGGACATCGAAAAACTCGCGGCTCGGCTATCTATGACTGAGTCGCGTCGACTATAAGTCACCGGAAATGCAATTGTCAAATGGTTCCGGCTGTTCCCCTATTAGAGATCCTTTACTAGTGAGCAATGGTCCAACTGGCTTAGGTCTTGCAACGGACATTGTAAACGCCATAAGATCCTAAGGTTGCTCGTTGACAATCAGATCTGGGTTAATTGGTTTCCAGTAAAACTCTCGCGCTATAAACAATAACGCTGAAGCGAACGGCACCGCGATCACTGCACCTGGCAAGCCGAGCAATGTGCCACCAATTAACAGCGAAAATAAAACCACCAAAGGATGCAGGTCAACATTTTTGCCTAACAAGTGTGGAACGATGAAATTGCTCTCCACCCACTGTTCGAAGGCAAATAAAGCGAACGTCGCAAGTCCAAGCATTGGCGATTGATTGGCCGCCACCACTATTGAGAACACGCAAGTAATTATCGATCCAACAAACGGTACTATATTCATGAGACCGGCTATCAGTCCCAATATCAGTGAGTACTTAACGCCAAGTAGTGTTAAGCCGGTGCCAAGAATTATTGCTACTGCCACGCTCACCAACAGCTGACCACGCACGTAGCCACCCAGTCGTAACTCCAGAGGACGAATCAATTTCGCGGCGTGTTCACGCCTCGGCTCAGGAAGCCAAAGAAGAAGATTCAGTTTCTCGGGTCATTCGGCTATTCTTTCAAGAAAGGTCGTTTGTCTCTTTTGCAGTGTACACTTTGTCGCAGTGGTCTTGTTTCCAAGAGCGGGTTCCGAGGATAGTATGCGAGTCGGCAAATTTATAACAGTGCTGAGCGGTCTTTTGATCTTGACGGCAGCTTCTCTAACTGACGCCTTTTGTCAGAATGCGAAAACTCCATCGCTGGACAAGATCACCTTGCCGAAAGGGTTCAAGATTCAGGTATATATGGATACGCTTCCGGGCGCCCGTTCGATGGCACTATCGCCTTCGGGAATTTTGTTCGTCGGCACTAAAGTCATGAAAGGACCTGTCTATGCCATTGTGGACAAAGATAAAGACGGCAAGGCTGACGATGTATATGTAATCGCAAAGGACCTATTCATGCCCAATGGTGTGGCATTTAAAAATGGTTCGCTTTATGTGGCAGAGGTGAACAGGGTACTCAGATTCGACAATATCGAACAGCATTTGAAGGACCCGCCCGCACCAGTAGTGGTAGCTGCTAATTTCCCAAAGGAAACGCACCACGGCTGGAAATTTATTCGATTCGGTCCAGATGATCTCTTGTATATCCCGGTCGGGGCGCCGTGCAATGTTTGCAAGCCGAAGGATCCATTTGCTTCGATAACGCGCATGAAAGCTGACGGCACCGGGTTGGAAGTGTATGCACGAGGAATTCGCAATACAGTCGGATTCGACTGGCATCCAATCACAAAGCAACTTTGGTTCACTGATAACGGGCGAGATTGGCTTGGTGACATAGCACCGCCCGATGAGTTGAATTGTGCACCACGATCCGGAATGCATTTTGGGTTTCCATATTTTTATGGAAACAATATTCCTGATCCGGAGTTTGGCAAGGATGCACCATCTGATTTAAAGGCGACAATGCCGCGAGGCGATTTGGCGGCGCACGTTGCTGCGCTAGGGATGCGGTTTTACACAGGTAACATGTTTCCTGCTGAATATCGAAATCAGATTTTTATAGCCCAACACGGATCTTGGAATAGCACCAAGAAAGTTGGTTATCAGGTCGTCCTGGCAAGGCTTGAAGGTGACAAGGTGAAATCGGTCACGCCCTTCGCCACTGGCTGGTTGCAGCCAGGAGAACAGGTTTTTGGACGTCCAGTCGACGTTCAAGTGATGCCAGACGGTGCGCTTCTCGTCTCAGACGATGATGTCGGCGCGATTTATCGGATTAGCTATTCGGCACCTGCTAAGCCTGGGAGCGCCGGCTTCCAGCCGGCACCGAGCCACAAGAAGTAGAACCTGAGAGCGCCGGCTTCGAGCCGGCTTCGAAAATAATTGCGACATAAAATTAATTGGAGCAACCGAGCGTATTGCGCAGTCACTCCAAAAAAATTGTAATTCACTTGGTTGAATAGATGCCGGCAAGGATGCCGGCGCTCCCAGGGTTATCTTCGAGGTAGCGTGCGCTTTCTCATGCGGATGCTCTTAGGTGTTACTTCCACCAATTCATCCGAACTGATGTATTCGAGGCAACGCTCAAGAACCATTTCGATTGGTGCCTGCAAGGTAACCATGACGTCGCTGGTTGAACTGCGCATGTTAGTGAGCTTCTTCAATTTGCAGACGTTGATGTCCATATCTTGTGTGCGGCTGTTTTCTCCGACGATCATGCCGCCGTATACTCTGATGCCAGGCGAGATAAAGTAAACGCCTCTGTCTTCAGCTTGAGCTAAAGCGTAGGCGGTGACTTGACCCTCTTCCCAAGCTACGAGCACACCGTTGCGCTGAGAGTTGATGTCGCCGCACCATGGTCGGTACTCATTGAAAGCATGGTTCATGACGCCATTACCCTTGGTTAGTCTCAAGAACTCACTGCGGAATCCAATCAATCCACGCGTAGGGATGATGAACTCTAGAAGCGCCTGCGTCTTGTCGACATGCATATTTTGCAGTTCGGCTTTACGTGGTCCAAGCTCATTCATGACAGCGCCGGTAAATTCATCCGGAACGTCGATCATCAATTTTTCGAAAGGTTCGTTGTCAACGCCGTCGATTTCTTTGACAATTACCTCAGGTCTTGAAACCTGGAATTCATAACCTTCTCGACGCATCGTTTCGATCAAGATGCCGAGGTGAAGTTCGCCCCGTCCGCTGACGATAAACGTGTCCGTATTGTCCGTTTCATCGACGCGCAAGCTGACGTTTGTTTCCAACTCGTGGAACAAGCGGCTTCTTAATTGTCTCGATGTGACGAACTTACCTTCTTGTCCGGCAAACGGGCTGTCATTTACGAGGAAAGCCATCTTCATGGTTGGCTCGTCTACTCTGATGCGAGGAAGAGCGATTGCGCTTTCTGGATCGGCGATGGTGTCGCCAACGTTCGCCGTGGAGAAACCAGCGATTGCCACAATTTGTCCGGCGGAAGCTTCTGTCGCTTCAATACGCTTCAAGCCGTGGAACGTGAATAGTTTGGAGATTTTGCCGCGCACCGATGTTCCATCTTCTTTCAATAGAACGATTTGTTCGCCATCGTGAATGCGTCCGTTATAGATTCTGCCGATGCCGATGCGTCCAAGATAGTCGCTGTAATCCAAAATGCTTACTTGCATTTGCAGTGGCGAATTGGCGTTACCAGTTGGTGGTGGGCAATGCTTAACCATCAAATCCAGCAACGGTCTCAGGTCGACGCCTTCTTCTTCGGGAGTCGTGACCGCATATCCCTTAACGCCTGAAGCGAAAAGATAAGGGAAGTCGAGTTGCTTTTCGTCGGCGCCGAGCTCAACAAAAAGGTCAAATACTTGATCGACAGCGATGTGCGGATCAATGTTTGGACGGTCGATTTTGTTGATTACGACAATTGGTCGCAATCCCTTTTCGAGTGCTTTACGCAATACAAATCTTGTTTGAGGCATCGGACCTTCGCCCGCATCGACAACCAGCAACGCGCAGTCGACCATTCCCAAAATACGCTCTACCTCGCCACCGAAGTCAGCGTGGCCTGGGGTATCGACGATGTTGATGAGCATGTCTTTATAAGTAACGGCTGTATTCTTGGAAAGAATTGTGATACCACGTTCACGTTCCAGATCATTGGAGTCCATCACACATTCGACGACTTCTTGATTGTCGCGAAAGACGCCTGTTTGGCGCAGGAATCCGTCAACCAGGGTGGTTTTGCCGTGGTCAACGTGCGCGATGATCGCGATGTTGCGGATGTGCGAGAGGCTGCCTTCGTGTTCACCGAAATGCATAGCTTCTGCTTGCTGGCTGGTTAGTGCTTCTTCTTTCAAGTTCTGGACTTCCATTGTTGCCGTGCTCATTGTTTTACCTATTGTCTCATCATCGCATTATGCCGAGCAGCTTCGCCGCGTTGGCTTTTGTAGGATTATTTGGTCATTGGTTGGTCGTTAGCTTGGATAATGCCGGGCAGCTTGCCTGCGTCGGTATTCTCGGACTGTTGAGTTTTGATCGCGGTCGATCTGCTTGATTACGTGTTTCTTAGTATGTCGATTGGTGTATTCTTACTGTTGGAGTCGATTTCGTTTTCTCGGCTCGTAGAGAGACTTTCGTGAGACTTTTATGGCAGCAGGAACAGTATTACGAAGTCATGCTGGAGGCTATCTAGTCTATGAACCTGACCTGGACACAGTGCTTCAATGCACCGCCAGGGGCAGGCTGAAGAAAGAACGCGTCTCCATCGTCACTGGTGACCGCGTCGAACTGGATGAGTTGAACCCAGAGCAAAAAACGGCTGTCATATCCACCATGGTCGAGCGCGAGAACTTATTGTCTCGACCCCCGTTGGCGAACGTGGACCAGGTGATCATTGTACAGGCCGTCCATCAGCCCGAATGGAACCCCCTATTGACCGATCGGTACATAGTGCATTTCCAGCTAGAGCTATCACCCGTGCTGCCTGTGCTCTGTTTCAACAANNGAAAGTGAGCTTGAGGCTTTACGAAGTATTTATGAACCGCTTGGATACTTCGTCATAATTGTCTCCGCCATGACCGGTCGAGGCATCGAGGATTTGGCCCGGGCGTTGGCTAACAAAGTCTCTGTATTCGCGGGCCAGTCAGGCGTTGGCAAATCGAGCCTGCTAAATTGCATTGAGAAGGGATTGCAGATCAAGGTCGGAGCGATGGATCACGAGTTTGGTGTTGGTCGTCACACCACCACTTCAAGCGAACTGTATCGGTTAAGTTTTGAACACTTTCCAGAAATTCGCCACGCGCAAACGGCGAGTTGGGTCGGCGACACACCGGGATTTAACTTGCTCGAGCTCAAACATCCGCAGCCATCCGAGGTTGTCTGGCAGTTTCCGGAAATATTGCAGCTCGCCCAGGAATGCAAATATTTGAATTGCCTGCATATGGTTGGTACTGACTGTAATGTCTTGAACAATATCAATAAGATTTCGATCGAGCGTTATAACAGCTACGCTGCCATCGTCAGTGATGCTCAATTGGAGTATAACCGCCGTCAGATTTCCTCTCAAAAAGTGGAAGCAAATGTCAAAAGTGTGGGTGGCAAAGAAGGGAAAGCGACCCAGGTGCCGAGGCTAAGCACCAAATACAGACTCGTTTCGCGGCGGCGTGAAAAGCAAGGACAGTTCGAGGCAATCGATACTGAAAACGATGATCTGGATGCCACTGAAGATGACACTTCAAATGGTACTGATGATGCTTATTCGGATGGGTCGGATCTGTCAACTTGAATATTAGGTAGGAGAAATCTGATTCCACTAATCTGTTCCAAAAAACTTCGACTGATCGTCTGCACTGCCAGCGGTGTCTCAAATGCAGTATGATTGTTCAAAGCATGCCTGTCACAATCAGAGGCGGTGGTAATGACATCTGAAAATTATGTATTTCCACGCGGGTTTGTTTGGGGAGCTGCCACAGCGGCTTATCAAATAGAAGGCGCCTCTAAAGAAGATGGAAAAGGTCCATCGATTTGGGACACTTTTGCCCACACCGCTGGCAAAATTTCCAATGGTGATACCGGAGATATCGCGTGCGATCACTATCACCTTTTTAGTGAAGACTTTTTGCTTCTAAAGCATCTTGGCGTCAAAGCATACCGATTTTCACTTTCCTGGCCGCGCATTTTCCCTGAAGGCAAAGGGCAGGTGAACTGGGCCGGCTTGGACTATTACGACCGTTTGGTCGATTCTTTGCTGACTCTGAATATCGAGCCTTTTGTGACGCTCTATCATTGGGATTTGCCTCAAGCTTTACAAGACTATGGTGGCTGGGCGAATCGTGATTTAACGGGGTATTTCGCTGACTACGCCGCCGTTGCCGTTAGAAGGTTAGGTGATCGCGTCAAGTGTTGGACGACAATTAATGAACCTTGGGTAGTAGCCGTTTTAGGCAATATGACGGGAGAAATGGCTCCGGGTTTTAGAGACCGAAAATTGACTGCTCAGGTTGGACACAATCTGATGGTGGCGCACGGGACGGCAATGCAAGCGATTCGCTCCATTGAACCGAATGCACAAGTAGGTATCGTCCTAAATTTGTCACCGGTCGAAACTTTAACAGATGATGTGTACGAGAAGAAGGCAGCAGAACGAGCCTGGAAAGCTACAAGCGCCTGGTTCTTGGATCCGTTGTTTCAAGCATGTTATCCGCCTGGTGCTTTAAGAGATCTTGGCGCTGATGCGCCGGATGTGAAGCCAAACGACTTTGCCTTGATTTCGCAGAAATTGGACTACCTTGGAGTCAACTACTATACCCGCACGGTATTTGGTGCACAGGGCGAAGTAAAAAAAGTTCCCGGTTCCGAATACACAGAAATGGGCTGGGAAGTGGCGCCTGAGTCCCTTGGTCGCATGCTTGTGCGTATGCATAACGATTACCGATTGCCGCCCATCTACATCACTGAAAATGGCTGCGCGTTAGACGATCAGGTTGTGGATGATCACGTTCATGACACCAGGCGAATCAAATATATCCACGATCATTTAGTTGAATTACGCAAAACTATGCGGCTCGGCGTCAACATCCGAGGTTTCTTCGTTTGGAGTCTGCTGGATAATTTTGAATGGCACCACGGTTTTTCCAAGCGCTTTGGCCTGATCTATATAGACTATCCAACCCAGAAGAGAATTATAAAAGACAGCGCTTATTGGTATTCGAAAGTGATCAGCAGGAATGAAGTACATCGCTAGGGGTATCTCAAATGACCGAGTCAACGAGTTTGACTGAGAAGACAAATTTGTCGCTGGAGTTGTTTATTGTCAGCGCCACGTCTTTGTTTTTTGAGCTTTTGGTGATCAGATGGTTTGGATGCGATTTTATTTCATTTGCGGTCTTCAAAACCTTTCCCCTCGTTGCCTGTTTTATTGGACTCGGGGTCGGCATCGCTAAAGCTGACAGCCGTTTATTTCGCTTCGCGCCGCTGTCCCTGCTCCTCTTTGCAGTCATTGTCAAAGGCATGACTTTTATCGGTTTTGGTGACAATTCTTTTCCGGCAGCAGGGCTGTTTCAGTGGGCGAACTTTAGCTCCACATATGGTGCCCAGTTAGGGCTATACATATTTGGCATGATGTTGGCGATTCCCTTGATTCTGGCTGGACCTTTTGCGGTGATGTTGTGCATCGGTTCAAGAATTGGATACCTTTTTAACCGCCAGAAGCCTCTAAGAGCTTATTGTTTGGACATTGCTGGTGCCATTACAGGCAGTATCATCTTCAGCGTTTTATCCTTCCTTTGGTTAAGCCCAAGCGTCCAGCTTTGCATTGTAGCGGCTCTGATCTTGCTCTTTACACACAAGTATTCGCAACCGAGGTGGCTTTCTGCTGTCACTTTGATTGCAGCCGCGGCAATTGGGCTGATACCGATTGGTGCCAATGGTGAAGTTATTTGGACTCCATATTACAAGATTGAGGTGGCAAAAGTCGTAGTGCCTGCCAAATACCTCACTACAGGTGGAGAAGGGCTGAAAGAGCTGGGCATTCTCATGCAAGTCAATCATGGTTTCAGTCAAGCCTTTTCGCCGAATAATGATTTATCAATGACACCAGAAGCGAAGAAATTACCGATCTTAAAAACTCTGGAAGGCTTCTTTCAAGAGCGGTATCGTTATTACAACATTCCACACAAACTCGCCAGTCCCAAAGAAATTCTTATTCTTGGCGCGGGCACGGGGTCAGACATTGATATTGCCGTTAAACACGGAGTCGAATCCATTACTGGAATAGAGATTGATCCAGGCATTATCAGTTTAGGTAAGCGTTACAACCAATCGTACACTTCGCCGAAAGTACACATTCATAACGGCGACGGCCGCGATTTCATTAACAAGTGCGCCAAAAAATTTGACATGATTATCTTCGCTTGTTTAGATTCTGCGTCGCTGTCTGGTGTTGGTTCGTCAGTTCGCACAGATAGCTATATTCATACGATGGAGAGCTATCGTAGATGTCTTAGTTTGCTCAAACCAGATGGCTTATTAATTGTTTCGTTTGGTGCTTCAGTCAACGGAAACAGTGATTGGTTACGAGACAGAATTGATGGCACTCTCACCGCTGCAGGCGGCTATCGACCTCTCTTTTTAACCGACGAGTTCGCACCGATAAAATGGCCTGCTTACATATTCATCTCGGGCAATCCCGTTAGAGACGGTAAATTAGTTCCACCAAGCGACCCCCAAGGTTTTTCGCAGATGAAAATCTCGCCTAACGTCAGCAATGTGAAGATATTGACCGACGATTGGCCATATTTGTACGTTAGGCCGATTAATTTTGACGTACCATATCTGCTCGTTTTGCTAGAGGTGATCTTGATCACATTATGGGCTGGCCGTCAATTCTTGTTTTCGAAACAAAACTCACCCACTGATTGGCAGCTTCTCTTTATGGGTGCTGCCTTCATGCTACTTGAATTGCAAATGATAGCGAGACTTTCGCTTGCATACGGCGCCACATGGATGACTGCGTCAGTGGTGATCAATGGAATTTTGATCATGATTTTAGCGGCCAATTTAGTCATTCTCAAGTGTGGAATATTCAAACGCCAAGAAATTCTCTACGCGGTTTTGATTTTGACTTTAGTGTTGAATTATTTTCTTCCTGTCAACACCATGCTTAGTTGGGGCAGTGAGGGCATCTCTGGCGGGCATATAATCGTCACGTTCTTGAGCTTGTTGCCGATGTTTATTGCCGGTTTGATTTTCGCTAGTGCCTTTGCGAAAGTGAAAACGCCGGCACGGTCTTTTGCCTTCAATCTAATTGGCTCTGTGCTGGGTGCATTGCTTGAGTACATTTCCACATACACAGGCGTAAAGAGTCTAATACTCGCAACAACACTGCTTTATGCGATCTCGCTGTATTTCTATTTTCGCGTCAAACCAGACATCAAACCAGACATCCAACCGGACATCGAGCCACTAGACAAAGCGCTTGTTTGAGCGAGAAGAACTAGACGCACTGCTGATATCAAATACCATGGTTTCGAAAGGCTTCCTAATCCGCTTTCGCGCTTACGGCTCTAGGTCAAGCCCCGAACGATCTTCTGAACGTGCAGTAACTGCTCCCAAGCTGGAATCAGCAGCTTCTTTCACGCGTTTGCGCATATACTCGAGTTCTTGGAGGTCTGCCGATGAGAATCCGGACCAACTATTTCTGTTGTGCCAGCGAATCACTGAATCGGTCCAACCCGCCTCTTTGAACCAGCTGGCAAAATAAGCACGAGGCACATAGTAGGCAACTGGCGCTATTAAGTGGTCAAAGACAATATGGTGCAGCTCTGTGAATCCGAATTGGGCGATGTAGCTTAAATATTCGCCGTAGTATAGAGGAGGAACCCAATTGTGTCGTTTCCTGAAATTCATCCACGGACGGGCGACAAGTTTGCAGTAAAGCACCAGGGGCAGTGCAATGACGGCCGAGAGTGACAGAAGCAGCGATGAAGGCATTTTCGAGGTTATGAGCTCTCGAATCGGATTGACTATCGCAATTAGCCACCAGTTGTTTTCGCGTCCGTAAACCCAGGCGACTATTGAGCCAGTCGGTTTCACTTTCGAGCTCATCGACTGAAATCCGCTTAGCGGAGATTCCATGTGATGCAGCACTCCGACTGAAAAGGCAAAATCAAAATCACGCCTGAACGGCAGCCTCTCAATGTCGGCTTGCACGAGATGGACGCCCGGCTGAAATCCTACGTTTTGATAAGCTATATCGATAGCCTCTCCGATGTCGACAGCGTAAATAGCCTTGACGCCAGCTTCTTGCAGAAGCTTTGCGTGCCGTCCTTTACCGCATCCGCATTCAAGCACCACTTTTCCCTTTAAGAAATTGGCATCGACGGGAAAGACCCAATCAAAAAATTGTTTTCGGTAACGTTCATCCATCATTGGAAATCGCTTCCACGCTTCTGCGAAGCTAGCTCCCGTGCGAATGTCGGTTGGACTGCTTTCATTTTCGTCTACGAAACGAGGAACGCCCCTTACGATTTTGTATTCGCGACTACAGGATGTGCAGCGCAGTATTCCCTCATAAATTTCGTTGGGATGATCATTGTCAAAAGTTTGCTTTGAGTCTAGCTGCAGGTCAGATAAACAATTCAGACAAACGAGATGTTCCAGTGCTGCGGATTTCATTTGCTATATGATGCCTTCATTCTGCTTTTCTTTGTTT
Source organism: Candidatus Melainabacteria bacterium (assembly GCA_003153555.1). Classification (GTDB taxonomy): domain Bacteria; phylum Cyanobacteriota; class Vampirovibrionia; order Obscuribacterales; family Obscuribacteraceae; genus PALSA-1081. The sequence continues at coordinate 137,662 of PLZS01000130.1, read as the reverse complement.
ACCAATGAATAACGCGTTGGCCGCTATGGTGATCGAAGCAAGCCCGAAAATCGCAAATGGTTGTATCTTCACGAAGTGAAATAGGGGCATCGCCACAAAGAATATCCAACTCACCGGCGGGAAAAGCAGTGCCAGGGAAATAAGTTGTCGCCGTTCTCGCGCAGTGAATTGTGCGTCCTTCTGCGCTGATACGGCGTAGAACCAAATGCAAGCGATCGATGCGATAATATAATCTTGAATGTGAGTGTGCGGGCTGAACAGAAGCATCATCAATGTCGTAATTGCCGCAAGAATTTCAAAGCGGTGCGGTGCGGTGTGATCGATTTTTTTCCACGCCACAAAAGTAATTGCAGCTACCAAAAGAGCGACTGCACCGACGACGACATGAGCTATGCCGGTATCACTACCGAAGATTAGCACCATAATTCCACGCAAGTTTTGCATCATTTCTGGCGACACTCCGCTGACCTGCGATGAAACTTCGTGTGAGAGAATCGCGTTTGGAAATTGAATAATGTTGGACCACCCGACGACCATGGTTGCCAAACCTAATAGGAACGCCGATGACACCGCAAGTCCTGTGAGGAACTGCAGCCCGCCTGTGGCTGCTCCAATTGCCAAGATCATAGGCAAGTATTGTAACTTAATCATCATTACACTTGCTATACACGAAGCAGCGACGTAGCGTCGTTTTTTGATGAAGAACCAGAAAAATAAAAGAAGCGGAAAGAGAAGAAGAGAAGTTTGACCAAGCCGAAAACTTAACCAGGTAGGATAGGAAGCGAAGAAAGAGCACAAAACAAAAGCTTTTGAAAATTTACTCTGGAATAGAGGAAGAACAGTAGTGGTGATGGCAGCAATCGCTGCGATAGCCGAGAAGATCACCCAAGCAATCCAGGCTTGTGGCATCTGGAACAAAGACAATGGTAAAAATATCAAGAACATAAGCGGCGGATACTGGTTGTAAAACGGACGCTCTGGCACTATGGGCGCTACCAACTTGATTTGCAGTTCCTTTTGTACTTCGCTGTCATAAATGTTCACCGGTTCGGAGAGGCACCGGCGGGCCAGAACGCCAGCACCATATACATTGATAAAATCACTAATGTAGGGACGATCATCGATTTTCTTGGCAAACAGTTGACCATCTGCCATCCAGTCGCCTAGCAAAGCATATACATTACATGCCCAGAAGACAAGGAAGCACAAATAGCTGAACCAGAGTAGTTTCTTTGATTTGTCCGAAATCACTTTCTTATCTGAATTGTTCAATTGTTGCAAAGTTGGCTGGTCTCGGTTCAATTATTCGCTTTACGAATTTATCAACCGACAATGACCGCACACTGTATCCTAATGTTAGCTAACAGCATCAACTGTATCGCATTCAAAGTGATTCAGTGTTACTAAATATGCCATGAGCACAAAGGACCAAATTGGTATGACAGGATACGAAAAGAAGACATCTGAAGTTGATACGAGCGTGGCATTCCCTTCTGATGCCTCGTTCCCGCCTGATCTTTCCTTGGTTATTCCAGTCTTCAACGAAGAAGAGAATCTGCCAATTCTTTACGACAAATTGATCGAAAGTTTGTCAAAGCTTGAGTTGACGTGGGAAGCTATCTTTGTTGACGATGGCTCGTCGGACAACTCATATTTAGAATTGAGTAAAATTGCCGCCAGAGACGCGCGAGTCAAAGCGGTTAGATTCTCTCGAAATTTCGGTCAGACTGCAGCGCTTGCGGCTGGCATCGATCACTCTACCGGAGTGGTTATTGTTCCCTTGGATGCCGACTTGCAAAACGATCCAGTAGACATTCAATCACTGGTGCAGAAATTGGGCGAAGGTTATGATGTTGTTAGTGGCTGGCGAATCAACCGCCATGACGCTTTGGTCTCAAGAAAGATTCCGTCGTGGATAGCCAACAAGATAATTTCTCTAGTCAGCGGTGTCTCGCTGCATGATTATGGGTGTTCGCTGAAGGCTTATCGCAGAAGCATTCTCAAAGATATTCGTCTTTACGGCGAAATGCATCGCTTTGTTCCGATCTATGCAAGTTGGCTCGGCGCCAAAGTAACAGAGATGCCCGTAACGCATCATCCACGCATTCACGGTCAGTCAAAATACGGGATCTCAAGAACTTTTAAAGTCATTCTTGACTTGATCACGGTTAAGTTCATGGCTAGTTGTTTTACTAAACCTATTTATTTGTTCGGCTCAGTTGGAATATGTGCCATCATGCTGGCTTTCGCGGCTTTTGTGTGGATGGTCGTGTTGAAGTTTTGGTTTCACACTACTTTCATCCAAACTCCACTACCTGTTTTAGGCTCCATGTTTTTCCTCGTCGGCGTGCAATGCATCTTAATGGGACTTTTATCCGAAATGTTGATGCGCACTTACCACGAGTCGCAAGGGAAACAGATTTATCGTGTGAAAGAGGTTTTGAACTTGCCGAACTCTCACGATTAGCCTGATCGATTTATCGTGTCATCGGTCGTGTCAGTAGGTTCGGTTGGGAATTGGTTTTAGACTCTCGTCAATCTTGAATTTTCTTTTCAGATCTTTTCGTCATCCAGAGTCGGCAGAGTCAGCACGGCCAGAGCGGTTGCCCAGAGAAAAAATGGTGGCAGGCGCAGGAACAAAAAAACTGATTGAGCTGCAAAAAACACCCAGCTCAGAATGGGAAAAGCGGCAATTGTTATTCGAATAGTTTTGGCGTTGTTTCTGGTATCGTTTGCGGTTGCTTGCCATAACCAAATCGCGACTGGAATTACGGCCACGTAGTTTTGAATGTATGTGTGCGGGCTGGCGATCAGCATCATTAATATCGTTATAGAGCTTTTTTTAAGAAATTTGTTTTGACTCAACGGAAAGTTATGCATGCGCCACCATAACTCTGTCACTGCCACAATGATTACGATGTACAGAGTCAACGATGCCATTTGCGAGTGTGGTGAGCCTTCACCAAGTAGAAGCAAAAGCAGTCCTGAAAAATTTTGCATCAAATTTGGCGCCGGCGCCATAGACACCGCCGGTGCTGACAGCAACGCGGGAATGCTGAGAGCGTTCTTTAGGTCAGGAATGAACTGTGCAGCGGAAAACAAAGCGATCAGGGCGGAACTTATACCAGCCAAATAGCGCAGGCGTCCAAGAATTAGACCGGAAATCGCTAGAAAGGGAAGATACTCGATTTGAAATAGGCACAGACCAGTCAATAGCCCTGCTAAGAAGTATTGGCGATTTCTGGTGAGAATCCAGAATGCAGCCAAAATCGCGGGCACCGCCAGAAGTATCGGTGAAGTAGTAAGCACTAGCCACACTGGATATGACGCAAGCACTAAAATAAGTGGCACCAACCAGTGGTTTTTCAAAAGAGGCTCATTGGTCATAGTGAGGAGGTGCATACCTTTAGTCGTTCTAAAAATAAAGGCCAGACATCTTTGTTGACTGTATTTTCAGGTAACTTTTCGGTGAAGGCTGAAATCAGACCTTCGACAGCTAGATGTGCCATGGCAACTCTCGTTTCATTGGTGGCGCTGCCGATGTGCGGAACAATGACCACATTCTTCAAGGCGATCAACTCGTCTGGCACTTGGGGCTCGTCTTCGAAAACGTCCAGACCCGCGCCAGCCAATTTGCCATCCTGCAGAGCAGCAATCAATGCTTTTTGATCGACAACAGCACCACGGGCGGTGTTAATCAAGATGCAGTGTTTCTTCACTCTAGACAGTTCGACTTTGCCGATTAAATGCCGGGTTTCATGGTTCAACGGGCTGTGGATGCTGATGAAATCAGAGCTGCTGATCAATTCAGGTAGCGAAACTCTTCTTGCTCCCAGTTCACGACTTAAGCGATGGTCTTTTTCTTCATTGCCTTTGCGTGTATAAATGATTTTCATACCGAAGCCTAGTGCGCGCCGCCCCATCGCTTCGCCGATTCTGCCCATGCCAACGATGCCTAAAGTTTTTCCCGACAAATCTGAGCCCAACAACAAATCTGTGCGCCAGCCTTGCCATTGGTGCTCTCTCACGTATTGATCGGCTTCAACAATGCGCCGCGCACATGCTAAAAGTAAACCGAAAGCCAGATCCGCTGTCGCATTGTCAAGTACGCCGGGCGTGTTCACAACTAGAATGCCGCGCTTTTTTGCGTGCGTTAAGTCAACGTTATCGAAACCAACGGCTACATTGGCGATCAGTTTCAACTCAGGCGCCGCATCCATGACCTCAGCGCTCATTTTGTCGCCAAGCAAGCAAACCACCGCAGTGCGATCTTTGATTTGCTCCAGCAGCGCTTCAGCGCTGATTGCGGTCGGTTCTTCCCACAGTTTCAAATCGGCGAAGCGGGCCAATTTTTCCTTGACTTGTTTTGGAAGAGGACCGGTTGCAAATACCTTGATTAGTTGATCCACTTTTTTGATTCCATGTTTTGTAGCCTGACTATGATGCCACTGAGGCGAACGAACTTAGATGTTCGTTCAGACTTTTTTCCAGTGAGGCTAATTCTAAATGGGTCCTGGCATCATCCCAGCCTAATAAACTTTGCATGAGCTGAGCCACTTTGGGAGCTGCTTCGAGAGTTTGGATTTGATGCAGCATCGCCAAACGCATCCTTCTAAACAATAGGTCTTCAAGAGATACTGCCATCTCGTTCAAAACACAAAATGGAATCTCGGCCATGATGTTTGGGAAGTCAGGGCAAATTCGCTGATTTAAAGCAGGCTGCCGTTCGACGATGTCAACAACCAGCTCGGCATCTTTTCCATAACTTGCAATCAGATGATCCAAAGTCGAAGGCTCAATTGATAATCGCCTTGCTTTCGAGGCAATGCCTGCTGTTTGAGCGAGGAAGTCGTTTTTATCGAGCCAACCGCCCAGCATTAGTCGGCGGGTACCGGACGCTTTGCCTGTGCCCAGCGGAATTTTCTCCAGAACTTTGTCCACTACTTGAGCTGCCATCAAGCGATAGTTCGTCAGTTTTCCACCGATTAAACCGACGATTCCACCTGGACCCTCGAATATCAAATGTTCGCGCGAAAGATTCCCTGTTCCAGTCGCACCAACTCCTGCGCCACCAACGAGCGGCCGTAAACCTGCCCAACTAGCCGTTACGTCGCTGCGGTTTAGTTTGTTCGGTTCGCTATAGCGATTGACCACATCCAAAAGATAGTCAATTTCATCTTGAACAGGAAGTGGATTATTGATGTCGCCTGAATAATTTGTGTCGGTGGTGCCAATCATCAAGGCGCGCTGCCATGGAACAACAAACACGTATCGGTTATCTACCGTAGGTAAAAAGAGAGCTGTGTTAGTTTCAAAAGCTGAAGGAGGCACCATGATGTGGACGCCTTTTGCCGGGCTCACGGTGGGGCGCCAGGCGTCATCTAACTTTTGCAGAAGTTTGTCGGACCAAACGCCGGCTGCATTTACACACGCTTTGCACTTGATGATGATCTCGTTGCCGCTATATCTGTCGTGGCATTCAACTGCGGTAACCCGGTTATTTTCGGCTTGGAATCCGGTTACTTCAAGGTAGTTAACAACGTTTGCGCCTTCTGCGATCGCGGATTTTAGTACCTCGATCACTAAACGTGAATCATCGGTAATGCAATCGTGAAAGCGCAAGCCGCCGTTGACGACGTTGGGAGACAGCGAAGGAGCGGCTTCTAATAATTCGCGTTGGTTGATTTTTTGGTGATGGTGAGAATTGGTTACGGACCAGGAGAGCAAATCATAAAGGGTCAGCCCAAGTTGGGCTTTTAGCCCGAACAGCGGATTGCGCTTCGTTATAGGCAGAATGAAACTGAAGTCCCTCACCATATGCGGAGCCAGGTTTTCTAGCACTGCCCGTTCCTGGCATAACTCTCTGGTCAGGTGCAGATGAAATTGTTCCAGGTAACGAAGCCCGCCATGGATCAGCTTTGTGGTTTTGCTGGAAGTGCCTGAAGCGAAGTCTTCTTTTTCCACTACTAAAACTGAAAGACCGCGCGAGGCAGCATCTTGGGCGATGCCGGCACCAACAATGCCGCCGCCGATGACAACCATGTCGAACTCTCTAAGAGGAACGATCTCTAGAGCTTGACTTCGTGTTTTCATGAAAGGACTCGCTTACGGTTTTGCTTCTCGGGTCCAAGACCAAAACCATTGGATCCACACATTTAGGTAGAGGCTACCATCATTTGCCACATTTGGCGAATTTAAGACTGATAGCGGTTCTTAACCTTAAAGGTAATTCTCCTCTCCGTAAATAGTCGCTGCTGAAAGGGCGCAATTTCTCATCAGGTATGGCTTTACGGCTTGATCGATTAATCGAGATAACCTTATATTTTGTCCATCTATGTTGAAAGCACGATAATCAAAAGGGAAAAATAGGTACCTCTTGCTTTATCCTTAGAGCCCTGTATGTGTTAGCACAAGCGGCAATGTCGAGAGCAAATTGTTGCTTGCTGAATATTCCTTCAGTTTTCCATGACGCCGTAGAACTGTTCAATGAGGCCTATCTTGAAAGAATTTCGTTTCCCATTAAAGCTCGGGCAGCGCCTTGGCGCCACTCTTTTATCGGCAGCAATTTTTACTGGTACTGCATCTGGTGCAGCAACTTCTGTTCCGACTGTTCCGGCAGTTCCGCCTGCGGCTGACACCAACGTTCACACGATTCCTATTATGCCGGAAATGGCCAAGACGCAGGAGTCGATGGACAAGGTGAACAAGCTTCAGGAAGAAGGCGAGAAATGTTTCCAGGCTAAGCAGCTCGACAAAGCGCTGATTAAGTGGCAGGAAGCCTACGGTATGTCAATCGAGATGAAGTACAGCGAAGGCGAAGGCCAAGCGTTGACCAACATGTGTCGCTTCTTTCTGGAGCGCGGGCAGATGGTCAAAGCTAAATACATGGGCGAAAATGCAGTTGAGGTTCTGGCAGAAATATCCGACAAGAAGTCTCTGGGTCGTGCGCGAGTTCAATTGGCCCGTGCTTATTTCGGTTTGGACAATGCAATAGGCGCCGGTCAGCAGTTAGACGAAGCTTTGAAGTTGTTCACCCAATCAAACGTAAACAGCGGCGCTGACGCGGCCGAAATTCTTGCCGTTTCAGCCAGATTACTTAACAGAACTGGCAAGCTTAAAGAATCGCTGAAGTTTTACGAACAAGCCGCGACATTATATTTACAGGCTAACGATCAACCAAACTCAATTTCAATCCGCATCCAGATAGCTGGCATTCTCACTGAACTAGGTCTCTTGGTTGCGGCAAATGAAGAGGCTCTTAAAGCCCTATCGCAAGCAAAGGCTATTCCAAATAACGATCTCGCCGTGCTCAGCGCTTTAACTTGCTTAGCCAACACTCAGTATGTCTTGTGCGAATTTGCCAACGCCAGAAAAACTTATGAACAGATTCTTGCGCTTATGCCGCAAATCGATCCGAAGAAATTGGAAGCTGCTGGGCGCGGAGTCATTGATGTCGGTTACGGAAGCTCACTGGCAGCCACTGGAGACCTTGACCAGGCACGAGTGGTTTTGGAACGTGCAATTCCTGTCGTGCGAAAATCTGGTGCTCTAACGACACAAGCCACCGCATTAAACACATTGGGGATCATCGAAGAATTACAGGGCTCTCATGCCAAGGCTAATCAATTAGTACAGCAGGCACTCGATTTGCAGCTTGTAACAACCGATAAATCACCGCGATTTAACGCAATTCTTCTTCAAAACATCGCCGCAATCGAAGCTCGCTCTGGTGACAATCGAGATGCTAGAACGCACCTAGAACAAGCGCTAGCTATTGTGAAAAAGAGCAAGGACGTGCTGTTGCAAGGGCGAACTCTAAGCTCTCTTGCAGAAGTGATGTTAAAGCTTGCTGATGCAGCTCAAGCGGAAATTTACTTGCGACAAGCGATTGCAATCTCTGAAAAAATCAAAGATGACGCTTCATTGTGGCGAGACTACACACTGCTGGCTCGTATGCAATTCACTCAGGATTTGATTCCAAATGGTAAAGCATCTCTGATAAGCGCGCTGTCCTATTTCCGTTCTCCTCAGGCAGGAGTATTCCCGTCTCCTGAGCAACTGTCATTTCCTTCCACTCGAGAAGATCTGGGTCAACGACTTGTTGCCATGGTTGCCAAACAAGGTATGGCGGAACAAGCGTTGTTAGCGGCCGAGCAACTCAAGGAAGAATCTTTCAGCAATGATTGGCACAGTCGCGGTGGTTTAGTGAAGCCGGGCGACCGAGATGTCTACACAGATTTGGTCACGCAACGCGCACATTTGCACGCTGCTGAGGTCAATTCAACTCCAAACAAATTGATTGCGGAATGGCAAGCATGGCTCGGTCGTTTCCGCACGCTAACCGCGGAAAATAAGAATCTGGCTCGCATGGTTGCCCCGGTACCAAATACGGTGACGGATGTGATGAAAGCCGTGCAATCTAGACATGCCACCATCGTGGAGTATTTGGTCGGTGTTGAATCGACTGTAGTCTTCACTATGGACGCTTCTGGTCGCATTTCCTCCACTGTCTTGCCTGTCGGTTCGAAGCGCCTGCAAAGCCAGGTCACTGCGTTGTTGGCCTCACCTGCTACCGCCGACTCAGACAACACGCAAAGTGACCAACGTGAGCGCGTAATTTTGCAAGCGCTGTACGGTGAGTTATTGCCAGCTTCAGTGCGCAATTTTATTCCGAAAAATCCTGAGCAAATGGTAGTAATCATTCCAGATGGCATCTTATTCAATCTTCCGTTTGCTGCTCTGGTTGACGGGCAAGGCAAATTTCTTGTGGAGAACCACACTTTAACGATGGCATCATCGATGGGTGTTTTCCTCGACAGTCCTCCTCGCTACACTGATGACTTGAGTGTAGTGATCACTTCTCAGGCTAATGGCACGCAATCACCTGGTGACGAATCGCATATGATCACCCAGAATTTGCAGCCAGAACTAGTGACGCGCCTGATGGGGAAAGATGCAGACATCGGTGCAATCACCGAGCAAGCCCGCGGCAAAGCGGTAGTGCATTTCACCACCAACATGCCACTATCTGCCAATCCGATGCGTTGCATCATGCCGATCTCGGCTGGAAAAGACGATGGCTATCGCAAAGTTACAGCCGAGCGCTTGTTTGAAATGAGTATCCCCAGCGATCTGATTTTGATGAGCGCTACTTCTGTGAATGCCAAAGACATACAGGGCAACGCCGTAAAAGTCTTCAGTCGAGGCTTTAATTACGCTGGTGTTCGCAACGTAATGATGAGCTTGTGGGTTGAGCCGGAGGGGGTCAGGACTCATGAATTGATCGAATTCTACAAAGGAAAGCAGGAAGGCTTGAATCAAGCGCAGTCATTGCGAAAAGCTCAATTACTTGCTCTCTCGAAGGATCCGTCACCAAGATCGTGGGCTGCATTTCAATTGCTTGGACCTGGTTTCTGATCAGTTGGTGCTTCCAGAATGGTTGTCAGCAAGAAGAGGCTGTGACGGTTGCGAGATTAAGTCTTCATTTGAAAGTCAATTGAAAGTGTTGCATCGTAAGGTAGTCGTTGTATAAGGAATAGGTATAGTTAGACTATACGCCCGTTTGAAATCACCTTGCCAAGCGGTTCTCGGAGCGAACAATTTTCTAGGCGGAGTAACTCGAGATCATGATCACCAACAATTCGTCTGAGCACTTTTTTTCGAGTGTTGTGAAACGAGTTCTAGTAACACTATTATGCGTTCCGTTTGCAGCTTCATCTGGACTGCCAATTGTATTCGCCGCCCAGCATGCACCAACTCAAAAACGAATAGCAACAACCTCCAGTAAGAAGCGAGTTGCATTAGCGTCACGGTATGGAGGAGCTGATACCAATACGGAATCTTTATTGAGCACCAAATCTGGTGCTCCGACACCCACTATCGTTCCAATCACAGCACCGTCGTGGTCTGAATTGCCACCGAAGCCAAATTCATCCAGAACAGTTGTAATCGGCAATGCAAAAAATTCATCCAGAACAGTTGTGATCGGCAACGCAAAAAATTCGTCCCCACCGGCTAAGACCGATACTGCCTATTCCACCACCACGATTAAGTCGGATGCGAAAGTAGTCGACGCTGCTGCAGAAGTTAAGGAAGATGCTGACGCTTCTGCAGATGCTAAGGCTGATGTGACACCAGTCGAGATGGGTGCGGTAAAAACGGATCCGACTACCAAGACGAAAGCAGCAACGAAAGAAACTGCAGCAGTAAGGACGGATACTACAGCAGCCGACACTGCGACGGCGAAGACAGATGCGAAAGTAGCCGACACTACTGCTGCAGTTAAGACAGATGCGAAAGTAGCCGACACTGCCGCTGAAGTTAAGACGGATGCGAAAGTAGCCGACACTATTGCTGAAGTTAAGACGGATGCGAAAGCAGCTGGCACTGTCGCTGAAGTTAAGACGGAAGGAAGTTCCACAGATACGGCAGCTGTCGTAAGTGGTGCTGCAGACTCCGCAAAGCTTGCTGCCGTGCCGATGCTAGGACAGGTAAGCACGAACGAGCCGATTGTTATCGATAATGACGAAGCTGTCGAGGTGGAATCTAGCATTAAGTACGAAGACTTGCCGACCGATGAAGGGAAAACGCGGGTAAAGACTGGAGCGAAGTTTCCCGTGGTTATTTCGTCTCAAATCACTACAAAGACAGCGAAGAAAGGTGATCCTGTCGAAGCTCGATTGAAATATGATTTGAAGATAGGCGATCGCTTAATCGCTAAGAAGGGCGCTGTCGTTAACGGACACATCAATTATTCATTGCCGGCAAGAAGCGCGATGCATTCTTTGGTTAGTGCAACTCGTTGGTACAGAAACTCAGGCTGTGTAGGTATTTCCTTCGACGAGATCATTAATGACAAAGGTGAACACTTGCCACTAGTGGCAGTGCCAGCCAGAGCTGCTCGTATAGTAAAAAATAAGGGCGAAGGTCGTGAACTCGGTATCAATCACGACGGGCAGGTAGCTGGTCCATGGTCCCAGCAACTACGATATAAAGCTCTCCGCATCGGTTTGAACGCCGCCATGGCTCCTGCTGGTGCCTTCTCTTTCGGTGCTATGCCAGTCGCCCTTGGGATAATCGGGGCGGCCAATCCATCATTTGCTTTCATGAAGCCAGTCGGTTTGAACGTTAGACACAGACGTATCAAAGGCTTCTTTTGGGGCGCCCTGAGTGGCGTACCTGGTAGCTGGCTGATCGAAGATACTGTCATCAAAGGACAAGAAGCCGTTATCAAACCCGGCGACGAATTCCTTGCCGAATTCCAACAGGAATTTACAGGCGAACCTGCTTCGGAAGCTTCGATGATGCCGAATGCCAACGCTAAGGTCCACGGTCAAGTTATGCCTGTGCACGACAAGAAACACAAAAACAAGAACTAAGCAGTGGAAGATGAATGTCTTCAACCAATGACATTTCTAGCTTAGAGGCATGTTGTACTGAGATTCAAGCTCGCGCTTTGCTTGAGGATTTTAAGTCGTCTTGCTGCAATGGCTGGTTTTTCGAAACCTATCGCTTCGCTGAAAATGGCAGAATGATTTACAAGTTTTTTCTGATTGATTTAATGGACCAGATCGAACAAGGCGAAATGAAATACATCCGTTATTTCGGTTGGGTGGAGGCTGTCGAAGAGGATGAATCGATTGTGGTTAAACCAGCCGGTTCTTTAAGTCACATGCTAGACCCTGGACTGAAGCGCGTTTTGTTAACCAGGTTCCATGAAGACGTGATGAAACCTGTGTGTGAAAGACATCACGTATTGACTAAAGTGGAATAGTCCTTGCAACAAAGGCGATACCCTAAGAAATGGAGCGCGGACATCCTGTCCGCCCATAGCGACAAGATGGTGCAATAGAGGACAATGATTGAAAATTTGGATTGATGCAGACGCGTGCCCCGGACCAATCCGCGATATTGTTTTGCGTGCCAGCCAGCGACTAAAAGTGCAAGTGACTTTTGTCGCCAACAAAAAATTACTTTTTCCGGAATCGCCGCTAATTTCTTTCATTCAAGTTGAACTTGGACCCGACGTGGTTGATGCGTACATTGTCGAGTACGCCAAAATGAATGATCTTGTCGTCACGCAAGACATACCGCTAGCGGCGCAACTAGTGCCAGTCGGTATCAGTGTGATCAGTCCACGTGGTGACCACTACACACCTGCAAATATCAGCGAACATTTGTCTTGGCGCGATCTGATGACTGAATTGCGCGACGCTGGCAGTGTCGGCGGCGGACCAAAACCGTTCGACGACAAAGTCAAGCGTGCATTCGCTAACCATTTTGATTCCGAGCTCAATCGCCTGTTGCGACTAGAGCAGCGTCATATCCAGTGACTAGCAGAGGAACAGACTGTGTCCAGCGAGACAGTCCATGCTTCGATAAGCTGGCAGTGTTGCAGCCCCTATTGCTGCAGAGAATTGAACTTCACCAATTCTTGTCGAGCCTCGGTTTTCTTACCGAGTTTTTTGTACGAGTCGGCACGCAATTTATACAAATCCGCTAATTCCTGACGCCCCAAGCCAAGATTAATGGCATGGTCGCAATCAGCAATTACTGCTTTTGTGTTTTTCAGCTGGTTATTTATTCGAGCGCGCCAGAGAAAGTTGACACCATTTTCAGGAGTGCGTTTGATTAATGCGTCGAGATCATCTTTTTCTTTGTCAAAATCGGCAAGCGCATCATAAGCCCGAGCGCGCAGATTGTACGAGTTTGGATCATTTGGATCCAGCGAAAGTGCTTTGTTCAGATCGCCAATTGCTTTCTTTGGTTTCGCCATAGATATGTTTGCGTTCGCTCTTGATTGATACAAGACAGGATTGTTCTTATCGAACTTGATTGCTTTGGAATAATTGTCGATCGCGTCTTTGTATCTATTCGATTGCATGAAGCTATTCGCGGCTTGAATATACGGACCCGGCGACTGCGGCTGGCGCTTAGCATATGCGATGGGAATAAGAAGCATTGACAGCAAAATGATTGAAACTAGAAATGGAGATTGTGGTCTTCGCATTGGTATAACTCTAAGACGGGCGCTTTTAAGCGATTCTATTTTAGCAAAGGATGTCCATGCGATTTCCGCAATGTGCTTAATTCTGTAGATTCTCTTGGAGTAGCACGCGCTATTGCTTATGCACCAATCAGGACTGAGTTCTGAAATCCAACACAAGATGTGCGCGCTCCATTTTTGGTAGCAAAAAGGGCTCCGTGAGGAGCCCTTATCAGATTAGATTGAGATGCGATTACTGCTGCATGTTGCCGCCGTATGGGGTGGCAATCTGTCCAGGACCGCCCATTCCACCGCCTGCAATTGAAGCCGGAGCATCCAATTGCAATTGCATTTGTGTGCCGGAAGGAATGATTACGTCGCGTCCCTTTCTCAGCAGCATGGAGCTTGCGCCCACACCGCCACCGATTGCTGCACCGCCCCAAGCGCCACGTCCAACGGCCCCTCCAGATCTACCGGCGATTGCGCCAAGAGCTGTACCGAGAGCTGCACCTGCGCCGGCTCCCACGCCACCACGAAGAGCGGTTTGGCCGACTTTAGCTTTCCAGCCTTCACCGCGCACGGTGTCGGATGTATCGCTACCTTTGTCTTTGTACTTGCCGATGCCACCAATGAGGTGAGCGCTAATGGGTGTTTCGATACCATCTGGCGTGCGTAAACGGTTAAATTTGATGCTCAATTCACCCGAACGACTCAAACGCCGTCCTGCTTCAGCATCAGTAATGGTGCCGGATACAATCGAGCCAGCCGGAATGGTGGCATCACCGAGATACATTGTTTGGGCAATTTGCGCTTGAATTAAGTCTCCTGCTTTCGCAACTTGAGTAGAAATCGAAGTTTGCAGACTGATACCCATGGTCAGACCAGCTGGTGCATATGCGACATGTCCCCTCATTCCACCACCGTATCCACCGCCACCGACGCCACCATTATATGGTTGTTGGTTATTGTTATAGCCACCATATTGTGCGTTTCCGGGTCCATTCATGTTTTGATATCCAACTTGACCTTGATAATTTACTGGTCTTGCTCCGTCTTCCTGTTGCTGTGGCATTTGTTGCTGTGGCATTTGTTGCTGCATTGGTGCCTGCTGAGGCGCTTGCGAAATCGGAGGCGCGCTTGAAGCGTAGCTTCCGGTCAGCTGTGCGACGTAACTGCTGACGCTGGCTTGATCGGCGAGCTGTCCGCGAATCGCGTCTGCCCATTTCTGTGCCAACACTGCTGGCGTGCTCCCCGCCGCTTTTGCACTTGCACCGTCTACGGTGACGATCTGGTAGCCAGCCAAAGTGATAACGGGAAGACCTTTTACGTATGTGATATTAACTGATGACGGTCCTCGGTCTTTTGCTGCGACCAGAGCGTTGTCTAAGTTGTTCTGTACTGTTTCCGCGCGCTTATCGGATGAGACCCCGCCAGTCGTGGCAGGAAGTGCGAACATAGTTTGCCCTGCCAAACGTACTGAACTATCTGCAAGCACCGGCAGTGGTGTCAGATAAATTGATTGGCTCATTAAGAGAGCCCCGGCAATTAGCGTTCTTTTGGCTTGAATTTTAAACGTGCTCATTTTTCCTTACCTTGCCAGAGAGTGTTGTTTTACTGGTTCATGGGCATCGTTTAACACGCGGTTAACAGTTGGGCCGATGAATCAAACTTTGGAATTTCAGTGCCCCTCAGGGGTCAAATGCCATCTGAATCTAAAGACATTCAAAGTTTACCAATGTTCCCAGGTCTGTTTCTGAGAGTCTCCTAAGACCTCTTAGGAACTAGTGAGATTCACTTGCTGTAAGCTTTATGACTGTCCACTGCCCGGAAGGTTTCATGAAGGTTTCAGCCTGTTAACACCAACTCACCTATCTAATCGTGTAGCTCTTGTGACTGGAGCGAGCCGTGGCATTGGCAGGGCTATCGCTCTAGACCTGGCGGAGCAGGGGGCAATGCTGGCTATCATAAGCCGAAATTTAACTGCTCTGGCAGAAACGCAAACTGAAATCGAGAAGATATCGAAGCGGTCTTGCCTTACTTATGCCTGCGATGTGAGCGAGTCGGAGACCCTCGAAGGCGTTATCCAAGAAGTGCAGGATGCTCATGGAGCGCTCGATATTATCGTCAATAACGCAGGCATATTCTCGGCTCAAGCGCTGGTTTCACAGGCTCTCGAAGACTGGCGCAATGTGCTTGAGGTTAACCTGACAGCGGCGATGCGGGCTTCCAAAGCGGCTTTGCCACTAATGATCGAAAGGAAGTGGGGGCGAATAATAAACATCTCTTCCATCTCCGGAAAGTCAGGAGAGCCTTACGGCGCCGCATATTCCGCTTCCAAATTCGGGATGATTGGCATGACTCAGTCTCTCGCACTGGAAGTGGCAAAAGATGGCATCACGGTGAACGCAGTGTGTCCTGGGTGGGTTGACACGGATATGGCGCGCAATCAGTTGGATGACGAAGAGTGGTGCAAGTTGAATAATATCGATCGTAGTGATTCGCTAGAAATCGCCAGGTTGTCCGTGCCCCAGCAGCGCTTTATCGAGCCAAATGAAGTAGCCAATTTGGTGTCATATCTTTGCTCTAATTTCGCGCGTGGAATTACAGGACAGGCTATAAATATCTGTGGAGGACTTTCACTACATTGAGCAAAACTCTCGATCGCGCCCTTAATAAAAACTCATGGTTGACCAAGCATATTGATGGGTTGACCTTAAATCAATCGCCGCTGCTGGCCAAATATCAGTCTCTCGTACACGCTTTCACTACCAGAATGGGTGGAAACAGCCCCGCACCAGTGGATACGTTCAACTTGGGCAGGCACCTTGACTCGGATGAATCGAGGGCAGATGCCGCTCATAACAGACGTAAATTGTGTCAGGCGCTTGGTCTCGATCCAGAGCGACTGGCGGTGCCAGGACAGGTACATTCGTCTATCGTCGTAGTTGCGGATGATAAAAACACATATAAGGAAGTTGACGGCGTTGCTACAAAAGAATTGAATCGCCCGCTGCTGCTGCATTTTGCCGATTGTGTACCGGTTATTATTTTTGACACCGAAAAAAATGTTCTTTGCATAGTGCACGCTGGGTGGAAAGGAACAGCCGGCAGCATTGCCAGAAACGGTGTTAAGTTGATGGCTGAGCGTTTTGGAACGAACGCCGCAGATGTTGTTGCGGCAGTTGGTCCGGCGATTGGCAGCTGCTGCTATCCAACTGGACATGAGGTAGCGACAAAATTGGCTTCCACAGTCAGTAATGCTGCCGAATTGATCACGTATACGAACGGAGTGCCTTATCCTGACTTGAAAGCAATCAATGCGTTGCAACTTCTCGAGTCCGGTGTCGCTGAAGTGGATGTAACGGACATCTGCACTGCGTGTCATCCAGAATTGTTCTACTCGCACAGGCAGAGTGGCGGCAAGACGGGACGACAAGGCGCAATCGGAAGCATGGTCGGGTAGGTTATGAGAAGCAGCTGCATATATTCTCCCCATATATTTGTTATCCTCCTGAAATCGGTTCAAAATATGGAAAGCGATCGATCACCAAAGTGTAGTGATGAAAACTTTTGATCCTCAAGTTCGCTTGCGCAAATTGATAGCAGTTGTGGCTGTGCTGTCGTGTGTCTCTACGACGAACATTGCGCGTGCTCTGGCGTCCGATGAAATTACTGGGGCTGGGAGCGCAGTTCCTCTGCCGGCTCCTAATCTGCAGAATTCAGGAATCTCGCCGGCTTTGAATCAACAGGGCTTAGGCTATAAACCCGCCAGCGCCGGTACCCTGCCGTCTCCACAAGGTGCAGGAGACGCTCCGACCCTGAATCAACACGGTGGAAACCCTGGGAACGCCGGCACCCTGTCGGCACCGAATCCACAAAGTGCGGGCTCTAACGCTGGGATCCCGAATCCACAAAGTGCGGGCTCTGACGCTGGGATCCCGAATCCACAAAGTGCGGGCTCTGACGCTGGGAGCGCCGGCATCCTGCCGGCACCAAATCTACAGAGCGCGGGGATGCTCACACCTCCGTCTAGCACGGGAGCAACACCCACAATCAAAACAACCCCGCCTCCAGTCAGCGGTTGGGACGCGCCAGTATCGAAGCCAGTCCACGCTGGAGGAACTTCTAGTCAGGGCTCTGCCAGGTCACCGATGCGCGGCTCTTCTGCACAGCTCCCTGTATTCGGCGTTCCCGGGAAGGCTCAGGCTGCCCCCATGCCAGCTCCCTCTCGTAGCGAGCAATCTTCCACGGACCCGAAATCCAGCACTGGTAAAGATGCTGGTACTGGCAGCAGTGCTAACAACGGCGGTAACAATAAAACCAGCACCACCTCAAGCACCACCTCTGTCCCCACTTCTAGCACCACCCCCTTGAGCAGCGGTCCCTTTGGCAGCACAGCCAAGGGTGTTCAGGGTGACAGCTATCCATCTGTCGGCCGAATGGAGAAGCTAACTTTTGGTGCCACTCAAGGCGACAGCCCCATTGAAGAGCGGCTAAGCAAGCTCGAGACAGCGATCTACCAGAAGAGTTTTGCTGATCTTTCTCTATTTGATCGTACGCAACAATTGAAGAAAACATTACTTGGCAATGATGAGGAACCGACAGCCGATATTGATAATTTGCGCGTACCGCAAAATAATTGGCTCGGAAACCCGCTAGCGACGACCGATCAGTCAGGTGGTGAATACGATTATTTTGAGGGAATTGCCCAGCGTCCTGAAAATCAACAGACCACAACACCTGAAGATATGAAAGACTTTGCCCTGGAGCTAATAAATTCCGAACGTTCGAAATCAGGCTTCGGACCACTCGCCATTGATTCGCTAGCCGATAAGATTGCCAAAGAGCACAATCAGGAATTGTGTCAACGTAATGTGATCTCGCATGCAAATTCCAAGGGGGAAAACCCCGATCGTCGCTACACCGTTGGTGGTGGCACTGGTGCCATGACCGAGAGTCTGGTTTCTAACAAAACTCCTGACACTTTCTCTAAGTCCCCAACCCGAGCGGCTGTTGCTGGCATAATGAAGACCCTTATGTCCAGGCAGGATGATCGAGATACCATCTTGAATCCTGACGCTACACATATCGGATTTGCAATGAATTGGACCGCCAATAAAGATCGAGTCATTGCGGTGACTGAGGTTGTCACTAATCACGGTATTATTCCCGAACTGCCTTTTGAAGTTCCTATAGGAGAAAAATTGGAAATCAAGGGAGTGGTGATGCAGCCTTATCAGTTTGATCGGATAACGGTAGCTTGGGAAGCGAATAAGGCTTTAGCCAGTGCAGCTGATGAATCCGAGGAAGCCTTGCCATACTTTCCTCCACTAGATTATGTTGCTTACGCAGGTAAATCTATGCACGACTACAGTGGTGCCATGACTGCATTACGCACTGCAGGCGTTATCGCGGCTATAGCAGGCGGGATGTTTATGCCACCGATAGCACTAGCCGCGCCGTTAATCGCAATGTCTGGCGGTATGGGATCTGGTGAGCCCAAGCCGGTTTCCGATATCCCAATTCATGGTGGTGTCAAAGTCGAGGGTCTGACCTTTAACGGCAAAGTGCCACTCAACAAAGAAGGCAAAGAAGGAATTTACTACGTCACGATCTGGGGCACAATCAGCAAACTGAACAAATCGGTTCCTATTAGTAGACGTGCCATACTTGCAAAGCACGTCGATGAGGATGTTTCAGCTCGCATCGAAACGCCGGGCGAGGAAACTCCACCGAAAGAAAAAAAAGAAAAGCATAAGAAGAGCAAATGAAATTAGCATCTTATTTGCTATCGCTGACATTCATCTTGTTTCTTGGTGCGAAGCTGACGATGCAATCCGCGCTGGCCCAATCCGAATTGCAGGCGGGTGTTGGTGGCGGGCGAGTAGAAGGCGGGGTTGAACAAGAAGCAGGACCCGTAAATATCCTTTTTGTCCTTGATGCGTCTTACAGCATGAAAGAAAAACTCAGCGGTGAAATGAAGATGTCTGCCGCTAAAGAAGTTTTGCAGAATGCGCTTGCTCGCATACCCAACAGTGTAAATCTCGGTCTACGAGTGTTTGGTCAAAGCTATTCGAATTTAGCCGACATTGATTGCCGCCAAACTTCATTGCTGGTTCCGATCGGTCAGCACAATCGTGCCGCGATCATCAAAAATATTCGACAGATTGAACCATTTGGCATGACCCCCATCATGTTTGCTCTGCGAATGGCAGCTGAAGAAGATTTTCGTGGCATTCACGGACCCAAAACAGTGATCCTGATCACAGATGGAGCTGACACTTGTGGTGGCGATCCGTGCGCCTATCTGCAGGCACTTAAAATGCGCGGCATTCAAATGAAGGTTGATGTCGTTGGTGTAGATTTGGCACGCGAAAAAGCTGCGCGCGAACAACTAAAATGCATTTCTGCAATCAGCTTGGGCAAATACTACGAAGCCAATTCTTCGACTGAGTTGATCGACGGCATCGGCAAGAGCGTTGACAAGGCTATTTCGGGAAAGGTATTGCCGCGCTCTGTTGAGCCACCGACTGCGCCAATGGACAAGACCATTGAGCCCCAGGTTAGGGTCGATGGTTACTGAGCCGAATTACGGTTTTCGAGCATGCCGATACTGAGGCGCTGATTAATGCTGCCGGCGAGTCGATCTGCAACTGATCCATATTCTCGAATTAAGATGTTCGGGCATAGTCCAAGCACCAAAATCATCGCGCACATAGACCAAGCAAGCACTTGTTCAAGCCGAGTGGCGTCGGTCAAATGACCAACCCATTTCTGTTGCTCTGGTCCATAGAAAAGTCGCTTGAGAAGCCAGAGCATGTAGCCTGCCGTTAAGATCACGCCGGTGGCCGCAATCCAAATCCAAATTCTCACCGTCTCCGCTTCTGGACTGACTTGGGCAATCCAAGATGTGTACGAACCGTAGAAAACGGCAACTTCGCCGACAAATCCCGATAAGCCTGGCAAGCCAAGATTGGCCAGTGCGCAGAACATCCAGAAGTAGAACAACTTTGGCATTTGTTTCGCCAGTCCGCCACCTATTTCCGGCAATTGCCTTGTGTGGGTTCGCTCGTAAACTGTGCCGACTAAAAAGAAAAGTGCGGCTGAAACAATCCCGTGGCTGAGCATTTGGAAGATGGCACCATTGATGCCAGCTGCCGATAAGCAGCCAAGACCGAGCAATATGAAGCCCATGTGACTGACGCTCGAGAAGGCGATGATCCTCTTCATGTCTTGTTGCACCAGGCACGCCATGGCGCCCCAAACAATATTGAACGCGCCAAGCACCATGACCATCCATCCATACTTGATGAAAATCAAAGGAAAGAATCCCATGCAGATTCGGATTAAGCCATATCCGCCCATCTTGAGAAGAAGTCCAGCCAAGATCATTGATATCGGAGTTGGTGCTTCAACGTGAGCATCTGGCAGCCATGTATGGAAAGGAAACGATGGCAGCTTGATAATGAATGCCAGGAAAAAGCCAAGAAAGGCAATTGTCTGAACCATTGGTGCGAGCATCGGCGCTCTCTGAGTCAGTTCGATCATGTCAAAGGTGGCGACATTTGGTCCTTCAGTGGCAAGTTGGAAGTACAGATAAAGCAGTGCAGCAAGCATCAGTACACCACCAAAGAAGGTGTACAAGAGGAATTTCATCGCCGCATAGTCGCGCCTCGGACCGCCCCATATGGCGATCAAGAAGTACATCGGTACCAATTCGAATTCGTAAAAGATGAAGAACTGAAGCAAATTGAGCGAGGAAAACACTCCCATTAAAGAGAACGTCAGCAACATGATGAAGCTGTAGTACAGCTTAGGACGCTTCTGCCCGACAGTATCACTTGCATATACTGCCAGCAGCGTGACAACAGCTGTAAGAACAATGAGGCACAAGCTCATGCCATCGGCGCCAACGTAGTACTGAAGAGGAAACGGCGAGGTCACCCAGGTCGTTTTGTTTTCGAACTGTATGCCCGGCGTAAAGGGATTGAATTGATATGCCATCAACCCTGAAAACAGAACCATCGCGATGGTCGTGACTCTTGCTACCTGTTTAGCAGCGGCCTCGCTGGAGAGCATGATGATGAACGCGCCCGCTAGAGGCAAGAAGAGCAGAAGTGTTAGTAAGTTTGGTGCTTGTGCTGTCATGATCCTGATAACGTCAGTGCTAACCGGCATCAGTATATCGAGGTCAATGCAACGTCTTCTACATCAATTAAATTGATGAAGTTTGAAACTACACATTGTTGACTCGAACGATATTGCCAATTCCGGCACTGGTGCACTTCTCCACCTTTGAGGACCAAGTTGAAGAATTATTGAATCGAAGAATCTTTTCACACCAGCGAAACGTTCCTTTATCTAGCGTGTTTGCGCATGTATATTGTGTACGTTTAAGCAGTGTGAGTCGATTTACCACTTTGAATTCGGAGAATCAGTTTGTTTTCGCAAGAAGTTCTGCGGTCATTCGTTACTAACGCCGGCTGGATTGTATGGACGCCATTCCTTGTTGGCTTGGTGATCATCTTATTTGCCCGGCATTCCAAAACGTTGTCAATGTCTCTTTCGGTGGGAGCCGTTGTTTACGGATTCATCCACTCATTACTGATTTTTTACGCATTGACTCAAGGTGTCGCAGGTGGTGTCGTCCTTGACATGCCGTATTTCGTCTCATCGGCTTTCACACTCCACATCGGAGTTCTTATTGACAACCTGGCGGCGATGATGCTCATTGTTGTCACGGCAGTCAGTCTTCTCGTACAAATTTATACACACGGATACATGCGCGAAGATCCGGGCTACTCACGGTTTTACTCCTACCTTTCCCTGTTCACCGGTTCCATGCTTGGCTTGGTAATCGCCACAAACTTGTTCCAAATGTTTTTCTTCTGGGAGTTGGTTGGAGTTTGCAGTTATTTGTTGATTGGCTTCTGGTGGTACAAAAACTCAGCAGCAGAAGCTTGCCTCAAGGCGTTCGTGATCAACAGAATCGGCGACTGCGGATTTCTGATCGGTATCCTTATGCTGTTTGCCGCGACCACTGGCTTTACAAGTGCCGGACAACAAAATCTTTGGGGCGCTACGCCTGTGCTCTCATTCCTGGGAGCCAACGGTGGTCCCGACCTGGCAGGCGTAATTAAAGCCGCTTATGACACACATGCCATAACTTACTGGGGATGGACCGGACTTTTTGCCATGGCATGTTTCATGTTCGCAGGTCCGGTAGCCAAGTCTGCTCAGTTTCCATTACACACATGGCTTCCTGATGCCATGGAAGGCCCAACTCCAATCTCCGCATTAATCCATGCTGCCACCATGGTGGCAGCTGGCGTTTATCTCGTTGCGCGAGCCTATCCAGTCTGGGTCGCACCTCCGGACATCGGTTCACAACCGGCACTCTTGGTTGTCGCCGCAGTAGGATGCTTCACTTCATTCATGGCTGCCACCATTGCCATGAGCCAATTTGATATCAAGCGCACTCTGGCATGGTCAACGGTTTCACAGCTTGGATATATGTTTGTCGGTCTGGGCTGCGGCGCTTTTACGGGTGGCTTATTCCACTTGTTCAACCACGCTTTCTTCAAAGCGATGCTCTTCCTTTGCAGTGGTGCCGTTATTCACGGCTTGCATGGCGAACAAGACATGAGACGCATGGGCGGCTTGAAAACCAGCATGCCCGGAACTAGATGGTGCTTCCTAATAGGATGTATCGCGATTTCCGGATTCCCGGTCTTCAGCGGTTTCTTTTCAAAAGACGAGATCATTGGTGCGGCTTGGAAATTCAATCCTTTCATCGGCTTCATGATGATTCTCACTGCCGGTCTGACCTCTTTCTATATGTTCCGGGCGTACTTCATGACGTTCTCCAATGAATATCGCGGAGAAGTGAAGCCACACAATTGCGGACCATCGATGATTTATCCACTGATTGCCCTGGCCTTGCCTTCGATGTTCTCGGGCTTCCTGGGCGGCAACTGGAACTCATTCACAACGATGAACTTCAACGGCGGCGAAGGCGGTGTATTCCCTAGTGCTTTCGGCAGCTTCGTCTACTATCTGCATCCTCATTTTGAGGGCATCAACGGCATCATCATGCTCACTTCGGTTGTGGTCGCTGCCGTGGGATGGGTTGTCGCAGTGCTCGTTTACTTGAAGCGCACAAATCACATCAATACCTTTGTCGCCACAAAAATGGTCGGGATTTACCAATTCTCATTAAACAAATGGTATTTCGACGAGATGTATGGCGCTGTGATGCTCGGCATCCTCGCCTTCTACGGCAAGTTGTGGCAAGCGGTGGATATGTATGTTGTCGACAATATCGTCAATGGCACGAGCTTGGTCACAGCTGCTTTAGGTCAATTCTTGAAGTACTCACAAAATGGCAGAGGGCAGACCTATGCCCTGGTAATCTTTGGATGGGTCGCGGTATTGACGCTAGCCGCATATTTTATAAAACCATAATCGTTGTGAGGAATTAAACAGATGGCTGACGCCGGACATACTCCTGAGCATAAAGAAGGTGGCGATGCGCATCTTCCGGAAACGGCCGGTAATGGTGATTCGCACTCTGCTGATGCGCATGGGCATGGGCACGACGATTCGCACGCTGCCGCGGGCGATATCATTCCTGAAACAAGCGTTCAAGATAGCGTTCTAAAGACACTGGCGCTCTTTGTCGGTCTGGCCTTAGTTGGCTTAATTGTTTACTGGATCGGCTTGAAACCAGCTGAAGTGAGCGAAGGCGAACCTATTGAGCATCATGAAGTGCAGCAGGCTGCTCCAGCTAACACAGAACCGGCCCCGGTTCGCTAGCTCTCAATCTCGCTTTACGTCAAGTGATTCACTTGCCATCCGTATGCTATCTTATTGCACTGGGAGTTCTGTAATTGCTCGCCCATAGCGATGCCGCTCTAAGCAGGCGGCTGAGTGTGGTTTGTACTGAACGGATTTACGGATTCGATTTAACTGCAACTCATAATCAATTCGGCAACGAGTAGACGCGCTAGAACAAAGTCCTGACATAAATTTGGTGAGGAGATCAAATGCAGGAAGTCACAATCGGAATCGCAGGAGCAGCCGGCGACGGTCTGGATAAGTCCGGCGACACCTTTGCAAAAACATGCGGCAGACTTGGTCTTCATGTGTATGCATACAACAGTTATCAATCGATCATTCGCGGCGGACACATCTGGCTGCGAGTTCGCATCGGTTCAGACAAAGTTTATTCACACGGCGATCGACTGAATGCAGTAATCGCACTTAATCAAGATTCAATCGAGCGTCACGCTCCTGAAGTCGAAGAAGGTGGCGTCATCATCTTCAACTCAGACAAATTTAAATGCGATCCATCGCTCGTGCGCAAAGGCGTGCAAGTTCTCGGTTTACCGATGAACGAAATCACAGCCGATGTCGTCAAAGAGCACGGAGCATTGCAACCGATCATGCAAAACACTGTTGCCGTAGGCGCTGCTCTTTGCCTAGCCAATCTTGGTTTAGACGAAGCGGTTGGCGTTTTGAGCGACACGTTTGCACACAAGGGTCAGAAAGTAATCGACCTCAACGTCGGCTTGCTGAAATGCGGATTCGAATACGCCAAGAAGATGGCTAAGCCATTTACTTCTGATTGGACGTTCTCGAAGAAGCGCAGACCATTCGTGACCGGCAACGAGGCTATCGCTCTTGCTGCTGTGGTGGCAGGATGCAAATTCTATTCTGCTTATCCAATGACACCAGCGTCAACCATTCTTCACTGGATGGTCAATCATGCGAAGCAAACAGGCGTCTGCATCAAACAAGGTGAAGACGAAATCGCGGTAATCAACATGGCAATTGGCGCCGGCATCGCTGGTGCACGTTCTATGTGCGCTACCGCTGGTGGTGGTTTTGCTCTCATGACTGAAGCATTAGGAATGGCCGGCATTATGGAAGTGCCGGTCGTTTGCGTTGAAGTGCAACGTGGTGGACCGTCAACCGGTTTGCCAACAAAGACTGAACAAGCCGACTTGTATCAAGTCTACGGTGCATCGCAAGGCGAATTCCCACGCATTATCGTTGCTCCACATGACATTGCGGATGCCTATCAGACGACAATCGACGTGTTTAATTACGCTGACAAATATCAATTGCCAGTCGTAATCATGTCTGACTTGCTCTTGTCTGAACATCCGGAAACTGTCGACTCAGAACTCTTCACTTCGGATGGAAAGATTGACCGTGGCGAAATCGTCAAGGAATGGAACACCGAAGAGAAAGGCAAGTTCAAACGGTTCAAGTTCACTGAATCAGGAATTTCTCCACGTGCATTGCCTGGCACCGCGAACACCGTGTTCGTCAATGCCTCCGATGACCACGATGAAGAAAGCATCCTGATTTCAGACATGTTCACATCACCGCCGATTCGCCGCATGATTATGCAAAAGCGTATGCGCAAGATGGAGAATCTGCTTAAAGAGATTCCTGCACCAGAAGTCGGCGGCGCTAAAGACGCTGATGTTACCCTGGTTTGCTGGGGTTCCACATATGGTGTCGTAAGAGAAGCAGCTGAACTTCTAACCGCTCAAGGAACGAAGACCAATTACTTGTGCGTTAAGTACATTGTTCCGTTCCACACTAAAGAAGTCACTGAAATTCTCAGCAAGGCTAAGAAGAAGGTCTCTGTAGAGGTCAACTTCACTAGCATGATGGCTAAGTACATCAAGGGTGAGACCGGAATCAGCATGGATCACCACGTCAACAAATACGACGGTGAACCGTTCGAGCCACAAATGATCGTCGATGCAGTTAAGGACTTGCTCGCTAAGAAACAAGTCAATCTCGAGTTGAGCGAGTTGGAAGCGAAAGAAATCGCCTACCACTACTTGCGCACTCACTACGCTGAAAAGCTTCGTCCAGTCAAAGTCACTCGTGAGTCAGCTAATGGCCACGGTGAATCAGTTTGGAATGTTGAGCTTGCCGAGCGCGCTACTGGAAACAAGGGCGCAACGATAAGAATCGGTACGATGACCGGTTCTACGTACTCCTTCGAAAAACATTCCGTCTAGTCGTTGCTTCACCAGCGCTTTTTAAAGAGGATAAGAGATGGCAACAGTTATTGAACTTCCATTAGATACATACAAAGGACCAGTCGATCCCGACTGGTGTCCAGGTTGTGGCGACTTCGGTGTCTTGCGTTCAGTGCAAACAGCAGCTGGTCGACTGGGCATTCTTCCCGAAAACTTGTTGATAGTTTCCGGTATTGGTTGCTCGTCAAACCTTCCTGGTTTCATTCATGCTTACGGCGTGCACAGCTTGCACGGACGATCGGTGCCGGTAGCAACCGGTGCTCACCTCGCCAACACTGATTTGAAAGTTGTCATCACAGGTGGTGACGGCGACGGTTATGGTATCGGCGTCGGTCACTTGATCCACGCGATGCGCAGAAACCTCGACGTGACTTACGTAGTGATGGATAACCAAATCTACGGTCTGACCACAGGTCAAACATCACCAACGACAAGTCTCGGTATGAAGACCAAGTCGACACCAAACGGCAACTTTGAATCACCTCTAAATCCACTTGCTCTGGCAATCACAGCGGGAGCCACTTTCGTAGCTCGCGGATTCTCAGGTGAAGCAAAGCAGTTGGCTGATTTGATTCAAGCTGGAATCGCTCACCGCGGTTTCTCGTTGATCGATGTGTTCAGCCCTTGTGTTACCTATAACAAGGTCAACACTTATCCGTTCTTCAAAGAACGTGTATACAAGCTGGAAGACGAAGGTTGGGATCCGAGCAATTTCCACAAAGCGCTCGAGCGATCTTTTGAGTGGGGCGACAAAATTCCGCTGGGCATATTGTTCCAACATGAGCAGCCAACTTACGAAGATAGTGAGCCGGCCTTCAAAGCTGGCGCACTGGTCAAGCAACCACTTGGACTCGACAAGAAAATCTTCGCTGAACTAATCGAAGAAATGATCTAGGAACTCGGATAACCAGTTCAGTAGCAGATCGAGCTACGAATCGAACTAAGTAATAAAGTCGTCGGACTAATCATCCGACGACTTTTTTTTAGGCAATCGGGAGAATGGGATGCAGTGCATTTATGGTTTTAGGTGTTTGACGAAAAATTCGACTTTCGCAACAGTGAATGCAATTTTGTCTTTCGTCTTATCCATGTTATGACCTTCGTCAGCGAAAACGATGTACTCAAAGTCCGATCGAATTTGCTTGAGATTTTTTGCCACATCGTCGGCGGCAGGGGTGCACGTATCAGTTGCACCTTGCACAATCAAGAATGGCGCTTTGATCTTATCGAGCTTAAAAGCTGGAGAAAGATCTTTAAGCATTTGCTCGTCAACCACCGGACCTGAAAATTCACTGCAATCGAAACCCTTGCTTTTGAATATGCGTACAAAACTAAGCAGGTTAATTGGTCCGTTATCTTCGATGCCTGCAGCAAACATTTCAGGGTAATCAGTTAATGCTGACATCGCTAGGTAGCCTCCGGCGCTATGCCCCATGACGCCAATTCTTTTGGGATCCGCTAATTTGTTCGAGATCAAATAATCAACACATGATTTTATGTCTTTGACTGCGTTTACTCTTAAGGAACCATCGTCCAAAGCTGCAAACGATTTGCCTCGCCCACCTGATCCTCTAACATTGGGAGCAAACACTCCGATGCCTTGCTCTAAAAACGGTTGGTATTCAAACGTTGGTGTGGCAACACCGTCTGGTCCACCATGAAAATCAATTACGTAAGCTGAAGGGGCCAACTGTCCCGTAGGCTTATAGACGCAGCCAGTCAGCTGCAAACCGTCGTAAGAGTTGAATTGTACATAGTCTGGATGAACTAATTTCTCAAAATTAACGCCCGGATGAGGAGAATAAGTTAGTTGTCTAAACCGGGTCGTCTCAAGATCTAATAACCAGATGTCGTCGGCTAATTCATCGGCCGTTAAGTCTTTTCCTAGTGCTAACGCCAGCAACTTTCCATCGGGCGAAAAGGCAATGTTGCTGATCTGATTATATCCATTGGGAAGAGGCACTGCCTGAGGTGCCTTATTGCTAGTTAGGTCTAGGAGTTCCAGTTTATTAGTATAATCACCTTTACTCCAAATAAGCGCGGCCTGGGTGCCTGATGGATTTAGCAACTTGTGCTTGTCGTAACGGAAAGACAAGTTCGCATCTGGCTTTTGAGCGACTACTTCCAATGGTCCCGTTTTTCCGTCGGCACTGATCTTTGTTCGCGCCAAATATTGTCGTTCACCTGTTGCATTAGTGATCAAATAGATGGTTTGGCTATCGGGTGCAAAAGTGCCCCACACTCTTGCGGGTTGAGCATTAGGCATCACGAGCGACTCGCTCTCTTTATCAATGTCGATTAAATAGCACTCGCCATCATTAAAGCTTGAAAAGTAATCAATGAGTCCATATTTGTGGTTGCTACTGCAATTTAACAAACGTCCCGACTTTTCACCAGCCAATAGCCATTTATATTCGCCAGTTTGTGCATTGATCAAGCAAGGTTCATCAACGGTTTTCTTTCGAGCGTTGGAAGAACCGAAAATATAACGTCCGTCCGCAGTCCAAGCGGGCTCGTAGTTGCGTGACCCAAGTGCGGGAGTGAGAAGCTTCTGCCCAGTGCCATCGCTGTGAATAACATAGATTTGTGACTCTAGTTCGCCTTGTCCAATACCGAATGCTAACAAGTCATTGTTCACAGGTGACCATTCCACACCGTGAACCGAACGGTCGACATTTGTCACCAACCGTGGATAACCGCCATCAGTTGGTACAATCCAGACCTGATAAGTGCCATTTAGATTTGATCTGAAAGCGACTTCTTTTCCATCAGGTGAAAAAGATGGATTTAGAGCGGTGCATATGCTACTTAGGTTTTTAACGCTCTGCTCGATCTGTTCGTGTCGAGAATCAGACGCAACACTGTTTGACGAGAGGGCGCCGTTTGTTGAACAAGCGAGAACCGTACACAGGGTTGACATCCAAATTCCTGTGGTTGAAGTTCCACGCAGTCTTTCCATTGGTACTCCCTGGTTTCTGGGCTGTTCGAGCGCAGTCCAGAATCTGAGCCAGTTAAAACGCGCGGACTCCTAATGTCCAAGCGAGGCACTTTGTAGGTCGCATTTTTCTATTTGGAATGTCGATGAGACTTGCTTGTCTTAACCGAGGGATAAAGACTGACTGGCCGGCTGGGAGCTTCGTAGGTTTCAACCGTTCCGTCCGAATTCCTTTTTACATGCACACCGCCAATGACGCGTGAATACGCCCGTGACACGATGGGCCGTCTGACGGTCTGGTCGGCGTTCTGAGTAAGAGGTTCAGGCGCAGAGCCTGTATCAAAGGCTTCCACTGTTCCGTCAGCGTTCTTTCTGACCGTCACACCGTCTGAGGCACTTGTGCGAGAAGCGGTTCTTGGTGCTGACTTTGCTTCTGCAGGCATCTGGCAGACAGAATAAACGCAGGCCACAACCAAACTGAGTACGCTGAGCCAAACGGTTAGTTTAAATGGGTTCGCTGGCGGTATCCGGAGTTCAACAAATCTAGAAAAATACATAGTAAGACCTCGAAACACTGAGACTGAAACATACATATCAGAGCAGTGTTACCAGAATGTAACCTGCATAGCTATCGGACTTAAGAGTCCAGTGCAGATTCGAATTTACGGTTCTTAGATCCTGTGCTAATGAAGTCATTCCAAAGGCCGATTTGTAATCTACAGTCGGGTGCTTGAATTGAGTAGCGGAATCAGATATTCAGATATTCAAAAACAAAACAGGACACTTTGGCTTTCTCTCAAGTTTTGAGCCTGTCGCAGACTTGGTGATTATTATGGCGAAGATACTAATCCTAAGTGAGATTCATGGACACGTTAGACCTCTGTGGAACAGTCTTCATGCCTACCATGACCTTCACTTCGCCAACAACGCCACAGCTGCTATGAAAATCCTGCGTGAGCAGCGGATCGACCTCATCATCATAAGTGTTCACATGGAGCAAACCAACGTCTTTACTTTCATTCAAGAGGTAAAAGGGGATGAATTGGTGGGGAGCATTCCAGTGCTCTGTTTTTCTGGTGAACGCACACGCTGGTCGGCAATACTAGATGCCCATTTGGAAGATACCTGCCCAGTTTTCGGGGCTGCTAAGTACGTGACTATGGATTCGTTCTGCGGAGCCAAGGAGGATGCAAACATTTGCGAAAATTGTCCCTTCGCTGGGTTGCGATGTGACTTCAATGGCTTAAGACACGCAATGGAGGATATGATTTCCATTCCAGTCGAATCGAAGCACGAAGTCACCAATAGTCCTTGTGGTTGATCGCAAATACTCCTTGGTTGCGATTCGGATAACCGAAAGAGATGACAAAGTAGACAACATGACGCAGGTCTCCAGGGAGAGAGCGCTGGGATGGTTTCTACCGCGAGCAGCACCGGTCCTGCGGGCAATTCAATAACCATATAAAGGAAAAGCTAATGAGTAAAGAGTTTATTGAAGAATACAACGTGTTTCTCGCTGGGGAATTTTCGGCAGTCGAAACCTATTTATTGGCCCTCAAAACTGTGAAGTCAGAAGATATCAGGCAAGCGCTGGCCAAGTGTCTAAACTCTCACTCCAAGAGAGTCGACAAACTTACAGCTTGCGTTCTGGACCTTGGCGGTAAACCTGATACCACTGCTGGTGCCTGGGGACCATTTGCCGCATTTTGCCAAAAAGCTGGAGCTTCCGAAGCTGACGCTATAGGATTATTGGAACAGTCTGAAGCAGAGCGCCTGGTTCAATATGAAGCCCAGCAAAAAATTGTCGTCTCTCCTGTACTGGAGGTTTTGACCAACGATTTGTTGCAAGCGCAGCATGAAACGCATCTGACGATGAGTTCACTTCTTAAATCGTTCTTGCCAACCCCGAAGTGACGAATTGAATTTATGAGCAATCGAACAAACATTAGAATTCGCCAGAGCTAATGATTGCAATGAGTTTTGTGATTGCGCAGACCTCATAGAGAGCCCGTGGAGTTGGCGGCTATCCGTTACATCACAGTACAGAATAGGTTGGGGACGAACTCCTCGCCGATCATTCGGAGGAAAGGTTTTATGACAAATCATTCGGCAGTGGAAGAGAAGCACAGCACTTATGACGATAACAAACAGAAGCAGAGAGGTCACCATACGCACCATGTACCGGAGTCAGAAATTGCTCTGCGCGCCTATGAGATCTGGCAAGAACATGGCTGCACTCATGGACACGATCGTGAAGACTGGCATCAGTCAGAACAAGAACTGCATGGACACGTTCACTAGTCCTCGGTAAGTGCAGCAGTGATCCTTTCTTCCTTGCGAACTAGAACGTCGCGTCTGCGGTAAAGTCTAGCTGAAGACCATTTGTCACCGGCTTAGTCTTCAAATTCTTCAGCTTTAAAGCACGCAAATTTTTGCTTCCGTTAGGAAACAGTTTGATGTCTTTGTTGAGAAACTCAAGATGCAGCGGCTTCAGTTTTTGGATGCTCTTAACTACCGCATTGCGCTCGGCATTTTCCAGCATGCCATCGTTTACTTTCGACCAGTCCAAATCGATATCGTCAGGCAACGGCAAGTCCATTGTCACGTCGTATTCCAACTCACTAGCGGCTAAAGAGTCATGTGGCATGATTCTGTACTTCACGACTCCAGTTCCAGTCAGGCGTGCAGACGCTGTCCATGGACGTTGCTCCCACTTTGAAGGACCCTTGATGATTGACAGAAGCCCACCTTTTTCTATCGTTCCATTGGCGTCAGCGTCACCGCTGGCAGTGAATGAAGCTTGACCGGGTGATGTCATCGCGATCTTGTCTAATCTCGGATCATGCAATGTAATGCTTTCCACAACTGCGTTCCGGTAGCGCCACTTCCTTTCAGCAAGCATTGTTTTATTGATCGGATAAACTTTATCATCTGGTAAATGATCGTCTATCTGCTCCTTCAAAGCGATTGTAGGCACCACAACGCAGCAGTTTTTCAAATGCACTATTGATTGTCCATTGTTGCCCGATTCTACGTTTAGTCCATTGACTAATACATCAGTTTTATTGGATCCAAATAAATTGGATTCAGCAATTGAGAAGTCGATTTTGCCATCGACATTTACACCTTTGTCGACATTTAGAACCATGTTGCCTTTTAGGTTACTCAATTTTAGTTTCATGGTCGCGCCGTTCAGCGTAGCTGTTCCCAATTTCAAAGTCATAGGTAAGGTGCAGGATACACCTTCTTGGTCCTTGACCAAGTCCATAGACATGCCCTTTGTAATAGAAAGTGTCGAGCCGCCCTTGGTCACCAATTTGAACCCACGTTCGCCTGTGCCCCAACTCAGTTCTTGCAGCTTGGCAGTACCATTGGCCAGTGACAATTGAAGGTCACCAAATTTTGTTATCGCGATCGGACCCACCAGTGCGTCGGCAAGTTTCACATTTATTTCTGTGTTGACCCGGTGCAGAGTGATGTCCGCAGTCGCTGCCGGCACCAGTTTTGGCGTGCCAAAGTTTGTCTCCATCAGTCCATCTTCTTTGCGGTTGATTTCAAGATTTGCAGGCACGGAACTCGGAAAATCCGCCAACAAATCAAGTTTGGTATTGAGAATGTGCAACTTTGTCTTCTGAAGCGTCATGTCAGACGCAAAATGAATGGCAGGCTTGTCGGTGCCCTCGGTCTTTTGCCAGCTGAATTGCTTTTCGTCGAGCAAAACCACATCAGCGTGAGCAGATGATTTTTTCTCTTTACCAAATCTGTAAATACAGTCCGTGAGGCGGATTAGCTTTTGTTTTCCGGGTGAGCTCAAAGTGACAACTCTGTTCAATCGTTTCGCATCCAGCACAACCAACATCGAACCACCGTTGAAATCGATGTCGACTTTGGTGCCGTGATAAGTGCATTGATTGGCAAAATTTATATCGACCACACATTGACCTTGATAGTTGAAATTGGAGTCGACGGCCAAATTCTTGAAAGTAAGCGTCGAGTTTTTGCCAATGTGTACGTGCTGTTTGCCCAGCTCCATTGTTGAATCAGGACGGAGTTCCAGCGCTGATTTTGTGATCACCAATTGTTCGAAGGCTTTTTTCCAATCGCCACCCTCATCGCTATTCACATCCTGATTCTCAAGCACATTAAGGAGGAATATTCCAATCGTACGAACCAGATCTACATCAGCTGTGACCTTCCCTTTTGAGAGCACCAATTTTTCTGGCGCCGGAATTCCATTTACCGAAATTGGTTTGGATGTGATCAATTCTCCGGTAGCGTATTTGGTGCTGATTACTGAGGGATCGGTGATAGGCAGAGTCAAAATTAGTTTAAATGTAGTGTCTGGCTCGAATCTAAGTGTTTTATCTCGCACCAAAAACGTGCCGCCTTTGAATTTGCCAGATGCTTCCAGATCGAGCCGATCTGTTATTTCGGTGATTTTGCGCACGACAGGATCGTCAACCTTGACGTTTATATCTGCTTTGACCGTTTGCTTTTGGATTGGCTTTACTTCAGTGCAAGCTCCGCTGCAGAGAAGCGCACATGACATCAAGACAAGCAATTGACGATGAAAAATTATGGTGTTATGCACCGACGTTATCTCTTTTGGGGCGCCGCCCTTGAGTTAGAAACTAGCGAACAGTCGTTGCGTCAGGTCGCTTCTCGAGGTTGGGCGCGACCGGTGCTACTGTGTTTGCCGTGAGAATAATAACAAAATCTGACGCCGCTCGCTCGTCTAAATTGACCACAACTGGAAAGGCTGAGAATGTTGGAACTGCTTCTTGCAGTTTCTTGGTCAACAAATCATCCGCCTTGTAGCTGTTCTGGATGATCTGTTCGTGCTGGCAGTCACCGCTATCTGCGCGCAAGACATATTTTACTTTATAGCCCGCAGTGCCAAGCTGTTTTTCGAATGCCCGTGCAGTTTTCTCTACGCCTCGGGGATACTTTATCGAGCATGAAACAGAATCTCCGCTCGCTAAAGCATCAGGGGTGGTGGCAGCGTATGCACTGTTTGACGGCACGGCAGCAACAGCGGCCGGCGTCATAGGATTGCCCGCCAATCGGTTGAATACAATTTCTGCGCCCTCGAAGTCCGGCTGCCAGTAACTACCTCCGTGTATGCACACAGCTTTGCCCGGCAGTGTCGCCGATATCACTTGATTTGATTTTATGTCTTTACCGAAGTTGGCAATTTTTGCCATCTCTTCCGGCGATAAATCAGTCACAACATATTGATTGGCTAGTTTAAACAAATCGGGAAGTTTCAGAATAACTTGTGGCTCTTTAAATTTGTTGGTCAGTGCACGCAAGAACCACTGCTGGCGCTCTATTCTGCCGATGTCACCGCGAGCGTCATGGCGGAAGCGAACATACTCTTCAGCCTGAATCGGCGTCAGTCTGTGTACGCCTGGCTCCAACGCAACATGCAAACCGCCAGCCCAATCGTTGTATTTCATCCGCTTTTCGACGACAACTTCGATCGGTCCAAGAACTTCAAACACCTTGCGCAGTCCCTGCACATCAATGACCATGAAATGGTCGATTGGCACGCTAAAGTTTTCCTGCACCGTTTCAACAGCAAGTTTCGGTCCGCCGAATGCGTGAGCAGCGTTGATTTTATCGAGACCGTATTCACCGGCGAGTTTAACTCGACTGTCTCGCGGAATTGATACCATTCCAACTTTCTTGGACTCTGGGTCCAAGCTCACCAGAATCATGCTGTCGGATCGCGTGCTGGTGAACCGTTGAGTGCCGCGACCATTTGAATCGACACCCATCAACAAGATATTCATGCGCTGGGTCAGAGTCGGAATGACGCTGATGCGCTGCGCGCTCGCTTGAATATTTCTGCCCGCCTCTTGCAGTTGCTCGACAGTACTTGCCGGCTTTGCCGCTGTGACTGGGGGCGAATAATTTGAGGAGGAATACTTAGCGACAAGTAATCCAATGCAAACGCCGAGGGCGGTCGCCAGCAAAATCTGCCAAGACGTTATTGGGGGGCTGGAGGAGTATCTGTTATCTGAGAACTTCAAGGTCTTGTTGTTTACAACTGGGATTAGACAATATTAGCGCGTGACTAGTTGGCTATACTAGGGCGGAACAAGATTTCCACAGACTTTACGCTCCCTTATCAGAGGACTTTAAAACGTGCTTTTATTTCTGGATACTGCAAATTTAGATGAAATCCGCGAGATCGCTGAATGGGGCGTGCTTGGCGGCATTACCACTAACCCCACATTGGTCGTAAAAGAGCATCAGGACTTCAAAAGGCTTGTTAAGGATATTTGCAAGATCGTCTCGGGACCGGTCAGTGCTGAGGTTACCGCCACCGACACTGAAGGGATGTTGAAGGAAGGGCGTGACATAGCCACTTGGGCTGATAACGTGATTGTTAAATGTCCGCTCACACCCGCTGGTTTAGCGGCAACTAGCGCCCTGAGCCGGGACGGCATCAAGGTCGACGTCACATTATGCTTTTCGGTCAATCAGGCTATCCTCGCTGCCAGAGCCGGCGCTTACTTTGTCAGCCCATTTGTCGGCAGGCTTGATGACATCAATGAGGACGGTTGCGCCCTGGTTGAGCACATCGTGGAAGTCTTCCATATTCAAGGTTATGAGACGCAAGTGCTGGCCGCAAGCTTGCGGGGACCGCAGCATGTGACCCGATGCGCGACGGCTGGAGCCCACTGCGCCACTATGCCATACAAAGTATTCAAGATGCTGGTTTCGCATCCATTGACCGATTCCGGGCTCGAGAGATTTTTGGAAGATTGGAAATCTGCCAAATCGGGTGTTGCCGCTAAGGGTTGACGGGTGCAGAGAAGCCGTTCTTGCTACAATCGGGCATACTGAATGCACGACGGAACGCATCGGACAATGTCTTTTCAGAAGTGGATATGGCGACAGTGAGCTCTGTGGAACCAAACAAAGTGCAGGGACCTAGCGGTTTCATAGAACTGCACGGGCACATGCTTGTTGTTGACTATGGTCAAATTTATATGGAAGGAAATCCGGTTGGATTTCTGTTCGAAGATGGCTACTTAAACCAAGCGAAGCAGACAAAGCCGATCGAGGACATTCACGGCTGCATTTTTCGGGGCATTGACGCAAACGGAATCGCTCTTGAACTTCCTAATGGTCCGCCTGGACCGACTGGAAAGTTAACCTACAATGGGGTTACCTTGAATGTCACGAATGGTCGGATTGGAACGCTTGATCACCGCTTGGTCGGCGAGATGGATGATGAAGGCACGCTCTATATGCGGGACGGCGTCAATAAAGTGGCGCGCGTTAAGCTAGACGAAAACAGTCAGTTGACCACTTTGTTTGAAGGAAAGAAGAGCACCAACGAGCCCTGGAAGCACGAGTTCATGCGGGCGCTTTATCGTAAGGATAAATCCTATAGCGATAACGAAATCATCCGCTACTTTGCTGAATTCGACAAACTGAAAACAGCACAAAAAAAATATGTCTGTGAGAGCATGAACATTTGGGCAGCGTCGGGTGTTCTTCAAGTTGTCCGGAAAAGCGAAGGAAACTGCATGCTCGGCAACGTCAAGCACGGCGCTGCCGGAGTTACAGGAGTGCGCACCGGTTATGTCACTCTCGATCGTGAAGAGTTCGAGAAAGAAATTACGCTCTATGCTAAGTTTGGTTCTTCTGCTGTTGTATCGACGCGGCTCAAACCTTTCTTGGAAGTACGCATCAATTTAGTGGTGGCACACGAGTTTGGGCATCAACTTGAGTTTTGTCTTTCACAAGCAACTCAAGAGAAAATTAGGGATTTGTACGAAGCTCGGGTCAGGTTGTGC
This sequence comes from Candidatus Melainabacteria bacterium, assembly GCA_003153555.1. Classification (GTDB taxonomy): domain Bacteria; phylum Cyanobacteriota; class Vampirovibrionia; order Obscuribacterales; family Obscuribacteraceae; genus PALSA-1081. The sequence continues at coordinate 100,864 of PLZS01000130.1, read as the reverse complement.
GATAGCAAGCATCCACTGCCGCCTGAATACGAAGGATTGTCCGAGCTGTTGACACCACAGCAAGTGCCAGAGCGCTTGTTTATTTCAGGATATGCTCGATCGAGCAAGCATGAATATTGGGCTGAATGTGTAGCTGCATTTTCCGTAAAGGATAGTCGGGACTATTTGAAGAAGTTGGACCCGCCTATATATGAGGTGCTCAATGAAGTGATAACAAAGCCGGAAAACGTTGTTCGGCGGGTGTTTCACGACACGATTTTGGAACTGCAATCTAGCTTGCGTGTTGGTGGCGAACTTCATTCAAATCTTATCGACTAATATGACTAAGCGTTTGATGGCATTATTCCTGGTGGCACTGCTAGTGTCGTCATATAGTTCGCCGCAAACAGTCCTGGCTGCTGCCGACTCGCCTGCATTGCAAGCTATAGATCCGTCGCAAGCGAAGATGGACACATCGCCTGCTGCTCAGTCCTCTGCTCCGCCCAGCCCTAATCCGCTTGGTCGAGTCAATGGTGCTCCGGTTTCGGGAAACAGACAACCGCCGATGCTTCAGTCACCATATCCGGTGCCACAAGGTTATCCTTATCCACCGGCTGGCTATCCTCCACCCGGTTACCAGTATCCACCGGGCTATGGCTACCCGCCGCCCCAGGGTTACGCGCCAACTTATGGGCAGCCCGGATACGCCGCGCCTTATCCGACCGGCTATCCACCTCAGTATGCTCAGCCCTATGGCACTCCACAACAGCCGTATGCACAGCCATATGTTCAGCCGAGCTATGCGCCACAAGGTTATCCGCCAGCTTACGCACAACCGCCAGCCGGATATCAGCCGCAAGGAGCTTATCCACCGGCTGGATATCCGCCGGCTAACCAGTATTCAGCGCCGCCGTCTATGCAGCCAGGTTATCCTCCTCAACAAACAGCGTATCCACCGGCAAACAGAATTGCACCAACAGCGACTCGTCCTCCGGCAGGATATCCCAATGAAAATCTGATACCGGATTTTAACAAGGCACTGCCCGCGGCACCACCACGCGCGCCTGGTTCACAGCCGATGCCTCCGGGAGGTCAGGGATGGGCGACGAACGTGCCCACAGGTCCTCAATCTTCCCCCGACGAAGACCGGGTGATGAAGCTGGAACAAGCTGCTTTTGGATCCACTTATCCGGAACACGAAGTTGAGGATCGAGTCGATCATTTAGAGAAAGAAGTGTTCGGTAGCAAAACTGATGCGCCAATGGCTGATCGCATCGCTAAGTTAGAAACAAAACTTGGTGGTGCCGGTGCATTCGGTCATACGAATACGCCTATTCCTCAAGGAAGCGCTCGTGGCTCTCATTCTGGTGCTGGTGGTTTCCAGTCATCGGCACCTAATCGCAACAAGCACGCTGCGTCTCAGTCGACACCGATTGGAAATTCACCGCAGCAACCCACATCCGAACCGCTTCAGTTGGCACGCGATCAAGAGAGCGCTTCTCAACCAACATCCGATCCATTACAGTTGAAGCGCGGTCCGGATTTGACTGCTCAAGGTTCCAATTCGCTGCAGTTGGGTCAAGCTCTGACCCAACCGCAATCGTCTGAGCCTGAGTCGCCATCAGCATCAACGATCGGGCAAAGCGATGCGCCTCAGGGTCCTTTTCCTACGGCCCAGCCAGTTGATGCACCGATGACGGCGGTTGCTCAATCTCTGGATGCGCCGAACCCTCTTCCTTCTACGCAAAGATCTCCGCTTGCTGCGAGGCTTCCTGTCAGGACGCCCCCGCCGCCTATTCCTCTGCCGAAAGCACCGCCTGTGGTAGTACCTAAGCACGTGAAGGAAAAACCAAGATCGTTAGCACAAGCACCTCCCAGGGGAGCAACCAATTCTCCAGAGGTTCAAGGCGTTGTTGACACTATTCCTTATGACAGCAAAGCTGGTGACTATTTCTCTGCAATCAAGAAGTTCGATAACGACACAGTGGCTCGGTGGACATCGTTTCCGGTGACCATAAAACTGCCACCAGAATCCCCCGAGTCTTGGAAGAAAAATTTACAAGTGGGCATAGCCGAATGGAACAGATTCATACCTGTTCAGGCAGTGGACAACTCTGCCAGTACCGACATCGAGGTCAATTGGGTTAACCACTTGCTGCCCGGTGTGCTTGGCATCACCCGGCTGACGACACCCAAGAAAGGCAACATCCACGTGGAAATCTTCCTTTTAAGACCAACGTTTTACGTGCAGGACATTCCGGAACACGTCGTGCAAGTAGCTTTCCTGCACGAATTAGGGCATGCCATCGGTATCTTTGGGCACAGCAGCGCGCCAGACGACCTCATGTGCACGGCTGAACTCTCACCGGCCATGAAAGGAAAGTCATCAGCCAAGTCACTTTCCGTGGAACCAAGGGATTTGAACACTCTCAAGCGCGTCTACGATGCGCCAGCTTTGCCTGGCAGCTTTCTGCTTCCTCAGCCCATTGAATGGTCTTTTCAATAAGAGATCTAAAGAAATTCCGCTCAGTTCACGAGATTCGGTTGCTGCGGTTGCACAATTAACGGCAGTTAGATGAGGAGCACATCATGGCAGTGCAAGTTCAAGAAATTACGGTCGCCCACAGTCCGGATTCGGACGATGCATTTATGTTCTACGCGCTTGCGAAGGACAAGATGGACACGAAAGGGTTGAAGATCAATCAAGTTTTGAAAGACATCCAAACTCTGAATCACGATGCCATTGCGAAACGATATGAAGTGTCTGCAATTTCTTTTGCTGCTTATCCGTCGGTCTGCAAAGACTATGCTTTGATGCCATGCGGCGCAAGCATGGGCTACAAATATGGTCCGGTTGTTGTCGCGAAGAAACCGTTATCTGATGAAGAATTGAAGTCAGCGACGATTGCGATTCCTGGAAAATTGACCACTGCTTATCTAACGCTGCAACTTTTCCAGAGCGGGTTAGCTGTAGTTGAATATCCTTTCGACAAAATTCTTGATGCTGTTCTCAACGATGAGGTTGATGCCGGTTTGTTGATTCACGAAGGTCAACTCACTTACGCTTCACTCGGATTGAAGAAGATCGTTGACCTGGGCGAGTGGTGGTACGACTTGACCAGCCTTCCACTTCCGCTTGGTGGCAATGTGATCAGAAAAGATCTTGGCGCCAAAATGATGAAAGAAGTCACGCAGATACTTAAAGACTCTATCGTCTACTCACTTGAGCATCGCGCAGAGGCTCTCGAATACGCACTAACATTTGCCCGCGATATGCCTGAAGAGTTGGCGGACAAATTCGTCGGCATGTACGTAAACGAACTCACCGTAGACTACGGCGAATCCGGTCGCAAAGCCGTTGAAACCCTCTTCAAAATGGCCTACGAAAAAGGACTGTACAAAGAACCGATCGTCACCGAATTCGTGTCGTAGCCTGGGAGCGCCGGCATCCTTGCCGGCATCTAATGTCGCTTAATTTCAAGCTCAATTTCATGGTGCGGTGACTGACTAGTATTTGCCGTCATTCTTAAGTTCTAAATGCGAGTTAGTCGTTGCACTTGCGCAATGAACTTTTTGATTGAACCTAAGAAGAGCTCGGTGTCCTGAACTCCCATATCATTGTGTCCGCAGTTATCGAGAATCACCAACTTCTTGGGTTCATGCGCATTTGAAAAAAGCTGTTCGGAATTTTCGAAAGGTACGAGCGTATCCTTTCTTCCGTGCAAGATCAGAAGTGGCACGTTTAATTTGCTAATCAGCTTTGCATTATCGAGATGCGGTTCTGGAAGCACAAAATCAGGATAGATATTCAACAGCACAAAGAGATGCTTAGCGACTGAGGGAAGATTGGCGATACCAGATTGTAAAATCACGGCTGCAACTTGTCGTTGACTTGCAATGTGACACGTGACTGCGGTGCCAATTGATTCTCCATAGAGCAATATTTCGTTAGCTGGATAATGCATCTTATCGCGCGCATAGTCGTAAACCGTCAATCCATCTTCGAGAATTCCTGAAATCGTAGGACTTCCAGTGCTTAGTCCATATCCGCGGTAATCGTATACAAGCGCAGATGATCCTGCTTTGACCAATGCATCTGCGATGTAAAATCTGTTGGAAACATTTCCTGCATTCCCATGACTGACGATGGTGAGTTTGGTGGAATTGGGAACACGAAACAACCATGCGTGGATTTTGAATCCATCTTTGGCCTGAATAAACAGTGACGTTTTCTTGCTCCCGGCAACGGGATCGGCTTCGTAACTCTTGTTCGCTGGTTTGGGACGCAACACAAGTGTATCGATATTGCTTGGCTGTGACAGCATCGACGCCACGAACAGATAAATGCCACCGAATATCGCAAACACGGTAGCGAATGAAATGAGAATAGCTAATTTTTTTCTGTTCACAGGCTTTAGCATAATCCAATCCGCCCGAAAGCGCGGATTTTCAATCCGCCCCGAACTAGGTTCTATGGGCGGCAAGGATTGCCGCGCTCCATTTCGCGCGGTAGCTGTGTTAATAGTTGGAAAAATTTTTCATCCAAACTACATATTGTATTTAATGATGTCGCCTACGGGATCTGGTGCCAGAAACATCTGAGGCGTTGGCTTTTTCTGTGCGTCACCCATGACGATTATGTTGTCCACGAATGGTGAGCGATAGTCGCCGCTCGTTCTTGTAATGTCAGTGAGTGTCAGTTCTTTATCATCCAATTTGTAGGTGAAATTGAATTTGGGTGTCTTCTGATTCATAAGCGCGATCAAGCTTTCAACAGGCGTGAAGTCCGAATTCGAATTCAGATTACTGAGGTCAGTGATGCCAATGACATTGCCTGCGCTATCGAGAAGCGGCCCACCAGAACTTCCATGTTGAATGTTGACGCGAGCATTCAACATTGGCTTCTTGAGCTCTGAGTCTGCCTCTTCTTTTTCCTTTGGCGTCAGTCCAGCTAACACTTTCTTAGCGTGTTCGCGAACTTCTTCACTTTCTGCACTCAATACGTCTTGTCCTGTTTCCGTGCGACGGAAATATCCAGGTTCCACGAACAGAGGATCCCAGCCACTCGGATGTCCGAATGCCCATACTGACTGATCCGCTTTTAAATCTTTGCTGGAGCCTAAGTGCAAAGGCTTTAAATCCTTCGGAAGCTCTCCTTCAATGTGTATAATTGCCAAGTCGTTGATGTCATCGAGAGCTTTAAGTCGACCTGCATGTTTGACGCCGTCTGACGTTATCACCGTGATGTGCCTGTTTCCGAGAACAACGTGAGCGTCTGTGGCGATGTCTCCACTCGCGTCGATGATAAATCCAGAGCCGCTGCCATCATCAACTTTGATTTTCACCATCGAGGGCGATACATCGTCAAATAGCTTCCTGGTGACTGCATCAACTTCCGGCTGCAGCTTTTCGGATTCCATGGGTTTCAAGCCAGGTTTCAATTCATGGATAATATGATCTGGCATCAGGCCGCCCTCTTTTCTCTTGCTTGTGAATAGAGTAGATGGAAGCTAGACGGGCGACAATCGGGAAACTACGGCTCGGTCACATTCGGGTAACGATGCCGTGAGACCCTTACCTGCTGCCTTCTCGGCTGTTGAGTTGGTTAACCGGAAAGACAGAATCCTGGATAGTCAGCGGTATTTACGTATAGTCGGCTCTGGAATTTCACACTCAAGCAACAGCGCCCAGGTCCACCCAGATGTCCTGAATCCGCCGAGACGCCCGTGCCCTCAGGCGTTGTACAATGTCGCGATGCAAAACCACCCACATCTGGCTGTTGAAACCGCTCGGCTGATAAAGCTTGGAAATAAGTTTGAATATTGGACTATGGTCTGGAACTTGCTTGGGCTGGCGGTACTGTCTTGGGCTCTGGGCATGCATATGTCGGTTGCGCTCACTGGCATGGCGCTTGTCTCGTTGATGCATGTCTTCGCTTCAGTTGTGGTGCTCGCCCAGCTCAGTGGTTTGGACAGAAATCGCGAAACTCTTGCTTTGAAAGTGATTGCTCTTGGTTATGCTGCGCTGACTCTGTATGTGCTAGGTCGATCTATCATTGGATTGTTAGCAGGGAAGCATTACGCTGCTACATACGTTGGTATTTTCTGGCTAGGACTCACTTATTTTGCAATGTGGGCGTTGTCGTCGAACAAGCGAAGAGTTGGTTTGGCACTCCACAATCAAGTTTTGGTGCATGTTGCCCAAATGAATCGTGTTGATGCATATATTGCATTAGCTGTCATGTCCGGATTACTGCTAAGCGCGTTTTGCGATTTTTATTGGGCCGATCCGGTGGCTGGATTGATCATCGTTGGTTACTCGTGCGAAAGTGCTATAGCTGCCTGGCGAGCCAGCGTTGAGTATGCCAAACTGGCGAACAATGCAAGTCACGTTGAGAATAACGAACCAGATTCGACTGATAAAGATCTAGACCCGTAATGCAATCTACGGTAGCGCGTGTACGAAACTTGTCAGTGTGGTGGCAAATAATTTGGGCTGCAATGTGTAAATGTCATTATGTCCAGCACCGGCGAACTTTACTAACTCTTTTGGTTCGCTTGCTTCTGCGAATACTTTATCGGCATGTCTGATCGGCACCACTACGTCTTTGTCACCATGGACAAGCAGCAGCGGTGCATGTTGACCGTGAAGATATCCGGCGTTGTCCAGCTCGATATTGCTAAAGGCAATTGGTGGATATAACGATAACCAAGGCAATCTTTCCTTCGCAGCCATAGACAGAGAAGCGAATCCGGACTGAAGCACGATACCACCAACGGGGCGATTTTTCGCGATATTCACACTCACTCCTGAGCCTAAAGATTCACCGTAAACGATGATATCTTTGGGAGCGAAGTGCAATTTGGTGGTGGCGTAATCGTACACCGCCAGCCCATCTTCCTTGATAGCGGCGATCGACGGTTCGCCCGTGCTTTGTCCATAGCCTTGATAGTCATATAGCAAGACTGAACAGCCACACGTCAATAATGTTGGAATAATTAAGAGGCGGTGACCAATGTTTCCGCCATTCCCATGACTAACTAGAAACAATTTTTTCGAGTTCGCCAGCTTGAAATACCAACCGTTGAGCTTTTGGTCTTTGCCACTGGATATGGTGACATTGAATTTTTTTGAATTGGTGGCAGATTCGATTTTCTTAAATGCGTCTTTGAGGTCATACTGATCTTTGAACGGAAAGAAAAGCAAGTGGTTATATATTCCCATCCCTAACAACGGCGATAATGCTGCGTATAAAATTACCAGCTTGAGGACATCGAATTTTGTAACTTTTGGCGTCCAGCGACTCCTTGATTTTGTCTTTTCAGGAATTGTTTTGGTCATTGAAATCATGTCCACCTCGGTCGTTGTTTAATTACTCTCTCTAGGCTATGGTCTTTCCTTGCTTTTCTCTAGCTTTGCCCAAACAGTTTCGCAACTGTTTGCATTAGGACGTCAAAATCTTCGGAGCAGGACTTCGTACTATTATTTCGAATTGGTTGGGCATATTAATAGAGAGCGGTTAGGCATAGGATTCTTCAGGCAATGGAAAGCACTAAAGAGACTCTGGATTGGGATTCCTACCTCAAAGCGGCAACAAAGGCGTTCGAGTTGTCGCAGTATAGCGATGCTGAAAAGCTATATCAGAAGGCTCTTTGCGAGGCTGAAAGTGTCGGCAAGGAACGCGGCGATGGCAGCACCGCTGCCGTTAAAGCCGGAATACTGATTTCTCTGGGCGATCTTTACTGGACGCAGGGTTGGTATGTCGAAGCCGATCAGGTTTATCGGACAGCTTTGGCCATTCGTGAAAAGTCGCAAGGCGAGGAGAGCCTTGGGGCCGCTGAATGTTTGAACAAAATTGCTATGGTCTATCGTGCACAGGGTCGCTTTGCCGAGGTCGAACCTTATTTCAGGCGTGCTCTGGCGATCTATGAAAACCATACCGAGCCCGACCAGTTGGGCATTGCAAGCACGTTGGAAGGTTTGGCTGATTTCTACAAAGCCCACGGCAAGTACGCCCAAGCCGAACCGCTTTTCCAGAAGGCCCTGACGATTCGAGAGTCGACTTTGGGGTTGGAGCATCCGAGCATCGGTCCCAACCTGACAAATTTGGCGCTCGTCTACCATGCATCCGGCAAATATGATAATGCTGAGCCTCTGTACGAGCGCGCTTTGAAAATCGCAGAGGACAATTGGGGCGCCGATCATCCAAGCGTAGCTACCGTGCTCAATTATCAGGCTGAACTTTATCGAATGAAGAGCAAGTTTGAGGAGGCGGAGCGGATTCATTGGCGGGCGCTCAAAATTCGGCAAAACGCTCTTGGAGTAGAGCACCCGAGCACAGCTCAGAGTCTAAGCAACCTGGCGCTTCTCTTTCATCTGCAGTGCAAATATCACCAAGCTGAGCCTTTATACAAGACGTTGCTGGAAATTCGGACCAAGGATTGGGGACCAAACCACATGCACGTGGCCGAAATTCTGAACAGCTTGGCTGAGGTTTACCAAGATCAAGGCAACTGCGCAGAAGCAGAACCTTTATATTGGCGCGCATTGACGATTACGCAGGAAAATCTTGGACAAGAGCATCCAGGCGTGGCAAAGGCATTGCGAAATTTGGCGGAATTGTATGAAGAGCAAGCGAACTTTAGTGAGGCGGATCGTCTCTATAAATGGGGATTGGGAATGAGCGAGTCGCTTGGTTCTGAGCACCCGGACGTGGCAGCGCTTATGTCACGTTACGCAGCCTTGCAAAAGAAAATGCAGGATACCGAAGAAGACGACGATGAACCTGGTTCTTGGACGGGTTAGTCGCATCCACTCCATCTTTCTACAAGGGTTTGGTGCTTTAAGTGCCAGACGCAATCTGGTGATAGATTTTCAAGAAAATAGCGATCGTGACTGATTACTATTAGCGCTCCGTTGTAAGAGTTCAGTGCGTGTTGCAAGCACTCAATGGTTTCCATGTCCAGGTGATTCGTTGGCTCATCCATGACTAGCAAGTCAACATTGGAAGCCATAAAAGTTGCCAGAATCAATTTGGTTCGCTCACCGCGACTCAAGACATTGACCTTCTTAAAGACATCGCTTCGAGCAAATTGAAATCGATGCAGCAAAGTGCGAATGTCACCATCCGAAAGTGTTCGGTCACGCACCATATTTGATGCCATTGTTCGTTGTCTGTTGCTTGTCTCGATTAGCGATTTGAAACATTCCAAGACAGTTTGATCATTCGGAAGGGACTCTTGATGCTGGGGTAGATAGCCGATGCGCAGATCAGGCTTCTTGTTTATTGAACCAGATGTCGGCGCCAGTTCTCCGACGAATAGTTTCAACAATGTTGATTTGCCACTACCGTTGTCTCCCGTCACCGCGATTCGCGACGAGCCGACTACGTTTAAGTTCAGTCCAGCTAATATTTGGCTGCCTTGGATTTTATACGACAATTCTTCTGCTTGAATCAAGCTGGAAGAATATTGAAGATGCCCATGAAGAGAGAATTTTGGCTGTTCTGTGACTCGGGGTTTCTCAATTTTCTCCAAATCAATCATGCGAGTTAAACGAGCTTCGCGCGCTTTTGCTTTGGCTGCTACTTTCTTCGCACGTCCACGAATGTAATCATTTTGTGTGCTTTTCTCGGTGACAATTGCCTGACATTTGACTGCTTTGATGTCTTCTGTTAGGCGCTTTATCTTGATTTGTTGTTCCTTAAACTGCCGTAGCTGTCGTTCTTCATCCTGTCTCTTTCGCGATTTGTACCAGCTGTAGTTGCCGGAATAGTTGGTAATCTGGTTACTTACCGGATCTATTTCAAGCGTGCGCGTCGTAACACGATCAAGAAATGTGCGATCGTGAGAAACGATCAAGCATGAAGAAGCGCAATTTGCCAAAGTGCGCTCCAGCCATTCCAGTCCTGCCAAATCCAAATTATTAGTGGGTTCGTCAAGCAGTAAAATGTCGGCTCGCAAAAGGAGAACGCGGGCCACAGCAACTCTTGTTCGTTCACCACCACTTAATGAATTGATTGAACGATGCAACTCAACGTGTTGCATTTGTAGTCCCTCAAGAATACTTTCAAGTCGTTCTTCAAGCGCATATCCGCCCGCGCGCTCGAACCTTTCAAAGGCTTTTGTATACCTGTCGAAACAGTCGTCATCCTCATCCTGTAACTTCTTCTCCAATTGATTTAAAGATCTTTGTGCTTCATAGAATTCCGAGACGAGATATTCTCCCAGGCTGATGGCGCCGTCTTCCTCCAGATGCTGAGGAAGATAGGCTATCGTTGGATTACCGTAAGCGCGAACGGATCCATCGTCAGCTTCCAGCAGTCCCGCTAACATTTTTAGCAGCGTTGATTTGCCGCTGCCGTTCGCACCGACCACACTAACTTTTTCACCAGCGCTTATTTCAAAGCTGACATTTTCGAACAACAATCTATCTCCGTAATATTTACGGAGATTCGCTATACGCAACATATAATCCTCCTTTGCCGAGAAATGGCTCAGGAAGCCGAACTGAACTGAATAGTCACGACCGATTCGATTTGGTGCGTGCTTATATATCCAGCAATAACTGGTGTCACGTCCCGCTTGAAGTGGTGCGTGACGCCGTGCTCCACCGAAGTGGTACCACGTCTTCTTTGCTTAGGCGCGGATATAAATCCACTCCAACATAGATGTAATCTGTAAACTACACGCACGCACAAAACAGACGCGGCAAGTCAGTTCGTTCCACTTCAACCGAAGTGAAATAGTCCTGAAACCTGCTTAACGACTTGCTTTGTCTATCATCGTGGTGTGTTCCTTAAAAAGAATGCGGTGCTGTATGTGTTGCCGCAATTCGAATATACCGCAAGATAAAGTAGAAGTCAAAGGAGATGTTCTAATTCTAAGCGGTTACTTTGACGAGATCTTTCAGTTTTTTACGAACGCCTTCGCCTGCAAGTAAGCCGCTGCTTGCTGCTTGGCCGACACCGCGTGTCCAACTGCTTGAGTCGCCAATGATAAACAGGTTAGGAATTGTCGTTTCCATATTTTTGTTGACGGTAATTGAATCCGGATAGCTCTTGCATTCTGGTGCATAGAGCAGGGTTGAATCATCTGCGATACCAGGGCAAATCTTGTCAAAGGCGGCGAGATATTCGACTATTCCCTCTAGAATGCGGTGCGGATAAGCGAGTGAGATGTCGCCGCATTCTGCTTCTAATGTTGGTTTGATCAAGTTGTTGGTTAAAGATTTTGTTCGGCGTCCAGCGCGAAGGTCGCCGAGCCGCTGAATCAGTGGACCACCACCGGCGAGCATGTTGGCGATTTTGGCGATCGTTTGCGAATAGAGCTGTGGATCTTTGAAGGGTCTAGTGAAAGTCTTCGATACAAGAACAGCGAAGTTGTTGTTCTCAGACTTTTCATACATCTTCGAATGGCCATTGACTAAGACGTAGTCGCGATGATTTTCCGGAGTGACAAATCCCTTGGGATTCGAGCAGAAGTTTCGCACAACATCATTTGCATGCTTGCTTCGGTAGTAGAGCTTAGGTTCGTAGAAACGTCTGTCGACTTCTTCAGTGAAGAAGCAACTGGTCTCAACTCGAACACCAATGTCGACTTGTCCGGGATAAATGTCGAGCGCCTTGTAGAACTCTTGTTGCGTCAGCCACATCGCTCCGCCGCGACCGACCGACAAAACGCAGTAATCGAAACTGTCTTCCTGTTCATCGGTTCCTGGATTGCGGTAACGATCGTGTTGAACAACGAATTTTTCCCCGCGTCTGGAAACTGAGTTTACTTTGGTGTCCCAGTGAAAGATGATGTTCGGACCTTGGTCGATTATTTCGCCAAGAATGCTTGAATTGATTGCGGGCGCATTGTCTGAGCCGCAGTGAAGCAATTCTTGATAGTGATAAACCATGCCCGCCATTGTCGCTTTCTTTTTAATCCATTCCACATCATCGTGGTTCGGTGTGACGACTGGAATCTCGCATGGGGCGTGTTCGAGAATCGTGGCACGAATCTTGTCTAATCTCTTTTGAAGTTCTTGCTCGCCGATCAGGTCATAGAGCCTGCCGCCGATTACTGGCGAAGCTGACAGGATTACCTTAAAGTCGTTCCAGCTACCGGCTGACTGTCCAGGGGCGCAATAACTGCAAGCTTTGGGCGGGCAAACGGTGAGCTTGCCCTGGTCGATGGGGCAGGCGTATCGCTTCTCATAGACGGGTCCTACATCAAAAACGTGTACTTCAACATCGGCTCCCGCTAATTCCTTTAACGCAAAGAGACCCGACGCACCCAAACCTACAAGAGCTAGTTTTTGCATTACCTCTACAAACTTTTTGACTGTTAGCCGAAACTAATAAACTTCACGACCGGGCTGGTGCCCTCACGAGCTGGCAATCTCGACACACTAGTGAGAACAGTACAAATAATACCACCTCTTGGAGACTTCGCTGAGCATCTCGCCCCAAAACTAAACAGTTCTCAATGTCAGCGTCGTTGGATTAGCCACGTCTCACTGCTTTTGAGCCATGGAATTACATGTTTTGCGGGTTTGTGGATCATTTTACTGATATCGTATATGGTGGCAGTTTATTTAGTGTAAAGCGCGGTTCAGCTTTATGGAATCTAGTATTTTTGACTCTTTTAAAATAAGACTTGCAACGAATTGCCAAGCATCTGTTGCACGGCAATTCCTAATCTGTACAATACGCTCTGCTATTATTCGAATGTTCACGTAAAAGATGCTAGTTACCAAATCCCAAAGATTGCCAGTGCTGAAACCAGAACATAAGACGTATTGTCCGGTCCAGCTAGAAGTTCAGGAAGCCCTAACTGTGCTTGGGACGGACCGTCTTGTTCTCGCGATTCACGATCAAAGTTTTCCGAGTGCATCTGATGAAGAAATTGGAAGAGGGTCCGCGTACACGGAAGGCGGCACCAAATTTATCCACTTTGTACGTTCTCTAGGTTTTACAGGAATACAGTTTGGACCTCAGGGGAAAACCTCTTTAGGCAACCCCTCTCCTTATGACGGCACGTTGTTTTCGAAGAGTGAACTATCGATATCGTTGAAGGCGTTGTCAGAGAATTCAGAGTGGTGCGGATTACTTGATAAAGCCACTGTTGCTGAACTTGTGAGTCAATGCCCTGCTTCGCAACCGGAAAGCCTCGGCAGCTTCAATTATAAATATGCTTGGAACGCTCAGCAAACTGCTTTGCGCAAAGCATTTAAGAAATTCATGAACAGCGAACGAGAAGTGCCACAACTTTGGGACTCGTTCAATGAGTGGACAGAATTGCAACGCTCGCTTGGCGAAGACTGGCTATTTCGTGATGCCATATTCGAAGTACTAACGATTGAGTATCAGACGGATGATTGGCGGCTTTGGTCTGAATTGGACCAACGGCTTTTTTCTCCACGCACAGGCGACGAAACCGAGAGTATGCAACGAATTAGCGATTTGCGCGAGAAGTGTGGACATGAGATTCGCTTCTATTTCTTCTGTCAATTTGTAGTTCACTCTCAACATGCAGCACTGCAAAAATTTGCTGCGGATCTAGGGCTCAGGCTGTACGGCGATCTGCAAATCGGATACTCATCGTGTGACACATGGAGCTGTGCAAACTTATTTTTGCCAGGTTATTTGATGGGGGCACCACCCAGTCGAACAAACCCGGATGGTCAGCCTTGGGGTTTTCCAGTGTTGGATCCTCGCAAGTATTATGCAAAATCCAATTCGCCCGAATACGCAGCCGACGAACATGCCGAACCTGGACCCGCTCTTGCGCAGTTCAAAAGTCGTATCCAAAAAATGCTCGTCGAATTTGATGGCATTCGTTTGGATCATCCGCACGGACTTGTTTGTCCGTGGGTTTATAACAGTGATGATCCCAACCCACTGAATGCGGTGCAATCTGGCGCCAGATTATTTTCGTCGCCTGGTCTGGCTGATCATCCGACCTTGACAGAGTTTGCCATAGCCGAGGTTGATCAACTAAATCCGAACCAAGAAACCGCACGTTATGCAGACAATTGGGTCGTAGACTTAAGAGAAGATCAAGTTGCACGCTTCTCTGTTTTAATTGACCTTGTTATAAACGTGATGGAAAAGCAAGGCTCGCCCGCATCCGATGTGGTTTGCGAGGTGCTGAGTACATGTCCATACCCACTGAAGAAAGTTATGGAGCGTCACTCTCTGGGGCGATTCAGAGTGACCCAAAAGGCGAACACTGCAAACGCTGCTGATGGATATAGAAGTGAAAATGCAGATCCGTTTGATTGGATTATGGTTGGTAACCACGATACGAAGCCAGCTTGGCGCATCGTAAATGAATGGAAGGACTCCGGTGAGATAGAATCGCGCGCCGCATATCTGTCCGAGCGTCTTGAACCAAAGGTGGAGTCGAGACAACAATTCGCCGCCAGTCTGGTTAATGATCCCAAGCTGCTTTGTGAGGCGATGTTCGCTGATTTGTTTGCTAGTCCCGCTCGCAACGTTTCGATTTTCTTTCCGGATTTACTTGGTATGAAAGATGTCTACAATGAACCAGGCACCGTAAGTGATACCAACTGGTCTTTGCGTGTTCCTCACAATTACGAGAGTTTGTATGTCGATCGTTTGGCTAGCGGTGAAGCGGTATCAATTCCGCGTGCATTGGTAATGGCTTTACACGCACGCTTCCCAGATCCGTCTGCCGAGATTGTTGATCTGATCGATAGACTCAAACAGTCTGAAGTCTAATAGAGTTCGGACTCCGAAGTGCGCACTTCCCTATTCGAGATCTGACTAAGTCGCGGCATGATAGTCGGTGGGCGTCAACGATTATTTCCGCGTTGAAGTTTCAGCGTACTCACTTGCTTCATTCAGTAATGCTAGCGCACTTTTATCCAACTTCAGTTTGGTTGACGCAATCAACTCATCCAATTGCTTTTCATTAGTGGCGCTGGCAATTGGCGCGGTCACTGTTGGCTGAGCCATCAGCCAAGCAAGCGCAATCGCCGACGAAGTCGATCCGGCTTCTTTGGCAACCTTCTCTAATGCAGCAACGATTCTAAAACCACGATCGTTCATGTATTTTTCAACCCTCGAACCGCGGTCGCTTTGCGACATATCCGCCTTCGACTTGTACTTGCCTGACAAGAATCCACTGCCGAGCGAATAGTAACCAATCACTCCAATGTTTTCTTTTGCACAGAGCGGCGCAAGTGTCGTTTCATACTCTTCTCGATCGTATAAGTTGTATAGGGGCTGCAAGCTTTCGTACCGCGGAAACTTAAACTCTCGGCTGCATTTAAGCGATTCGCCTAATCGTTCAGGCGTGTAATTAGACGCGCCAATCACACGAACCTTTCCCTGTTTCACCAGCTCAGCATACGCTGTAAGCGTTTCTTCGACTGAAGTTTTGTCATCATCTTTATGCGATTGATAGAGATCGACGTAGTCCGTTTTTAATCGCAGTAAAGACGCATCAATCGCTTGCATAATGTACTTTCTTCTTAGACCGCTTTTGCCTGGTCCCATTTCCATTCCGACCTTAGTAGCAAGAATGACTTGAGCTCTATTTTTTCTGCTGCGAAACCATTTACCAATGAGCGTTTCCGACTCGCCGCCCTGGTTTCCAGGCACCCATGTCGAGTACATATCGGCTGTATCTATGAAGTTCAAGCCGGCATCGAGGCAGCGGTCCAGTAATCTGAATGACAGCTCTTCATCGCGGACGGTCCATCCGAATACATTGGCGCCGAAGCACAAGACTGATACGTCGAGTTCACTGTTGCCTAACTTCTTCTTGTGCATGTGCTTGCTCCGTGACTGGATGGGCACAAATTGTAGCAGGCAGCAAGGTAAACAACCTGCGACAACGCAGCAACGTGTTCAATGCAGGAGTCAACTGAGCAGTTAATTAAAACTGACAAGACGCTGCTCAGATCAGCAGAGCGGCGTCCTGCAAGTAAGTAGCCTCATTGATCAGATTATCAGCCAATACTTAGAAAACGGAAAGCGATGTATCAAGCACAAATCTCTATGTGCAAACGACTGTGCAGCCACAGAAACTGGGGCTGCCAAATTGCGTCGTTAATCCAGCTTGGTGCGCTGGTGTGATTTTAAGTTCCCATTTTTTTGTTCGCTTAGGGTGCTCGGTGGAATTCCTCCAAACGATGAACACGCTATAGACCTAAACCGGAAGGATGTGAAACCTTCCATACATAGATCTACCAAAACTTCAGCATAAAAGATAGCCCCCAATCAGCCATTTTGTCATTATTAAGATTAAGACTGGAAGTCGATCTGCAAAAGATTAAATGCAGACTTTAGTCAACATTATCGGCTGTTTTCCAAAGCAGCGATGGACCGATTTAACGACCGCTCCAGAAAATTGAAACGGTGCGGAATTGTTTAGGCACTACATTCGATACCACAAGATCGCCGCAGGTTTGTCATTTGCAAAGACCGATGTTGCCTAACGTGCTGATTCTCTTAATTGATGGCGTTCAATCTTATACAAATACTTGGTCAGTCAGGGTGCGATTAATATGAACAACGGTCTTGATGCCATTTAACCGTTACGACTTGGACTGGATGATTAAGGGCTCCATCAAGGTATCGCGAACCACGCCGCGATATCTATAAATGCGAACGGTGAGTTCAGAAGTACTGTTTTGCATCCAAGTACATTCGTGTGCGAACAGATTGCAGCGTTTAGCCGCAAATGGGCGCCATTGCCTGTCGAGTCAGTGGGCGCAGGATTCTACTTGGTCAAAGTGGCAATCCAGTGTCCAACTTGTGAAAATTTAGTGATTTTGCGTAATTCCCCCAATCGACACCACTAGCTGTTGGCATTATTCTGAACTCCTCAGCAACCACCAAATCCACCAAGCATCCCTTCGAGGGGCGCCAGACGGTCTTTGGATTTTTATAAGAGAGAGTGAAAAATGGGAAAACCTGAATCAGAAATTGGCAAAGGAAACCTGGTCCCTAATGAAGCCCAAGCACAATTGAGCCAACAAGTTCAAGCACAGGCGCAACGAGAAGCTATGGCTGCAGCACCGTCTGGTGCAGGACAGAGAATGTGGGATGTCACAAAAGAAGGGATATCTGAGATTCCCGCAGGGTTCGTTCGTTCACTCGACCCACACAATATCATTCCAAACGTCGCGATGGGCGCTGTTATCGGCGCCGCGGCCAAGTTTATCTTGCCTGAGACTGGACCCGTCGGTCGCGTCGCTGGCCTTGCACTGGGAGCCTACTTCGTCGGCGCTCCTCTCGTAAAATCATATTCTCTGGCTATCGGCGCTGAAAACATGGGGCAAATGCATCAGGCTTCTCAGCACCTCGGCGACGCACTAGGCGGAATGCCTGTCAACATGGTCGAAGGCGGCATCGGCGCAAAATTGGGCTCAGGCTTAATGGGCAAAGCATTGGCGACTGACGCAGCAGCTCCATTAGTGGAGTGGAAAGCTGGCGCATACGCCAAACTGGATACCGGTCTTCAATCGGGCATGGCTAGCGTTCGCAACGCAGCGTTCAGTCGCTTCGGCGTCGGTACGCCTGATGTTGGACCATATGCCCAAGGAATTATCCCTCCTTATATGTTGGAACAGCTCGCTAAACGTAATCCAGAAAATCCAGACTACTTCAACACTATCAAGAAGACCCAGGAATTGAGAGCTGCTGGAAAATTCTCAGCTCGTTCAACTGAAGCACAGGGTCAAGCCGGAACCGCTCCTCGCGAAGTTTATGACGCTCAAGGCGAAGAAGTGCATCCTGGCGTATTGGCTCGCTCTGAAGGGCAAAAGGCAACAGGAAACAGCGATGTCGACAATGCCTTTGATTACACAGGCGACGTGCGCGGATATTATAAAGACGTGCATGGACGCAATTCGATTGACGGCAAGGGCATGAAACTCTCTTCCACCGTTAACTATGGCGATAATTATGAGAATGCCTTCTGGGATTCCACCCAAATGACCTACGGCAGACCGGGACCAACCAGTCCGTTCAGATCGTTCATTACACGCGTCATTACTGGTCACGAAATGACTCACGGTGTGACTGAATACGAAGCCAACCTGACCTACCGTGGTCAACCTGGTGCCTTGAATGAGAGCCATTCTGACGTTTTCGGCGCCCTTGTTGAACAGAAGACTCTCGGTCAGACCGCTGATAAAGCTAATTGGTTGATCGGTGATGGAATTTGGAAGCCTGAAATCAAGGGACGTGCTCTTCGCGATATGAAGAATCCCGGCACTGCATATGATGACCCTGCAATCGGTAAGGATCCGCAGCCTGCACACATGAAGGACTTCGTGAAGACGACCAGAGATAATGGTGGCGTGCACATCAACTCCGGTATTCCGAACAAAGCATTCGCTGTGTTTGCAACTGAAGTCGGCGGAAACGCATGGGAAGCTCCAGGTAAGATCTGGTATCAAGCTCGTGCTGCTGCTGGAAGTGATTCGTCATTCGCGCAATTTGCCTTCCAAACGCTCGAAGCCGCGAAGAAGATCAGCCCAGCCGATGTGCCTAAACTGCAGAAAGCATGGCAAGAAGTTGGAGTTGTTCCATCCGCCAAAGCGACAGCTGATGTCACACCGATCGTGGTCAACGATAATTCGGATAAGAAATCCGCATAATCGTCTCAAAAATCCAATCTGTTCCACCCCGGCAATGATGGTGTTCTCACCATTTACTCAATTGCTGGGGTGGATTTTAATTAGAGTGCGAAATATGACGTTTGAGGATCTCTGAGTTGGACCCACATCTATTTTTCACACTAACCGATCCGGGATGGTCGACTTTCTATGAGGTCCTGGCCTGCGGTTTTATCGTAGTGACGATTATTACTATGGTTGTCTGTTGGTACAAGGAAGATGAATACCGCGGCTATCGGTAGCCGAAGTCGGAGGACGTATGTCCAGATTCGCTCGCCCTCGAACAACTACTTCAGGCAACGCTGATTTTTCGCGCAATTTCCGTTTGGAAGTCATCGACAGACGAGGTCCATCCAGCAAGATGGTCTTCATAGCAGAAGCCGGCATCAAGTCCTTCGTGGATTAGTGTCATTTCCGTGGACTTCCCTAAATCCTTAAGCGTTACGGTTACTATTGTTTCGCTGCTTGGAGCACTATCGCAACCACGGCTGTTCCAAGTAAACTGCACTTTCTCATGCGGAGCAATTTCCAGGTAGCGTCCAGTGCATGCACCGGCTGTCTTTGAGGTCCATTCTAAGGAAAATTCGCCCCCTACACGAAAATCGTGCTTGAACGAGTCTGGCTTAACTCCGGTTGATTTCAATAGTTGTCCATCTTTAATTGCATTGAAGAGCACCACTATCGGTGCGTCAAACTTTTTGTTCAATTCAATTGTCCTTTTGTCCGTCATTCTTTCTTCCTCTTTGGTTGTGGCTTCTTGCTACCCATGACGCCTTGAACATATTGATCCAGTCCATCCATTTGCTGACTCCAGAACTGCATATAAAAGGATATTTCGTCCGAAGCCGCCGCTAATGGTTCGAATCGCATGGTGCAGCGGCGCACACGCCCCTCTTTGGTGGCAACGACGAGCCCAGCATTCTCTAGCACCTTGATGTGCTTAGATACTGCAACCAGACTCATGTCGTACGCCTCAGCCAGGCGAGCAATGGACAACTCACCTTTTGCGAGCCGTCTCAATATATCTCTCCTGGTTCTATCCGCCAGCGCATGAAAGGCGAGATCCAGAACCGCTTCGCGATCGTTAACCATGTGGTTTATTATTACAGGTCTCAAATGGATAGTCAACCAGTTGGTTTACTAATTTGAACTAATGCGCAGTGATTGTATCGCCCCAATCTGATTGCCTTATCAGTGTGGACGGCATCAATAGCAATGTTTCTTCTTGCCAAAATACGATCCTGACTTTGTTGTTTGGATTAAAAGACGCTCGGAATTTTTAGATCTTTGGAACAAAAATCCCTAAGTTCCAAATTACATGGAACGCGACGCATAGAGATAAGGATTTTGTTTTGACGAAAGTTACACCCGTCAAAATTCCTAAAATTAGCAAAGCCATCACAATGGGAAATCCACTGAACCTGTGTATTGACACAAATATCAACGCGGAAATAACTATCGCTATTTTTGAATTGAAATTCTTTAGTAAAATTGAAACGAAAAGTCCGCGACACACGGGCTCCTCGCTGAGCGCTGGCAGAAAGCATTCCTCGAATAGGCTGAATAACGAGAAGGGGTACGGTTGGAGATTCGGAAATAAGAACTGATGGACTGCTAGTCGGCCAACAATAATTGTTAGAAGCATGCAGGCAATGAAACCGCCATCTTTGAGGAAGTTAATGCTGACCTTGCCAAACATTCCGGCGAAATCGAGAGTAAATCCTGTGCGCCTAAGCACTATCAAGAGAATTGTTAGAAATATTAGCCTCAGCACCACAAAACAGTACGGCCAAAAGGCCAGCATGCCGAATAGTTGTTGGGCGATGAGATAGACAATGATAACTGTTAGCCCGCAAATAGGTCTGCCAAGTTCATCAGATGCCAGCTTGACTTCTTCGCTCATGGGCTCACAGACTTCCTCTATCCGCGTGTAAGTTTTTTACCGGACAATTACCGTCGAATTTTGATAAGCGCTTGGCCGGATATACGTGTCCTGTAGGAAGATGGTGCCATGCATTCTACTTAGTCATCATCGGATTATTTTGTTGCAGTGACTCGAATATCTTCTTCGAAACCTTGAAATTAGTTCCTAGCAATTCAGCAGTGTTGGAAGCCATCCATTGCGACAGCGAGATTTCTTGATAGTCGCCACTGTTAAGGACAATAATCGTTTTGCATGGCTCAGTCTCCGATGCATTCTCGATGTAGTGTCCATAACCCTGCGGGACGTAACCGACATCACCTGGTCCGAATTCTTCCAGACGGCTTCTGCCGCCCGAGCCGAACACGGTCATTCGCGCGTGACCAGAAATGTAGTATTGCCATTCGTCTGCATTTGGATGCCAATGCATTTCGCGAAGACCGCCGCCAGCATCAAGTGTTTGAATGGCACCAGACATCGTGGAGGAGATTGGAAATTGTTTTTGCGATGCCAATTGGAATCTTCCACCTGGCCAAAGGTCACCGCGCTGCGCGTTCAAGCTGTACTTATGAGTTAACGGTGCCGCGACTTGAGTGAATGGAAGTGCTTCAGCTGGCAAAGGCGCTGGTACTGGACCCTGAGCTATGTAAACTTCTTTCTTTGGGAAGTCTTTGAATATTGACGAAGACATTTTGAAGTTCTTTGCTAGCACCTCAGGTGGTGTGTGTGCTACCCAATCAGTGATACTGAAAGTTGCGAAATCCGAAAAACTTCCATTATCGAAAACGAGAATGAATTTGCAATCTTCTGTGCCAGTGCCTTGGATTGAATGTCCGTGACCGCGCGGAAAATACCAGACATCACCAGGTCCAATCTCCGCATGCTCGACGCGATTTTGTGGATCAATAATCGTAATTCGACAGCTACCCGAGATTACATACGCCCACTCAGCTGCATTCGCGTGCCAGTGCAATTCTCGCAAAGCTCCTGGTTTGAGAGACATCAAGACGCCCGCGATATTTTGCGAGGCAGGAAAGTTTTTGACAGTTGCTTCTTTCGCCCAGCCACCGTCGAATGTGCGCGGGGTTACTTCTCCTAACGGAAACCGGAATGACGGAAGCGTGGGTCCGTCGAGGATATTCGATTGCGCGAATGCGCCGGTTTGTAGGACGAAGAAACTCAGGAGTATGGCTAGCGCTAAAGCGCGTGCTTTCAGTACTTTCATGTCAACATGCCTTCGGTTGCAACGGATGCCCGCTGATGTGTGTGATACAGAGCTGATAATTATAACGCCGCCGTGTACAACGCAAAGCTTGACATGAGTTGTGGAGCGTGTGAATTCGCCCGACTAATGAAGCTCGCAGTCTGAACACCGATATTCGCGGACACAGCGATGCCGCGGGTAGCGCACATATGCCGCGCGTTCGATTATTTGTTGATCGCCGGTCCCGTGAAGATCGTTGCTTCCCAATCGCCGTAGTTAGCCGAAGCTTTTTGTTTCAATGATTTGTCTGCAAATTGTTGTGCGGTCCATTTGCCTTTCGCCGTTATCGGAGCCGGAGCTGTACCCAAAGCGAACGTGCCATCAAATTGAGCGCTGGGATTTACCTGTGCTCCCTGATATGTTCTTTTGAACGTAATTTTGTTCGGTGCAGCTACAGTCCCTGTCAAAAGCACATCACCGTATTGGTCAACGCCTTTAGCAGTAAAAGTCGCGCCTTTCTGTATCGCTTTGATGGCCATGATGTGCGTCTTGGTGGCTGGTGCTTCAGTGAAGCGGATGTTCCAAGTGCCGGTCAAGTTTGTGGTTACGGCAACTGTTGGTGCTGGTTTTGTAATCGGCGCCTTCGTTGTCGGAATGGCGAGACTGGCAGTGCTGCTCAATGCGGTTACTAAAAATGTGGCCAATGAAAGTGTCGCCATTCTCTTGATCGATAGAACCTGCATGAATTTGTGCTCCAAGTTGAGTCCGGTAGGGTACTGATTTTAGTTTAGGAAAAGTGGCAATCTTAGCTCAGGAAGAGTGCCTTGCGGAATTGATCAAGCTTGGTCAGCATGCCTGAAACTTGACTGAAGATTTCGTCGGTCACTTTTGCGACGGTTGCTTTCTTCGCACTCTTATAATCGGCATACCGCTCGGAAAGATTGATCGGTTCGCCTACGTCCAGAAGCACCACTCGTGACCCTCTAAATGAAGGTTCTCGCGAGCGCAGAATTTCTCGCTCTAGCCGATCCAAAATATCGCCAAATCGTTCTTGAGTGAGTTGCTCTTTCAAATAGCCATCGTAAATCGCAATAAAATTGACCACACGATCCAAATCTGCGTAAAACCCACGCAGAGTGGCTGCGCGTTCATCATGGATTTTCTTTTCATATTCAGAAAAGTCAACTTCCGGCGCATATATAAAATCGTCGATATGATTACGCAGCACACGCACCATTTCTAATTGACGAACATTTGTTGGTAATGCAACTTGTAGTTGGTGACTGACGTTAGTCAAAATCGACTGCCGAAGCTTCGCGACGCGATCGTTGAGATCTTCTCCATCTGGCTTCATGGAGTATTCTTTTTCAAGTGTTTCGAGTAATTTGGCTGAAATTTTTCGCAGGCGATGATAACAAGAATCGTCGTCTGGTTTTATTCCTAAGTTTTCTTCGAGAACACTAAGTGTGCGCTTCAATCCGGATTGTATATCGCTGGGATACGTATATTTAAGCGCCATCGGAATAACGTAAACCGGTTCAATCCCCGCACCAGCAGCCTGCTTTGCTAGTTCTTCCACTGCCCAAAATGTCAATTGAGCCGCGCCTGATTCAAGTGGCATTAATGTGTCATTCTGGCGAGAGATTTCCCCTTCTGGAAATAGCACCAGTTTCTTCTTTCCTTCTGAAAGAACTTTCTTGGTCATCTTGAACGATTCACGATCAGCGGCACCACGCACTACTGAGTAACATCCTAAATGCTGTAACCACCAACCATTTAAACCGTGATCCCAATCAAACACTTCCCTGGCCGCAACGTAGTTAAAGCTTTCTCCAGTAAGTCGTGAAAAATCGAACATGATTTGGGGATCGTGTCGATTTGAATGATTGGGGCAGATCAGAGCTCTTTTGCCTGCGTATGATTTAAATCTTTCGATTGCGCCAGGCGCCGGTTGCACTTTCGTATCATGAAGCGAATACTTCATGTACCAGGGCAGGCATAAGTTCACCAGCTTAATCAGCGGTGGACTATCGAGCGGTGGTCTGAAATCTAGCATGTAATCTCTATGGTCTTGGGGTTTACAGTGAACTCAAGCGAAGTATATCAAGTTGAGTGTTCGCCACCAACTTGCCAACTGCAGGAAATCAGACTGCTGGGCGAAGTGGTTCGAAAACATAGCCCGCTTCTTTTGCGAACTTGATCACACCACGGGTGGCTTCAAGTGTTTGGTGCGGAAACCAGCCTTCGTGCAAGACGATGAGGGCGCCGTCTGATATTTTACGCACAATGCGAGAGACAACTCTAGTGGCTCCAAGAGGCAGCCAATCTTCCGAAACACAGCTCCAATATACTGCTTTCATTGAGCGTTCTTTCAGGCAGTCCGCAACGCGCGCGTCTAGTACTCCATGTGGTGCTCTGAACAGAGTTGGGGTTTGTCCACATGCTCGAAAAATTGCTTCGTTTGCTTTTTCGATTTCGGTTTCGATGCGATGGGTCGTCATCATTGGAAGAAATTCGTGGTGGTAAGTGTGATTGCCGATCACGTGTCCCGCATCAGCGAGTTTCTGAACCAACTCAGGGTGTTTTTCAACGTGTGAGCCGACTAGAAAAAACGTCGCAGTAATATTTTCCGCTGCCAGTAGTTCGATCAATTGTGGTGTTGTTTCTGGATGTGGTCCATCGTCATACGTAAGGTAGAGGCGTGGTTTATCCCCATTATTTTCGTGGTGTCCAGACCAATGCCCATGGGGCAGAAGGCGCTTGCCCAGCCACGTTAACATCTCCATTCTGTGATGGGAAAGTTCGTCGATAAAATCGTCTTTTTTTTGTTCAGACATTTGCTGTTTCGCTCATTTTCGTTGTGTTTTGAATGAGCAAATGAATCGCGCGTCTGGCTTTATCGCCGACTTCACTTGAACGTCGTTGAGCGATTGACTCGATCGCGCTGGCGAATGCGTAGAATCGTTCAATCGACATATGAGTGGCTTTTGGATGAGGTAGAAGACTTCGCATGTATCCACGCAGGTTATTACTCTCTTTCTCGCTCAAAGGCTGCACTATGTCAAGTAATGACCGTAGACTTTTCAAACTGACTAGTGGTACTTGGTACGTGAAGGCAGAGCGTGATAAGGCTCGATGCAAAAGGACACATTGCGGTAACGGCGCACCCTTGTCATTGTCGCTGCGGGGCACAGCCAACAAAAATTCATTCCAGTTTGGAAAGTCGTACATAACGCTCAGCAGTGAATCTACTTTGCGTCCATCATTCGTTTGCATAGGAAGCATGCCATAGATAAATGGACGAGACTCGCATTTGTCCACGTCTTTTGAAACGTTCAGCATCACTCCAGACAAGCTGGAAGCGCGCACGATAATGGCTTGCTCATTCAATTGTGAGATGCGACCAGGAGCGAAGCTGACCTCCTTGATCGCATACTCTTGACACAAGAGCATGTCGAGAACGGCGTCTCCAACAATCGTGCCGAACTCTGCAGTAGTCACATTTCCAGTGACGAAGTAAATTGTGCTTTCAGGAAGATGACGCCCAAATGAAATGTTGAGAATGCCAGTCACTTTCTCAAGGCTGAGGAACTGCATCACATTGAATATCGTGCCTTCCCGAACAGATGAAATGTGAAAGTTTATGCCCACGTATGTCCCCGACTTAGGCAGCAATAGAGCCAGCGCCAGTTTAAATTATACCCATAGGATCCGCCGTTGCTTGATGCTTTGCGGTTTCCAGCAACACGACTAGTCGATTTAATGGGGCTGTGCAAGCGATGATCAAGAACTCTTGTGGTTATCGCGAGCCGTTCTTGCGCGCTTCAAGAGCCTTACGAACCTCGATTCTGTCGTCGAAATCAATCGTTTTGTCGCCCAATATCTGATAAGTTTCGTGCCCCTTGCCGGCGACTACGACGATGTCTCTCTCTGTAGCCTTGGCTACTGCTTGCTTTATCGCCCTGGCGCGATCTGCCTCAATGATAATGCCCTCTTTGCGCTTGATGCCGGCCAGAATGTTATCGATGATCGACGTTGGATTTTCCGAGCGTGGATTGTCAGACGTGACAACTAACACGTCAGCCAGGTTGTCGGCGATTCCGCCCATCTGTGGGCGCTTCGTGGCGTCTCGATCGCCACCGCAGCCAAATACCGCAATCAGTTGTCCACCGTCAGGAACGAGAGCTCGCGCGGCTTTGAGTACGTTTTCAAGACCATCTGGGGTGTGCGCGTAATCGACCAAGCAAAGCGGTTCAGGCTTATCGCCGCCTGTGGACACGGTTTCGAATCGACCTGCGACGCCTTTAAATTCTTCCAGAGCTTCTTTGCACACCTCAAGGTCTACTCCCTCGGCGATACATATAAGGAGAGCGGCCATGACGTTGTAGACGTTAAAGCGACCGTTCAGATGTAGGTTCAGATCCAGCTCACCATGCGGCGTTTCCAACTTCAGGCGCGTGCCTCTAAAGTCAAAAGTCGCACCCTTCACATACATATCTGCATTTTCCTTCCAGCCGTAAGTCCATGTGCGAACATCCGTGCCGCTGGTCGCTTTGATAAATTCAGGAGCTAGTTCATCATCAATGTTTATGACTGAAGTTTTGTTTGTCTGTCGGCTTTTCACCAGCATCTCAAACAACTGGCGCTTGGCTTTCCAGTAGTGGTCCATGGTTTTGTGGAAATCAAGATGGTCCTGAGTTACGTTCGTCAGGCAGGCCACTGCGAACTCGCAGCCGTGCACGCGCTCAAGTGCCAGAGCATGACTGGAAACTTCCATGGCCACGTGCGACACGTTTTTGCTGGACATATCACCCAATAACGCCTGCAAGTCTGAGGCTTGCGGCGTCGTGTGTTTGGTGTCGATGTATTGCGAAGGCTGATTCGCTTCCGACCATCTGGCGCCAAGTGTGCCTATCAAGCCAATCTTGCGCCGATCAGCTAAGAAAATGTGCTCGACAAGATGTGTTGTTGTTGTCTTGCCGTTCGTGCCAGTGACGCCTATCAAGCGGATTTTGCTGCTTGGTTCGTTATAGAAATAAGCAGCCAATTCAGCCAATGCAGAGCGCACGTCCGACACCACAACGTACGGAACCGGCAGTGTCCTGTCACTCTTGCGCTGAGAGACAATGCACGACGCGCCAGCTTTTATGGCATCATCAATAAATTTATTGCCGTCGAATTTCTCGCCTTCGATGCAAACAAAGGCGTCGCCGCTTGCGACTTTGCGTGAGTCATAACAGACGCCACTAAAAGTCACAGCCAGAGACTGTGACTTCGATGCTACTGCGCCACCAATTCGTTCGAGCGCAGGCAGAAGTTGCTTGGCTGGACGCTGGTTTTCTGGCACTAGGCTGGATATACGCTTGCTAGTTTAGCGCCGCGGCGCATCTCGAATTTGACGAAACCTGCAGCAACTGCATAGAGCGTATCGTCGCTGCCAATTCTCACGTTCACACCAGGATGAATCTTGGTTCCGCGCTGGCGAGCGATGATGTTGCCCGAGATGACGTGCTCGCCGCCGTATTTCTTCACTCCGAGGCGTTTAGGTTGGCTGTCTCGTCCGTTGCGAGTAGAGCCGCCGCCCTTTTTATGTGCCATGACTTATCTCTCCTGTTCATGCGCCTTGCGACACATTACGTTGCCTAGCTTTTGCTTTTCTTTTCGCTTGATTTTGGCTCTGCTTTCTTTGGCGCAGCCGGCTTCTTAGCAGCTGCTTTTGCTTTTTTCGGCGCAGCAGACTTATCAGACTTGACTGGCTTCTTGGACTCGGTCTTCGCCGCAGGTGCTTTGGCAGCCTTTTCTGGCTTGGCTTGACGCTCTTCTGCCTTCGCTAACACTTTGTCTTTCAATTCGATTGAATCAATCAAAATACGAGTGTAATGCTGTCTGTGACCCTGTTTCTTACGTGTGCCTTTCTTCGGCTTCATGTGATAAACAATAATTTTCTTGGTCTTATGGTGGGAAAGAATCTTTCCGCTCACCTTGGCACCTTCAATGAATGGCGCACCCATGGTTGAGTTGGCACCGTCGACAATCATCAAGATTTTGTCGAATACGAAAGCAGTCCCTTCTTCGCCTTCTGTCAAATCGACATCAACGAAACGTCCAGCTTCTAGCTGATACTGTCTTCCGCAAGCTTCTACTATGGCAAACATCTTTGTCTCCGATTCTCTCTCTACCTGGTTGTGCCCAGTGATACCGATTACGCTGTGCTGCGCCGATTTACTTAACAGTAAATTGTCAGCAAAAGTTTTGCTACCGTTGAACTTTTTGCGGCTATTTTGCGTTAATCAAATAGCGGGCAATGACGCTCATCCCGGCACAATGGAAGAAGAATACTATCAAATAATAACCTTGAGGGTCAAATCAAGCATTTCCTAACAACTGCAGGGTAGCCTTTCGTCACGATTATAGAAGATAATTGTTGGCTGGCAGTCAGCTGGAAGAGAGCTCTTGATCAACGTAAAGCTCAGCTTAATCATTCTTCTTCGGCTAGTGGTCAAATCTCCAAGAGGAATTCAACATGTCCAATGACGCCAACGATAGCGAGTTAGGTAGGAGCAAGCAGAGTGTGACTCCCTCTGATCACCTGTTGCACTTACTGACAATTGGCTGGAACCCTTCCAGCCCCCTGATCCAGAAGTATGTCGCGGAGCATTCACTCTCTCGTGATTTGTCTCAGTGGCAGGCTATTCAAGCGGAAGTCAATTCCAGGTTGCCGGCGAAACCATCTGGCAAGCAAAAATGAACGGCGTTTCCTAATTGTGCAATTTCCATTAAACCTTTCCAGTTTTAGACTTAGTCGATCTAAGATTTCTGATTAACTAATCCCCACCATTGTTGTCGGAGTAACCTCTCTATGTTGCAAGTTGGAAAAAGAGCTCCAGATTTTGACATGCCCTCCACCAAGGACATGAAAGGTCTCAAAGAAAATGTTCGTTTGGCAGACTACAAGGGCAAGTTCCTTGTTATGTTCTTCTATCCGTTGGATTTCACTTTCGTTTGCCCTACAGAATTGAAAGCGTTCAGCGCTAAGTACGATGAAATCAAGAAAGCTGGAGCCGAAGTAATCGCTGTATCCACAGACAGCGTATTCAGCCACCGCGCTTGGATCAACACCCCAGAAGATAAGGGTGGACTCGGTTCACTCAACTACGTTATTGCTTCAGACATCACTAAAGATGTAAGCCGCGATTACGGTGTGTTGATGGAAGACAAAGGAATCGCCCTGCGTGGATTGTTCATCATCGATCCAGATGGCATTCTTCAATATCAAGTTGTACACAGCCTGAACATTGGTCGCAGCGTTGACGAAACACTTCGAGTTCTCGAAGCACTCAAGACCGGCGGACTTTGCGGCGCAGACTGGAAGCCAGGCCAAAAGCCATTGACAGTCTAATCAGTTCAATCTGATCCAGGTGACATTTTAGGTAACCGCCAGGTATTTTCGCCTGGCGGTTTCTTTTAAAGATAAGAATTGGAACTTGATCTCGCCGAAACGCTGATAATGTGCGTCGCAGCGCTAAAATAATGAAGCGAACGCGAACAAATTTTTTCGTTTGCGCAATTGAAAGGTCTGCCGGTATTTCCGGCCAAGGAGGTGCCATGCCGCTTCGTATGGACAGTCCGTTGCCTTCTCTCAAGGGTGGCACTGATTGGTTCAACTCGAGTCCAGTAACTGACGAGGAACTTAAAGGCTCGCCAGTGTTAGTTCACTTTTGGGCTATCAGCTGCGGAACTTGCAAAGAATCGCTGCCGGACATCAATGGATGGATTGAGAAATATGGTCCACAAGGATTGAAAGTAATCGCTGTGCACATGCCGCGTCAGGAAAGTGATACTAAAGTCGAAGACGTCAAGCTGGCAATTGAAGAGTATGACGTTAAGCAGCCATGTGTAGTCGACAACTGGCACGAGATTACTGATGCCTTCGACAATAAATATGTCCCCGCCTTCTATCTGTTTGATACTGAAGGCAAAATGCGTGATTTCAAAGCGGGCGAAAAGGCACCGAAAATGGTAGCACAAGCAATTGAGCGAATCATGTCGGAAACTAAGGCCGTAAAGGAAGAAGTTAAATAACCAAGGTGATCATCAAAATGTCTACAGCTGCTGTTGCAACTCGGTCACACCAAATATTTGAGCGTGCCAAATTGGTCATTCCCGGTGGAGTGAATTCACCAG
This sequence comes from Candidatus Melainabacteria bacterium, assembly GCA_003153555.1. Classification (GTDB taxonomy): domain Bacteria; phylum Cyanobacteriota; class Vampirovibrionia; order Obscuribacterales; family Obscuribacteraceae; genus PALSA-1081. The sequence continues at coordinate 70,937 of PLZS01000130.1, read as the reverse complement.
TTCGATCTTGTAAATCAGTCGGTGCCGAACCGACCTTTATGGATCACGCTGACGGGGCATCCTTGTTCGATGTAGACGGCAACAAATACATTGACTACGTTGGTTCGTGGGGACCGATGATTCTTGGACATCGCCATCCTCGTGTCCTAGAGGCAATTGAAACCACTCTCAAGCAGGGCACCAGTTTTGGTGCGCCTTGCAGAGCTGAAGTCGAGATGGCTGAACTGATTTGCAAACTGATGCCTTCGATCGAAATGGTGCGCATGGTAAACTCCGGCACCGAAGCAACTATGTCGGCAGTGCGTTTGGCTCGCGCTTTCACGAAGCGCTCGATGATTATCAAATTTGATGGCTGCTATCACGGGCACGCCGATTCTTTCTTGGTTAAGGCCGGCTCCGGTCTGGCAACTTTGGGAATTTCCAGTTCACCAGGCGCTCCTGAAGAAATTACCAAGCTTACGCTTTCAATTCCTTTCAATGATCCTGCTGCTTTGAAGAAAGCATTCGAGGCTCATTCAAAAGAAATTGCAGCTGTAATTATCGAACCTATTGTCGGCAATAGCGGGCTCATTCTTCCAGCGGAAAATTATCTGTCGACGGTTCGCGAACTATGCACCGAGCATGGTGCAGTGCTGATATTCGATGAAGTGATGACCGGATTCAGAGTCGCTCTTGGCGGCGCACAGGACAGGTATAAGATCAAACCTGACCTGACTTGCCTTGGCAAGATTATTGGTGGCGGACTTCCTGTTGGAGCTTATGGCGGAAGAAAGGACATCATGCAAATGGTGGCACCGGAAGGACCCGTCTATCAGGCCGGCACACTATCTGGAAATCCGCTTGCGATGGCTGCTGGAATCGCCCAGCTCAAGTCTTTGCAAACACACGGTACCTACCCTCATCTAGAACAGACTACGAGCAGACTTGCTGATGGTTTAAAGGGCTTATCGAAGTCAATGCAAGTTGTTTCGGTGCCTGGGATGCTCGGCGTTTTCTTCTCGTCGAAACCAGTAACTGATTTCGAAAGCGCTCAAAAGTGTGATACAGAACACTTCGCCAAAGTGTGGCGGGCTCTCCTCGAGAAGGGCGTTTACTGGCCACCATCGCAATTTGAATCTGCTTTCATATCTTTAGTGCACACCAAAAACGACATCGACAACACGATCGAAGCATTTAAGGACGCCCTGAAGTAATCAATGAGCTCTCGCCTTTGCTAGCAATGGGCTAATCACTTCCTGCGAATTTGGCTCAGTATCGATGAATCCTTTATCTTGCTGTCATTAGCCAGCAAGAAACATTTGCTTAGAATTATCGACATGGTTCTGTCTCCCTCAAATGGAAGAACTACATCTTCTTGTTCTTTGCGATCGTTGCTGGATGGCACAATGCACAAGTATTGGCCGTTTGGCTCCATAAGTATATTGCCACTGCCTAGATGAATATTGTATGTTCTCAAATCTCCCTGGACCACTAGAAACTTGTCTTTAAAAGAGCATCTAGAGCCAATCTTCAAGCGCGGAATTATGGCTTGCAAAACTTCCTTCCGCGTTTCTGCAGTCTCCGTGAGGTCACCAAAGGAATAATTATTCCAATACGCACCATAGGCACCATGAGCACCAGTATCCTGCCAAGTTGGATCATTTCCTACGCTACAAACTCCAATGAAGAGATCGACGTCTCTCATAACTTCAGTAAATACGATTGGCAGAATCTCTGTTAAAGGTAAAGGATCTGCAGTGTTAAGGCGGGTAAATCGCACCTGATCAGTGGCTACGTTCGTAAAGATTCCACTATTAGAAGTTTCGTTTTCAACCGGTTCTACAAAAAATTCGACTCTCAAATCCCACGGCAGCAGAACTAATTCAGGCGTGTTTGCAGAGTCCCATTGACCTTGGAGGTTATACTTCCATCCGCGCTGTTTAGCTAATTCGGTGAATTGATGTTGTTTGATAATGTGAGCGGCAAATCGATTTGAATACGTTTCGGTTTGTAGCTCTGCATCGGTCAACACGTAGATTTCTCGATGCGCTTGTTTGAATGGTTGAGTAATATCATGATCGATCATCCATTGTCGCCATGCCTGCACTTCCGCAGCTTGAGCACCGATTGGATGCCAGAGTTCGACGATTGCAAATTCTTCGATTTCGAGTGGGTTGCCGCTGACGTCAACAATCTGCCCATTGGACCAAATGCCAGCTTTGCCGTTAAAATTCCAGATCAGTCGACGGGCGAATGCGCCGCAAACTAGATGATCGAGATATCGCTCTTTCCATGCTTTGTAGTTCCAGTGATGATTCTGAAGAAGGCTGCTCTCGATTCGACTGCGAATGGATGGCAATATTTTTTCGATGTCCGTTGCCGTTTTCTTGAGTGTTTTCAAATCGTCCGCGAAGTCGCGTTTGACTGCCGCCGGCACCGAATTCAGTGTCTTACCTTTAGCGTCTGTCCACAGCAGTTCAGCTGAGCGTGCACCATTGATGGCAATTTCTGCCTGGTAATCTCCGACTTGTTTAATCAGCTTCCCAATCTCGGTGAATCCATAATCGGGCACACTCATTTCTTGCAAGTCGATTACTGTCATACCTGATCGATCAGCCGCCTGGACTAGACCTTTATCGATTTGTTTCAGCGACGACGACTTTTTCGCTCCAGTCTTCAATCTGGATAATTGCGCAATTGCTTCTTTAAAAGGCATTCCGGCAAGTACCGCCACGCAGGCATTGGCAAGTTTTGGACAGCGCGCGCCGACGTTGGGCACTTTCTTGAAGCAGACTTCAGCAGTATTTCCGAGCACTCTGGCGATGTCGTCGTTTTGTTGAAAAAGTGAACAATACCAGGCCAAACCTTTGAGAATATCAACGTTGCTTGGGGTAATTAATTCGTTAGGGTCGCCTTCGTATTCATTAATGGTAAAGGGTTTGGTTCCCTTCTTTCCGATCAACGAAAACCAGCTAGTTAGCTTGTTTTGGTACTCTTCTTTGCCAATATTATCTAATTCTTTTTGCGCTTGAGCCAGCCACTTCTTTGATGGGTTTGTCGAGGTCAACGCAATCGAGTGCACCAATAGCTGATCCCACTTCTTTCGTAATTCCGAATCCATCGATGCTAAATCGGCAATCGCGCGATCGCTCCATGCTTCATTTGGAATAATTCCTACTTTGCTAGCCCCTGCTTCGCCGCTCAATGATTTTGCTTTGCGAACCCATTTTTTAATTTCACTCGTATTTGCGCGGCTGCTAATTGCATCGGCGTAGGCGCTGAGTCGACTGCCAATGGCTGGTGTGAGACCTTCGGTCTGAATGTGGTGTTCGACAAAGTCAATCAAGTTGAAGTGTGGAATCAGGGCTTGTGGCAATTCTTGGATCGCGAAATTAAGCATGTACACAATGTCACACTCTGAGAACTCCAACTCTTTCGTTGACAAAACAGCGCAAATTGATTTCGCTGCATAAACCGTGGAGATTCGGTACGGATTTGCGGCCTTTCGATCCAAGCAAGCCAGCAATACGCCGGTTTGAACTGGCGGCTCTTCATTCATGATTGCTCGCCCTTCTTCCGAAAAGATAAGTTCTTTGTTGTAGTAGGTCGAATTTGCTAATGCATCAAATAGTTCGTAGCACCGCGGATCTGGTTTTTCAGAGATCGCTGGTAACGTTATTCCTTCTGCCATTTTTGAACCCTTTCGAAATTGTCGCTGTAACCCGTGGCTTATTGGACTGAGGCTGGCCAAAGTTCTTGGTTAAATTCCACCGCTTTGTTGAGGTCTGACGAATAAAGAATGACCGCATCAATGAAACGACGTCCCATTTTGATTTCCTATTTTATGCTCATCGATGAAACCATTTTATCGATCGCGTCGAGACTTGGTGTGAACTTCGAGCGGGCAAGTTTATGCACATATTTTTCAGCGTTTGCTTCAGTCGAGTTTGCCGGCATTCCAGTCGCTTTAACCGGCCAGAAGAATGAGACGTAGTGCTTGCCGTCGGCTGTCAGACCCTGGAACGTGTAAAAGAAATCGCCCTCATTCATGGCTGGATCGCCATTTGAATAAACGCTTATAAATGCAACTCCATTGCCTTGATTGAACTTTAAATACTTTTCTTGTTGATGGAAAACTTCGTGAGCGTCGGAATCGGGCATGATTGGCAGTGAGTCAATACCTTTATCTGATTTGGTGGCAATCATTTTTTTGAGGTCGCTGATTCGCTTGTTGAATATTACTTTTCTATCGGCGGGGTACAGAGCTGCATACTGCGACAATGGATAGATTAGGAGATGTGGTCGGTTGTAGTTGTTGTTGTCGTGGTCGTCAATTTTTTTACCGTCGAAGATTATCCGCACATGCATGGGCTCGCCATTCAATTGAATGATCTCGTCTCCGGGTTCAAACGGAGTCTTCTTTACGATCTCGACTTTGGTTGTCTTTGCAATGCCGGTGGTGTCCAGATCCACTTTTAATCTGTTTGTTTCAGCGCCAGAAGGCTGCCTTGTTTGTGCTGCCGGGTTGGCTTCAACTGTGAGTGCTAGGCTTCCGAGACTGCACGTCAGAAAAAGCGATAAAGCTAGTTTCGCAGATGTCATTTACCGAGTTTCTCCTGAGGTGGCTCTGAATATACCAGAGCGATCCCCAAGATATTGTCATTTAGCGCTTTAGCGCAAGAGAGCGTTTCTTCCATTGGTCGAATAATGGCAGACCTTCATTTACAAAAGAACGTAGTTCATCGGGCTTGTCAGTGAATCCTTGTTTCGTTTTTAATGGCACGAGTGCTTGACCATTCCCTTGTGCAACAACTCCGGCAACGATAGTGATTGGCACTCCATTATCTGCTCCCAATTTACGGGCAAGTTCTTCAGTATTTTCATACAGAACCCGAACGATTACGGCTTTGCCTTTCAGATCTTCTTCGGCTTGCTTCAAGGATGGCGCCATTTTTTTGCACGGTCCACAAGACGTCGATCCAATCTTGACTATGACGGGAAGACCTTTGGCTGCTGCGTCACGCAAAGCGGCATTGTACTCTTCCTCAGTCTTAACTGCTTTGTCCTCGTCCTCTTTTACTATTCGCTCTTTTTCTTGTTCTTTCGTTTCCTTAATTTCGTTGTTTCTCTTTGTCTCGGTAGACTCTCCGGATTTTGGAACTTCCTTTGGCTCCTGCGTTTCATTTGTTTGTTTGATTTTTGGAGGTTGCTCCGTCCTTCTTTCTGGATTGATGGCCGGACTAGGTGCAGGCAAACCGTCGGACTTCTTAACATCGCCGCCAAATCTATAAAGGTCTCGTTGATAGGCAATACGTGGAGCCAATTGGGGTAAGAGTTCCCTTAGTTCAGCATCTGGAATACCGGTAGCAGAAATTCGCTTGATCAAACCTTCGTTCGAGTAAATCGCTTGATTGCGATTACCGGCTGCTTTGATCCACTGACTGCCAATGTCACGAAATTGGTGCTGAAGATCGCCAGTTTGGTCATTAGCCCACTTCATGCAAGCCAAACCAAGATCAGCTCGCGTAAACGATTTGGCATTCTCGACGAAGCGCAGCGTGGCAGCATCCTGCATCAGCTGCTGGAATTTTTCCGAGCCTTGCGGAGTGGTTGATATTGCTTGTGAAATCCGTTGGCGCTCCGCTTGAATGTCTTGAGGTGTAATTTTGTCTGCTGCGTCGATTGCGGTGTGATAGTGGCGTTCAGACTGATGCCAGTCTTTGGTCTCATACGCCTTTGTTATCGCTTGAGTGATTACTTCGCGGGTGCCTTCAAATTTTCCATTAGGATTCTCGATTTTTTCCGTCTTGTCGTTTAGATTTGCAGATTGCTCAAATTGACCTTTGTAAGATTGCATCTTCTCCTGAGCTTGCGAGATCGCTTGATTGAACGATCCAATCATTGAACGATCTGCACCCTGCCAGCGAAAGTTTGCTTCCTCCGGTTGAATCGAACCGTCTTGACCTGGTTTAACAGAAAATACAATTGACACTGCAGCATTGTGCCCGCCCGCCAATTGTCCATCTGCAAATGCGGCCATTGCTCCGTCTTTGCATTTGGCCCGATCAACATAGATGTATACGGCGTCCTTGGCTGCACCGTCTTTTGCCTCCGGTAGAGAATTTTCAATTAGTTGACGGGAATTGTTGTTTTCGAAACTACCGAAAATTGCCACCACTGGTTTTCCGGTTCGAGCCGCCTCTTTGTAGGCATCTCCGTAGTTATCTTGTGTGTATTTAAAATTCTGCTTGATCATCTGATCGTAATCGCTGCGCGACTGTCCGTCGACTGCGACGACTCGACCATTACCGACAGAATTGTCTGTTATGTGAAATCCATCATTCAGTGGCACCGTGCGTCTGTCGTGGAAGTACGACTGTAGGCGCTGCTGTTCTTGAAGGTCTGGTACATGATTTGGACGCACAAACTGTGCATCTGGTCTATCCACCCTATTTTGGTTTGGATAGCAAACTTCTCTGCTGCCTCAGCCCATGTTAAATACCTGTTTTCTCTACTGGTGTGTTGTTTTAATCTAATAGGACTTTGGGACCAAATTGTGCCTTTTTGGGTCAGTTTGAAAAACTCCGTTCCCGAGATACCTTCGCTCAGTTTGAATACACAGGACTCCGAATCAGACCGTCAGCTCAGTTTTTCTTTTGTTGCGGATTCGTCGTCTCCTGCTGCCCTGTCTTTTCTCAGAACCGTTCTCGCCACAGTGAGTGCCACCACCTGCGTGGCACCACATCGAATCACCTCCCGAACGCACTCTGCTAATGTTGCGCCCGATGTGCAGACGTCATCGACAATAACCACGGCTCGCCCTACTAGTTTGCCTGGGTCGCCATGAAAGGCTTCGCTGACGTTTGTAAAACGCTCGCTTTTCTCTAGACTTTGCTGCGGTGTCGTGGCGCGTCGCCTTTTCAAGGCGCCCTTAATGACTGGTATGTCCAACACCTTTGACGCTTCACTAGCCAGCAGTTCGGCTTGATTGAAACCTCGTTCCATACTTCTTCGCCAATGTAAGGGCACCGGCACCAGAATCGGTTGTTTTTGATTGAGAAAAATTGAACCCATGCGCCAGCCATTCAGCATTATTGCTGCCAGATCCGGTGCCAACAGTCGATCTCCATCGTACTTCAGTCGATGAATCAGCTGCCTCAACTCACCCTTGTAGGGTGCTCCGCTTACTATCGCGAACGACTGATCATTCTCATGCGGATAGAAACCAATGAGCGGAGCACTCGTGCACAAGGATTCCCAGCAATTTGCGCAAATGACTCGCGAATATTCTGGAATATCATTCACCCATCGATGAACAATAGCCGGTTTCGCCTCGACCTTAAATCCCATCGCCGGCTGCAAGAGCTGCCCCCGAGCAAGCAACACTCTTTGGCAAATTCGACAATTTTCTTCGCTCACAAACGAGAAAAGAAAGTCCTTTAATTGTGCAGATATTCTGCTTACTAGAATTTTCTTGTTCAACTCCAATCTCCTTTTCTAGCCTCTAATTAAGTAACGTTTGAACGAGCAAATAAGTTCAATTTCCTGCCAAAGAAATCGAACCTGCTAGACTCGTCTTTCTACAAAAAAGATGGCGATGCCGATTAAAGAACTAAATGCCGCTGCGTTGATAAAGAGCGCAGAAAAAAAATTACTCAATGCCTTCGCTGCAGTCGATGAAATTGCGACGATCAACCAAAAGCGTGTCCTCAATGCTTTTCGTGCACATCGATTGACTGAGGAGTATTTCGCTGAACGCACAGGCTACGGTCGAAATGATCCAGGTCGGGAGACGATCGACAAAATATTCGCATCTATATTTGAATCACAATCAGCTGCTGTGCGCATGCAATTTGTTTCGGGAACCCATGCCATCGCTTGCGCGCTTCTCGGCAACTTGGGGCCAGGCGACACGCTTTTTTCCCTGACCGGACAGCCCTATGACACTTTGAAAGAGGTGATTGGTCTTGAGGGTGACGAGTCTGGGAATCTCATTTCGCTGGGAGTTCGTTATCAAGAAATAGATTTGGATCCCTCTGAGGAAACCAATCAATCCTTGCTAGAGAAAATCAAGAGTACTGCGCCGAGTTCTCGTTGCATGTTCTACATTCAGAAATCTTGTGGCTACAGCATCGCCCGCCGCAGCTTGAATAACGAAGATATTGCCCGGCTTTGCACTGCAGCCAAAGCCGTACATAAAGATTGCATTGTCTTTGTCGACAATTGTTATGGAGAATTCGTCGAGCCGGCCGAGCCTACTTCCGCTGGCGCGAACTTGCTGGCCGGATCTCTTATAAAGAACCCTGGCGGCGGGCTGGCAATCACCGGGGGGTATGTCGCTGGGGACACGGCCCTGGTTGACAGGGCGTTGAACAGGCTAACTGCTCCGGGGATAGGCGGTCATCTGGGCTTGACCTACAACCAGAATCGTCTTGTCTTGCAAGGCTTGTTTATGGCGCCAGCCGTGGTTTCAAACGCCGTCAAAGGGGCGTTGCTATTTGCGGCTACTCTGGCCGAATTGGGTTGTGAAGTTAAACCAACGGCGCTCGATAAGCGTTCTGACATAATTCAAGCGATAAAATTTGCCGGTCCTGAGCAGCTAGTCAATTTTTGCCGGGCCATTCAAAAGGGGTCCCCAGTGAACGCCCACGTCATTCCCGAACCGTCCCTGATGCCCGGTTATCAGGACCCTGTGATCATGGCAGCGGGCACTTTTGTGGAGGGGGCGACTATAGAGCTTTCGGCAGATGGGCCGCTTCGCCCCCCTTTTGCGGTTTTTGTTCAAGGCGGTCTCACATATCTCCATGTTAAGTGCGTTCTGGAAGAGGCTATAATCATGAGTGCAAGCGGCGAGTTGCCATTTTTCCAGAACTAAAGATTTGCTCATTGGCTTTAAGCTCGGCTTGTTCTTCTTTACAATAGTCGTACATCACTGTAGGGGGAAAGCTCTTGGTAGCTGAGATGCCAGTTAGGCCAAAAGTACTTTCGGGCGGAAAGACCAACTTGTTGATCTTGTCCGGTACGTCTAATCCAGAACTTGCCAAAGAAGTCGCTGATTATCTGGAACTGCACGTGGCGCCGGTGAAAATTGCACCATTCTCCGACGGTGAGATTTACGTGCAAGTGCAAGAGAGCGTGCGAGGGCAAGATTGCTTTGTCGTGCAACCGACCTGCACACCAGTCAACGAAAATTTGATGGAATTGCTTATCCTCTTAGATGCTTTGAAAAGAGCCTCTGCTGGACGAATAACCGTGGTAATGCCCTATTACGGTTATGGCAGGCAAGATAGAAAAGCGGCTGGTAGAGAAGCGATTACCGCGAAGCTGATTGCCGATCTTTTAACCACTGCTGGTGCCCAAAGAGTCGTCACGCTGGACTTGCATGCACCGCAAATTATGGGCTTCTTCAATATTCTCGTAGATCACTTATATGCAAGTCCAGTCTTGCTTGAATACGTGCGTTCGCTCAACCAAACAGACCTCGTGCTAGTCAGCCCTGACGTCGGTGGAGTTTCAAGAGCACGTGCTTTCGCCAAAAAGCTTGATGACGCTCCGATCGCAATCATCGACAAACGCCGCAGCGCCCACAATGTAGCTGAAGTCTACAGCGTTGTCGGTGACGTGAAGAACAAAGTTGTACTCATGGTTGATGACATGGTGGATACTGCCGGCACTTTGGTCAAGGGTGCTGAGTTGCTGAAGAAAGAAGGTGCTAGAGCTATCTATGCATGCGCAACTCACGCAGTTCTTTCCGGACCAGCAAATAAGCGGATCGACGAATCGCCTATCGAAAAGTTGATTGTCACCAATTCGATTCCACACGATCCAAAGAAGATCTCCAAAAAGATAGTCATGCTGAGCGTCGCCAAATTGCTTGGAGAAGCGATCGCACGTATTCATGACGACACGTCTGTTAGCGAGTTGTTCCTTTAATCCATGATCATTGAAAGTTTTCCTGTTGGTAAACTGCAGTGCAACTGCTCAATCATCTCTTGCCCGGAAACCGGCGAGGCTGCTGTTATCGATCCAGGCGGCGATCCCGAAAAGATTCTTGAGTACGCTAAGGAACATAAGCTGACGATCAAATATCTGTTGCACACGCATGCTCATTTTGATCACATCATGGGCTCGCGTGCAGTGAAAGAAGCAACCGGCGCCAAGATTTGCATCAACAAAGGTGACCAGTGGTTGTATGACAATCTGCAACAGCAAGTTAAATTGTTTGGATTCACCGCCACTGAGCCTCTTCCTGTCGATCATTATCTTGAAGACGAAGAGCAAGTGAAAGTTGGTAACATCAGCGCTTCGGTAATCCATACTCCCGGTCACACTCCAGGCAGCACTTGTTTCTGTTTGCAGGGAAAAGATAGTGTTCTGTTTTCGGGCGACACACTTTTTCAACACTCAATCGGACGGACTGATCTCTGGGGCGGATCGTTTGACGACATCATCAAATCGATTTCTAATCGACTTATGACTTTGGATGACAGTACTAAAGTTGTGCCAGGTCACGGGCCTGATACGGATATTTGGTCAGAGCGCAAAGGAAATCCGTTTCTAAACTGATAGAGATTCAGTGCGGCGTCCCTTCTTCGAGTTTGAAAGATATTTGTTAAAATTTGAAAGGTACTTAGATGTATGCTTTTGGAAGGTTTCAAATGATGTATGTTGCCCGTAGAATTTTGTTGATTGCGATGATGATCGCGATCAGCACCACTGCCGCTTATGCTCAGATGAAGCCGGGGATACCTTATGGCTGGAAATTGCATGGAAGCCGGGCTGAAAAATATGAGTGCGGAGTTGATCGTGACACCGTCCGAGATGGCAAACCGAGTGCCTATTTGCGGTCGCTATCTTCAACTATTCCCGGTGATGCGATCGTACTTCAGTACCTTTCGCCGGATAAGTTCATCGACCAAAGGATACAAGTCTCCGGGTGGGTGAAAACAAAAGATGTGACAGACATGGCTGGTCTATGGGTGAGGTTGGGTTCACCCACTAATGACATGGTGGGCTTCGACAACATGGAAAACCGCCCAATCAAAGGCACCACAGAGTGGACAAAATACAGCGTGGTGCTGGATGTTACTCCTGATACCAGAGAGATTGCCTTTGGTTTTAGCTTGCATGGACCGGGAACGGTGTGGATTAACGACGTGACCTTTTCGACCGTGGCAAAAACGGTGCCAAGCACAAATCTGTTAAAGAAAAAACACTATCCAGACGATCCCGTGAACATCGACTTTACTGATAGCAAATGACGGACATCGACTTTACTGAAAGCAAATGACTCGGAAGTTAGGCACGATAATTGTATTGATCCTTCTTGAGCTTGCACTTGGAAGTCATCCATGCCTGGGCTACGATGGGGACCAAGATTGGCATGATCAGCAGGACTTGAACGATACTGAACATCAACTTAACCATGCTGATGATGTACAGTTCAAGATGGATCACGAGCGAGAGGGTCTTGAAACGACAAGAGACCAGCTTGAAAAAGCGTTGGACGAATTGCAGCGCAACGACCAAGAACTCACGCGCGACATCGACATGCTTACGGAAAAGCAACATGCCGTCTCCGATGAGATCATTCAGGTAAACAAAGCCTTGAATGATACTTTGCAAAAGCTACAGTACTGACAATCAATTTCATGACGTGATTTTCAAACGCAAAGCAGACCAATCCTCGTCAATAGAAACAATGGCTACACCTTCCAGTCCGATAGTCTCTGCGTACGCTGTGATGGTATCGCGGTTGATGTCACCTTTCATACTTCTTTGCGCGAAATCTTCGAACCCCGGTCAATCACCAGAGATAATGGCACTATGATGAAAAGCGTAAATTCCCGAACCTTCACGTTGCTTGTAATCGCTATTCTATGCGTCGGAATACCGCTCGCCAACGCCAGTGATGTGGCTAATTCTGCCTATGAGAAGGGCAAAGCACTGGCCGATAGGAAGCAGTGGCAGGAGTCTCTTAAGTGTCTGGATGAAGCGATCGCCGCAAACCCAAAATACGGTCTGGCTTTTAAGGAACGCTCACTGGTTCATGACGCTCTCGGGCACCACTTGCTTGCTCTTCAAGACATTGCTCATGCCGGCGAATTAGATCCGACTCTGGAACCGGAGTGGCATCTAAGCGGACGCGCCGCGCCATGGATGGATCAACAAGGCGTGGATTCATCTTTGCGCGCGTTAGAAAAGAATGCGAATGATGTAACTGCAATGCAATCTCTTGCCTCTAGTTATCTGGCAGTCGCTTCTCATTTGAAGATGCATTACCCTCAGGACAAAGCCGATTGGTTGCCGCAATATCAATTAGCGGTAGATGCTGGTTCGCGTGCATTAGAGGCGTTGAAACTCCAGCACGTTAAAGAGGCTTATTCAATACTTCCTTTCTACAATTTGCGCGCGAGAGGACTCGCAGAATTAGGGAAAGCAAATGAAGCGATTGCCGATTATACGAGTGCCATTGAACTGATGCCGCGGAAGTCACTTAGGGATTTTGCGAACGTTGCTTCGCTCTATGGGGATCGAGCAGAGCTTCGTGCAAAGCAGGGTGAATTAAACAAGGCGATCGATGACTACACAACTATCATTGATATGAAGCCTCCCTCGCCGCTTGATAGAGAAGTCTATTACATCGCCCGTGCAGAACTTTGGGTCAAGAAAAACGAGCCGTCTAAATCAGCGAAAGATTTGCATGCCGCGATTGATTCGTACACGCAACGGATTTCCACGACACCATATCCATGGATCTACGAATTGCGCGCAAACGTTTATGCGCAGCTCAATGAGTACGACAAAGCTGTAGCTGACATGAAACTTGTGGTAGCCAAAGAACCGACTAGTGGGCGACGCGACAAACTTAGTAAGTTTGAGAAGAGACTAAAAGAGCGCGGTTAAAATGCTCAGGTTGGGGCTTGGTCAATTTGCACCTTGCGGTGAACAAAAAGCCATTGCCCATTTTTCTTCCTGAGTACGTCAGAGTAAACTGCGCTCGTAGGCAAATTGTTTTTCGAGCAATCGACAATAAGTAAATAACAAGTTTGCCTTGCCCCCCTGCCGTCACGTTTGATCACGAAGTTGCTCATGATGTGTCGCTTACCGATTATGCGATTGCCTAAATCAGGCAGTACCTGCGCCAACCTTTCCTTGCCTTCATATCGTCCGGCACCCCCTTCCCATACGCCATCGTCGGCCCAAGTCTCCAACCATCCCGCAATATCGCCAGCATCCATCGCATTTGCATATGCAACCGAAAGTTCTTGTATGGCAATTTTGTCTTCTGCATTGAGAGTCATTACTGTGCTCCATTTATTGGACTTACATTGATAGGTCACTATTTACTGTCACCGGACTTGGTGGCATTGGATTTTGTTTGCGTGATTGGCTGATTCATTTCCTTTACCACATCCGACATCGCTGTGTCTTTAAACACCCAAAAACCAGCTTTCACCAGTCCGTTTGTGGGGTAAAAGCATCCGTATCCATAGTAGCTGGCGTTCTGAATCTGGATCGACGCCCGAATTTTGTCGGTGTTCAGGTGGATAGTATCCAGATTTGACAGCGCCATACGCAACGGACGCCCGGAATAATAACATTACGCCGAAGACAGTTAAGCTGAAGAATCTATTTCTGTGCAAGTACGCACCAAGTTGTTGGAAGTGTGATTGTACCGTATCACCAGCGGCTCGGAGACTATTGAATTCTGTGTTGACAAGATTATCAATTCACGACGCTGATTCTGGGTTCCCACATTTCAGGATCGTAACCCAGTTTTTTCGCGGCTGCGATGTCATCTTTTGCTTCCAGCCCGGCTCGACTGCGTGATATGGCGCGGTGATATTAAAATGCACCATCGGTTGATTTAATTGATATGGCATGATCTAAATCTTTCTTCGCCTCAGCCAGCTTGTTTAATAGCAAAGCCTCCAAAATGTGCGGCGTTATCTGCATTCTTGTCAATAAAGCTAAACGCGATGCTGTAGAGAATGAGGCAAAGTACTATTTTGCCGTGCAAAATCAAATAGCCTTTTGGAAACAATTCCGGACGTCGCCAAACAATCGCCAGCATCGCACCAAATACACCGAATATAGCTCCTGAGGCGCCTGCGCTTACCACTAGTGGATTGAGGAAAATGCTTGTTAGCGCTCCCCCTATTGCCGACAAGAGATAGACTATGGCCACGAACCAAGCTATGTTCATTCCGATCAAGATTTTTACGACCGACATAGGCTTTCACTTTAGAATCTGATATCCACTATATTGTTTCTGAACGCGGAGTTAAACACAATTGTGGAAATCCCCATGCGAGCGGGAGCCCTACATGAACAATTACTCGGCTTCAGGGTTTCCCGCCATCGTTTCGCTCACGAGAGTAGAGAGTAGATCGGCAAAGGGCGAAATGTTTTGGTGCACACTTGCTTCTTCGAGTGCGCTCAAGTATTGCTCTCGGCGACTTGTAGGAATAACTGTCCAAGGGTAGCCGCCCGAGGCAAGCATCACATTCATAAGGAAGCGTGCAATGCGACCGTTGCCATCCATGTAAGGATGAATGTACACAAAGGCGAAGTGTCCAAGAACAACTCGAACTGCGGCCTCTTCTTCTTCGCGCAATAAATCAAAAAGTGTCGGCATCAAGTCTCGAACGGCAGTTCTGTTTGGTGGCACATGTTTCGAATGACGAATGAAGACTTGGTCTGAGCGATAACCGGCAAGATCGGCAGGTCTGAGTAAACCGGCAGTCACGCTAGGAGCGAATAGCTCGCGATACCAGTCACCATGATTTTCGTCCGAAACTGTTCCGGCGTTTTCGCCAGAAAGTACTCTTTTCAGACTTTCTCTGACAGATTGGTATGATTGCCAGTAACCGCGGGCGGCCAACGCATCGTGAAGTTCTCGATCATTTTCGCTAGCATCTGGTTTCCACGAGCCCAGTCTAACTCTTTCAATTAATTCGCGGCTAACCCGATAACCTTCAATTGATAGAGAGTGATATGCATCAGTAACGTACACATTTTGCACTTCAGACATATAACTTTTCGAGTTGTGCGGTAAGCCAGGAGATTGAGGAAAGCATTCCAATATCGGCTGTCGCATTGTTTTCCACATCATCCTCAGTCTGCTGATATAAGGTGATCGTGCTCTTTTTGAAAATGAAATTGGCGTAGGAAATTCGAATGGGTCTTCTTCGCGACAATCGTAGCCAGCCGCTGTCATAGTGTTTTGAATGTCTTCTGCCAAGCGAATTCTCCCGATATTTCGGAAGGCTCCAACCAAGCGTCCAGCGATTCCTGTATGTCCACCGTCCAAGAGAATATCCAAAACATCTGCAACGTTTGCGATGGCTGCTAAGGCTGCACGAGCATCCGTTGGGTTTCGACGGAAGAGAGTCGGCGAGGAAAATATCAAAGCGGCAGGCAATGAATAGACGTTCAATCCGTCTTTTTTTTCTACGACCATTTTCGAAGGAAGAGACATTTGGGCGTCAAGAATAGATATTCCGTTTGGCAGCACGGTGCTGTTGTTTTTTCCTCGAGGTGTACGTACGATCAGTTGACGCGGGACCGTCCGATTGCCGACTTGCAAACATAGGGAGTGTTCTGGCGAAAGACACCACTCGTCATCAAATCGATCGCTAAAATAGTCTGAGCAGAACTGCCAAAATGATGCGAACCAAGCTGTGCTTTCACCAACAGGTTGGTCCGGTCTGGTCGGGATATACCAACCTTTCATTATCTCTCGAAGGAAGCCATTCTTGAGTAGTCGTTCTCGATTCACCCTTGAAAGATCTGCGCTACGAATGGCAACCTTCCCGTGACTTTGAAGTTGTTCAAGAGATTCTAGTGATTGCGCAAGTTTTTCGGATGGAGTAGACATGATTTTTGAATTTATATGATTAGAATGTCGGGCTAACATTAGTTTATCATGTCGGGCTATTATTAGTTTATTGTGTTGTGCCGTTATTAGTTTATTATGCGGAACACTGCTAGGCACAGCGATTTCCAGACCGGTGGTAAATTCCGGACGGACAAACCGGTGCTCAGGTGCTGGCGAAAGTTCGACAATCGATGCACTCAATGATTGTCGAACCACGCCGCCGATTGCCATCAGTGTACTGTCAACCACCAAACCGAGACCACCACCCAGAAGTTCCAGAGTCCGTGGACTGCTGCACATATCCACAAATTGCGTGTTCGCTCATAGATACTGGAAAAGACAACACCCATTACGAAGTATTGCAAGAATCCGTTCGGGTCAAAATGATAGAGTGAAAAACTTATCGAACTCCCGATAATCGCTGGCACCACTCCAGTTTTGTATCGAAGCCATCCGAAAACCAGACCTCGAAATAAGAGTTCTTCGGTCAACGGTGCCACAAAGCACGCGAGGAAGATCGACCAGCAAATTGAAAACGCGCTACCAGAAAAGAACGCGTTGAGAATTTCGATCATTGCCGAATTGGTGCTTTCTCCTATCCCCGGAATAAGTCTGACCGTGTAACGTGCAAGCAGGCTGAGACAAGACATTGAACAAAATCCGCCAGCGCAAATGATCATTATTTCTCGAGCTTTCAATTTCTCCGCAGAGCGTACAAAGGTTTGCCATATCGAAATTGATTGTGGCCGACAAATTAGTAAATAAACAATCAAGAATGAGAAGCATACGCCTGAAACAACTAAAGCAGCAGTCATAACGAATTTGTAACTTCCAGCAGCAATCGGTCGATGTGAAATTGTACTGCTCAAGCCAAGTGCGATTGCTGCAAATGCGGCGACAATGACTTGCGCGAAAAGCACGCTGATTAGACAGGCATACATTCTTCGGAATTCTGTGGTTAAAGGAATTGGTTGGCTTAGTATTTTGTTTGCTCTTAGGAACCAAGCAATTGCAAATATTCCTAAGAGGGCAAACAGATTTCGCACCACAAGATAAATCGTATATTTGTTTCGCCACTGCATTGAACTGACTTTTCTATCAGCATAAGCAGCCTCCAATGCAGTGTCATCGCTGATTTTATAGACATCGATTAGAGCAGTTTGTTGGTACCACTCGTGTGGTAATTTCGTCTGAAAAATTGAGATATACTTCTTTTCGTTGGTCGACTCTGGTTTGTTGTACAACTCACGCAATGAGTCCAGCAAAGAATCTGGTTTGCCTCCCGCTTTATAGTATTTTTCGAAGACTGGTTCCGCGTTTTTGTTTTCACTATGCAGAATTATTGCTAGCCTTGAAGCGAGTGCGGGTTCGTTTGGATATTTGTCTAGAAGTGTTTTGACTTTGTTTTCGACGTCGTCGAGCGCTTTCTTTAGCCCCATTCCGACTTCGAATGAAACCCATGAGTGCAGAGGTTCGGGCAGATCGTCTAAGTAGCTGCTTTCGTTCAGCCCGTTCACCACTAAATCTGATTGTTGCACGGGTTCAGTGGCGAATGCTTGGGCCGATTTGCCCTTGATAAATTCTTTGGGTAAAAAGCTTGCGCTCATGAAAGCCGCTATCATTAGCGTTGATAAAATCAGCAAGCTGTCGACGGCGACTAGTCGAGCTCGATCTTTCAGAAAACAAGAAAGAAGACCACTGATAAAGACGCCTGTTAACAGAAAAAGGTTTAGAACCGCCCATAGTATTACCTGAAACATTTTTGATTTCTCTTCGGCTTCTTTAGGCAGCAATTAATACTGGTGAAGCAAGGCACTTAATATGGTGTCGTGCTTAAGTTGCGCAGCTCAGATGTTGCCATTATCCAACATTGACCTGACGTATTGTTGAGTTGAGCAAACAAAGGTCAGTTATGAAAAAGCGGAGCCTGGAATCGAGAATTTAATCTTTTTGCTCGGCACTTGAATATGGCAAGAAGCCTGCTCTGCGCCCTTTTGTGATTGTTCTGGGATATTCAGCACCCACAGGTGACAGGCGCATGTGCACGATCCCCGGGTACATCTAATGAAGACTAATAGTGACATAATTACTCTGGTAACGATGATTTTATACGTGGTTGTAATTGGCTGGAACGCGCAACTCAGCAAGGGTTGCGGCAGCTAAATTTGGGCGCCGACAGGAGAGACAACAGATGGCACGCACTGCGCAAGCGACGAGCACACCTGACGCAATTGACGGGAGACAGCTTCTCAAGGTTTTGAGATCAATGTCCCGCGGAGACTTCAGCATCAGGCTTCCTCTTGACCAAACGGGACTTTCCGGTGAAATATCCGCTGCATTCAACGATTGCATCGAGTTGAATCAACGACTGCAAGCGGAATTACAACGCATCAATACCGTGGTCGGAAAAGAAGGGAAGATTACCCAGCGAGCGACATTGGGTGAGGCTTCAGGCGCTTGGAATGACTGTATTCAGTCTGTAAACGGCTTGGTCGGTGACCTGGTCCGCCCGACCACTGAAGTAGCCCGCGTTATCGGCGCCGTGGCAAAAGGTGATTTGACTCAGACGATGGCCTTGGAAATTGAGGGCGGTCCACTCAAGGGTGAGTTCTTGCGCACCGCACGGACGATTAACACGATGGTTGAGCAGCTCAGCTCATTCACCTCAGAAGTCACCCGCGTAGCTCGAGAAGTGGGAACGGAAGGTAAGCTCGGTGGACAAGCCCAAGTAAAGGGCGTTTCTGGTACATGGAAAGATTTGACCGACTCAGTAAACTCCATGGCAAGCAACCTCACGGGTCAGGTGCGAAACATCGCAGACGTGACAACAGCCGTGGCAAAAGGCGACCTCTCCAAGAAAATCACAGTGGACGTTAAAGGCGAAATTCTCGAGCTCAAAAACACAATCAACACCATGGTGGACCAGCTCAGCTCGTTCGCCTCTGAAGTAACACGGGTTGCCAGGGAAGTAGGAACGGAAGGGAAGCTCGGTGGACAAGCGCAAGTTAAGGGTGTCTCCGGTACATGGAAGGATCTGACTGATAATGTTAATTCGATGGCAAGCAACCTGACAGCTCAGGTGCGAAACATTGCAGATGTGACAACAGCCGTGGCAAACGGTGACCTCTCAAGAAAGATCACAGTAGACGTTAAGGGCGAAATTTTAGAACTGAAGAAGACGATCAACACCATGGTTGACCAGCTCAGCTCGTTCGCCTCGGAAGTAACACGGGTTGCAAGAGAAGTAGGAACGGAAGGAAAACTCGGTGGACAAGCGGATGTACGCGGTGTATCTGGCACTTGGAAAGACTTGACGGACTCTGTGAATTACATGGCGTCAAACCTGACAGCTCAGGTGCGAAACATCGCCGAGGTGACGACAGCCGTGGCGACGGGCGACTTGTCGAAGAAGATTACAGTGGACGTTAAGGGTGAAATTCTCGAACTGAAAAATACAATCAATATCATGGTTGACCAGCTCAGCTCATTTGCGGCAGAGGTGACGCGCGTGGCACGTGAGGTGGGATCGGAAGGCAAACTCGGTGGACAAGCTGATGTCCAGGGGGTTACCGGAGCATGGAAGGGACTCACTGATAACGTAAATATGATGGCAGGAAATCTGACGGCTCAGGTGCGGAACATCGCAGAAGTGACGACCGCTGTGGCAAAAGGTGATTTGTCGAAGAAAATCACAGTGGACGTTAAAGGCGAAATCTTGGAGTTGAAAAACACAATCAACACGATGGTGGACCAATTGAGTTCCTTCGCATCAGAAGTTACGCGTGTTGCAAGAGAAGTAGGAACAGACGGAAAACTCGGTGGACAAGCCGATGTACGCGGCGTGTCGGGTACTTGGAAGGATTTGACGGACTCCGTGAATTACATGGCGTCAAACTTGACTGGTCAGGTAAGAAACATCGCCGAGGTGACAACAGCCGTTGCAAATGGTGACTTAACGAGAAAAATCACGGTGCAAGTAAAAGGAGAAATCCTCGAACTGAAAAACACAATCAACACGATGGTGGATCAATTAAGTTCATTCGCATCAGAGGTAACACGTGTTGCCAGAGAAGTTGGAACTGAAGGAAGACTGGGTGGGCAAGCCGATGTAAAAGGTGTGTCAGGTACGTGGAAGGATTTGACCGACTCAGTAAACTACATGGCATCCAACTTAACGGGTCAGGTAAGAAACATCGCGGACGTGACGACAGCCGTTGCTAATGGTGACCTTTCCAGAAAAATTACAGTGGACGTTAAAGGCGAAATCTTGGAGTTGAAAAATACAATCAATACCATGGTGGACCAATTAAGTTCATTTGCATCAGAAGTAACACGGGTTGCCAGAGAAGTAGGAACGGAAGGAAAACTCGGCGGTCAGGCTGTCGTTAAAGGAGTTGGTGGCACGTGGAAGGATCTCACGGACAACGTGAATTCCATGGCCAGCAATCTAACAGCGCAAGTAAGAAACATCGCTGAAGTGACAACAGCCGTTGCAAACGGTGACTTGACGAAGAAGATCACGGTAGACGTTAAAGGCGAAATCTTGGAGTTGAAAAACACAATCAATACCATGGTTGACCAGCTCAGCTCGTTCGCCTCGGAAGTAACACGGGTTGCAAGAGAAGTAGGAACGGAAGGAAAACTCGGTGGACAAGCCGTGGTGCAGGGGGTATCCGGTACATGGAAGGATTTGACGGATAACGTGAATTCCATGGCAGGTAACCTGACAGAGCAAGTGCGCGGAATTGCCGGAGTTGTGACCGCTGTTGCAAACGGAAACTTGAAACGAAAACTGGTCCTGCAAGCAAAGGGCGAAATTGCCGCGCTGTCGGACACAATCAACGAAATGATCGACACGCTCGCTACATTCGCCGACCAAGTTACATCAGTAGCGAGGGAGGTGGGAGTAGAAGGGGTGCTCGGTGGACAGGCTCTGGTACCAGGTGCGGCAGGGACGTGGAGGGATTTGACAGACAACGTCAACGGACTTGCTGCGAACTTGACGACACAGGTAAGAGCTATTACTGAAGTAGCAACAGCCGTTACGAAGGGTGACTTGACTCGAACAGTTGCTGTTGAAGCCCGAGGCGAAGTTGCGTCGCTCAAAGACAACATCAACGAAATGATCCGCAACCTCAAAGACACGACCCAGAAAAATACGGAGCAAGACTGGCTCAAGACCAATCTTGCCAAGTTTACAAGTATGTTGCAAGGACAAAGAGACCTGTTGACAGTTGCCAACTTGATTCTGTCTGAAGTAGCACCACTCGTGGGCGCACAACATGGTGTCTTTTACATAAACGAGAATGAAGAAGGCGAAGGCTCACTCAAGCTGATGGGAAGCTACGCCTATCAAAAGAGAAAACATTTGTCCGATCGCTTCAAAATGAGAGAAGGACTGATCGGTCAAACAGCGGTTGAGAAGCAAAGAATCTTGGTTACAAACGCTCCTGAAGATTACATCAAGATCAATTCGGGTCTGGGCGAAGCGACACCGATAAATATCGTAGCGCTGCCGGTTATCTTTGAAGGTGACGTGCGCGCAGTTATCGAGCTTGCTTCGTTCGAACCGTTCAGTGAAATCCATTTAGCGTTCCTCGACCAGCTAACGGAAAGCATCGGTATCGTGCTCAACACTATCGAAGCGAACATGAGAACGGAAAACCTGCTGAAGCAATCCCAATCTCTTGCGCAGGAACTGCAGGCTCAACAACAAGAGCTTACCGAAACGAACAAGCGATTGGAGCAACAGGCAAAAACGTTGCAAGCTTCCGAAGATCTGCTCACTCAGCAACAAGAAGAACTTCAACAAACCAACGAAGAGTTGGAAGAGAAAGCAAGACTGCTGGCCGCTCAGAATGCGGAGGTGGAGCGCAAGAATCGAGAAATAGAGCAGGCAAGAATGTCTCTTGAAGAAAAAGCAGAACAACTTGCACTGACATCGAAATACAAGTCGGAATTCCTCGCCAACATGTCGCATGAATTGAGAACACCGCTCAATAGCTTGCTTATCTTGTCCAAGCTTTTGTCCGACAACGTTGAAGCTAACTTGACTCCAAAACAAGTGGAATTTGCTCGCACCATTCATGCATCTGGTTCTGACCTGCTTGAGTTGATTAACGACATTCTCGACCTCTCGAAGATCGAGTCTGGAACGATCACTCTCGATATCGGAGAAGTGGGATTCAAGGATCTACACGCAGCTATCGAGCGAAACTTTAGACAGGTTGCCGAGACTAAGAAACTCGAATTCCATTTAGACTTCACTGATAACCTGCCTCGTGCGTTAAGTACAGACTCTAAGCGCTTGCAACAAGTGCTCAAGAACCTGCTATCGAATGCATTCAAGTTCACCGAATATGGTGGCATCATCCTCAAGGTTCATCCTGTATCGGAGGGATGGAGTCCAGACAAGTTAACGTTAAACGATACACCTACGGTAATTGCCTTCTCTGTCACTGACAGTGGTATAGGCATCCCTGGTGACAAACAAAGAATCATCTTTGAAGCGTTCCAACAGGCTGATGGAAGTACAAGCAGGAAGTACGGTGGCACAGGATTGGGACTGCCGATCAGCCGTGAGATTGCCAGCCTACTAGGTGGCGAAATCAGGGTGACAAGTGCTCCGGGTGAAGGCAGTACGTTCACACTCTATCTGCCTGTCAATTACGTTCCACCAGTGCAATCAATCAGACCTCGCAGCATAGTGTCCTCATATTCTGCACCAACGGAGCGTCCTTATGATGCACTTGCACCAGACGTTCTTGAGACTGCGAACGATACGAGTATATTATTGGAAAGTATTGTTGCTGATGATCGAGGCAGCATCCAAGATGATGACAGGGTTCTGCTCATCGTCGAAGACGACGTGACATTTGCTCGCCTGCTTTTGGATGAAGCTCGTGAGAGCGGCTTCAAAGGTCTTGTAGCGGTGAACGGTGCCGCTGCCATAGCGCTTGCCCGACGGTTCAGTCCAGACGCTATAACACTAGATATAGTGCTGCCTGATATGGATGGTTGGACGGTGCTGGATAGACTCAAGCATGATCCTAAGACACGTCACATTCCAGTTAACGTCATTTCGGCGTCTGGTCAAAAGCAACGCGGCTTCAAACAAGGAGCAATCGGCTACTTAGAGAAACCGGTGACCAAAGAAGCGATTAATGAAGCGATGAACGCCATCAAAGCATTCATAGAGCGACCAGCCAAAAACCTATTGGTCGTTGAAGATGACGAAACACAGCGCAACAGCATCGTTGAGCTAATCGGTAACGGCGACGTCGAGACGACGGCAGTGGCCTCTGGTGCGGAAGCAATTGAACTTTTGAAAACCAATCGCTTCGATTGCATGGTTATCGATCTCGGACTTCCTGACATGACTGGCTCAGAGTTGATAAAGAAGGTTCAAGATGAGCTTGGATTGCAAAACCTGCCGATCGTTGTCTACACCGGCAAGGACCTCACTGCAAAGGAAGAAATGGACCTCAGGCAAATGACCGAAGCTGTGATCGTTAAGGAGGCAAAGTCTCCAGACCGCTTGCTTGATGAAACGGCTTTGTTCTTGCATCGAGTCGAGAATAATCTGCCCGAGTCGAAGCGTCGGATGCTCCAACAGGCTCACAATCGCGACCCGATCCTTTCGGATCGCAAGATATTGATCGTAGATGATGATGTAAGAAACATTTTCGCTCTTACAAGCATCCTAGAAGATCAACACATGAACGTGATCTACGCTGAAAACGGTCTGGAGGCAATCAAGCTAATTCAAGACAATCCTGATGTCGAAGTCGTCCTCATGGACGTGATGATGCCCGAGATTGATGGATATGAAACCACTCGTAGAATAAGGGGCATGGACCAATTCAAGAATCTGCCGATTATTGCCTTGACCGCCAAAGCAATGAAAGGCGATCGGGAGAAATGTATTGAAGCCGGAGCCTCGGATTACATCGCCAAACCTGTAGACACTGACCAACTGATGTCATTGCTGCGTGTATGGCTCTATCAATGAAGTCGCTAATTCCCAAGCATGAAAGACTTAATGAACACTCTGGAAGATAATGACGAGATCGAATCAATTGAAATCGATCTATTGCTTGACGGAATCTTTCGGCGATACGGTTATGACTTCCGAAATTATGCGTCGGCGTCTATACGCCGGCGCATTTGGAAGTTTGCAAAGTTGGAAAAGCTAGGCACCATCTCTGCTGTGCAGGAGGCTGTTTTGCATGACTCGACGATTATGGATCGTTTCGTGCTGTCGTTGACAGTAAACGTCACTTCCATGTTCCGTGATCCTGCATTTTTCCAGGCGCTGCGCACTGAAGTGGTGCCAATTTTAAAAACTTATCCAATGATTAGGATATGGGACGCTGGCTGTGCCACTGGCGAAGAAGCCTATTCGATGGCAATCGTTTTGAAAGAGGAAGGGATTTACGATCGCTGCCGAATCTACGCGACCGATATGAACGAGGACGTTTTGCGCAAAGCGAAAGCAGGCATCTTCCCTCTTTCACACATGAAGGAGTATACCGATAACTATATTCAATCGGGCGGCAAGAATTCTTTTTCGGAGTATTACACTGCTAAATACGACTATGCGATCATCAACCAAGAACTGCGCCAGAACATAATCTTCGCTCAGCACAATTTGGTGACCGATAAGTCTTTCAACGAGTTCAATCTAGTACTGATTCGCAACGTGCTCATCTATTTCAATGAGGACTTGCGCACCAAAGTGTTGGATTTGTTACATGAGAGTATGGCCTCGTTTGGAATTCTCGCCTTAGGCAAAAGGGAATCGCTTAAGTTCAGCAAGTACGAAAAGGCTTATGAGGAGCTTGATTCGGTGATGAAATTGTATAAGAGGTGTGCGTGACGAGTTACAAGCTGATCATTATTGGCTGCTCACTTGGAGGCCTGGCTGCAATCAAAACGCTGCTGGCAGGAATCGAGGATGACTGTACTGTACCAATCATCTTCATCCAACATCGTGAACAAGGAGCAGAGGTGAGCATGGATAACCTGCTCACGAACATGATGCAGCGATTTATTCGGCGCTCCGTGGAGGAAGCCGAGGATAAGATGCCCCTAAAACAAAATTGCATATATTTGGCGCCAGCCGATTATCACTTGTTGGTGGAGCGCGATTGTCTTTCTTTATCGGCAGATGAGCCCGTTACCTATGCCCGTCCATCAATTGACGTAGCCTTCGATTCTGCCGCAAGGACTTATGGCAGTGGGGTTATCGGAGTGGTGCTGACGGGTGCCAGCAGCGATGGTGCAGATGGCGCAGCAAGCATCGAGAACCGAGGCGGATTGGTAATTATTCAAGACCCGGTGACGTCCGAAAAGGACACTTTGCCTAATGCTGCAGTGGCCTCGACCAAGGCACCAATAATAATGCCGCTAGGCGAGATCGGTCCTTATATTTCAACCCTCGTACGCGAAGGAGGGGCTCGCCGTGCATCCAGAGCAACCGGTTAACATCCTGGTCGTTGACGATCAGCCTGAAAACCTGATGGCTTTGGAAGCTGTTCTGGAGACCCTCGGTCAGAATGTGGTGAAGGCCAACTCTGGTCAGGAAGCGCTCAAGTGTCTTTTGCGCGATGACTTTGCCATCGTAATCTTGGACGTCAACATGCCGGGCATGAACGGATTTGAAACTGCATCTTTGTTTCGTCAGCGAGAGAACTCGAAGCATACGCCGATCATATTTTTAACTGCTATGAATACCGAGGATGCCGATCGCTCCTTAGGCTATTCGCTAGGCGCTGTGGACTTTATCGTCAAGCCGTTCAATGCCCAGGTTTTGAAATCAAAGGTAAGTGTTTTTGTTGATCTGTTCAAAAAGACTGAAGAAATCAGGCGACAGTCGGAATTAATTTCTGAAATTGAAAAGAAGCGCGCCCAAGAAGAGAAAGATCGACTCGAGACAGAAAAGCAATTGATTCACCAAGAGTTGCTTCGGCAGGAAATGGAAAAGGAGCTGCTTGAAGAACGCAGTCGACAATTGCAAAAAGCAGACCGACTGAAAACCGAATTTCTGGCAAATATGAGTCACGAAATTCGCACTCCCATGAATGGCGTGATCGGTATGGCAGAACTACTGTTGCATACACCACTATCTACTGAGCAACGCGAATTCGCCCGCATTATTAGAGAATCAGCTCAGGCTCTTTTGATCATTATTAACGACATCCTTGACCTTTCAAAAATCGAAGCTGGAAAGCTTGACCTGGAGATTTTGGATTTCGATGTGATCCCGCTCGTTGAAGGCACCGCTGAGTTATTGAGTGAGCAAGCGCGATACAAAAATATTTCCGTAATGACGTTCATCGATCCTGATTTGCCGAAAGTACTGAAGGGTGATTCGGGACGTCTCAGGCAAGTATTGCTGAACCTGATTGGTAACGCCATGAAATTCACAGAAAAAGGTGAAGTGGTTGTTCTCGCCACCAGGGCTGAAAAGTCTAATGTTGACGGTAAAGTAGTGGTCAATTTTGGCATCAGGGATACTGGAATAGGACTTTCGGAAGAGACCATAGAACGACTATTTCGTCCATTTTCGCAAGCCGACGGATCGACCACCCGTAAGTTTGGTGGCACCGGCTTAGGACTGTCAATTTCAAAACGTTTGGTTGAATTGATGGGCGGAAGGATTGGCGTCAATAGCACAGTTGATAAGGGATCAACATTTTGGTTCGAAGTGCCTTTTGCAGTCGGCTCAGAAACCGGCAGTCCCGCACCGTACCATGAGAGGTTGGATAGCACTCGAGTGCTTGTTGTTGACGATCAAGCTAGCGCGCGAACGATCATTCAGGCTTATGTGCATTCGTGGCGAATGAAGTGCGACGTGGCCAGTGGTGCCGACGAAGCTCTGCAAAAGTTAAAGGAGAAAGCTAAATCCAAAATTCCATATGACATTGTCATTACTGATTTGGCTATGCCTGAGCAAGACGGTTTTAGTTTGTTGAAACGCATTCAGCAAGACCGGACGCTGCGAAGTACTAAGGTGTTTTTGTGCACCGGATATGACATCAAAAATCAGGGAGAAAAGGCTCTAGAGTTAGGTTTTTCAGCCTATTTGACTAAGCCTGTTCAGCAATCGCGCTTGTTTAATTCGATTGCAAAAGTGATGATCAGTGATGACGATGACAAAGTTGGTGCTTTCACTAATTTGGATTCCTCGTTAGGAAACTCGGACTCACTCAACAAGGAGATGGTGCTCATTGCAGAAGACAATCCTGTAAATCAAAAAGTGGCAATGTTGCAGCTCAAAAAGTTAGGTTATGAAGCCTTGGCCGTTGGCAACGGACGCTCAGCTATAGAAGAACTAAAGCGAAGAAATTACATGCTTATCCTGATGGACTGCCAAATGCCTGAAATGGATGGATTTGAAACCACGAATGTAATTAGAAAATCGGAAGCACTGACAGGAAAACACATCCCCATTATTGGCTTGACTGCTCACGCTATGGAAGGTGATCGAGACAAATGCATCGCTGCTGGAATGGATGATTATTTAAGTAAGCCGACCTCTCTTGAGAAGATGTCTAAGATGCTCGCAAAATGGACGGGGGATTCAAGTAACAACTCGAATGCGATCGAGAATCTGAAGGATCTCGAAATGGTGCTGCCTGAGGCAATGTTAGCGGAACTGATGCCACTTTTCGTCGCATCCACGCAATCATCGATCGATAATCTTCGCTCTGCTATCGAGCGTAAGGAACTTCAGGACATTATCGACACGGCTCATGAGATCAAGGGCGCCGCTGGTGGTATGGGAGCAATGAAAGTTTCGGCGATTAGCAAAGAGTTAGAGTTCGCGGGAAAAGGCGAAGATTGGCAAGCGATAGCCAAACACTTTAGTTGCTTAGAGACTTCGTTTGAAGCGTTAACCAGAATCGTCAACCAAATTCCAATCCCAATTGTAGAGTAGTAGGGTCCTCCCAGTGAATCGCTGGGGTCCTCCAACCACGTCAGCAATCAGATTACGGAACTATAGTGACTTCCGGAACAACTCAACAACGACTCACGTCACGGGAGCCAAGAAAAGGTTAGAGAAAGGAGGACAAGTCATGAATTTTCAAGCTATGTTGGTACTAGGCGCCCTAGTCGGCACTAGTCTATTTGCGCCGGCTGTTAGCGCTGACACGTATTCATCAGTGACGACCACGGAACAAGCAGAGCCAACTGCGGTGGTTGAAACACGCTCAACTACTGTAGAAAGTGCACCTGTTACCGTTATTAGAGAACGACCAGTCGTGATCATGCAGCAACCTGCGACTAAAGAGGTTATTGTGATTAAGAAGAAGCACAGTCATCACTTGATCAACATCGGTCCAGTTAAAGTGTTTTAGTGCACTGGTCTAGGCTCGCATAAATGAGATCCAGCCCATGCCTTGTGTTAGGCGTGGGCTGTGCGATCTGACGAAACAAGCGCCTACCAGTGATAATTGCGAACTACTGGATTGTCGTATGCGCTAGAATCTGATTCAGCGCCGGTCGCTCTCGGCCCGCCAGATTCTGAACGAGCTCCGACATTGGCGATTCCGCCGGAGTCAGATTCTGCACCAGATTGGTAAACGCCACCGCTTTCGCTGAGGCCACCGGAGTTACGCGCGCCGCCTGAATCCGTTTCTGAACCGGTATTGTAGACGCCACCACTCTCGGAATCGCCTCCGCCGAAGACGAAGCCGACTTGGATTTGATCATAATAACCTCGGCTCGTGTGCGCTCATCTCGCCGAATTATAGTGCATTATGAGGCACCCTGTTCAGCCGAATTTAGCGCCATTTTATTGAGCTTTGGGCTGGCCTGAATCTGCTGTGACCAGCGCTTGAAATTCGGGAGACAATGAAATCTCTGTTGACTTTCTCTTCTCCACTAACCAATCGCGTAAAGCTTTTTGTTCGGCATTTGCCGTGAGTATTGGGCGCAATTTTTCCTTCGCTTCAGCGAATGGTTCAATCCCAGCAGGCTTGCGCGCAGTTAGTTTGACAATGTGGTATCCGTAATCGCTTGGGATGATGTTCGGATAGACCTGCCCCACTTTGATGGAATCTACCTTTTGGGCAAATTCTTTCAATAAATGACTTTTGTCTTGCATACCCATGTCGCCGCCAGTCTTGGCCGCGCGTGAGGCAATATCATCTGAGAATTCGTCGGCCAGTTTGGCAAAATCTGCGCCTTTCAACGCCTTGGCTAGTAGATCTTCAGCCTTTTGTCTCTGCTGCTGCTCAACGACTTTCACCTTCATATCTAGTTCTGCTTCGGATAACTTTGGTTCTTGTTGTTTGATTTGAGTGCGCATACTTGGCTGCTGTGGCGAATCTTTCTTGGGAGCAGCAATAACGATTTGGCTAAGTTGAAGCATCTCGCCGTGCTTGAATTTATCTTTGTTCTTTTCGTAAACCTGCTGTATATCAGCATCTGAGACCCTTGCGGTCTTGTGAATATTAGCGACCATTTTTGTCACCAATTCGCCTTGAACAATGTCGTCGCGTAATTGATCTTTCGTAAACCCGTTCGAAACCATTTGATCAAAGACTTTATTCTTTTTGGCTTCTAAATAGACGTTGAATGCTCCGGGTCCGTAACCTTTTGCCCGTGCGGCACCGCATAGAATTTCGCGATCCACCATTTGGTGCAACAGCTGCTCTTCAATTTTAGTGCTGGCCACCTTAAAGGCCAGTCCGAGGTCCACCACATATTGATTGAAATGCGCTGTTGTTTCGTGCACTGAATCCAGATGTTTCTTGATCACTCCACCACTCGCTGTTTCAGCTTTTGTTGCTGTTTCGAACAGTCGCTTCTTTTCATCTTCGGTTAACGCAATACCTTCCCTTCTGCCCTCTTCGATCAGCTGACGCTGCAATCCTTGATCAGCACTTAAGCTCGTTTGAATTTGTTCTTCTTGCGTTTGCAAAGTGCGTCGATACTGCCCGATCGTGATCGGGGTGCCGGCGATCGTGCAGATTACTTCCGAATCAGGCATAGCACCCAATTTGATTTTCTTTCGGGCTGCCTCTATTTTGGGAACTAGATCTCCTGAAACTACTTCGGTTTTAGTCTTGGCGTCGGTCTTAGAATTAACAGCAGCAGTACTAGTTGTCGTCGCTGTTGTCGTTTTGGTTGCGTCAGTTTTTTCTGCGGTTTTGCTGCAACCCGAAAGTGCAACGCTTAAAGATAGTGCCAAGAATAATTGAGACGCCGCCCGATCACGCACCATTATCGATTTCAAAACGCTCACCACTCCAAATATCCGAGGATTGTCTATCCAACACAGGTTACCGACTGATCAGCTTACTTTTTCTGGACTAGTAGCAACCATAGCACTAAGCAGTTCTTGGAGCAAATCAAGTTGTTCAGGTGGCGATACGCCCTGCGAACGAACCAGAATGTATGGAGTTGGACCGGCTCCACCAGCGGCTCCTGGCTTATACGTGGTGCGAGTAGCCAGGTGTTTCGGAAGACGCGCTTGAATTGGCAACCACTGTTGTAAGCGAAAATTTACCGACAATCTGATTCCCTGGGCTTCCGGTTTAATTGCAGTGACCGCCGCCTTGCTTGCCAACAAACGCAAACGCACCACGGCCGTAAGTTGCAGGGCTTCTTGGGGAGGATGGCCAAATCTATCTTGCCATTCTTCCAGCAACATATTTAGTTGGCGTTCGGACTTAACGTCAGCGAGGCGTTTGTATTCAATTAATCTCTGCTCGTTATCCGACACGTATGTCTCCGGTATGAACGCGGTGACGTTGATGTCCACTTGTGTGTCGGCATCCGAATATACGCTTTCGCCTTTCAATTCAGCGACAGATTCCTCGAGCAATTTGCAATAAAGATCAAATCCAACCGAGACCATGTGACCGTGTTGTTCGGAACCGAGGATGTTACCGACTCCGCGGATTTCCATGTCTCTCAAGGCGATTTGGTAGCCGGATCCCAATGAAGTGAATTCGCGAATCGCTTTCAATCTGTTTTGGGCAGTTTCGCTCAACACTTTTTGTGGACGGAACAAACAATATGCATACGCTTGCACGTCGCTTCTTCCGACCCGCCCACGCAATTGATACAACTGAGCTAATCCAAGCTTGTCTGCTTCATTAACGATGATCGTATTAACGTTTGGAATGTCGAGACCCGATTCAATGATTGTGGTACAGACGAGGATATCGAATACGTGCGCTGAGAAATCGAGCATCACATTTTCCAGTTCGCGCTCGTGCATTTGCCCGTGACCAATGATTACACGTGCTTCTGGAACTAACTGTTTGATCTCAAATGCGATCGCTTCGATACTTTCGACTCGATTATGGACGACGTAGATTTGTCCACCTCTCTCCATTTCATGAAGGATGGCTGTGCGCACGAGCGGCAATTTATATTCGCCAACGAATGTTTTGATCGGTGCTCTATTGGTGGGCGGCGTATTGATCAATGACATATCACGCGCGCCAGACAATGCCATGTGCAGTGTTCTTGGAATTGGCGTTGCTGACATGGTCAGAACGTCAACCATCACGCGTAGCTGCTTTAATTTCTCTTTGTGTCCGACACCAAACCTTTGTTCTTCGTCGATCACGATTAAGCCTAGATCTTTAAATTGAATATCTTTTTGCAGCATGCGGTGCGTGCCGACAACGACATCACATTCGCCCGAAGCTAGTTTGACTACTACTTCTCGCTGCTCTTTTGCTGTTTTAAAGCGGCTGAGGAGACCAACTTTTATTGGGTATGGTGCAAAACGCTCGCTCATCGTGTTGAAATGCTGTTGTGCAAGAATCGTGGTTGGAACGAGGATGGCGGCTTGTTTGCCAGACATGACCGCTTTGAAAATTCCTCTGATTGCCACTTCGGTTTTGCCGAAACCTACGTCTCCGCAGATTAGTCGATCCATCGGTTTTGTCGATTCTAAATCTCTCTTTGTGTCAACAATGGCTTGCCACTGGTCTGGCGTCTCTTCGAATCTAAACGCTTCTTCCATCTCGTTTTGCCAAGGCGTGTCTGCCAGAGCCGCAAAACCTTCTTGTTTAGCCCGCATGGCATATAAATTAACGAGGTCTTCAGCAACCGCTTTGACGGATTTTTTGACGCGCTTCTTGACCGTTTCCCATTCAGCACCACCCAGTCGCGACAGTCGTGGTGCGCTTTCGCCTGCACCTCGATAGCGAGAGAGCAAGTTGATTTGATCTACAGGAACGTAAAGGCGGTCCTCACCAGAATATTGAACAGTGAGATATTCCCTTTGCTGTCCATCAACGCTGATGCGCTGAACGCCGACGAATTGTCCGATTCCTTGCTTGATGTGGACAACGTAGTCGCCGATCTTCAAGTCAGTAACTGAGGTGAAACGATCGTATGTCTTCTCGGCAGTGGGTCTGCGATAAACAGTCGGCTTGCGCTTCAAGCCAAACATTTCAGTATCGGTGATTGAAACCAGTTTCACATCTTCTAGTCTGAATCCGCCCACAAAGCCATGTCTGGTCACCCATACCTCTTGCAGGCTGCCCGCAGCGCGACCACCGGGTAAATTAAGAAGTTCTCCAAGCGATGCTGCAGTTTCTGGCAGCGCGCCATGTTCTGCAATTTCTTTGGCGACTGAGCCTTCAGTCGGTCCAGGTATATATGTGGCGGTGACATCCCATTCTTTAAGAAGGCCGAGAATGCGTTGAGGTTGTTCTGTGGAAATAAGAATGCGGTGACCATCCTTGCGCCACTGCCGAATGCGATCTATCAGAACCTGCATTTGATTGCCGAAACGCTCGATTGAATGACAATCAAATTGAACAAGCGCTGTTTGATTTTCATTGTCAAAAATAGGCAGCGTGGAAAGATAGACACGTTGCCTTTCTTTCAACTTTTGCGACATCTCGGCAACTGACATGTGCAGAGGATTAGGCAAAGGCAACAATCGTCCTGTCGACAAGCCTTCAGTGTAAGAGGTGTTCAATTTCTCTTCGTAAGATGTAAGCGACATGATCAGGGTGTCCCACTCATCAAACAGAACCAGCGCTGTTGGTGGCAAATAGTCAACCAGTGTCGTTATATTCTTATGCAGGTACGGAGAGTAATATTCTGCCGACTCGGGATAAGTACCTGACTCAAAACTAGTTAAATCGTTTTCCATGACCGCGCGCAAAGTCTCTGCGGCCGCACTGTCACCAAGCTCTTCGATTGTTTTGTCCGCAACTGCCCTCAGTTGCTCAATCAACGCTTGAAACTCTTCTTTTTTCTTTGTATCGAGAATCACCCAATATCTTGGTGGGATCAAAACACTCTTCGCGTCTTCTACTGAGCGCTGATTCTCAATGTTAAAGAGCCTGATTGATTCAATTTCGTCACCAAACAATTCGATACGCAAGGGTTGTCCTGACGCAGGATAAATATCGATGATATCGCCCCTGATACTAAACTCACCCCGTAAAGTAACGACCGTCTCGCGTGAATATCCGAGACGCACGAGGCGCGTTGACAATTCTTTCGGGTCGACTGTGTCTCCGACAGACAATCTGAAATTGTTTGCGGCAAGAGTTTCTTTATCCAGCACTCTTTGAATCAGGGCACGGGCAGGAACCAGAACAAAGAAGGGCTCGTTGGGAGCATCAACGATCTTCTGAAGCACTTCCATTTGGGCGGCGATATTGTCAGGGCTGCTAAGCACCTGTTCATACGGCGAAACTTCTGATGAAGGATAAAAATAGACGGGATATCGGGTTAAGTTAGAAAGCTCTTGCTGAAATCTCGAGCCCGCATGGTTGTCTGGCACAATCAGGAAAAATGGGCGTTTAACCTCATGCATCAAAACTGACAAGATCAGCGATTTTGCTGAATCAGCAAGCCCCGAAATATTCAGCTCACCGGCGGCTGCTCGCGCCGTTCGAGCCAAAAGACGCGCATACTGAGGGCAGTCCAGAAACCGCTGGTGCAGTGCAGTTGCAAGAACGTTCTCGCGCATATTTTTAAGTTCGACCTGAATAGAAGGACACCGTTTTCAATTTTTAAGGCTCTCGTTTGCGCCTTAAAGCCCCTTCCCATCGTGAGCTTCGAATTTCGGGGAATATATGATCGTAGCATATTGCAATCGAGGTTGTTCTTTCTGTAACCCGCTATTATGTTTGAAAGGTTCAATAGCAAATCCCGTCAGATATCTGAGTTGAATTTACACAATAAATTGTTTGCGTTAAAAGCCTTGATAGTTGTAGGCGTAATCTCTGTGTCGGCGGCGTTAAGCGTATCCGCACCAGCTTTAGCGCAAGAACGTGTGTTGCTTTCGCAGTTGGGTGACCAAGCTCCTCCTGAAGGCGGCAATAACGGTCAGCAGGAAGACCGCGGCAACATAAAAGAAGTCAATGACTGTTTGATTGCCGGCAATCGGCTCATCGATCGCGGTCAATATCCAGAAGCTAGAAAACAATTTATGGAGGCTCTGAAACTGGCTCCTAGTTGCGCTGGAGCTTACAACGGCATTGGTGCGACCTATCTGCGACAAAACGACTTCAAGCGGGCTGAAACTGAGCTGATGAAAGGTTTGAGCCTGGATGCCCTGAACGTGCACATCCTTAACAATCTCGGTTCAGCGACATATCACCAGGAGAAGTTCGACCAATGTGTACTTTATTACAAACAGGCTCTGCAGTTAGCGAAAACTGACGACGCTAAAGTTGAGCCGATGGTGAATCTTGCTAATGCTCTGGCTGATCAGCGACGGAATGATGAAGCTATTGATTACTTCAATCAGGCTTTGAGAATTCGACCAGACTTTGCCATGGCATATAACTGTTTGGCGCGGATGTATTACAACAGCAAAAAATATGAGTTGGCAGCCGAAAACGCTCGCCGGGCGGTGAAATACAAACCTGAATACGCCATGGCTTACTACCACCTTGGTTTGGCAGAGGCGGCGTTGAAGAACAAGGGTGAGGCAGAAAATGCGCTCGAAATGTCTTTGAAATATGAGAAAGACCCGAGCTACGCTGCCGATACCCGTCGGTTTTTAGAGCATGTGCGAAATTCCGGCTCAGGACCTGACGTTGAGGGTAGTGCACCGACTTCGGTTGTTGACATCGGCGAGGTGGAAAAGCTGATTAAGGGGCGGCAGTGGAAGCCTGCAGAATCGGCTATACGGGCCCTTCTAGCGACTAAGGGTGATGACGCCGTTCTCTATAACAATTTAGGTTATGTGGTTGCTCACCAGAAGGGGGCGACGCCCCACGCCAATTACGAAAAGGCTGTTCAGTCCTACAAGAAAGCTATTCAATTAAAAAAAGGGCCGTTTCCATCGGCGCACTATAATCTCGGTCAAACTTATCGTTTGTTAGATGATGATAAGAGCGCGGAAGCAGAGTTTAGGCTTGCGCTTGAAGATGCAAGATCCACTCGTACGTCGATGGCAGTTGCACATAACGCGCTGGCTATGCTGCTCAAGAAGAAAAACAAACTTGTGGATGCGGACAATGAATACAAATCTGCTATTGCTCAAGCGGGCCTTGAGCTGCCGGTCATTCATTACAATCGCGCCTTGTTGCTCGAGAAGATGGAGAAGACACGTGAAGCAGTGCGCGAATATGAGCTTTACCTCAAGGTTGCACCCCACGGTCTCAATGTAGAACCGGCTCGCCTTCGCCTGCGCCGCTTAGGTATCGAACCTAAGGGCTAGCTGTCAACAGGGTGCCAATCTGTAGTACAATCAGGTTCCGGGCTCTTAAGAGCCCTTTATTGTCTCGAACGCGGGTAGGGAAGATGAGCACGGTAGAAACGATTAAAGAAGAAACTATCGATGCCGCAATGGTTGAACAAGTTTGCGCCATTGCCTCCGCGCGCGAAGCCAGTGCTGTTCCGGCAAACAAAGTGCGTGTCGCCGTCGCCATGAGTGGTGGCGTAGACAGTAGCACCACCGCATTGTTGCTGCAAAGAGAAGGATATGACGTAGTCGGCGTGACAGGCTGGTTGATCAAATCAGGAAGTCGCTGTTGCGACACCGGCATGGTTGATGCAGCAAGAGTTTGCGAACAACTAGGCATTGAACATCATGCTGTCGACTTGCGTGAACTCTTTAAGAGTCAGATCATCGATCAATTCCACGAATCGTATGCGCGGGCGCGAACGCCGCTGCCATGCAGTCTTTGCAATACGCTGATCAAGTGGGGCGCTCTTCTCAATTACGGCAAGAAATTGTTGCACGCAAAATATATGGCCACAGGGCACTATGCCCGCGTTATTGAAACTGAGAACGGACCGCGGTTGGGACGCGCTTTGGATCGAACCAAAGATCAATCGTATGTGCTTTGGGGCATCACTATGGAGCAGTTGCGTTCTACTCTTTTGCCTCTTGGTGAATATACAAAAGAGCAAATTCGAGCGATTGCAGTTGAAAATGAACTTGCCTCCGCAAACCGACCTGACAGCCAAGACCTGTGTTTTATTCCAAAGGGGACTACGACCCAAACTTATCTGTCTAACTTTCTTGTCGAAGCTCCAGGCGCGATTATTCACACCATCACTGGTGACGTGCTAGGCGAACACAAAGGCACCCATAACTACACGATCGGGCAACGGAAAGGGCTCGGCATTGCTGCGTCCGAGCCTCTTTACGTAACTTCGCTAGATCCGGAGTTGCGAGTTGTTTTTGCCGGACCGAAGGAAGCGTTACTGCGCACGGAGTTGACCGCTTCGGCAATGAATTGGTTGATGGACGACATGCCGGATGGTCCTTTTGATGCGCTGGCAAAAATTAGATACAACAGCGAAGCTGTGCCTGCAAGGGTAATTCCACTTGCCGACAAGCGAGTGCGTGTGACCTTCAGTGATCCTCAGCCGGCGATCACGCCTGGGCAAGTGCTCGGCATTTTTGATTTGGATGATACGTATATATTGGGCGGCGGCTGGATCGACTAGCTGGGAGCGCCGGCTTCCAGCCGAACCTGGACCTCGCTGCCACAAGTTGAAAGGTACATCCGCAATATGTTCCCATGTACACCTGTTTGATCCTTTTTGTATAGATTGAGCAGCAATGCGCTTTTGGCGTGTATTGTGGCTTTATTTTTCGTTGCCGAATCTGGTTCCTTGTACCTATAATGTAGCTTTCACGGTGGGTATCATTTTGCTTAATCGCCTTTCAACAGAACAATGTGTGCACAAACAAAGCGGCACTGCGACGGTGCAGATATTGTCTTTTGCGATAGCGTTGCTTGCTGTTCTGTCCAATCTTGCGATCCCCACTGACGCTCGTTCCCACTCGAAAAAAGCGCCGACCGCGACTCATTCTCATACCGCAGCAGTGTCAGTCGGTCATCACGGTGCTTCGTCGCGTCACTCAGCCGAGCCAGTAAGTCACCATTCTTCTCTCCACTCAGAAGTGAAAGTGAGTTCTTCGCGTCATGGAGCGAGCACACGGAATACGCACGAAGTTGCTCACACTACGCGAGGACGCGGTCGAAATCGCAATGTTGTTTCTTATGAGGGCAGCAAAAAGACTATTGTAGTTGTGCACCGCGGGCGCCACCGACGCGGTGTTATTGTCACCCACGAAGTAGTACGCGTTGCTAAGGCTGCACCGAGAAGCCGCTATGCCTATCCTCTAAGTTTCTTCTTGATGCACCCACCTGAGTTTGAGCGCACGCCTCTGCCAAGCGACGTCTCAAACAAGATAGCGCGATCATTTCACCAG
Source organism: Candidatus Melainabacteria bacterium (assembly GCA_003153555.1). Classification (GTDB taxonomy): domain Bacteria; phylum Cyanobacteriota; class Vampirovibrionia; order Obscuribacterales; family Obscuribacteraceae; genus PALSA-1081. The sequence goes on along the minus strand of PLZS01000130.1, from coordinate 33,402 downwards.
GGTTATGCCGATTCCTACACGGCGAGAAGCCTGGTCAGGGCCGGCATTGTCAGCTATCATCCACTTCGTGGTGGCATCTTCTGGCGCCGCGAGCCTGTGAAGTACATCATTATGCATTCAACTGAAACCGGCATTCCGATCGGTGCACAACGCGTGATCGAATCTTGGAGTTCATCAGGTTTGAGACATGCTGGTGCACAGTATGTGGTCGACCGTGACGGCACGATTTTTCAAGCTGTTGATCCCGACCTGGGCACTGTGCATATCAACATATTTAAAACCTTACCTGGTATCAATAACGACAATAGTATTGGTATCGAGATGTGTCACACAGGGCATCAAGATTATCCAGCTGCTCTTCAAGAATCGGTGGTCAAGCTGGTGTCTTATTTGCAAGAACGTTATAAAGTTCCCGATGCCAACGTAATCACCCATCGATATGCTCAGCAGGGCGATCATACCGACCCCGTCAATTTCGATTGGGATGGATTTATCGCCAGCAAAAATAGTTTTAGAAATCGAGCAATCGCGTATAAGGTTCGCAAAATAAAGGATGACGTTAAGGATTGGAGTTCCACTGCAGCCAGCGGTGTGGAAACAATTCCTGATGTTCCTGGGGTCGCCCCTGTGCCAACTGGGCCTGCTGTTCGCGAATACAATTATGCAACTCCGCCTTCGACTGAAGCATCAACGTATTTGCAGCCGCACAAGACTATAAAAGAGAAGGTCATTCCGACTGCTCCGACCGCACCGGTAGTGGTGCCAGTACCTGAACCGACTATGATCCTGATTCCGCCAAGAGCAGAGAGTGCTGAATCGACCAATGTTGCTCCTGTCGCCCCGATGGTGCTACCGAAGAACATGCCATCGTTGCGGGGACCGATCGAGATGGCACCGCAAGCCGCGCCTGGATTGAACACCACACCCAGCGATTCCACCATGGCTAAATAATCAGCAGACTTGGATTTTTGTGTGTTGCTAGATTGAGCACGGATTTTCAGACCCGTCCCGAACCACACGAAGCAAACAATATTGGCTAGGCGACATCGTCGTTGAGTTCGTCGTTCAATTGATTATGCAAATCCTGGTCGTTCAGTTCTTCAAGTTCGGCAAGCAATAAATCAAGCGCCGATAATGTTTCGAACGCGGCGAAATATTTGCCCTGATCTTCCAGCGTCTTGGCCAAATGATAGAGAACGACAGCCAGCTCTGCATTCATTCCAGCAATCGTGAGCACCTGAGCTATCGCTCGGTACATCGCTTCAGCCTTTTGCCATTGTTGGTTTATTCGAGCCTGTGCGGCTTTCTGCATTAATGACTGGCTGTTGTTTTGGCGGTTCATCGATTTTTCCGGCTTCAATAATACGTCTGTTGGTTATGGAGGAGGTATGCACTAGATATATGTTCCTCCAAAACGGAAAATAAAACCACGAAACTAAACGGGCGACTTTAAGTCAATTTACCGGTCGTATTAATCGGAAACAGAAATCATGAACAGCACGTTCACCACATTTGGTGCGCACCAGTAGGTGAAGCGCTAAGACTAGCTGCTGGTAGGGCTGCCGGCGCTCGCAGGTTAGGCGCGATGCTTCATCCATTTAGCGACAACGCCGCGTAAGTGTTCCAGCAGGAATGGTTTGTTCATAAAATCATCCATTCCGGCTTGTAAGCAAGTATCGCGATCCGAAATTCCGGTGACGGCAATTATCGGCACGCGCTGCTTCTTCTTTGCTTTTTCAGCTTCGCGAATTAATTTCGTCGCTTCCAGTCCATCCATGACGGGCATGCTGACATCCATCAGGATTAAACCGTATTGTCCCTTGGAAAAGGTTTCAACAGCTTCCTTGCCATTCGTAGCTTCATGCCCGACCAGCCCGATCACCTTCAGTTGTGAAAGAAACAACCTTCTTAAAACCTCGTTGTCTTCCACAATGAGAACCATCTCCGGTTCTGACTTTTCCGTACCGGATTTATGGCTATCTGTCTTTTTTACGAGGGATAGAGCTCGTTTCGGTTTAGGAGGCATGGCACCTTGTTTTAGAAGACGAAATCTGATTCAAGCTAATTTACACTATTGCACGCGCTGATTAGTCAATCTAACTCTGGTGTTCAAAAATTTCACCAAATCTGGGCTCTTATTTGTCATGCGCACGTCATTGCCGACACGGCAGAGTTTTAGAGGTGTTGCTATGGGGCGTTTTACCTGTCCAAAATTAGCGGAGCCGCGGCCCATACCACGCCCTGGCCCAAATCCCCAACCAGTACCCGTGCCTGGTCCCGAACCTGACCCCAATCCACCGTTTCCTGAGCCAAACCCGATTCCTGAAACAGATGAAGTGAAGCCGGCGCCTCAGGAGTAGGCAGATTATGCCGAGAAGCTAGCTGCAGGAGCCGAGCAGCTTGCTGCATAGGCCCTCCTCGGATAGGCTATCCTAGGATTAATCGCGCAGTCGGACGGTGTCCAAAATCTTGTAGTCGTTCCCGTTCACGTTACTTTCTACCAGGCAGACGTCATCAACCTTCAGCTTGATGGGCAGCGCCTCGTCAAGAGAATTAATTGCAGCTGGATCGACCCGGATTTCAACCCGATCAAAGGCGAGCTTATCAGCTGGCGTTTCAATGCGCCTGTCCAGCCGCATCAAGGTTACATGGGGTTTGAAATCCTGGTTGTGTTCTTGTTCGGTTTGGGCAGTATAGAAGGGAATCAAACCTGTCCGGATCGTCCGAGCCAGCGATTCAACGGCTCTTGGAATTGGTTTATTGGCGACTACTATTAGCCGCGGCTTGCGTGAATTTGGCCACACCTCAGGCTTCGTGAATTCCATGACCAAATCTTTGCGATCTTCGTCGTTCTGCATCTTATTTCGTTCGTAGATTACCTTGTGCAGAGTCGAGCTCAACTTGGCAACGAGATTTTGCTCAACAGAACCTAAGAACAGCCAAGTGATGTGCAACTTTACTGGCTTAACCCAGCGCGGCTTTCGCTCCCAGAGACTTTCTAAATGCTCGTTGTCAGACTGCAGAACTGAAAGTTTCTGCTGGTCATCCAGGCTCAGGAATGTTCCTATGAATAGCCTCGGCATCTCTAGTTCTGTTCCATCGCTCGCGAGTAAAAACCTCGATTCTCCTGCACTAGCCTCTTAAGGTAATCGCTTATATGGTGTGCTGGGGTGGTTTGTATATAAATTTCTTGAATTTCGTCAATGATTTGTTTAATGCCAAGGCTGTCGGCATAGCGCAGCAGTCCTCCCCTGAACGACGGGAATCCGATGCCCATGACCATGCAAAGATCAATTTCTCGAGCACGCCGCACTACCCTTTCATCAAGACATCGAGATGCTTCGTCCACCATAGGCAGTATCATCGCATGGGCGATTTTCGTTGATTGTTCAGGAGGCAAACTACTTTCGGAAATGAGGAAACCTACTTTTGTTTGGAGATCAATGTTCAGTTCGAGTTTCTTGTCCTCGTGCCAAACGTAAGCTCCACAGCCATTCTCGCGTCCGATCATACCCGCGCTTAATGCTTTGGACAAAGAATTGGGAACCTTAAACCTATCGCCAAGCTTTTCGCTTAGGACAGTTGCAACTGTCTGTGCCAGATCCAAACCAATTTCATCGAGTACGGAAAATGGACCCATCGGCATTCCAAAATTAATGGCGGACTGTTCCAGCCAATTCACCGGGATGCCGCTTTCAGCCATCCGTGCCGCTTGCTGGAGATACACTGTCAAGATTCTGTTCAATAAAAATCCCGGACTATCATGAACGCACGCAGATAACTTTCCGATTTTGTTGACGAACTTTGTTGCTTGCGCTGTTGCAAATTTGCTTGTGTCTGGATGGGGAATCAATTCAGCAAGAGGCATTTTGTCTATTGGATGAATCAATTGCATGCCAATGAAGTTTTGCTTGTTGGGAATGGATGTGGCCAGTTCGGCGATTGAAAGAGAAGATGTAACTGTTACGAGCACCGCATCTGGTTTCATCACCGTTGCCATGGTCGACAGGATTTTGAGTTTGGTGTCTTTGTCTTCGGTGGTGGATTCGATAATTAGATCGGCTTTTAGGATGTTTGAATTGGTCCGAAGTGCAGTGTGCGTGTGTTCGTTAGTTTCAATGAAAGAAACGTCTAGTCCATGCGCGATTGCTAATTTGGCTAGTGTGCCACCTGGGAGCGCCGGCATCTTGCCGGCTTCGATGGTGTTTACGTCTGAGCTCGACGCGGGATTAAAGCCTTTGTTACCAGGTTCGGTGCCGGCTGGAAGCCGGCGCTCCAATCCAACTATGGAGACGGCGTTCAAGCGAATATTGGAATGACGACTGGCAATCGCGGCAGTTTGTTTTGCTAACTCTCTTGAGAAAAATAAGAAGATAAGGTTTCGAGCCACTTCACTTACTGAAAGTTCAGCGAATGTTGTTATTTCTGCCTCTATTCCCGCTTCCATTCCCTCTATCAGACCAGTCTTCATCACCTCCAGTACTCGCAGCTGAGCTGGATATCTGCCCTTTGTTTTGATCCGCACCGAGCGTTCACAAATGGAAAACAACTTGCTTAGCTTCTCAGCGTCTAATTCTGGAGCGACTATTTTTCTGTCGCCTAATGGAATTTCCAACAACTCTAGCGCCAGTTGTTCGGCGCGTTGCATCAAATTATCAGCTGGCACTATCTGATCGACTATGTTCATATCTAGCGCGCGATGCGCATCTACGAGCTCTCCGCCGAGAATAATTTCTAAAGCATTGCGGACGCCTATTTGCCTTGGCAATCGCTGTGTGCCACCAAATCCCGGCACGATTCCATGTCTTACTTCCGGTAGACCTAGTACCGTAATTAGTGCGTCGGTAGCCACCCTGCGGTCACAACATAGAACCAATTCAAGCCCGCCTCCGAGGCAGACGCCATTGATGGCTGCCACCGTTGGTCTTTTAAAATTAGCTAGGGCGGCGAAAACTTTGTGTCCATGTCGCGATAACTTCAATCCGTCCATTTTGTTCGAGAACCGCATGATCTCGTGTAAGTCGGCTCCTGTTACGAATGTATCCGCTTTGCCGGAGATGACGACCATCGCTTTAACGTCGGGGTCGTCTGCCACTTCGGTGATCGCGAGACTCAACTCATCGATAACTTCGGCCCTGAGAAAATTCTGTTTACCGGGAGAATCAAGAAACAAAAAGGCAACGCCGGATCTTTTTTTTCGAACAATGATGTGCTGCAGAGTCGCTTTACTTTTCCAAGCTTGCGAGCCTTCAGTGCCGTCGGACTTGTTGCTGATCATTCGATCTTCTTAAACTTCTGCTCGATTGCTTTAGGTCCGCCCATTCCTTTAAGTAGCATGGCACCACCAGCCGCGAAAGGCAGGAGCATGAAGATCATTCCAAGCAAAGTCATTTGCGGGAAATTCATAACCAAGCTGCTTAGCACTGAAACAATTATGAGCACGCAAGTTCCGGTGACTAACATCCAGGCAATCTTGTTCTTCGAATCATAAATCATCCAACCGATGCCAATCATCAACGGAATAAATAAAAGTCCAAAACCGCCACCGCCCAAGCCCAGCATGCCCATGAATCCGGAGCTTATTCTGACGTGGTTGAAGAACATGAACAGACCAGTGAGAATTAAACCGATGCCGCCAAAATACAGCAGATCGTTTTGGACCGGCGTGGTAGGAAGCTGCTTCTTTTCGAGTGATATTAGGTCAGTCGATTTCTGGGGCGACGTCAAATGTTGTTGAGATGGCGTCGGTGTCTCTCTCAAAACAGCGGACTCCAGCTCTTCTAACTTGCGCTGGATTTCTTCATCCTTTTTAGTCATATGACCTCGACGGTGCGGCTTCGCCGGTAACTAGCATATCACTTAGATACTACTTGATAAGTTTCCTGACCGACGGTTTCCTTGAAGCGTTGGGCGATTGGCATTCTCCAACCGACGCCAAATGCTCGTGTTGTAACTTTTAGACCAGGTGCGGCTTGATGGCGCTTGTATTCGCTTCTGTCAGTTTTGTTGATCACGTCCATTACAACTTCTGGCTTATAGCCTAAACGAACAATTTCGTCTGGCTTGCGTCTTTGTTCAACATAAGCTTGCAAGATGCCATCCAGCACCACATATGGAGGCAACGAATCCTGGTCAGTTTGATTTGGGCGCAATTCGGCAGATGGTGGCTTTTCAATGGTTGAGCGCGGAATGATTTCCTTGCCGGCTTCTTCGTTAATGTATTTGGCTAGGTCGTAGACAAGGGTCTTCAGCAGGTCTGATATGACTGCAATTCCACCGCACATATCACCATATAAGGTGCAATAGCCCACCGCCAATTCTGATTTGTTGCCCGTCGTGAGCACCAAATAATTGAACTTGTTCGACATGGCCATTAAGATGGAGCCGCGAATGCGCGCCTGTATATTCTCTTCAGAGACATCGCGATTGGTGCCCTCAAACGCGGGACCCAGCATCTCGTTGAACGCCACCATCGCTTTCTCAATTGGTATGACTCGGTATTCCATGCCTAAGTTCTTGGCTAGGGCGGCTGCGTCATCCAGCGAACCTTGCGAGGAGTAAGGAGAAGGCATAGCGATGCCAACAACGTTTTCAGATCCCAATGCTTTGACTGCAATTGCCGCTGTGACAGCTGAGTCGATTCCTCCGGACAGACCAATAATAGTCTTGGTGAAGCCACATTTGCGCACGTAATCTTTGGTGCCGAGCACAACCGCTTTATAGCTGTTGATGGTGCGGTCGTCTGCGGAAGGTCGAATGATGCCGTTCAGAACTTGCACAGATTTTTCGCCCGGCTCAATATCGACATAGATCAGATCTTCGGTAAACTCGTTCCCTCTGGCAATCAATTCACCATCGGCGTTAACGACAATCGAACGACCATCAAAAATCAGCTCGTCGTTGCCGCCAACCTGGTTCACATAGATGATTGGAATGCCATGTTTCCGGGCCTGATTGCGCACTAGTTCATGGCGAATGTGCTCCTTTCCAATTGAAAACGGCGAGGCTGAGATGTTGACCAGGAGTTGTGGATGCAGCTCGACTATTCGCTCGATTGGGTCAATTAGATACCGAGGCTTCGTATTTATCTGCTTGGAATTCCAAATGTCTTCGCATATTGAAATTCCCACGCTAATACCGTCTATGGTGACAGGCATGTATTCGCGCGCCGGTTCGAAATAGCGGTCTTCGTCGAAGACATCGTAGGAAGGAAGCAATGTCTTGTATCGCCTAGCTTTGATCTCTCCATCTTCCAGCAGCGCACAGGCGTTATAGAGAGGTCGACCATTGCCATGGTTGGTATCCACAAAACCGACCAGCACAGAAATCCCTTCCACACTTTGACGCAGTTTATCGAGCCCTTTCAAATTCGCGTGTACAAAACTATCTTTTAAAAGTAGATCCATCGGCGGATATCCGCAGACCGCAAGCTCGGGAAATATGATCAGTCGCGCCCCTCCCTGCCTGGCGTTTATGGCGAAAGCAATCATCTTATCGACGTTTCCATCGATGTCCCCGATGGTTGTATTGATCTGACCGAGAGCAACTTTCATGCAAGATACCTACGCAGTGTCATATATGTCTCAGATACCGAACGTCTTGTAATTATCGCACTTCACGAGACCCACACGAGAGTTTAATCTTCGCAGTTTTGCACTGCCGGTAGCTGAAACACTCAGTTGGTGGCGTTCTTGAAGTGCCGCACACCAACTGACGATCGGCAGGATATACCTCATTTGAGGTATCTTTCTGAATGCGCGTGGGTATAATGTCAATAAATAGGTTTTTTTACTAGAAGTTAGGTGCGGATGAGGTTCTATCAGGGAATTATCCTAGGATTGCCTAGGCAGCAAGCTGCTCGGCTTATCGGTTTGGTAGTAGCATTCACGGCTGCTGTGGCACCGTATTTGATGTGTCAAGCAGCCTCGTCTCCAGAAGGTCTAGCCGATGGGCCGGGCATTTGGATGAATATGTGGAACTATCCAGACGGTAACTACGATACATATTGCCAAAATCTCCATGCGAAGGGTATTCGAAATCTCTTTGTCCAAACTTCGCGTAGTAATACCATCGCTGTAACCAGTCCAGAAAAATTGGGACCGTTAATTGACGCTTGTCACAAATACAAAATTCGCGTCATTGCCTGGTCGTTTGCGGAATTGCACAATCCTCAAGCCGATGCCGACAAGCTCATAGAAGCGGCTCGATTCCAGAGCCCGACCGGGCAGCGCATGGATGCCATCGCCGCCAACATGGAAAAGGACCTGAGTCCAGCCAAGGTTGAGCCATATAGCCGACGTATGAGGCAGACACTTGGACCAACCTATCCGATGGTCGCTGTGGTCTACAGCCCATTGAACTTGGCACCACAAGTTGCCCAGATCCCTTGGAAGATGCTGGACCATTATTACGACGTCATTGCCCCGATGAATTACTGGAACAGCAAATACAAGAAGCTCGATGCTTACGACTACACGCGCTCGACCATCAAGCGAGTGCGCGAGCTGGTTGGCCGCCCAGACGTTGAAATTCACATCATTGGTGATGCGATGGGCACCAATTCCTCAACTATCACTCCGTTCTTTAAAGCTTGCCAGGAAGGGCAAGTCACTTCCGCCAGCCTTTATCCGAACTTCAAAATGACAGCTGAGCAGATGGAATGTATCGGTCACTACTCTGAATATTTTCCGGTCAATTCGCGTTTCCGGCTGGCAGCTTTGCGAGAGATGCTCAGAAATGGCACGATCGAATCGCCTGCCAATTTAGACCCATCAACGGCGATGTCACGCGGAGACTTCTACAAGTTACTTGTTCGCCATATGTACGCAGGCAAGCCTCAGGCTGATGCGGGAATGACGGGCGAAACGGCAGCCAATTTCTTGGACCACAACGGCGTGCTGCGCGCCGCTAATGCTTCGCCCGAGTCGCTATCGGCGACTCTTCCTCCGAGTGAGGCTCTGCGTGTCGTTGCGGCAATGGTCGATTTCAAGTCGAGTGGACGTCGCCCTCAGACGGCAAACTCAGCTCAACCGCGCAAGCCGAATGGACATTGGTTTTCGCAACCCGCATTTGCCGAAGGAAATTCCACAGGAACTTCGAAACCCCTGAATTATCTTGACGCTGCGCAGATTGTCCTTCAAGCCAGCTCCGGTTTGAGATAATAATCTGATGTTTGACCGCCCCCCGGGCGGGTACAAAAATGATAGGAATTCGAGAGAACGGCACTCCTAGTTGCTTCACCGGTTCAACGGAAAAACCCATTTGGGGTTGACGTAGTTCAAGCTAATAGATATATTGTGGCGGTTCTTCTATATATGCAGCCCAACAATATGCCGCTCTTTGGAATCGAACGATTAAAGTTGTCCAGATCAACGAACAAATAGAGTTTGAGCGTTAGAAGCATTGGATTTTTACTAGATTTAGCAGCGTGCGGAACAAGTGACCGCACGCATCTCACACTTGCGGTAATTCACAATAACCGCGGAGGTTTTGCTCATGATGAATGTTCAAGTAACGGGACGCAATATAGACCTGACGCCAGCTTTGAAAGAGTATTTGCTGGATAAACTTCAACGCTCGCAAAAGCACTTTGACCATGCACTCAACGCGGTTGCGCTTCTGAGTGTGGCTAAGAATCCATCTGTGGCAGATAGTCAAACTGCCGAGGTGACGATTAAGCTGAACGGTGCTGTGATTCGTGGCGAAGAGTCGACCGAGAATATGTACGCGTCAATTGATTTGGTCGCCGACAAAATCGAGCGCCAACTGCGTAAATATAAAACTCGCTATTACAGCAAGGGTAAGTCTACTGACAAACATGGTCTGGAAATTCTCAATGACGAAAGTCCCGACCTGGTTGAAGATGACGAGTTGGAAGTTGTCAGAGAAGCGAAAGACGTTACGCTTGATGAGATTAGACCGAAAATTGTTCGCTCCAAGCGCTTCCCTCTTAAACCGATGATGCCTGATGAAGCTTGTAAGCATATGGATTTGCTTGGACATGACTTCTTCATGTTCATCAATTCCGAGACAAATCAGGTTAATACCGTGTATCACCGCCGGGATGGCAATTACGGGTTGATTGAACCCGAGGTCTAAAGGCCAGTTCTTTTCAAATTTTTAGGCATTCAGGGTAAATACTGTCCTGTGTCGGTTGTCGATCAATTAGAATCGATAATTGGACGTGTATTTGAGTGATTTGAGGTTTGTAAGGTGGCTAGCGGCTTTTCAAGACGTTCTTTAGTTGTTCATTCGTTGCTCGCGTTTTCCCTGTCGCTGCAGTCTACTGGCTTCTTTCCGGCCAATATGGCTTGGGCTGATTCAAGTCAAGTAATTGGCTTGAACAATGACGGCGTCAAGGCGTTGAATGCCAGTCAGTACCAGTTGGCTATTCAAAAATTTGAAGCAGCTTTGAAACTGGATCCAACTTACAAGCTCGCCAGGGACAACTTGGCAATCGCTCATAACAATTTCGGTCTTCAGCAACGGAGCAATCCTGCCGAAGCGCTCAAGCAATTTCATCAGGCTCTTTATTTGAATATGAGCAATGCCACCACTTTGCAAAACGTGGAAGGCATTATCCGCATGATGGGGAAAGATCCCAGCTCTTATGCTGACCGCGTTGCCCTTGGCGACCAGGCCCGCTTGGCTGCGGATTTCGTGGGCGCAATCATTGAGTACGGCGCAGCGCTAAAACTCAAAGACGACCCGAAATTGCACATCAAACTTGGCGATGTTTATCGCGTTCGTGATGAAACAGACAAAGCCATTGCCGAATATCAAGCTGCTGCCAGAACCGCGGATGGTGCTGACGTTGAAGTGAAGCTAGGTCAAGCATTTCAGGCAAAGAAAGATATTCCGAGTGCAATCGCTGCCTATGGCAAAGCGATTGGATTTAAGTCTGATGATGCAGATGTTCAGGATGCATTAGTGGCCGGTTGGGAAGAAGCTCTCAAAGAAAATCCACTTGCTCCTGAAAATCACATCGGTCTCGGTCAAGCGTTTCAGTATCGCGGAGATTTTGGTCAGGCTGAAGAAGAATACAAGCAGGCAATCCGCTTTAGTCCAGGCAAAACGAATCCACTTGCTAGTAAGTTGATGTCGGGACTAGCTGCCGCAAAAGTTCAAGCGAATCTGTCGAAGCATGTTAACAATGGCGTTGATTTGCAAGCAAAGAAGCAGTATGACGCCGCAATCTCGGAGTACAAACAAGCTCTTCAAGCCGATCCTCGCAACGCTAAAGCCGATGACATTTGGGTGAATATCGGAACGGCATATCAGGCCAAAGACGACTACGCCAGTGCTCTCGATGCTTACAATCAAGCCTTGAAAATAGATCCTTCAAATGATGCAGCTAAGCAAGGTATTCAAACTGCAAGCAATGCGCAGAAAGACAAGCTTGTCACCGAAAAATATGGATCAGGCGGTGTCAAGTTTAAATCAGGCGATTTTGATGGTGCCATTGCTGATTTCTTGGCGGTGCTGAAAGTCAATCCAAACGATCCGGATACTTTGTTCTCTCTTGGTGCTTCGTATCAAGCGAAGAATGACTTTCCTAATGCGATTAAATGCTATCAACAAGCGATTGCTGCTAATCCTAAGAGTCAGCAATTTAAGGATGCTCTCGCAGGCGCGTATGTAAAACAGGCTGCGCCAATCATCGCTGCAGCTGTGGCTAAGCACCAAGCAAAAGATTATGACGGAGCAATCGCTGGTTATTCGCAGGCACTACAGATAACACCAAATAATGCCAGTCTCTGGTACAACATTGCCAGTGCGGAGTATGCCAAGCAAGAATACAATCGCGCCAAAGATGCTTATCAGAAAGCTTTAGGACTTGATCCGAAGGGACAAGTCGCGGACTTGTACCTAATTGGTGCCATCGATGAAAACTACAATCGAATACCTGAAGCTATCCAGGATTATGGAAAATATCTTATGGCTGCACCAACCGGCACATATGCAGCGGCTGCCAAAGAGCGTCGTGACTCATTAAATCGCGATCCCAAGACTGCACAGAAAATCAAGTCTGACACTGAACTTGCGAATGAAAAAGCTGCTGATGAGTCGTACCAACAGGCAGTCAAACTGCAGAGTTCAAAGCAATACGATCAGGCTCTGACGCTGTATCAGAAAGCATTGCAGATTGCACCAAACAATCCGGATTACGTTTTCGCTTTAGGAACGTTGTATCAAGCGATGGGCAAGTTTGCCGACGCTGCGGATTGGTACAAGAAGGCAATGCCGTTAGCACCAAACAATAAAGATTTACCGAAGTACTATGCCGAAGCAATCAACTTGCAGGCTGGGCCGCTATTTGATCAAGCATCAGCGAAACAGACTTCAGGAGACAATGCTGGAGCCATTGAATTGTACAAACAAGGTCTTGCGATGTCTCCTCAGAACGCGCGAGTCTGGTCAAATCTTGGTATCGCTTATCAGCAATCGGATCAATTTGGACCAGCGCGCGACGCATATCAGAAGGCTTATGAGCTTGACGCTAAGGGAGAAATTGGCGATTTGTATTTGATGGCTCAACTCGATGAAAACTCAAATCAAGGTGGTAAAGCTTTAGGCGAGTATCAAAACTATTTGAGACAAGCACCAACCGGTCAATATGCTGCAGCAGCTAAGGAACGCACAAAGGCTCTGGGGGCCAATCCTGGAAATGTGGTGCATCTGCAAACGCAAGGACAACTTGCGCAAACCAAGCAAGCTAACGATGCTTACGATGCTGGTGTTAAGTTGCAACAAGGTGGCAACCTCGATGGAGCGATTGAAAAATACAACATCGCAATAGCTGCTAATCCGACTGAATCAGCATTCGTGTACGCATTGGGAACAGCCTATCAAGCGAAGAAGGATTACCCTAACGCGATTAAGTGGTATCAAAAAGCGCTTGACCTTGCGCCGACTAACAAAGATTATTTAGCTGTGATGAAAGCTGCGAGGGCAGAGCAGTCTGGTCCGGTCGTCAATGAAGCGATTCAGAAACAGGCAGCTCGTGACTTTGCAGGCGCAATTGAGTTGTACAAGAAGGCACTTGTATCTACGCCGGACGATCCGACTTTATGGACTAACGTAGCAAGTGCCTATCAGCAAGCTGAGGATTTCAACAACGCGAAGATGGCTTTTCAAAAGGCGTTAACGCTAGATCCTAAAGGACAAGTCGATAACAACTACTTCTTAGGCATACTCGATGAAAATTCCGGACAGGGGGCGGCAGCTATAGGTGACTACGATCGATATATCAGAGCTCAGCCGAAAGGAACATACGCAGTCCAGGCTCAAGGACGGTTAAGTGATTTGCGCCTTCATCCCGCAAACACACAAAAGATCGTGACTGCGGCAGCAGCTGAGGCTGCTAACGCTGCAGCTGCTGCTGAATCGAAAAAATCAGGAGAGGCTCAAGCGGCTTACGATGCTGCGGTTAAAGCGCAAACTGCGAATAATCTAGACGAAGCTCTTGTTCAATATAAGAAAGCTTTAGAAATATCTCCTAAAGAAGCGACCTATTGGTATGGAGAAGGAACCGCATATCAAGCTAAAAATGATTTCGAGCATGCAATTGCTGACTATAAGCAGGCCGTATTGTATAACGGTCGCGAAAAAACCTATCAGCAGACGTTAATCGCTGCGCAAGCGGCCGTCAATGCCCAGAAAGCAGCTCCGCTTGTCGATGCGGCCATCAAGAAACAAACCGCCGCAAAGCCTGACTTACCGGGCGCAATTGCTGACTACGAAGCAGCGTTGCGGCTGAGTGATGACGCATCCACGAACATGAACGCAGGCACCGCCTATCAGGCTGCTAACAACATGCCAAAGGCGCTAGAGAAATATAAAAGGGCTATTCAACTGGATCCCAAAGCTTCAGCGGATGCGATGTATTACGCAGCCACTGTGTACGAATCTCTTAAGCAAATTCCTGCTGCAATTGCTGAATACAAGAGATACCTGCAAACCGCCCCCACTGGGCAGTTCGCGAATGACACAAAAGCTCGGATTAAGGCTTTGGGCGGACACTAATTTCCGGGAACTAATTCCCTTATGACATGGTCTAAATAATCATAAGAAAGATCGAAAACACACATCGAAGAAATACTAAAAGAGAGCCGGCGCTAACTGTGAGAGCGCCGGTTTTCTTATGAATATGAGTTCTAGGGTTTTCCCTGTTTCGTTTGATTTGCAATTCGTACACAATGTCTTCTGTTAGGTGTTCAGCTTTTAGTATCATTCATCGGAAAAAATGACCGCAGAGCCATTCTGCGGTCCCTCCTTTGATACGCAGAATCACGCAGTGAGGGGAATTCAAATGAAAGGATATCGTCTACTTATCGTCGCTGCAGTTGCACTGATGTCGTCTCCTCTTCCGTCAATGGCTGGTAATCCAAATATTGATCAGCATATGTGGCACGCTCGAAAGCAAGTTCAGCTTACAGACGAAAGTGCTCTCTTCACAGATTTGCGCAGACAAGGTAATACGTCCCAAGTTGTTGTGATCGAAGCTCCTACTCAAACTCAACCATCGCCGCCTCCACTTATGATCAGACCCGGTCAAAATTCGCCTGGCGTGACGATTATCAAGAGTGGTCTTCCCGACGCAGGTTTTCAAAGCAGCATATCTCCTAATGGTCCAGGAAGAATGTTGACGAATTTGCCGAGTGGCACATCTACCAATATGCTCGCCGGAAGGATGATGAACCAAGCCAAACCGACAGCCAGCAAGCCTATAGTGACGGCGGCTGCGACACCAAAAGCTGCGGCATATCCAAGCTCTCCAAAAACGATGGTCTATTCAAGTCAACCGTCAAGTTCCGGCATGCTGAGCCGAAATGTCTCCACTGCAGTGTCAGGACAAATTCAACGCGGCTCTTTGCTGGCGAACCAATCGCACCGTTAGTGGTGGCAAGCACATGTTTTTCAGGGGGCGCTGCATGTCGGCGCCCCTTGTTCTAATCACCTGAATATTCATTAACACGCCCATTCCTTGAATGAAAGTGCCTGTTTTGTGGCAGATAAATAGTACTAATCGGTGCACATAGTGGCTGAAGCCGAAGTAACGCTGAATTATAAAAGTCTGCCTGTAAAGGTCTCTTGTGTAGCTTTGACGGCGAGCTTACCTATAGCACTGATTTTTTGCGTCTGGTCTTGGGTCGTGATTCTCATTGCTATTTCAAACGGGTCCATTCAAGCTGCCCCTACCGCCGTGCTCATTTTCGCCCAAATAGTGGTGATGGCACTCCTTGTTACTGGCGCCACTCTGCTATCAGATCGAACAATTTTCATCAGCCGCCAGGGAATTTCTCTGCCTGTTTGGATGTGTCCTGCGTTCGCCTATCGATCTCATCATGCATGGTCGAAGATTCGCAACATCACTTACAGCCAGAACATCCTCACCCTTTTCTTTGAGAAAAGCTTACCCGCCCGTATTTCTCTGGATTCCCTGTCCGGCGCTGAGGCGCAGCAACTCCTGGTAGCTCTGGACGTCTGGTCTGGCGGTGGGGCGAATTTCCCTGAGCTTGAGAGTGCTAAGGCTGATATGCACTTGCTCGGAACAGACCAGAAAAACCTGGGTTACACCGAAATGTGGGAAGAGGAGCTTACTCGGCGTTTTGGCGCCACAAATTTCATTCCGCTTGAACCAGAACGGGAAGTCGCCGGTGGAAGGTTTACGGTCGAAAGGCAGTTGGCGTTCGGAGGCTTCTCTGCCATCTATTTGGTGCGCGATCCCGGCAAAAGACAGTTTGTCCTAAAGGAAGCTGTTGTGCCAGAAGACGCTGAGACTGCTCTGCATACAGAGGCGATTCGTTTGTTTGATCGCGAAGCTGGTTTGCTTTCAGCGCTTCATCATCCACAAATTGCCCGTGTCTACGATAATTTTGTTGACCAGGGCAGGCATTATTTGGTGCTCGAATATATTCAGGGCCAAGATCTTCGCAAATATGTTCGACAGCATGGTACACAACCCGAACAGAAGGTCGTTGATTGGGGAATTCAGATAGCAGAAATCATTGCTTATCTCCATGGTCAGCCTACTCCCATCATTCACCGAGATATCTCTCCGGATAATTTGATTGTTGACGATGCCGAGTTGATCCACCTTATCGACTTTGGTGCATCCAATCTCTTTCTTGGCACCGCAACTGGTACCATGATTGGTAAGCAGGCTTATATGTCTGCCGAACAACTACGCGGAAAAGCGAATACGAAAAGCGATCTGTATGGTTTTGGTTGCACTCTCCACTATCTACTCACTGCCAAGGATCCAGAAGCTCTTACGGTCTCTAAACCGTCATCAATTCTTCCGAACATTAATCCAAAACTGGATGCGCTAGTTTCTAAATGTACATCACTGGAGGCAAACGACCGACCCGAGTCTGCGGCTTCTGTTGTCACAGATTTAAAGGATCTTGTGAGGGTGCCTGCATGACTGGTTGCGGCATGACAGTTCCTGCAAAATCGCGCATGGTCGTCATACCTGAAGAATTTGCGATCAGCTACTGTCCGAATTCGGAATTTGAAAGGATTTGGAGACCGCTGGTACATCGCCTCCCCTATCTGATCTGCGGATTTATTTTTATGGTTGGGTTGCTTGCATATTTTAATATGTTAGACCCGCTCATTCTGTTTCTGGGGAGGCTGTTGCTCAGTCCATTGAAGCCGCTATTACAAGCGGCTCCCAATGCCGCGACGGCGGCTGCAATTGATTTGGTCGGAAAACTTTCGCTTTGGGTTTATGGTGCTGCGGCTCTTTTGATTGCACATTTTGCCATCATACGAGCTGAACAGCCAAGCCATCTCGGCATAACAAAGTCGGCTCTGCTTTTCACGCAGTTCCAGAGAAACGGAACAGGGGTTCACTGGGTTACACAGACGATTCCATGGACTGACATTAAATCAATATCGGTGGTTAGACCTAAAGGTACTAAGGCCGCCACTGATTACAGAATAAAGATCGTTGGAAAAGGGCTCCATATGGATTGCAGTATCAAATATGGTGACATGATAGTACCGGCGCAGCGAGAGAAATTGTTGCAAGCTCTCAAGGTTGGTGTTCCGAAACTTGCATTCGGAAACGTGACGCCCGATGAAATGTTTTCAGTGTTCAAGGCAGCACGGTCAACTGAAGGGTTCACGGAGTTGTGGCTCAACGAACTGACCGCACCGTCTAAGCGTGAGAAACTCACCCCGCTGACGCCAGGAATGAAGCTTCAGAACGGCGAATACACGATTACCCGCAAGCTGGGCACGGGTGGGCAGGGCACAGTCTACCTAGCAACACGCAACAACAACGTTCAAGGTTTGGTGCAGACGGTGGCACTCAAGGAATTTGTCATGCCAGTGTTTCCTGACGCACGGGTGCGCAAATCTGTCGCCGAAAAATTTCAGCAAGAAGCGCACATGCTCAGCTGCATCGATCATCCACAGATCGTCAAACTATTCGATGTCTTTGTAGAGGATCATCGAGCTTACCTGGTTATGCAAAGGATCACTGGAAAGACTTTAAAGAAATTGGTTGACGATCGAGGTCCGCTCTCTGAGTCAGATGTGGTCGCATATGCCATGCAGATGTGCTCCATCCTCAACTATTTACATGCGCAAAATCCGCCAGTAATCCATCGCGACTTTACGCCAGACAATTTGATGCTGTCCGACGAACAGAAAATCTGTCTCATTGATTTCTCGGTGGCACAACAGATCGAGATCAATATCACAGGCTCTGTTGTGGGCAAACATTTGTACATGGCGCCTGAGCAATTTAGAGGCAAGTCATCTGCTGCCAGTGATATCTACTCTTTGGGCGCGACACTATCCTTTCTTCTAACGGGAATAGAACCAGAGGCCATAGCCGTCTCTCATCCTCGTCAATTAAATGAGTCGGTGTCAATACAAATGGACAATCTGGTTTCTGGTTGCACTAGAATTGACGAAACTGAGCGACTTACACTCGAGCAAATCAGTCGGGATCTACCGACTGAAGTGAAGGTTGATGTCTAGCTGAAGTGAAGCTGATGCTAGCTAACCTGGGAGCGCCGGCATCCTTGCCGGCATCTAACCCGGAGCGCAAGAATCCTTCCTGGCATCTGACATATAGGGAGCGTAGGCATGCCGATTAAGAAATCTAAGCAAACGAGCCGGGCATCATGAAGATACTTTTGACTGGCGGCAGTGGTGACTTAGGGCAGATTCTCTGCTCATCTTTGGTTGGCATGGGTCACACTCCAGTAGTGTTTGATTTACACAGACCGGCTCTGCTAGACCAGCAGAGTTCGCCCCAACAGGTGGCTCTGGGCGTCCCTTCGATCGAATTCATCGCTGGCTCCATCCTTGATCGTGAACAATTGAAGATAGCGATGCAAGGCATTGACATTGTCGTGCACATTGCAGCGTGGCATGGCATCCATGAATTTAGAAGAGACAAAACTGTTTACGAATTTTGGGATTTAAATGTAGGTGGAACGTTCAATGTATTCCAGGCAGCCTTTGAAGCAGGCATCCAAGATATTGTCTTTATTTCGAGCACTAGCATAGATGAGCGGTTTGGACTCTACGGGCACACGAAAGTTCTCGGCGAAGAGATAGCTGCAACATACGCTTTCAGGAACGGCATGAACGTAATTACTCTTCGACCACGTGCTTTCATTCCGCCTTGGAATCGAACTGTCTATGAGAGTTTCATCGAGTGGTGTCAGTGGTTTTCTAAAGGCGCAGTGCACATTTCCGATGTTGCTCAAGCGGTGATTAAAAGTATCGAACTTTTGTCTGCAAAAGATCACCAATTGCATAATGCACCACTATTTCTTCCTGTCGATGGTGCTTATCAATACACCGATGAAGATTTAGCAACCTGGGACGTGGATGGTCCAGGCACCACTTTCAAACGCCATTACAAGCCGTTTTATGATTTGGTGGTGAGTTTGGGTCTGGATCCTTCACTGAAGCCCTCGAAAATTGACATATCTGAAACACAACGAGTCCTCAACTATAGACCGCTATACAGCATGAAGACGATGCTGCTGGAATTAAAGATGTATGGTGCTGCGGGTCCGTACGCTGATCGAAAATAAACGCTGGAGCGCGGCTATTCTAGCCGCCTATAATCGCTGCTAGGTGTAATAATCTTCCGGAATTGTTTCTGTTGGACGCCAGTCGAACTCGCCAACCAGTGCTCCTTTGTATTGCAGGAATACTGAACTCATCATCTCTTTATCAATTTTCGGCTGATGGAATTTACTTGAGAGCACCCATGTCGCGGCTAAGTTTGGTTCGAGTGCTTCGCTTTTAGTCAGTCCGATGATGAGAACCAGCAGGTGTTTGCACAACGCTCCTCTCAGCCCTCCACAGGGCTTTAAGTTCTGTGTGCAGCAAGTGAAGTTGCCCTCTTCCGTAAGAAGACATGAATACACAAGTTCTTGTTCGCGCTGGCTGCGAACAACACCTATAACTTGATCAGGAGTGACCTGCGAAAACAGCTGGAATCGTTCCTTCTTTAGCATGTTGATTGCTTTGTCGATTCTCTCGAAATCGAAGTTTTTTTCAATCTGTTCGATAAATCCCGCGTAGTCATTAACACCTTTGGATAATGCACTCTTCAGCTGTGTCTCTCGTCTGGGATCCACTCCTGTTCCCTTCCATGAAAGGTTGTCTATAGGAAAATCTGGTGGCAACTTGGTTTTTTCGTCATATTTTGTTCCCTGGAAATTCGCACCGGTGGTGGTGCTGCCGGTGAAGTCAGCACCACGTATGTCTCCTTCGTTGAACTTGCTGTCGGAAAGATCGGCATCTTTAAATAAGGCATTTTTGAAATTGCCCTGGTAGCAAAACACAGACTTCATGCATGCGTCGCTAAAGTCAGCTCGAGTAGCGTTTAGCGAAGAGAGATTGGCTTTCTCGAGATCACATTTTCGGAATGTAGATTTGGCGTACTCTGAATTGCCGATTGAAGCAGAGATCAATCGACAGTTGTCGAAGTTGGAACCGCTAAAATCAAGGCGCTCCAAATTAATGCCTGTCAAATCCTTACTCGATAGATCCCGTTTGGTGAAGTCGATTTTGCTATCAATTTTTTCTCCGATTGGGCGTGAGTTCCAGAGTTTGACGGCATCCCCGCCTCGATCGAGGAGCGACTCGAGCATTGCTCTGACCGATGCTCTTCGATACACTCCAATATCGTCCTCGCTCATTTGTTCGACGGTGCTTGGATCAGTGTCAAACAACTCACACCAAATAACTCGAATTGTCGCGCTCAATTGATTATCACCGCCTGTACAGGTGCAGCTTTTGATAATTGGTGTCATGTTGCCTATAAATGAACGAGCCGTACTGAATGCCACAGCAATTGAAGGCACGTATTCGTTGCGCCCTTGCATATAGCCCGGCGCCTCCTTTAGTCGAACCTCGATTTGTTGACCGTTCTTCGAGCAATCTATGAAGATTTCTCTCAAGACTTCGCCGTCTTGGACTAACATCCTGGTCTCAAACTTCCGAAATTGAGTTATCGCCTGAGCAATCTTCGCTATAGCTCCGCTTGTCTCTACTTTCATGATATTCTCCAGCTAATCCTGCCTCACCTAATAACCACACAAGTGGCATCTCTAAACAGTCTTGTGGTTAATATAGATAAGCGTCCGATTTTTTCTTGTATGACTGTTTGGCTATTTCATCTTTTTCTTAGTGGTGCCCATAGTTTTGGATTGCTGCGCTACTGTGTGGGCTGGATTCTTTTTCCTAGCAACCCTTGAAGAGGCTTTTGGTGCGGATTTTGTTGGTGTTAAAGCAACTATTCTTTTCTTAGTCTGAGCTGCTACTTTTTTGCTTGCGGATGAAGTTTTTGAGGGCTTGGTACTTTTCGCTAAAGTAGCCGTTGGCTTCGCAGACTTGGCAGTTTTTGCTGCGGGATCATTCGTTTTACTGGACTTTGATTTATTTTGGGAGCTAACAGTTTTTGCCGCCGGTTTAGTGGTTCTGGTAACTTTCGATGTTGAGGCGTTCTTGGTAGTTTTCGCTGCAGCCGCAGCCTTCGAATGCGCAGCCTTTGCGGCTTCTGGATCAACGCTGCCAGGTTTGGTGCCGGTTGTCTTTTCGGATTTTGCTCGAGCTCCGAAGGTTGGCAATGTTTGAGGCTCTGGCATTGTTTCGCCACAACTGGGGCAGAATTTGTAGTTTCGATCGGATGTCCATTCGGCTCCGCAATCAACACAAAAGACTTCAATGAAAATTGATTTGCCGCAATCGGTGCAAAACTTTCCTCCGCTAGTTCGCGCATTACAGTGTGGACAGCGAGATACCTGATGCAGACTCATGTCGCGCCCACCGGTTTGGTCGCTAGCGAGAGCGTCAGTGAAAAGTTGAACTTTGCCAGCCTGCGCTTTCATCGAAACAGCTTCTTCAGCTAGATTGGGAGCGCAAAGTCGACACTGTTTCTTTTCGACATTGAAGCAATTCTCCTGGCAAACCCAACCACTGCATCGATTGCACTGTTTAAATGACTTCTTTGCTTCAGCAACTGCCGCTGTGTAAGCGTCCTCCCATTCCTTGCCACGCAGCAGCCTGTGAATCTGTTGGCTCGCAACTCCCAAGTTTTGCCCGCGGTTCATAATCCAGCCGGCAGCAGTAA
Source organism: Candidatus Melainabacteria bacterium (assembly GCA_003153555.1). Lineage (GTDB taxonomy): Bacteria > Cyanobacteriota > Vampirovibrionia > Obscuribacterales > Obscuribacteraceae > PALSA-1081. The sequence goes on along the minus strand of PLZS01000130.1, from coordinate 11,786 downwards.
CAATTGAAGAAGCAACGCCCATCGGACTATATTGAAAACACGTCATATGACTCGCCTGGCACACATCGCACAAGAACTCGAACTGAAAGCCTGTGTTGTCAGACCTGTCTCTGTACCGCCTGGTAAACGAGATTAATGTCATGCTTCAGATCTCCATGCGCCATTTGCATTATTTATGTACCACTCTTTTATAGATGGATATCCTTCTATGAGATATGGATATATTCAACGCGGAAAAATACCGTCTTGCGATACTATCAGTGGTGCAGTATTCTATGTAAATTACTGAGGATGCGCCCAGAATCTGCGCCATTTCGATGCTATCCGTAGTCCAATTTTTGACTCGTATTGGAGATTCACCCAATCGCACAAGTACTCAAGGATTTTTGATTTTGACCAACCTGGTTCTGAGCTCCGGCCAAGAAATTCCTCAAGCCGAGTTTGAGTTTACGTTTGCTCGCAGCGGTGGACCTGGCGGGCAAAATGTAAATAAGGTCAACAGTAAGGCTGTTATGCATTGGAATGTTGTTTCCAGTCCTAGTGTGCCTGACCATATAAAAAATCGCTTTCTCACAAAATATGCAAGTCGGCTCACAGTCGAAGGCATTTTAGTTGTGACAAGCCAGAAGCATAGAGACCAAATAACAAATGTCGAAGAATGTCTAGAAAAATTGAAAGAGATGCTTGAGTCAGTGCTTAATCCTCCAACGCCGAGACGCCCTACTCGAGTATCCAAAGCCGCTAAGATTCGGCGCACCGAAGCTAAGCGCGAGATCGGAAAAAAGAAGCAACAGCGACGTTCTCCAGATGCAGACTACTAGGATGATATGAAATTGAAAGATTGCAAAACTATTCTAATAACGGGCTGTTCATCTGGTTTTGGCAGGCTCATGGTCGAGCGCTTTCTGCACTCTGGCAATTGGAAAGTGTTTGCTACAACCAGACATCCAGAGCAGTTGAATGACATTCAGAGCGATAATCTGACAGTACTTCCGTTAAATGTAGCATTGAACTCTGAGCGAACTGCGATTGTCGAGCGCGTGGCCGAGCTGTGTTCGAACAGTTTGGATTGTCTAATTAATAACGCGGGTTACGGACTTTCCGGTCCGTTAGAGTCCTTGACTGAAGAACAAATTCGACTGCAGTTCGAAGTCAATTTCTTTGCGCCTCTATTGCTGACGCGCGATTTACTGCCGGCTTTGCGTGCAGCGAAAGGTAAGGTGATCAACATTTCTTCTGTGCTTGGATTTGTTGGAATGCCACTTCAGAGTCTTTATGTAGCCAGTAAATTCGCCCTCGAAGGATTGAGCGAAAGTCTTTCATACGAATTAGGTTCTCATGGAATACAGGTCTGTTTAGTCGAGCCTGGAGGATTTCGCACGCGTTTTGTTGCTAATATCCAATGGCCGTGTAAGTCAAGCAACTCGGTTGACTCTGTAGTATATGAGCCGCAGATGCAAGGTTATCGCAGATTTCTTGCACGCAGGATGGAACAGCCGGGCAATGATCCGACACGCGTTGCCGATGCAGTATTCAGCCTTTCGAATAAGAGCGTTGTACCCTTGCGAGTTCGAGTCGGACAAGATACGCAAGCTTTGTATTATATTCGCCGGTCACTACCTCAGAAAGTCGCTGACCATGTTCTGCGAAACATGAGCAAAAAATTGCTGGAGATAAGATGATTGAGTAACATTCAAATGCGAATTAGCTGCAGGACTCACAGTAGTGAGAGTCAGGTGGAAAACCTGCTGGAGTCAACGAATGCGTGACATACAAGTGCGTAACAACCTAAGCGCACCACATGCCGGTAAGCAGTCTCCGCTCTACCGAATGATTTTGAGTAAGACTGGAATGTCTTCGGAATTCGAGCCGTCAACAATCGATTACAGCGCATTGTGGTCGGACGAATGGTGGGGATTCCATACAAGTGTTGTATACACGAAACTGTCGAAGGAGCAACAGCGGCGCGTGCTGGGGCGCTGTAACCAGTCGCTTTTAAACGAAGCATACTTTATTGAAAAATCTGGATTGGCGTATTGCGCGAAGATGGTGTTGACAGCGGAATGTACGGATAATGCGCAGCTCTATTCGTTTATAGGTGCCGACGAAGCCAAGCATCTGGCTTGGATCGAGCCTTATTTAGATGCACAAGAAAAACAACTGCCGAGTGGACACTTTCTTCTGTTTCTCTCGAAACTAATCGAGGAATTTTCGCCGGCCTTGCTTGTCTATCTAGTGCAAATCATTCTCGAAGGTTGGGGACTAGATCACTACAATCGACTTTCGAAGGGCTGCGCGCAGCCGCAGTTGTCGAAAATCTTTTCGTCTATTCTGAAGGATGAAGCACTGCATCACAAAAGCGGTAATTTACTCTTTGACTCTACTGTGTTTTCGGTTGCTGATTTTTCATTGATTAGCGACGCGCTTCAAGGTTATACACAAATGGTGCGAGTAGGCCCGCAGGCTGCGGTTGCCGCCATAGATCAAATATCCGGTGGGCTGTCACTTGAGGACGTAGAAGAGGTTTTGGTGGCACTCCGTCATGAAGAAGAGACGGTGCGCAAGCTGATGTTGTTGAAGCAGCTTATGCTTCAACCGGGAGTTGAGCATCTGGTTGAGAACTTGAATGCAACGGGTAGCTTTGCTCCGATGAGCTCACACGAAGCGGCTTGCAGCTATCTATCTGCGCGTTAATAAACACCAAAAGTCTCCTTGCTTTTGCAAGGTCAGTAAGCAAAGCAACTTCTTTAATGTTGCCAATTTTCATTCCTTCTTCCTGATGAAAATCTTGCAGTCTGCTCTTTAGATTCGGAACAAAGAGCATTCGCAAGAGCGCGATCTGTCCCTGATCGCGAGCCAATCGGTAGTGGTGCGCCTGACACAAGGCTGCGTCAGCTTGTACCGTGATTCCATCGTATCGATCGGTTTCATCGTATCGATTGGTCCCTTGCGGATCGACTAGGAGCACATAACCCAAATGACTTTCATCAGTTGGAGTCAGGAGGAAATCACATTGAGGTAGAATCGCAGTCAACGTTCGACGAACAAATTGCTCTTGCAATTTTTCGCCTGCAAGATCGCACACAGAGTTCGCTCGCCCAACAAACTCAAGTTTTGCGGTTTGCCTAAAGAAGCCGCGCACTTCAACAACGTCATGGAGTCGGTAGCGTGTTAGTCCAGACTGCTGAGTGACGATTACTTGATAGCGCTCGCCATCGACAAGTTCATGTAGCCTCTTTATGGTGCCTTCACTTGTTTCAAACTCAAGCAAGACGTCGTTGAGCAGAGGCAGACATCCCCGAGCACTTATAAGTGGCACCGTTATGGGCGCTTCTGTAGCTAACAAGCCTTTTCCTTGGACGTGGACATTGGGAAACAACTTTCTGACTCGAGCCGCAGAAGTCTGAGCCATGGCACTATCCCAGCAGGAAATTAGCTTCAGTCGCGGCCAAATCTTCTGCCAATCGATTGGTGAATCGTCTGAACAAGGCAATACACGTCGCGTCAGCGAACTGTCCAATAGAGGTTTGTTTCTTTCTATGTAGTCAAGGACAACGAGTAGGTACGTTGGACTCCATACAGAAATAATCTCTAGTTGCTCATCCTCAAGCAGTGTCAACGCTAGTTGGTGTTGAAAGTTTGGCCAGTCGGCTGCTGGTGGCGTTACGAGAAAGCGCGATACGAGTGACCGGAGCGGTTCTTCAAGATAGTCGCCGTCGCTTTCGAATTCTCCGTTGCTTGCGGATCTTTCTTTGCTCTTGGATTTCCTATTGCTTGCGGAGCCTCGTTCGCTCTCGGATTTCCTGTTGCTCGCGGATCTTTCTTCGCTCCCCGAGACCCCTTCGCTGCCGGATTGAATGTTATTTTGGACTTTGAGCTTCCCTATAGCTGGAGAAACACTAATGAACATGCGTCCAGTTTCAGGTGTCAATCCATTGCTCAGAAGATCGTATGCCCATATTCGAAACATGTTGGTGAACGATTTTATCAGCTGAACTGTATAAGGAATCTGTTTTGCTGCGTTCGAACTTCCCGAAGTTTGCTCTACATGGATGATTCGGTGTGGTGTGATACTTCTGGACTTCCGCTGACTCAATTGCTGCGTGATCCACGGTTGTAGTTGCTCATAACTTTGGACGGGAATTTTTGCAGCGAACTCCTGATAATTTTCCTTACCTGTTATGCCGTATCTCTTTCCGTACTCAGACTTTGCAAGATCTCTTACCACCTTCTCAAACACAGCCTGTTGTGCTGTGTTTGGACTATTTAGACTTTTGTGAAATCGAATGTAATGGTGCCAGCACAGCGCACGAAGCAAGTTCACCGTCGCACCAACAATGAACTTATTCGGCATATGAAAATCGATATTCGGTGTCGTAAGGAATGGCGGACTTTGCTGGTATTTTGACTCCCGGTCCGAGCCTTGAGAGAGCACCAATGAAACTGCCAGAGCCAATCCGCACGCAACGCAACAGCAATACAAATTCACCGTTCTCTTTTCTTGACACCACGTGTGATGTGCACACTACTCGGTGTCCAAAAATTACATCGTCGCCGATGCGTAACATATGACGGTCGATAATCTCGACCAGAGGTGTCCAGTAAACGCGTTTGCCTACCTTGCTTCCCCACAGGCGTAACCAGGCACTGTATAGTCCCGGTACTAAGCGTAGGAACGCTTCGAAGGCGGGAACGGCAGCGTAGATCATCTGCAGTTGATGAGCAATCCACCAATCACAACGTTGGCCATTGTTGATTACCCATCGCCCCGATTTTGAAGGATACTTCAACGAGTAGGCTCGGAACAATAGTGGTGGCAACAAGTAAATGGAGAATAGTATTGATAGGAAAGTTGCTAATCCTGGATGCGAGACGAACATGAGCGCAGCAAATAAAATCAAGCTCAGGTGTGCGATCGGGAAGAAGCAAGCAAGTCGTCCAAGCATTGTCATACGCAGAAAGTAATCTCCTTTTCCTCAGAAGAAAGATTCGCAGGAGTAATGCCATTTTTAAGGCCGACAATTATCTCACTGGTTAAAGTGTGAATCGTATCCGCCGAAGTTGTGTAGAAACGTTCTCCGTATTTATCGATGTTCCGCCCTTGTTCATTGAGAATATCAATATCTTGTATGAGGACCTGCTGCGCTTGTCGACGCACCAACCAACCTGCAAGCGGTGTCCAAATGCCAAAATCGTAACTGATATCCGTGTAGACCATCGTCTCCATAGCACTGACCGGAATTGATTGCGAACTAATCGAGTAGCGGTAGCCGCACTGCATATGGTAGTGAACGCTCGTAACGTTTGGAGCGAAAAAATGATCTGTATGGACAATTTCGGAGCCCTGAGGATTCAGGAAAGCACTGAAGGTGCCCAGGTTGAGTCGCTCGCCATGATAAGTAATGTCTATGCGTCCGTCATGTCTGGTCACTGTGGTGCGTAGAGGTTCTCCTCGCGGCTTCCTGAAAATGCCATGATGCACATAAGCGGTATGTGGTACATCGATGTAATTTTCGACGCAATTGGAGAGCGAGTTTTTGAAACTGTTTTGTAGCCGAACTCTTCCTTTCCAAACTGAGCCGAGCTCTGAAAGTGTGAGCGGTCGAGGCGGTGTGTGTTCTCCTGGTTTTAAGCACACATACACATAGCCATCTTGCTCAATCGTTTTGTACGTTTTCGCTTTCATTCCGCATTGCGATGCGAACTCTTCTCCGCCTTCGCAGGGAATGGAAACGATCTGTCCTTTCTCACCATAAACCCAACCGTGATATCTGCAGCTTAATTTCCCATCTTCGACTGTCCCTGAAGATAGCCGAGCACTTCGATGAATACAACGATCCTGAGCGATTACGACATTACCTTGCTGATCGCGATAACACGCCAACAACTCGTCCAGAATCGTGCGTGCCAACACTGCGTTCTGCGTGAGCTCCCGAGCCTCAGCAACGACGTACCAATATTGTGGAAGCAGTGACTCAGCCACCACATTCCCTCTTGTATCACTGCAATGTTGCCGGTCAGCCACTAGACGCCCTCGATTTTTATCAATGCGATGTTGCTGGTCAAGTTGATTTGGCAAGCCAGTCTTGCTGTTTCATTTCCTGGCGCATAGATTTCGAGTGCTTCTTGCTCGGCTTCATTCGGTGGGCTCAACGTCGCGTAACCATCCTCAATCTGCACAAGACAGGTTCCGCAAATTCCCGTTCGGCAACCAAAGAGAACGGGTGAATTTACTACTGTCAGCGTCTCGGACAGATTGGCTCCATCTGGCAGGCAGACAGGTTTATGAATGGTTTCGGGGAACTCTATGTTATACGCCATCGCTACGATCCCTTAAACGCACGCAGCGAATTAGCATTGTGTTTCAAATACTTCTGGATTGAGTTGTTGCCCATTATTTCCATATTTCGATTCTGACTGTCTATGTATGTAATCGAATCCACGTATGCCTTGTAAGAAGCATGAGCAGTTTGGTGCAGTTCGAATGATTGATGAATAGCCTCATTCTCCTGACAAAAACATCTGTCCAGCATTACTTTTGCTTCGGCATCGCTCATGCCGAAGTGTGGCGAACGAAAGAGCTTGTATAAAACCGCAAACAAAGAAGGCTCGTACCAAAAGATCCCTTTTATGGTGGCAGAGAAATTGAAGTGATCCCTCTGGCAGCCGGCAATGCCCTTATTGATTATCAATTTTTCGAACGCCGTCGGTGGATCTAAACTGCGGGGAATTTCGTGACCAATAATTTTTGATGTATTGAAGTGAAAGCTCTCATCCATAAAGTGGTAGTAACTGATCTTCGATGGGATAGGGGCGTTTTCCTTATCTGGATGGATGGTGTAATAATTAGAAAGCTTATGCTGAATCAGCTTTCCGTTAAGAGTGCGCAATCCTCTGACAAGCAAATACTGACTAGCGAGAAAAGCATTGCTGGATGATAGAAGCGTAAACGCCTTGATCTGAAGCATTCTCCAAAAATCTTTTGCGGGGTTGGTATCAGCGAAAACCATAGTCTGTTCAAAGAGACTACGCATTGGATACGTGAAAAGCCGTTCACCAAAGAGCCTCCATTCAACGTCTTCACCTATCGTTTTGAAGGCATTGATATGAGCCCGCTCTTGCTTGGTTTCTAAATCAAGCGAATCACATACTATACGAAAGTCTTCATGCGTGTACAATCCGGCTGCAGAAACTTGATTCAAATAAATGGTGGCAATCTCAGCGGAAATAATTTGAGCGTAGTATGCGACCCAATAAAGTTGGTTGAGAAGAATTTTTTGGGAGGTTGAAGCTTCGTGCCAGAGAGGCGTTCCGTAAAGGATGGAGAATTCCTCTGGATTCCAGTATTCATCTTTGCAGTGCTCGTAGACGAACAAGGAAGTAGCCTCATCCATCATGGCTGAATGATCTTGTTCATAGTTGCGCTTTTTGTTTAGTTCCAGCTTCCTGTAAGTCGAATGGTCATCGAGCAAAGACTTGCTGTCCCTTTGTGCTAGCTGTGGATGCAAATTAGTAACCTCCAGAGTTGGTGCGGGCGTGAATACCACTAGGGATAAAATTCACTATTAAGACCTCCAGGGATAGAGCAGCTGCGTTTTGTAGGATGGGGTATTCGGCGGTGCGTACGAACTCGGAAAACGCACTCCTAAAGCAAAAGTGCCGAAGAGTTTATCCCACAAAATAAAATTGGCACCAAAGTTTGCTTCAGGCTTATCTGCGTCGTGATGACGGTGATGATCGTGGGGCATGAGAATGACACCATCCAATCCAGGCAATCTGAAATTGAGTTTGGCATGGCGAAACAGATCGAGTGCTGCAGTCAACATTGCGCCCGCAAAAAAGCCCTCGGTGACGTCGCATAAATAGGCGAGCACTGGACTTACTAACATGTAGACAAAAAAGAAGTGAGTGACCAGGGCGTTGCGTGATGTCGCCCATACGTTCACTGCTGGCGAATAGTGGTGGGGCGCGTGCAGTTTCCACAACCACGGTATGCGGTGGAAAGCACGATGCTGCAAATAGTAGAGGAAATCCACGCCAACAAAATTCAAAACAAATGCGCCAATAAAACCAATCTGCAGACAGCCGCGCAGCTTCGGAACCATGGCTGGAAACAAATGCGTGGCTAGCAAAAAGCCAACTGCCGGAATGACAAGCCCTTGCATAAAGAAACCGGACAAATTCAAAATCCAATCGCCCGTGGCATAGTCGCACGCATTTAACTTTGCCTGCGATCGGTTCTCCGCCAAAAGAAGAAGAGGGAAAGTCAGCATCGGTAGAAGCGCGCACAGCATCCAGGGACTCATTCCACTGCCACCCCGAAGTGTGGAGTGTTTTCCCATACCAAGTGGCGTTCCTTTCGAGAAAGAATTTTGAACGTCAAATAGAAGACGATAGGCAGCCACAAAAACGATAGATAGAAATAAACCATGGCGGTGCCTTGAATCGAACGACCAAGGGAAGCTCGATTGAATCTTGAAATTCCCAGAAAGCTGGCATAGACGAAATACAGGGAAAGAACGGTCATGGCAGGAGTGGCAAATAGCACTGTTTGTGATGCCATATGGCCAGTCAGCCACCGTATCGTTAGCAGGATGTTTTCTAAGAATAGCCAAATAGGTCCGATGAACTCAAAGACAAAGAGACTGGCGTCCATCTTTGTTCTAAGAGCAAGTTGCGGGTTGAAGAGAATTTGACTAGCGTTTTCCAAATAGCGAATGATGCTTGTCTCCGTCCATCGTATGCGCTGCTGCATCAAGGGACCGAGCTTCGTAAGTCCTTCTTCTTTGACGATCACATTGGGATCATAGCGAATGTCCCAACCGGCAACATGCATTCTGGTGCACAAGTCAAGATCTTCACCGCGGGTGTGCTCGTTCAGTCCGCCAAGGGCTTCCAGTGCTGATCGCCGCAGCAGCATACCGTTACCGCGCAATTCTACGGCACTGCGGATAGTGTCACGTCTGACTTGAATATATGCATCCATACAATATTCATATTGCTGGCAACGTGTTAGGAAATTTTCCTCGGCATTGAACAAGACCTTTCGCGCTTGCGCAGCACCCGTCAAAGAATCTGCGAAATAGGGAGCCATTTTCGATAGAAAGTCAGGCTCTACTTGCGCGTCCGCGTCGAAGACTGCAATTATCTCCCCGTTAGTTTGATGGAGCGCTTCATTTAATACAGCCGATTTCCCGGGCGTACTTCCGCTTGGACGAGCATAGTATCTGTATCGGCAATGGGAGTTGCTGCGTATGCTTCGCAGGACAGCCTCAGTTCCATCGGTGCTTCGGTCATCTACTACCAATAACTCGTAGTTGGGATAATCTTGTTGCAGCAACATTTGCACTGCAGCGCCAATCACCGCGGCCTCATTGTGGGCCGGAACTATAATCGAGATCGATGGTTGGTAGAAGTTTTGCTTGATGTCGCGTGGCACCGATCGATCAACTTTGCCGTCTGTTCTGGCAAGAAGACGCAGGCAAATGAAAGCAATCGAATATGCAATGAATAGCGCAAGTGTGGTGACCGGCGGAGTGTACACGAGGAGCAATACAGTGCCCAAGCAGACACAGCCTGTCAGGGCTAGCAGCAATCTGCGCTCTATAGGTGCATTCGACAATCCATTTGAGGACAATTGTGGTTTCATTTTTTTCATTTTTGGAACTGATCGCACTGACCGATAGACACTTTGTCGATCACGCTACCTCACCAGTGGTATCATTCGATATATCGGGATATCCACTGTCCATGCCTGTTTCAAAGGTTCCTGTGTCTCGCTTGCTGTATAGTATAGCGGCCGTCTTTGTTAACAAGCGAGAAAATAATGCGTCAAATATTGCCAGTGGTTGTGAGTTTCTTCATGTCGCTCATGGCGACCAGCGCGTGGGCGCTCGACGTCCCTAAGAAAGATGTTCATCCAGATCAAACACATGCGAAGGATCATCAAGAACTTACGAAGTTGCGTGAAGTGACCGTGAAAGCGATCAACACACGAAATTTCGATTTGCTAAAACCTTACCTTGTACAGAACAATCTCACCGTAATCACTGTGGACGGTCAGAAGTTCGCTTCGCTCGAGGCTTTCCGTGACTATTGGACGAAGTTGTTCGAGAATAAGTCAATTGGAATTGAGCGTATCGAGGTGAAACCAATCGCCGACGGTCCAACAGAATTTTTGTCCGACAATGTTGGTGTCTGTCATGGAACATCAAACGACAGCTACTATTTTAAAGCTGGTGATGTGAAAGTCATGCCAGAACGCTGGAGCGCAGTTGTTCTGAAAGATAATGGCGTCTGGAAAGTCTCCCGAATTATATTCTCTGCAAATATTCTAGATAATCCAGTTGTGACGACGATCAAGGCCGACATCGAAAAGTTCGTCATTATTGCGGTTCTTGCTGGAGTAGCGATTGGTGTCGCTATCGGAGCGCTCGGTATGTCGATGATCCGCAAAAAGGCTTGAGTTCAATCATGCAATGCGATCTCGTGCTGCGCAACGGTTTCGTCTTTGATGGATTTAGTGAAGGTAAATCTATCGACGTCGCCGTTCGCGATGGTCGCATTGCGGCTTTGGGACCGAAATTGAAAGTCTCTGCCGACAGGGAATTTGATGCTTCAGGTTTGTGGATAACTCCAGGGTTTATCGATATCCATACACATTACGATTTGGAAGTCGAATTGGCCCCTTCCTTATCTGAATCTGTCAGACATGGTGTCACTTCAATCGTCATGGGAGGTTGCAGTTTATCCACCATCTATGGCGAACCGGAAGATTTGGCGCACATCTTCTCTCGCGTCGAAACGCTGCCCGCGGAGCTGATTGGCGGCTGGCTAAAGTCTGCCAAAGCCTGGTCATCTCCTCACCAGTATTTTCAACATTTGAAACAGTTGTCGCTTGGACCCAACGTTGCCAGCATGCTCGGACATAGTGCATTGCGGGTGAAGGTGATGGGTCTTGAACGCAGCCTTGCTGAGCACGCAACTGCAGACGAAATCGAAACAATGAAGCAGTTGGCCGAGGAGGCTTTAGAGTCTGGATGCATCGGGATTTCGGTTGATATGGTGCATTGGCACAAAGTGAGTGGACCATTCGCCGGGCGCGCGCTGCCTTCGCACCATGCCTCGTTTGTTGAATATAAAATGCTTGCAGACGTTTGCAGAAAACGCAATGCTGTCTTTCAGGTTACGCCTAACCCGCAGAACCTATGGTCATTGGTTGATATTCTTCGATTGAGCCCAGGACTGTGGCGAGCACCACTTCGAAATACAATACTTTCTGCGCTGGATATGGATGGTGCGCCACACTTGTGGCGCATTTTTTCAGTGCTCTTGTTTGTTTGCAATCAGTTGCTGGGATGCAATATTCGCTTTCAAACTCTTGCGGAGCCGTTTGTTATTTATGCAGACGGATACCTGACTCCATTTTTCGAGGAGTTCTCTGGCGGAGTAAAACTGAATAATTGCAAGACAAAGGAAGAAAGAGCTGCTCTTTGGCGTGACCCGGCATTTCGTATTGAGTTCGAGAAGTCGTGGCTGGGTGGATTTCCGCGTACGTTTCATCGCGACCTTAATCGAATTACAATTGTTAGTGCTCCGGATTCTTTGTTAGTTGGAAAGTCGATTGCCCAAGCTGCAAGAATTGCTGGTGCAGATCCGCTGCAATTTTTTATGAAGCTTTTAGAACAGTATGATCAGGAGTTGCGTTGGGTGGCTTGCAATGCGAATGCGCGCGCAAGTGTTCGGCAAAAGTTGATGAGCCATCCGCACATACTTCCTGGCTTTAG
>PLZS01000021.1 GCA_003153555.1 Candidatus Melainabacteria bacterium | reverse complement strand
GGGCGGCTCAGAATCCACTTTTTCAGCGCCGGCTTCGACGCTTCGACAAAGCTAAAGTTGGGACGCAGTGTTCTGGCAATTCCTTCCAAGGTCGTGCCAGCTCTCAAGAGATAGGCAAGATTGGGCGGCATCTGTAAAGCCTTGTCAGTAGCTATCTGATCGATATCGTGTTCGATTACGCTGAAGTCAAGCTCACGCAATTCTTTGCCGGAATAGTATTCAAGAAATGGCTCAAGGGCTCTGGTTACTGGTCCAACTTTGGCGTCCTCTTTGACTATTCCAAGAGCTGTCAGGTTCTTGACCAGATCGCCTGTATCGCGCTTAATCACTGCTGCAATGCAACCCGTGATTGCTTCGCGCTGAGCCTCGCTGATTTCGCCCATCATGCCGAAGTCATAGATGATGATTTTGCCCTCATCGTTGATGGAAAGATTTCCGGCGTGTGGATCGGCGTGAAAGAAGCCATGCATGAGGACTTGTTCCAGATAGCTGTTGACCAGCTCATTGCCTATCTTGGCCAGGTTCAAACCTTTCTGCTCTAGTTCCTGCACTTTGTCAATTTTGGTGCCTGGCAGGTACTCAAGAGTAAGCACGCGACGCCCGGTGAACTTCCAGTACACCCTAGGCACAATCAAGGACTCATGGTTGCGCAGGACGTGTCTAATGCGGTCTGCATTTCGACCTTCTTGAATGTAGTTGATCTCTTCAAACAAAGTTCTACCGAACTCGTCTGATAAGGCAATCCAACTATCCCATTGACCTTGTGGGCGAATCAGCAAACCCCACCTTGCGAGCAGGCGCATGTAACCAAGATCCTGATAAAAGCGCTGGGCTAGATCGGGTCTTTGTACTTTAACAACCACTGAATGACCATCTTTCAAAGTGGCTCGATGCACTTGTCCGATGCTGGCAGAGGCAATCGGTATCTCTTCAAAATAGGCAAACACCTGCTCTGGCGCTGCACCAAGATCGCTTTCAATTGTGCTGCGCACTAAATCGAAGGCAAACGGCGGCACTTTGTCTTGCAGTAAACAGAGCTCGTCTGCCATCTCAAGTGGAAGGCAGTCGCGCCGCACAGAAAGAAACTGACCGAGTTTGATGAAGGTTGGACCCAGCTCTACAAGCGCGTCTCTCAGCCTGACTGCCCGTCTTCTTTTTAGCTCGGATTTGCTGAATTTCGGTTTGATCCGGTCTGAAAAAGCCTCGAAGCTGAAACTAGCTAGCGTTTTAGCCATCTGCCAGAAGCGACGATCGGTGACTAGGTTGCCTGCTCGCACTGAGCGGTCTGCAAGGTTTGCGTCGTAGTGCAAACCACCGGTCAAGGTGCCGTATTTGCCTTTGTTGTCGAGGGAATGTTTAGGCTGCAAGCTGTTCGGCGCGTCGAGTCTTAACGGCAGCGCCGGTTCCAGTTCTGGGTTCAGTTCTGGGGGAGTGCTGTCAGTCATTGCCGTGACGTAGACTTGGATCTCAGTTGCCACTCCAACACTTGTTTATAAGCGCTCCGTCGCCTTCAGTACCTGCGGCTCCTCCGCTTGGACCCACTCGTTGCACACGTGCATGCAAGGCTCCGCTGGCTACTGATTTGTCTTTCATGTCTGCAAAATTACGCCGGGGTTCTGGTCGTCTTCAATTCGGCGATTTCGGCGCGCAAGGTGGCAATCTCAGCGCGCAATTCGTTGATCTCAGTGGTGTCACCAAGTGCGCCCAGAGAAAAATCTGCTACTTGTCTTCGAATGCGCTCACGAACTTGATTCTCGATAACTTCGGAGCGTTGCCAGATGTGCTGCGATACCTCGCCAACAACTTCTTTGATCTTCTCTTTTGCTTCTTCGACTCGGTCAGTCTCGTGAGACTTGACTTCGCCCGCCCTTGCAGTTAAGGAATCAAGCGCGTCTTCCAAACGTTCGCGACCGACTTCGAAAGCTGCCCGACCTAAAAACAAGATTTTGATGATTGGCCGAAACACGTCATTAACCTCCATATGTACCAGGCCGAGAAATCTGTGCGGAATCGTTTGCTGACAAGCGAATCTGCTTTAGAAAGCTGAGCAACTCAATTACTTCAGCATTCTGTCGCGCTGGCAAAGACAAAATGTATCTGAAGATTATACACTAGGAGGCATGTGGCAGCGCCTCACATCTGACGGCAAGAACACAATGTGTAACTGCGAACGCTGGCATGGACCTTCTGCTGCCTCCGACGCAGTTAGCACCAAAGTCTACAAAGGAATGAAACCGTGACACCAGAAATCAAACCGTCGCCTGCCGCGACCACAAACAATGAGATTCAACGGCATAAGCAAGGCGGTCCCAGCGTAGCCACTGCAGTCACACTGATTTACGTACCACTGCATTTGGGCGGCTCACACAGAGGTGTGAGTATGGGTCCGGCCGCGATGAAAGTTGCCGAAGTGGCTGAAAAAATTGAGAAGATTGGCTTTCGGGTCGCTCGTGAAATTGACATTAACGTGCCGCATTCAGTCTGTTGGTGGGATAAGCACAGCACCGCCAAATGCGTTCCTGAAATTGCAGAAGTCAGTCAGGAAGTGGCCGATGCCGTGGAGGGAGCTCTGGCTAGTGGCACCATACCGATTACCATTGGAGGTGATCACAGCTTAGCAATTGGAAGTATCGCTGGTGTCTCAAATCACTTTCGCAAGTTGAATCAAAAATTTGGATTGATCTGGTTTGACGCGCATGGTGACATAAATACACCTGATACCAGTGAGAGTGGCAATGTGCACGGCATGCCTTTTGCCGTAGCGCTCGGCCATGGCGATCCGAGATTGGTTGATTTGTGTGGCTTTTCACCAAAAGTTGATGCCAAGAAATCGGTATTGATTGGTATTCGCGCGATCGATGCACCCGAAAGAGAAATCATCACCAGCACTGGTATCAGCGCATTTACGATGCGAGACATCGATCATTTAGGGCTAGGGCGCGTTACTGATTTAGCATTGGCTGCCGTTGGTAATGATATTTCGGGACTGCATGTGTCATTCGATATAGATGCCATCGATCCACAGGTTGCACCTGGCGTTAGCACTCCTTCCAGAGGTGGTTTGAGCTACAGAGAAAGTCACTTGGCTCTCGAACTGTTGGCTGAAACTGGACTGGTGTGCTCTATCGATATTGTCGAGTTGAATCCAGCCAAAGACACTCGTAACAAAACAGCAGAGTTAGCAGCAGGACTCATCTTGTCAGCATTGGGTCAAAATATTTTGTAGTGATACCGGATTTGGAGCCTTAAGGGTTCCATCTGTTCCGGTGCTTTAATTTACAGGCAAGGATAAACGCTCAGTCCTTGAGTTTCGTTGTCAAAGTTTCCGAAAGAGGGCGACTACGGTGCCTTGAATTTGCAAATCGTTGGCTGACTCTACATAGATGGGGTTCATTTCGCTGTTCCCGGGTTGCAAGCGGAAACCGGTCTTCTCTTTGAAGAAGCGTTTCAAGGTGGCCGATCCATCTTCTAGCAGGGCCACTACAACTTCACCATTTAGTGGAGAAGGATTTGGCTTGATAATCACATAGTCGCCATCATAGATGCCATCTTCGATCATGGAATCGCCGCGCACCTTCAAGGCATAGCAACCGGCGTCGGTGTAGTGCTTGTCTATTTCCAAATATTCATCAGCCTGGAGGGCGTCTATTGGTCTGCCTGCGGCGATGGTGCCGGCTAGTGGCAAGCCTGTTGGACGACGTGAGTCGAGATCGATTACGGCTGTCGATGTCTTGCCGCGTTGCACAAAATCTTGGGCTTCTCCAACAACTTTAAGGGATCTGTTCAGTCCGGGTTCCCAGTGCACCAGTCCTTTTTTTTTCAGAGCGGCAACGTGCTGATGCACCGTCATCCGGTTTTTCAACCCTAATGCTGAGGCAAGCTCTGCCAAGGTAGGAGGGTAACCGTTCTCCTCTGTCAGGTTGATGATCTGATTGATGACATCCTTCTGCCGGGGTGGTAAGCCCGTCAGCACAGCATTCCCGTCAAATTCAGACATAAATTCTCCTCTCGGCACATACGTAAGTATAGTACCAGGCGGTTGCTTCTGTCCAGCGTTTTTTCGAGATTATTGGTCATTCGGGCAGACAGTCCAAATTTTCGAAAAGTCGGCCGTTGTTATGCGTGGAATCACGATTGTGCAATCACTAGCGAAGTCATACTATGAAATTCCCCTTCAGCAACACATAACCAAATTCTCGCATTCAGGTGCCGCTCATGAGCGATCCCTCTTGGCGTGGACCCTTCGATAGTCTCGGAGGGCAAGCGCAAACTGATAGTAAATGGAATAAGCTTCAAGAAGCAGTAGCGTCAAAGTTTATTGACCAGATTGCCTCCGCGCCCAGTCCTTCAGATAGACTGGCGCAGCAGCACAGAGAGGCGGCGTTCAGTAAGCCTCCAGCTACCTTTGATAATGTTGGCGCGCCAAATGGCCAGTCCTTTCAAAGCACCGGATTTGGTGCATTCGACGGCAGTAGTAGAATCCGTTCATTCAACGAATTGACTCAAGGACAGCGAACTGGTAATGCCCAATTAACACCAGTCCAGACCCGTCCCGATCTTCCGGTTTTACACGGTGATCCAAATCGACGCGCACCAGAGTATCCGGGTGGTATCGGACCTGATGCCGCGCTTACAGGAAGAATCGTCAGTGCGGCCGGACCCGGTCCAAGACTATTGTGGGAGCTTTTCACAAAGACTTACAACAGCAGAGCGAAAGAAAATGTTCTTCCCAGCCAGCTTCCCTTGAGCGAAGTTGCTCCCCAAGCACAGGCAAAAATAGATCATTGGATGCTCATGGGTGACAGCGATCTAAGTCAACCTAGAAGCGAATATAACAATCGCAATCTTAGACCTGGCCCGGAGCAAAAAGGGCATGTCTTCGCCGTTGGTGTCAATAAAGAAGGCAATCCAGTAAATGTGCTCGAATATTACTGGGGCGACAAGGAAATGATCTATTACGGTCAATATCAGATTTCTTATTCGCGAGACAATCAAGGCTACATGCACAGCCGCATCGATCACTACAACGCTAAGGATCAGACAGCTGCGCCCGGTCCAAGAGCAGTGATTGGCAATAGCCTGAATGTTTACGAGGGCACCACCGAGTACGTTTCAAATAATCAAAATCAAGTCGTGAGCATGCGTAAATTTGACTACATCAACCCAAATGTGCCAAAAGTTGGAATCGATTTCGATCACAATGGTGCTCACAAAGTTTGGCGAGATGCCAACTCTGGAAGGTTAATGGATCAAGCAATAAACGGCAATATGGTTCGTCAGACGGTGAACAGCTTGTCGCCGCAGTTTTATTTCCGCAATCTATACGGACCGTAAAAAGCATTTCGGGCAAGTCCCGCAATTTTGGGCAAAGTAAGGAGCTAGCAGTAATGCCGGCTCTCTTATTACGTGGATAGGTTTACTCGCTGCACCCAGAGCACCGATCACGTTAGTGCGTCAAGAATACAGGCTGGCCTAGATCTAATTTACTGAAACAATGATCTTGCCAATCTGCTGATTTGATTGCATGTGTCTGTGCGCATCCGCAATTTCTTCTAGCCTAAATGTTTTATCGAGAACTGGTTTCAGTTTGCCTGACTGAAGTCTGTCGAACACGTACTTTTTGGCGCGCGCCAGGCGTTCTGGATTACCTGTGATCTGAAACAAAGTGTAGCCGCGAATGACCAAACCCTTCTTCAGGGCCATCATTAACGGAAAGGGGGTTGAAGTCATGCTCAGAGCACCATAAACAAAGATGGTTGCTTCCGGTGCAGCCATGTCGGCTAAATCTTTGAGAAATGTACCGGCGATTGGGTCGAATATTATCCGAGAGCCTCTGCCACCAGTAATCTGATGTACTCGGCGTTCTAGGTCTTCTTCGTCGGTGACGATAACGTGATCGGCTCCTGCGTCCAAAAGTGCTTGTTTCTTCTCGGCACTGCGCGTGGTGGCAATTGAGGTCGCCCCAATCTCTTTGACTGTCTGAATAGCTGCAAATCCAACGCTGCTGCTAGCCGCGGTAATCAAGACATGATCAGTTGTTTTCGTTTGTCCAAATTCAATCAGCGCACCATAGGCGGTGAGGTATTGCATCCAAATTGCCGTCGCTTCGAAGATTGATAAATTGTCCGGGTAGTGCGCAACAGCGCTTGCCGGGACGATTGCTGTATCCCCATAGACGCCGTATTTCGCCATTGAGAATGAAGGCACGGTGCTCACTTTGTCACCAACCTTGCAGGAGCTGACTTTTGAGCCTATTGCCTCGACTATTCCTGACGCTTCGTAGCCAATCTGGCTTGGGAAGTCTACATCTCTTTCGAGATATTTGCCTTCTCGAAACACTATTTCGGCACGGTTTAAGCCCAAAGCTTGAACTTTGATTCTGACCTCATCCTCACCTGGTGCTCGAACGTCAAGGGTCTCCAGTTTTAAAACTTCTGGACCGCCGAATTTATGAAAGCGTACGACACGAGGCATGAACAGCTTCCTCTTTAAGACTTATCTGTGCCGGATTATTGCACAAGCTCGCACAACAAATCCGGGTTCGTAACGCTGCTGTTAATTGCTAAAGAGAGTCTTCATACACTTAGGCATTGGTGTAGCAGTGTCCACTTCTAAAGTCTTTTCATTCTCGTATCTGACCAATCCCGGTTTGTCTTTACCGACTTTTTTGACATATTTACACTGCGTATAAACGACCCGAACTTTTGTACCAGTAGAAGCTTTAGACAGCCGAGCTGCTACCTGAGCCGCTTCTTTAATTGTGTTCAGTGGCGGCTCTTGTTTGGATGCGGGCACGCGGATCAGGACATGCGCGCCGCCTTGACCGAGTATGTGCAACCATAGATCATTAGGTTGTGCCAGGCGACCGAGCAGGTGGTCGTTTTCATGACGATTGCGCCCCACGTAAATCGTCCAACCGTCTGAGGAAGTCAGGCTCAGGATCTTTGATTTTGGTTTCTTCTTTTCATTGGGTTTTTGCTGAGCAATTTTCGGCAGCTCACTTTGCTTCCGTCCGATCACCGTGTCTTTCAGTTTGCGCAACGCTTCGCTGTCGACAGCTTGTTCGACAGCCGTGGTTTGTTGACGCAGCGCTTCCAGTCTCTTGTTCGCTTCGTTACAAGCTGATGAAGCAGCAGCCTGTCTCGATCTTGTCTTTGCGTATTGACGGTAAAAGGATTGGGCGTTTTGTGAGGCATTCAAGTTCGGATTCAATTTGATCGTCAGCTTGCCACCATTATCGCCGAACAAATTCTCACAGACGAGCGCATCTTGCCCCGTCCTGATCTCATTTAAATTGGCCAGGATTAGATCGCCTGAGCGTTTTAAATGGTCGAGATCATCGGCCGCCGTGATGTGTTGAGATGCCGCTGTGATGCGACTCTCCAATTTCTCGGTTTCACTTTTTAACTCGGATCGCAAACGTTCGCGCAGCTGCTGAAACTGTTCTTTTGCTTCGACGCTTCGATAGTATTCGTCAACCAAGTCATTGGCGGCAGGGAAACTCTTCCACTCAGGATTGCTGCCAATGCCGTCCCACCAAGAAAGTACCGTATAGCGACCCAAATCGAGACGCATTGCCGGTTTGAATATCTCGCACGATTGCAACGCGATTATTTTTTTCCAGAGCTGATCTTTGAAATTGTCATGCTTGGTTGCGGCTTGGATCGGACTTTCCAGCCCAGTGCAAGCGACTACTTCTTCTGCCAGTTGACGTCCCAATCCCGTGAAACTGTTGATCAACCACTGCTCGGTGGTCGGTGGGTAGGATGGAGGGACAGTAGGCGAGCTAGGTTCGGTCTGGACCAGCTGGATAATTTGATCAGCTTTGTCCATGAAAATATCCTGGCTGACGGTGAAAATGCCCGGCTTATCTTGTCCAGGTGGACGAACGAAGCGAAGACCAGCAGCCACTTCTCTCTGTCGACTCATTTCTCTAGTGACCACATGCGAAGCCGTCAATATTCGCTCTGATGACTTGTCCCAGAAAATGAGATTGCTGTGCCTTCCCATTATTTCCGCAGTCAGCACCTTGATCGAAGTGCCACCTACTTCATCGATGCAGGAAAAAATGAAGTCGACTGTACGTTCGCCAATGGGTTGTTCGATGGCAATTAAAGTGGCACCGGTCAAATGCCGCTTCATCAAGAGCGAAAAATTGGATTGATTGAGAGTTTGACCAGCCTTTGTTTTTTCCGGATTGACGACCGAAGGATATCGAATCAGGCAAATTCGTCCATAAGCGGTTTGGGCTGACAATAGCAAATTTGTCATGCCAGCTTTTGAGCGCATGCAAAGTACTACTTCATCTCTGCCGAGTTGATAGACTTTATCTACCTTTCGGCCAATCAACAGCGGTTTAGCTTCGTGAAGGACCGCCCTCATAGTCAGGGCGTCAAATGGTTGCATGGCTTCACTTGGTCAGGTTTAATTAGAGCAGGAGAAATGTACAAGCGAAAAAGAAGCGAGTGGAGTGCGGCATGTACGCCCGCAACGAGCGCTTAAATATAGCCTAATTCAGCGAAAATACCAACTGCAAATATGAATCCTCGCGGCACACAACCTAAGCCCAGCGGTCCCAAGAAAGGGACTTCAACCGATCCTCCTCACTCGTCTAGAATTAGACGCGATGCCGGCTTTGGAACAGGTGCGATGAAGCGAATACAGAAGGGGAATTTGATCGTAGTCACCGGTCCCTCAGGCGTTGGCAAAGGCACGGTTGTGCAAAAGTTGCTAGATGAAGTGCCGAATCTTTCCAAATCAGTGTCTGTGACTACACGCGCCATGCGACCCGGTGAGCAAGAAGGTGTTGACTACTTCTTTCGCTCATATGAACAGTTTGCCGAAATGGCCGAAAATGATGACTTCATGGAATGGGCAGAGTATTCCGGAAATTTTTATGGAACGCCCAAGGACTGGGTAGAACAACAACTTTGCCTGAGAGCAAATGACTTGCCTGGTACAGATGTCATTTTGGAAATTGAAGTTGACGGCGCCAAGCAGATCCGCGATCGTTTTCCACAAGCAGTGCTGATCTTCCTTTCTCCGCCGTCGTTTGAAGAATTGAAAAGCCGGTTAAAAGGTCGTGCCACAGAAAGTCCAGGCAAAATAACTTTGCGTTTATACAAGGCAAGGCAGGAAATGCGGGAGCGTGGGCTGTTTCATTATGAAGTTGTAAATGACAACA
>PLZS01000191.1 GCA_003153555.1 Candidatus Melainabacteria bacterium | reverse complement strand
AAAACGCTGAAAAGTGTACAATGCTGCTGCTAAACTTATCAATGAAACCGTTGAAGTCAACGACTCATTTTCCGACCTCACTTACCAGCTTCGCGAATCTTGGAGTAGTCAATGAACGACAAGCAAAATCCTGCCCTCAACAACGCAGCAGCTGATGCGGATCCAGCATGCGAAGGATCTGTCACAAGAAAGCAATTCATCACCAAGGTTGTCACCCGGGGTGTTGCCGCAGGTGCATTCATAGCGGGAGCGCAGATCACCGATAAATTCTTGCTACCTCCAGCTTATGCACAAGCATCTGGTGGAGGCGGTATCGGAACCAATGGTGGTACGGACACAGACCCATTCGCCGACCTCTAATTCAAAGAGAAGCTGTTAGTTGTCACGCAATTTCATATTGAGCGTCGACGGACTTTCCCCTACTGAAATCGGTAATTTGACAAGACTTCTGCCGAAGTCAGGATCACTGCTGGAATCAGGACTTTTTGCTAAATTGGACAGTGGCGTTCTGACGAGCGCCACAGCGATTTGGGCGGAAATTCTCACAGGAAAACCTTGGCATCATAATGGATGTGCAGGCTACTCCGCGCCAAATGATTCACTGAACAACTTGAAAGTAATCAACGAAGATGAGTTGTCAGACCCCACTTCCTGGCTATTGCGCGGATCTGAAGGGGAGCTGGACGTGCTCATAAATATTCCGCTCGTCCAGCCCAATAAGTCTACGAGAATCTGGCTGGCTGACGGTTCACTGCCGACAAATCTGCGAGTGGTGCCACGCTCACTCTTCGAGGCCGGGCCCTTCAGAGATTATGAGCCCAGGCCATATGCAGATTATGCCACCGCATTCAGTTCACCCAGCAAGAATAGCTCTGCAAGTATCGCCAGTGAGATGAAAAGGATTGACTGCGCCGTGCAGTTGCACAGGACCGCAGCATGGTCTCAGTTCATTTGGCGCATCACGTTATTCGATCAGCTCGCCCATCTTGCAGGTTTAGACATATTGTCAGCTCCTGATCTTTCGTTGTTTGATGAGCTCAAGCTGTTAATGGATCATTTAGACATCGCTCTATACGAAATGCTGAGCGAACCTGGAATCAATTGGATCGTTCTGAGCGCGTTCTCGCATGTACCTTGCGGCGGTAAGGCAAACATAAACACGCTTTTAAAGGATGGGCACTTCCTGCGGTGGCTGCCTGCAACGCAGGCAGTCAATGCCGGTGGGCGGCAAGAAGCGGTTTCAGCGATCACCAAAGCACCACTGGCGAAGCACGCGAATGTCTCAATGGAAGCGTGCATCGATCTGAAAAGTACAGTTGCGGCATCACCTGTGTCCGGCTGCATTTGGATCAACAGAGCCGAGCGATTTAAGGATGGTATAGTTTCGGACGCTGACTACGAAATAGTTTATGCGGATGTGCGCGACTATCTCTGGACCGTGCTTTCGCGACGGTTTGCTTCGGTTATAATCGAAGAGAATCCGCGCCGAACAGCGAAAGAACGGAACTTGTCTCCTGATTTCATGGTCTGGGTGGAAGGCGTTGAATTTCACAATCTACCGTGCGATGGCTCGCAGTCGGCACATTTGCCACGCACAACGCACAATCCTAGTGGTTTCGTTCTAACGAATTGTACAAACTATAAAAGTGAATATAAGATGACACCAACTCAAGTTGCAGGACTTATAAATTGATCAAATCCAACTCCAACTCATGTTTTTTGAATGTAGGTAGAGGGTAATAATCGAATTGAACACGACCTTAAAACCAAAGCGGGATCCTGAGATCACAGTTGAAACACTTCTCGACGGTTACATCGTTTTGTTCAACCAACGAACGAGTCGAGCTTGTACACTGACACCACTAGCAGCGCTAATTTGGGAATTTTGTGATGGCACAAATACCTTGGACGAAATAGCTCAGCATCTTGAGTCGATTCCAGATCTTCCTCCACACCCTGATCTGGAGACGGAAGTAGATAGACTTGTCAAAGATTTTCTTGACACCGGCCTTGTTTTTACGGACGAGTGAGTTGAGCTGTTACAACTAGTACCACGCGTAGTGCTTTTGTATGGCACTAAACTGTCCGCTGATATTGAAGGAATCTCCGCCTCTGCTCAAACTTCGGATTGCGTTTTTAGCGTACCGGATTTGCATGCTTTCACGCTTGTCCTCAGAAAGAGTCTTCCGATACTCTTCGAGCGCGTGTTCGGCTTCTTTATCCGCTTGTATATCCTCCACATGGCAGAGCAGGGGCGGAATATCCCTGAAGCGCAGCCGGCCATTGGAGACTACAGTGAGCTTTTCGGTCAGTGTGTCTGCTGATGATTTTTCCTGGGCTTCCTTCACGTTTTGAACTTGTCTGCGCCGAGTTTCTTCATTGCTGCGTTCCAAGAGTTCGTCAAACGGAATGTGGGAATACCAGATTTCCAGAGCCGACATGGAAGACAGTTTTGCCATATGTTCGCGATAGGCTTGTGCCATCAGCAAGGCAGATTCTTGTCCGAGATCCTGCGAGTATCCGTTGGCTGTCGCAGCCAGCACAAGGCTGGCTGCCAGTCTTTTCACATCCCACTCCCATGGAGCCGGTGTCGGTAGAACCTCTTGGATTCGAAGCGCCCTTTGAAGTCTTGGTCATCTTGTGATCTCCAGAATAAGCCAGCCTCAACTCATTTTCCCAAGGTCTTGTTGATCTAGCGCCTGCGACCGCCACCGCCACGAGCACCGCCGCCGCCACCACGTTCACGACCGCCGCCACCACGTTTACTTCTCATTGAGGAGCGCTCAGCAGAAGATTCACGCTTGCCTCTGCTAGATAAATCCCTGGAGTCCTGGGAGACAAACGGATTGTTCTCAGCTTTCTGAAATTGCTTAGGATTCTGTTTCATCTCATTCTGATACCACTGCTGCTGATGTTGGAAATTTTGTTGTTGCGCACCCGACTGCGCACTCTGGTTTTGACGATTGGTCTGACTTTGTTGAAGAGTCTGCTGTTTGTTCTGCTGGTCTTTCTGATTCTTGTTGTAAATAACAGCCTTTTGATTTGGGTTGAGCTCCTTAAGTTCTCTTTGCTCGCCGTTTCCGAAGGAGTACGGATGTCCATTCGCACCATAGTACATCGGCGTTCCATAAGGAGTTTTGTAATAACTGTTCGACATCGCCGCTCCTGCCATGGCACCCATACCAGCCGCTGCAGCCGTGCCCAGCGCTGAAGCACCACTGCCGGTGCTTTGTTGTTGGGTCGGTGCCTGGTAGTAAGGCTCGGGCGCATACTGCGGAACTTGAGTCGTTTGCTGGTTGCTGGCACGTCTTGCTTGCAGCGCCTGAACTGTGGCATCAAGATTGACAGTCTGTCCTTTCTTGTCTGTATACCAGAAACCGCCTTGGGCTCCCATATAAATTTCGGCGGTGCGACTGTTAACACCGGCACCAGGCAGTGTCGCAAGATCACCCTTAGGCGTGATCACACTCTGGCTTCCATCTGGGTTTTGCACTACCTGCAGTGTCACCATCGAAACCTGAGGAACCCCGCTTTGCGCGGGTGCGGCAGGCGCCGTCAGCAGAAGTGCTGTGGACAGACAAAGCGCTGCCACGTAATTTTTATTCATTTTCTCCTCCGCGAGCCGATGAAATCCGAGAACGTAATCACTAACGTATTGAACGAACAAGCTTAACTGAAACCATGCGGAAATCTGCTACAAATCATCAGTTGGAATGACTACCATCCGTAACAAATTCCGAATATTGCACCGTAGTCGGATTTGAATACGACCGGTGAACAAGATCACAATTCAAGTGAACTTGAGAAGTTCGTAATAGACGGAATCTCAATGAGCCCTGTGTATTACACTGCCCGAGTGCAGTGTCGTTGCAGATTATGTATCCACAGTCTTTGCATTTACTTAGAGGTCAAACACAGATGAGCCATTCACTTTGGATAAGTACTACGTTTTTGTGCTTATCATTGTTTCCTTTGTCGATTGGAGCGGCGACTGCAGGTGAAAGCACGATGCCTGCTCAATATGCGGACCAGGTGAAACCGGAGTTAGCCGCCAAGTACTCATACACAGAAGATGGTCCCTTCAGCAAAGACCTCAATATGCCGACCTATGAATGGATGCCGGTAGGCGTTCCGCAGAAAGCCATTGTTCTGGGAATTCATGGGCTCACCCTTCATGGTCGAAGGTTCAGGATTCTGGCGCGTAGCCTTGCCGTCAGCGGAGTTGGCTTTGTCTCCCTTGATATGCGCGGTTTTGGGCGATGCCACTTTGACGATAAAAAGCAATTCAGCACAGCTGAAGACGACAAAACTAAGGTCAATCACGAAAAGAGTTATCAGGACATAGTCAAACTGGCTGAGCTAATTAAGGCAAAATATCCTGATCTGCGCCTGATCGCCCTTGGCGAGAGCTTGGGATGCACCTTTTGCGTTCGGCTCGCTGGCGAACACCCAGAGCTCGTAAACGGAATGGTCCTGTCGGCGCCGGCAGTGAAAGTCAATCGAGCCATGTATCGAGGCAAGGGGCAAGTTAAGCAAGGAATTAAGGCTGTCATTAAGCCTAGCCACGAACTCAAGATGAGTGGTTTCTTCGCTGATCTCGCCTCGCAAAGAGTGGAGGTCCAAAAAGAAATGCTGGATGATCCGCTGGTGTTGCAGGAACTGCCTCTAAAAGCGCTTCTGTCCACCGACAAATTCGTCGCCAAAACAACCCGCTGGGGAAAAACAACGGACAAACATCTGCCCGTGTTGATAATACAAGGTAGTCGCGATGGCTGTGTCTCTCCAAAGCACGTAACCGAATTGATGAACAGCATGCCTTCAGATGATCAAAATCTGGCATGGCGAGGGAGCTTTGGGCATCTGCAGTTAGAGACCGCCCGCATGCGCGCGCCTGTAATCGACGCAGTTGGAAGCTGGTTGTTAAATCATGGACCTATCAACCAACTGAAGCTGAAAGAACTTCAGCAGACCACCGCCGATTTAGGCGGCATAGTGACTCAGTGAATGACCTTTGCGCCCAGTTCGATCCTTGCGAGTTTTTATCGGGCACTATATACGGTGCACTGACGATCGCCCATGTAGTGCTTGTTGACTAATCAGAAAATCGCGGTCTCAATTAGTACTGCTTGGGAATCCATTGGCGATAGGCAATCTCCTTCACCGAGAAGATTCCCGGCAAATCAATGCCGGGAATCAATGCCGGGAATCGGCGTACGGTTGGTGCCGCTCCGGAACAACCTGCCAAACCTAAATCAGAGCTTAGTGCTTAACCAGCACGGACTCTTCCTTGGCTGCTTGTGCCAGCTCTTTTTCTAGTTCCTTCAAATTGGCTTTTACCTGCTTACGCATGGTTTTGACGGATTTCTTCATAGCAGTGCGGACTTTCTCTTCGATGTCTGAAGCAGCGATTACAACAAGCCCTGCGCTGCCAGCGTCTAGTGTCTCGCCCATCTCCTTAAGATCGTTTCGACTCAGACCGCCAGTGACGTGCCCAGCAACTGCTCCGATGATAGCGCCTGCTCCGGTTGTGGCAGCCAGGAGTCTCGCGCCAATCGCCGCACCCGGGAACAGCGCAATTGCCACTCCGGTTGCCAGGCCCAAACCTGCACCTAGCTTCAGACCTTCGTGAGTTGGTTGCTCATGCTTTTTGACAATCTTTACTTTACCGTTTGACTGCTTCTCAAGAACAGCCGCATCAAAGGTGTCAATGATTTTTTGATCCGTGTATAGACTTTTCACTGTTTCAAAGTCGTGCACCGCGTCTTCGGCACTTGAGTAGGTACTGGTGTACACGATAAAGGTATCGTAATTAGGTGACATATCTCCTCTCCTTGTGTAGTGAGTCTGTAAGTTTACTCTTGTGACTGAACTGCTTTCGTCATCCTTTCTGATGATTGAGAGAATGCCTTGTTCTACGACGGATTGTATTTAGATCCTGCTGCCGGATGATAGTTGGCGAGAAGTCCGTCCACCTGACCACTCAAGGTGCGCAGAGCGGCGCTTAGATCGTGGAGATATTTGGCTGTTTCCTGGTCTTTTTCCGGCTCGATGGCGCCTTGTTTCGACGTTACCCAGGTAAGGTCAGAATCGAGCGCTTTCAGCAGTGCGTTGCAGGCTGACCAGGTAGCAAACATGTCGATCTGATCGCGCACCGTATTTGGTTGCTCATCGGTGGTTTGCTGAATGGGCTGTTGGGGTGAGTATCCCTGAGCGACAGTTTCACCCAGCTTCAGTTCGGTTGAATGGTCGGCAAAAAGCTCTGCTTCGCTCATCGAGCCGGTGGCAATACGCACCAGATCTCCGAGCAACTCCTTCGCTAGATGGGGGATGGTTTCTGCACCAATGGCGGTGCCGCCGACACTCCACACCCTGTGTGAGTTCACAACTGAGGACTCGATCATCATGAACGGAGTGACCTGCGATTTCCTGATATCGTTCATTGTAAAATTGAGAATCTCATCTGCCGAAATGACATAGATGTCGATCTTGTCTTCGTAACCCTGCACCAACATCGCCCAGTGGCTGGTAGCGATATGTCCTTTGAAAACGGTGATAGTCTGTGGCTCTTGCGCCTGCCCATAATGCGGGGCTTCATAACTGAACTCTGGCGGACGCACGGTCAATACCAGGTCAGTGCCAGCGGCGCTGGCGTTGTACGCAGCCGCCTGGCGGCTGAATTCGGCGAACAGCAGGTTTACCCAGTCGGCTGTCTCGTTGTGCTGCGCAGTGGGCACTTCGCTGTGTGGAGTGGCAGGGGCTGTTGGATTTCGGCCGCTCTGGTCTGGCGAAAGCGCCATGTATCGTGATTCTATTGGCGGACTGTATGGCGCTTCATCTAGAATTTGCCTCTTGTCCACATCTTCAATGGTGGACGGCGGACCCAATTCAGGAGGCGCTTCGCTGGCATGCTCCATCATCGTCAGCCACTTTCCTGTCTCTTGTCCACGGCGCTGTTTCAAGCGCTCCATCATCTCAACCGAACGGTTTGCGTCTTCTTCAGACTGCGCTTTTGGTTTGAATAGTTTGTCAAGAAAGCCCATTTATCTACCTCACTGCCTGCGGCTGTTTGAATGCTTCGCCTTTGCCACCAGCTAACAGCTCTTTAGATTGCAGTTGACTGGAAAGTTGAATCAGGCGTGCGACAATTCCGGTCCAGCCAGTCTGATGACTAGCACCAATGCCGGCACCATTGTCGCCATGAAAATATTCGTAGTTTGGACTGTGCATCGTTGCAGCGACTTGTGCACGAACCAATTATGTCACTTGCCTTAGCGAGCTTACGTCATCCGTAAGGTCTATCCTTTTGTCACATTCAACGAATTGGATCGTATTGAAATTGGCTAATGACTTTCAATTCTTGGAAAGTGCTCAAACGTGGATTAATATTCATAAAAAGTACGCCCCACTGCAATTTGATAGCTGACATCAGTTTATTCGCCGCTAACATGTCCCAGCTTCAGTTGGAGGTCATTGCTATGATTGCTAGGCTTGATCGGCCCTCGGATGGATGGCTCAATGTGAGCCAGTACTCTATGATTTGCCGGAGCAAGATAATTGCCCGACTAGAAGAACTTCCAACGGTTGGATAAAGAGCCTGGAGTTCGACTATCCGTCTGGTGTTGTATCTGGTGGCACTGCAACCATGGCGATTTAAAGGAGAAGCTTGAAGTTAAGGATGTCTTCGACAAAGCAGCTGCGAGCGATAGCTGTTCCGCGCCGTTGTGTTGTAAGCGGCTTTGTGATCTTACTCAATTGTCTGTCGGAGGTTTCGTATGACTGGGACCGATCATTCTAAAGATATTAGGTTGGGCGAATTCCAGTTGTCTCTTCTGAGTGGAGGACCACTGTTCTCCTTATTGGTTAAAGCTGGAATAGCTCGGCCCGGGGCTGGAATTGGGTTGAGAATATTGTTCTTTGTCGCTCTTACCTGGATACCATTGGCCCTGATTACGCTCTGGCAAGGTACCTTTCTCAATGCGACAATCAAAGTGCCATTCCTCTATGATTTTGCCGAAGCATGTCGTTTTCTGTTTGTATTGCCGACATTGATTGTGGCAGAAGTCATAGTTGAGCCATGGTTGGCTCAAGTAATCGGTCATTGTCGAAGACTCCTCTCAGAAGCTGATGTCGAAAAATTCAATAAGTGCATAGCGATGGCCCTGCATAACAGAGATTCTGTCCCTGTTGAGCTGCTACTAGTTCTACTGGCTTTTCTCCGGCCTCATCTTGGAGATCTGGCGCTTTCCTCGGATATCTCCTCGTGGCGCAGTGTCCAAACGAATGCAGGAATCGCACCTACAACAGCCTTCCTCTGGTACCTATATGTAGCCAAACCGGTGATTGGGTTACTGTGGCTCAGATGGCTTTGGAAGTACACCATTTGGAGTCAGCTGCTGTTTCGCATTTCGAAACTGGCACTGCGCGTGACACCAACTCATCCGGATCGAATGGGTGGACTCGGTTTTATAGCTGTCGGGCAAACCAGATTCGCTATCCTGTATTTCGCTATCGCTGCGGTCGTAGCCAGTTATATTGGAGAAGAAATAGTCTTTGCGGGTGGCAAACTTATGTCCTTCCAGTACATAATCCTGACCACTGTTATGCTCTCACCCGTCGTATTTTTGACGCCCTTGTTGGCATTCACACCCAAACTGCTCGAAAGCAAAAGGAGAGGGCTGCTCGAATATAGTGCTCTGGCAGATCTGTACACGAAGGAATTTCATGAAAAGTGGATCGAGGGTAAAAGGGACGACAGTGAGGTGCTGCTCGGAAACAGCGATATTCAGTCTCTGGCGGATCTCGCAAGTAGCTTTGAAATTGTCCAAGAAATGAAGCCTGTCATAATTAGCAAGACCACAGTAATGGTGTTCCTTGCAGCGGCGCTAATTCCCTTCACACCATTGCTACTGACTGTTTATCCGTTCAACGAACTTCTTGCTCGTATTTGGAAAATGGTTTTTTGAGTATACTCAGAATATGACAGGTGGGGAAGGCATGAAAACAGGACGAGTTGATAAAGCCTACATGCAGCTTGTAAGTGATTTTCCGCTAGTGCCTCTGCGCGACAAATCAGAGTTTGAAGAAGCCGTAAAGCTCATGAAAAAGCTTGCTTATAATAGAAACACTCTGACTAGCGGTGAAGCAGACTATTTGTCTGTATTAGGTGATCTCATCGCTCGGTATGAATCACGCCTTCCGCAGCCGTCATCGAAACTGGAGCCACAGGAAGCGCTCGCATATCTTCTGGAAATTAATGGATTAGCACAGTCCGACATTGTCGACTGTGTTGGCCACAAATCGAATTTGTCGGCATTCCTTGGTGGAAACAGAAGTCTGAGCAAACGCGCGGCTTTCCGACTTGCAGAGTATTTCAAAGTTTCGCCAGCATTGTTTCTAGCCAGAGACTGAGTTGATGTTAAGTACTCTGCCAAGAATGTTAATTGTCCTTTGCCGTGTCCAGCTTCTCCTCCGAACTGTATAGAAGAGAACACTCAGCGGCATAGGTTTGAAGGGAGCTTTCCTTTGGTTTCGGCAATTGCCCGAATTAATTCAGCAGAGCGCGGCATCCAAGAAGTTTCTTCGGACGTGCTGGACTTTGGCGTGCAGTTCGCAAAGGGATTCGTGGATGGTGGTATAGAGCGACCTATTAATGGGATAGGTCAGTTAGTCAGCCTCGGACATTTACCAGCGCTGGATTTAGTGCAGCTGGATTCCAATGCATCAGGAGCCAGTAAGTTCGCTCAATCAGCTGGTGAAACAGCGGGAGTAATCTTCGACTTCGTCCTTTTGTCCAAGCTTAGCGGCAAGTTAACGTCTTCGCTCGGAGCAGACTCTAGCGCACTATCCACGCGACTTGGCAATAGCGCTCTTACAGGATTTTTGTCCGGCTCAGTTTTAACGCCGCTCAAGCCAGGCGAAAGCCAATGGAATCGTCTTGCCAACGGAGCCACGCAGGCAGCGAGCTTTGCGGCAATGGATGGAATTTCTGGTGCGCTGGGGGCAACAAGGCTCGGTGAATCAACACTATTTAATAGCATCGTCCGTGGTGGCATATCGGGTGCTGGCGCCGGAGTTGTTCACGCCAATTTGGATTCGCTGACACACGGCCGTGGATTTGCTTCTGGCAGCCAAATGCTGCAGGATGGCGAATCCTGGGGAACCGGCGGTGCTATTATGGGCGGAGTGTCCTACGGCTTCGAGAAGTTAATGGCTGGTGATCGCGCAGATGCTACGCCCAAAAGTGAGACCAGAACGGTCTCAACTTCGACTGGCGATGAGGCAAAGATTTCGGTCCGTCAGTTAGAAAATGGACAGTCTCAAATTGACAGCGTCGAGTTGCCCAATGGAACCCGAATGATTCGGCAGGGCGCAGACAACAAGTGGATTTCGAACCCCGGCACGCCTGACCTTCAAGCCTGGCAAGGTGATGTTCGTCTTTCGCCAGAAGGTAAACTTCAGTATGTATACAAATTTGCTAAGGCTCCGGATGTGGTGTCTGTCGACGTGCGTCTTCCGGATGGTTCCAGAGTGGCTCTGCAAGGCACCGACGGTAGTATGACTCTTCCCGGCTCCACCATCGACGCCACCAGAGAGAGCCTCGCTGACGGAGCGTTGACATCGCTTCGCAAGTTGAATGTTGATATTCCAAAGGACAGACTGCATCTAGGCGGCGTCACGACTTCGGATTCTGTAAACACGACTTATTCAGTAGAACTGACCCCAGCCGAAGCGCTGAAGCTGCGCCAGACCATCGCCACATCAGCAGGCGCGCAGATTGTTCCTGGCGACACAGCCATCACCGCTGCGGCGCCTGTAGCAGATATAAAGCCCGCGCTGACTGAGAACGCACCCGGCGAATATGTTTACGATCAACCGATGCCTGACCACACGTCGACTGTCGCGTTCATGTTCAAGGGAGACGATCAGCGCTTGAAGGTTCTCACGGGAATCAGGAAGGTGGCGCCGGAACAAGGCAAAGAAGCTCTTCCCGGCGGATTTCTCGATATCAATGGCAAGTCAGTTGAGTTGCCATCACAAACTGCCGCCCGAGAAATGTCGGAAGAAACTGGTTTGAAAATGTCCGAGCCTACACTCGTTCGCATCGGTGACGCGTTAAATCGTGATACCAGAAATAGGGTCATCGACTTTCAATACGGCGTGTTTGGCAATAAGAGTGATCTCGCTGGATTGTCAGCCAATGACGATTTGGGCGGACTGCAAGTTAGGGATGTCGAACAACTTTTGAAAGATCCAAACACACTCGCTTTCGATCATCATCAAACACTGCTTGAGGCCTATCGCAATCTTTCGCGAATTATCAGCTCATCCACCAAGCAGAATTAGTGGGCCAGTTCCAGTCGCATTTCGCTGCTCTGTGGGTAAAAGACCAATAGGTTCAAGGAAAAATCGCATGATAGAGTTGCTCTTTGGGTTGATTTTCGGTGGTCTTCTTGGGTTCTTTGCCTGTAGCCTTGCGGGGTCAAAGAAACCGCGTATAGAAAAGAATTTGCCGTTGCCGTTGGCAGAAGCCGCTCGACTCAAAATCGAGGCGGCAATAGAAAATAACAAAGCTCAAGCCGAAGAGCAGAATAATCCTGCCGTCGAGATAGAAATGCCGATATCCTTAGCCGAATCCGTCCGCCGCAAAATTGCGGAAAGTCAAAAGGGCAAGTCTTGAAAGACTTACTATTATTTTTTCTGCGAACGAGCCCATGAATCTTTCAGTGTTACGATTCGATTGAACACCGGCGCACCAGGCTTGTGGTCCTTCTCATCGGCTATGAAATAACCCTGTCGTTCAAATTGGAAGCGCTCACCTGGCTTCGATTCAGAGAGGCTTCTCTCCAGCTTGCAACCGGTTAAAACTTGCAATGCGTTTGGATTGACGGCATTAAGAAACTCGCTGTCTTTTCCTGCTGGTGGTGCCTCCTCTGAGAGCAGTCTGTCGTATAAGCGAACCTCTGCATCCACTGCATGACGCGCGCTCACCCAGTGAATGGTGCCTTTTACTTTGCGTCCAACAGGATTTGCACCAAGGGTTTCAGGATCATAAGTGGCGCGTATTTCAGTGACGTTTCCATCCGCATCCTTAATCACATCTGTACATGTGATGCAGTAAGCGTAACGCAATCTAACTTCCTTGCCCGGCGCTAACCTATAGAAATCCTTGATTGGCTCAAGCATAAAATCATCTTGTTCGACGTAGAGTTCTTTGCAGAACGGCACCTTGCGCGAGCCTTCTTTCGGCATGTCTTGCGGATAATATGCGGCGTCGAGTTCCTGAACTTCGGTATCAGGGTAATTCTCGATTACAACTTTCAATGGCTTCAATACCGCCAGCACTCTCGGCGCGTTTTGATTCAGATCGTCACGAATACAAAATTCCAGCTGCGCCATATCCACTATGCTGTTTGCTTTCGCAACTCCAACGGTCGCGCAAAAGGCGCGGATGCTCTCGGGCGTGTAACCACGTCGTCGCAGTCCAGCGATGGTCGGCAGCCTTGGATCATCCCAACCGCTGACATGATTACCCTCAACAAGTTCCAACAAGCGGCGTTTGCTCAGTACCGTGTAATTCAAGTTAAGGCGAGCAAATTCGTATTGATGTGGACGGCTGGGAAACTTTGCATATTCGATCAAATTGTCGATCGCCCAATCATATAACTCGCGATTGTTCTCGAACTCCAAAGTGCAGATGCTATGCGTGATGCCTTCGATTGCATCTGAAATCGGATGCGCATAGTCATACATCGGATAAATGCACCACTTGTCGCCCGTCATGTGGTGCGCTGTATGTCGGATCCGATAAAGCATTGGATCGCGCATCTTCATATTCGGATTCGCCATGTCAATCTTGCCGCGCAAGACATGCTCACCGTCTTTGAATTCGCCTTTGCGCATGCGGCGGAACAAGTCCAAGTTTTCTTCTACGCTGCGCTCGCGGTATGGGCTGTTTTTTCCAGGCGTGGTTACATTGCCGCGATACTCTTTAATTTCTGCATCGCTCAGGCTGCATACAAACGCTTTGCCCTCTTTGATCAGATGTTCGCCGTAATCGTACATCTGCTCGAAGTAATCGCTGGCGTGATACAGTCCGTCCCAGTCAAAGCCAAGCCACCGCACGTCGGCTTGGATGCCGTCTTCAAACAAAGTATCTTCCTTGGCCGGATCGGTATCGTCAAACCGCAGGTGGCAGCGCGAGCCGCTCCCTAATCTTTCGCGGTACTCAAGCGCGAGGCCAAAGTTCAAACAAATGGACTTGGCATGTCCAATGTGCAAGAAGCCGTTTGGCTCTGGAGGAAATCTTGTTAGGACTTTGTCATGACGCCCTGCTGCTAAGTCATCGTTGATGATGTCTCTGATGAAATCGCCGGGTTTTGTGGATGCGGGTGCTGACGATGTCACGGATTACTGCCTCTCTGCTACAACGATTAATCTGTCTAGAATCCATCATTTTACCCTAAACAAGTCAGAGGTATTGTTGTGTATGGATTTAGCCTTTACGTAATCGTGAATTAGTGCAGGACGGCAATAACTGCGATGCAAGAACTCACGACTTGATCTTGGCGGCTCTCTCATCTAATTTGGTTGTAAGTTTTTGAATTGAATTGCGTTCCTTGGCATCGAGATCCTCTGAGAGCTCGAGGTAAAAGCGGTAGTGTTCAGCAGCTTCGCGAAGATCTGACGCGGTAATATAGCTAAGCTTTTGCATCAGCCTTGCGAGCTCGAGTTGCGCTTCGGCTAGGCGTGGATCGCAAGCGAGAGCATCGTTATATTTCTGAATTGCTGCGTTCAGTTGTTTGCGCTTTGCCAGTTGGGCGGCAGCTTGAGAATATCGAATCGCTTGATCTCGATTGCGCCTAACGCGGCTCAGAGCCAGTCTTACACGCTGGCTGTTTTTATCCATACTTTCAGCTCTGTTGTATGCAGTTTCCGCGTTATTCAAATCACGAATCAGCAATG
The DNA here is from genome assembly GCA_003153555.1 of Candidatus Melainabacteria bacterium. Lineage (GTDB taxonomy): Bacteria > Cyanobacteriota > Vampirovibrionia > Obscuribacterales > Obscuribacteraceae > PALSA-1081. Next base: position 2,490 of record PLZS01000191.1, on the reverse strand, counting down.
CGGTGTCAGCGATTTGTAGCACTTGCTTTAGCGAGTCAGTGCTGCCGATCATTTTGGTTGCAAGTCTGTCTGAGCTATTTATTTTGCCGCTTTCGAACATCAGTTCATACATCGCCAGACTCTCGTTTAAATTTTGAGGTTCCCCAATTTCCGCAAGTCTAATTGCCCGCCCAGAGAGCATTCGCAATTTGTCTTGAGCCATTTCCAGCTCAGCGTTTTTCGGATTTTGCTTGACCAAGCGATCCAATACTTTCGTTGCCTCTGCAAATTCGTCTGAGCGATAGTATTCTTCACTCGGCTCCTTGCGATCTTTGAGATAGGAAGCTCTCGCTAATCCCAAAGCTGCTGGAATGCTGTTGGGATCAAATTCCAGGACGGTTTTGAATTCGCTTATCGCGTCGTTAAATCGCTCCAACCCCAGAAGTTGTGTTGCAATAAATAAGTGTAGGTCGCTGTTATTTGGTTCCAACTCGAGAGCTGAATGTAGATCGGTTATCGATTGATCAAGATCGCCGCGTGTCGAATGAATGTCGGCAATGCGAAAATACGCCTGCAGATTCTCAGGCTTAATCCTGATTGATTCTTGATACTCGCGCACGGCTGCAACTGTGTTGCCTTGTGCTTCATAAGCGCCCCCCAGAGCATCGTGAACTTGTGCGCTATTGGGACTTAGATAGAGCGCGGTGTTCAGTTCTTTGAGCGCATCATCCGTTTTTCCCTGTTTTAGATATACGCGCCCCAGCCCATAATGAGCCGTCGAATTCGAAGAGCCGAGTTCGATTGCCTTTTGGAAATGATTTTGAGCATCATCCAATTTACCTTGGGCGAGTTCGATAGTAGCCAGTTGGGTTAACGCTTCTGCATTTCTAGCATCAAGCTTGATCGTTTCTTCAAACTGTTTGGCTGCTTCATCAAGTCGCCCCTGCTCCTTCAAACAGTTCCCTAAAGTGATCTGAGCTTCCGATGATTGAGGCTCCAGTTCAACTGCCAACCTTGCTTCCTGCTCTGCAGTTTTCAACAGATTGGCTCTGTTATCTAAATATGTCTTGTTGGAAGACTGAAGACGATACATCGTCACAATCGCTGAACCGATGTGTCCCTTTGCGAATTTTGGATTGGTTGCAATTACTTTATCGAACTGCTCTTGGGCTGCGTCCAATTTGAATTGCTTGGCTAATGCCATTCCCAGACCGGCTTGAGCAGTTAAATTGCTACTTTCTTCAGCCAAGATGCGTTGATATGCAGCTGCCGCTTCTGCGTATTTGCCTTCGCCGAAGAGGCGATCAGCTGCTGTCGACTCGATTTTTATGTTGCCCTTTAGTGGCTGCGCTGGCATGTCGGCTGCGGCACAGGCAATCCATGCCGACCCACATAGGCTCAGGCTCATGGCGAGTGAGATGGCCAGCCGATGCGAATAATTACCTGTCTTGAAGAACATGCCAAACCACCTTTGCCGGTTGAAACGGTCCTATTTTACTAGACTGGCTCGCATAGACTCTTAAGTCGATCAGCTGGGATTTGGACCGCTTTGTGCAACGGTCGGGCGGCTAGCAGATAGGCATGTCAAGTTCGGGCGAAAGCTCGAACCTTCGTGCCCGCCCTAATATTTTTACCGATATCGGTAAAAATATTAGGATGACTACCTCCGACTGTTCATGCCGACCATAGAACCATTTGAATCCAATCATCGGTGAGTTGCTTAAACGGCTGAATTTTTTCCATGCTGTATTTGGGATCAATTGTGTATGTGCAAATTAACTTCGTCTTGATGCCATTGGTATTAAATGCGAATTTGATTTCCGCACTACAGCGAACTTGTTTCTTGTGCAAATCTAAGTGATCAAGTTTGGCAAGTATTGTGGATGGTTTTTCGTAATCGTGAACCACCCATTTACTAGTAGAGTCGTTACTGGTCGACAGGCGCTGCAGCAGTCTCTTGAATGCCATATCTGGATTCAGTTTGCTATCGACTTCTGTATTCAGAATGATTGGCGCAATGGTGTGACCTGGATCTGACAGTGCAGTTTTAATCCACGAATCGCTCAGTTTCTCCACCTTGGCTATGGCGGCGCTGTCGCACCAGCTGTCCCATGTGCAGAACCAGCGAACCATTGTTTGTGTATCGCCTATTTTCTTAAAATCAAAGTTGAAGACGCCATTGCAGTTTAGCAATCGCAGCGCCTCCGTCTCAGAATACTCGAGTCGCGTGATTATGCATGCATTATCGATCGCTTCCTCAATCGTCCAGTGATGCGCACCCACGTGTTCTTTTGAGAGTAGTTTCAGGATGCGCTGATAGGCCTCATCAATTCCAAGATCGAAAATCTGCGGCGCCGGTGATCGGGTAGGTTTTGACATGCGAGTAATGCCCGCTACTACCGCGACGGACGTTACCAAAAATAGAACGGCCATCAATTCCAAGGGCATCACATTGTCTATGACGGAAACTATTCACAGTTTACCGGATGCTCCGTAAGTTGTAGCAGCCGA
>PLZS01000106.1 GCA_003153555.1 Candidatus Melainabacteria bacterium | reverse complement strand
TTGTCGAGGAAATGAGTTGCACTCCAAAGATTCTTGACCGTATTTTCCCCATTATGATGGCGGACGAATTGTCCTAAAATGACTGCGCCCGTATATAAATCAATAACCGTCCGAGAAACAACGATGTCAAATCCGCGAGCAACTTTCGACGTGGCCACAGTCAAGACTTCTGAGGGATTACCCCCAGGAGTGGACAAAAGCGCCATTCATACTGAGCAAGCAGTACTGATCATCCCCGGTTATAACGCGCCGCCAGGGTCCTTAGCGGCGACATCACAGTCCAACCTCCCGTTCTCTGATGTGTCCTCATTTTCCAATTTTCCAGGTTCATTGGATTCTACGACACAGTCTGCTTCGCCAAGATTGTTAGATTCAACGACGCAACCCTCTTTTTCAATGCCAGCAGACATGACATGGCAGCAACCTTCACCTAGCTGGTTACCTCAGTATGGTGTTGGCAACGGTTTTGACACATCATCATCAACTCCATCACAAGAAATTATCCCCACGCTTCATCTCGGGAAAACGGCTGACCAAAACGACCAGACCAGCTACGCCAGCAATTCACCAACGGCGTCGATAGTAAATCAGAACGCGAACAGCGTTGTAGAAATCGCCGCTCATTCTCCAAGCTTGCCTGCCAACCAAGAATATGTTGGCTCCGGGTTCTTCATCGACAACCACGGCGATATAGCTACCGCTTATCACATTGTTAATGGTGCATCCACAGTTCAAGTTAGCACTGCAGATGGTACTACGCTGCCCGCAAGAGTTATCAAAACAGATCCAAAATCGGATCTTGCAGAACTTTCCATCGGCACACAATACATGACTCAACCGGTCCAACTTGAGGCGAATACCAACACAAACACACTTCCACAGGGTGCGACACTGCTGGCCTTGGGGCATCCTGAAGGCTGGAACAGTCTGTATGCTTCGCCGGGCAAATTCGACAACAAAGTAGCGTTGGGTGATATCGCCGCTTCCAACGATCTAAATGGCGCAAATCCAAACCTTGCGATGTTAGCTACTGAGATGAACACCCAGCAAGGCGACAGTGGTGCCCCAGTATTCGACACCAGCGGAAAAGTTGTAGGTGTAGTCGATCGCGGCGATAAGGGAAATCATGGTTACATGGTCTCAGTCGATTCATTGCATTCGCTAACAAACGGAACTCCGGACACCGGCGTCATCAATCCAAATTCAGACACAGGTGCTGGGCCTTATTCTCTACACTCCAGAGCTGATGGCAATACGCTTGTCTACACTCTGTCAGGAGCAGCGATGCTGGGCTCTAAACTGTTTCCAGGGAACGTCACTAATTTCTTGGGTGCCCGCGGTCAAGTGCTCAGCGGTATCTGGGGCGCTACCGATCTCGTTCTCCACGATGCATCAAGTTTTTCTAATGCATTGTCTGGTCACTCATCTGGACAAACTCTTAGAGCCGGACTAAACGTCGGCGCCGACGCACTCATGATAAGCGGAACGGTCAGTCGGTTTATTCCACAATTGCGGGGCGCTAGCATGGCTCTCAGTCTTGCCGGCACCGCCCTAAAAGTGGGTAACACAATTTTCTAAAGCAGAAAAAGCCCTCACCCCTCAAGAGTACCTTTTCGCCAGGTTCCAGCTTGCCGTGAATTACATTGATCGCTTCCAGCAAATCACTGCTTAGCATTCTGCCACCGACTTCTTCTGAACCATGTCAGTCTCACCACAATTTGTGAAGTGTTGCTTTCATACCATTCATTTACCGTCTTCCGATAGGCTTAACTGGTTATAGACTCGTAGGAACACACAATGAAAACGATCACCAGTCCAGTAATGAGATCTCTCCTAGCGATCTTTCCATACGCTAGCCTGGCGATGTTGACCATATCGCTCCTGCCAGTGCAAGCAAAGTGGCTTACAGTTCCCGAAAGGTCGCCTTTGCACGAATTGGTAGAGGAATACTTACCCAATGATTATAAGGACGGGGAAGATCCACTTACGAGTTCTGACATGAAAACGCATTCAACAGAATTAGTTAATTTGGGGTGGCGGTACTTTAATGCTAAGGACTTAGACACAGCGCTTAAGCGCTTTATGCTCGCGATACGAACCGACAGAAAAAACGCTTCGGCCTACTTCGGAGTTGCCTACGTTTGCAGCATTCAAAATAACATCGACGATGCTATTACGTTTTACAGGGAGGCACTTAGGTTTGAGAAAAAATTTGCACCTATATATGCAAACTTAGCCAGAGCCTTGCTTATGAAAGATCATCATTCAGCAGAAGCTCCAAAATTGTTGGATGAAGCCATAGCGGTAAATCCCAAATTCCCTGAAAGCTATATTACGTACGCACGTTATTACATAGATCGTGACGATTGGAAAATGGCGGCCGAAAAGGCAAATCAGTCCGTGGCTATAGGCCGAAAACTTGAACCAGAAATAGTATTAGAGTTCAAACAACACGGCATAAAGTTACGTGAGAACTAAACCCAATCTCAAGAAACCATCCCCACAGTGCTAATTTATTCTGATTGCTTCGAAGCCACCTGAAACGCTTAAAAAGTTTGCGTCGTGCTTGAACAGTAAGGCAAGAATCTATATATTGTTCATCCTTATGGAAACACTTTTTGACGGCTTTCTAATCGTTGGCGACAGTTTAACGGTAGCCCTGCTCGGCCTGTGGATTGTCAGGACCAAAATTCCACGCGAAACACTTTTGGCCAATGACGAAGTTGCGGTTATATGCTTTCGATCGTCGGAACTCTGTACGCAATTCTTCTTGGATTGATCATCGTAAATGTTCAGACCAAATTTGAAGTCGCTAATCAGATGGCTGTCACGGAAGCAAATTGCCTCTCAAACCTGGCATCACCAGATGCGGTGCGGTACCGCCATCTTCACAAGATTCAGAACCTACCGGTAGATAAAGCATGCACGTTGGCAAACAACCAGCTTCGGCAAATGAATAAAAGACCTTCCAAAAGGTGGATATTTCACATTCCACTGATAGTAGCGAGCATGTTGTTTGCATCTCCGAACTGTCATGCCAAGTCGGATTATGAAACTGCAATTGAACTATACAGCAAGAAACAATATTCATCAGCAGCTCAGTATTTTGAAGCAGCTTCCCTGAGCAATCCTAGCAATGCAGCCGCCAATTATTATGCAGGCTATTCTTTTTATCTTGCGGGCCGCAAAAGTGAGGCAATAACAAGCTTCAGAAGACTCGCTAATGCGTTTCCGTCTTTGAAAGAAGGCATCCAAGCTCGAGTCTTTTTAAAGTCGCTTGATCCAAACTACGAAAAAGATAATTCTGGTACGACAACTACGACTAAAGTCCCTGTTGAGCAACGTGTAGCGCCGGCAAACAAAGTCGTGCCTAAGCCTCGTACGATCGTGGACGAAATGGTGGAAGTTAAAAGATCTAACGGCAAGCTTCCTAATGTCACACCTGCCTTTGTTGAAAGAATCAAGGGTCTATTGGTTACTATGCCAATCTCAGTCCTCACATTTTGGAGAGACAATGGTGGCAGCGTGGTTATCACGCCATCAGTGGTCGAGATTGATTTTCGTATTCAGAACACTGTACCTCGGGGATGGGATCAAGATTTTAGCTGGAAAGATTCCCCAGCTTTGACCCATGGAAACCAAGTTGTAGTGTCACAATACAAAGCAAACCCGAGAACAGGCGACACCGTCGACAACACTCCTGAAATTGGAGTCGTAAGACACGAGACCGGTCATGCCATAGATTACTGCATGGATAATTTCACTGGCAGCAACGAGTTTAAACACGCATATTACTTGGACTCCGCGAAAGTGCCTGAAGAACAGCGTAAACGTCTGGATTATTTCCTGCAAAAAGCGACTGGTGGTCCGTCGGAAACCTTCGCGGAATTATTCTGCTATCGCATGGGAGGTGAGACAGATACACCGCGCATGGAGGTTTGCGATTTGGTGCATAGATATTTTCCGCTTTGCGATAAGGAACTAGGAAAGTGTTTGGCAAAACTTGCAAGTCCTTAGCTCAACCTTGACACCGCAATGCCAGAGGTACGCTCGCACCAGATGCAGTAGCACAGCCATCGCAAGAAGCGGATCGTTCAGGGGAGTAGAATTCGTTTAGGTGGCTAAATCAAACGTATGCGCAAATAAGCAACTTAGATTACTCTCTTAATGAAAGAATTATCGCGATAACAAGCCGAAGCCGTCCTTAGGTTGATATCCAAGCTCTACTTTCGTCGCTTCGATGTCCCAAACCATATTTTCATTGTCAGACATTCCGTTTAAAACCAGAAATGATTTTGACGGCTTGGAGACTTTGATCGCTTGTTCCATCAGTTGGCCCAAATCTCTCGTCGATAGCCACATGCGCTTAAACCATATGTCAGCGTCTGATGGCAGATCCTGCAGCTGATTTTCTCCAATGCGGTTTACCCATCCTAATCTTATAGCGATGCAAACTGCGTTTGTAGACTGTGCATAAGATCTTCCTAGCCTTTCACCACAAAGCTTCATAGCACCATATGGAGTGCTATCACATTGATTATCTACTGGAGATTCGTAATGTGTTCCAGGTTTGTGCGCAAGTTTAGTAGTAAGCCATCGTCCAATTCCCGTTTCATTCTTGTAGCCGCCCATAACATGATTCGAGCTCGCAAATATCACTCTAGGTACTCGAGCCATGGTAGCAGCTATAAACACGTTGGCTAGAGCATCGAGATTCGATGGTATGAGCTCCTCCCATGATTTAGTATCATAAGGGTCAGCAGCCAGATGCACCACGACATCAACATCACTGAAGAGCTGGACAATCCGATCATCCCAATTGCTCAAATCCATTTCAGTGATATCAGGATCGCCGCAAGAGTCTCTGTCGATCAGCTTGAGCGCATACCGATCGCCCAAATGATTTCGCAACTTACTGCCAACGTTTCCTGTCGCACCAGTTATGAGAACAGTAATTTGTTTGCTCATCGCATAAATTTCTCCAAATCTCCATCTAACGTATCAAATATTAAAGGATCGAATTCTTGATCAAGGAATGTTCATTGACCTTTGTACAACCGCACTATTACTTTTCCATTCACTAGACTGCATTTGCCCTGCAAAGATTTGAGCATCTGCATCGTTTTTAAAATAAGCCACTGTGGCTTTGAAAACAATGACAATAATAATGTGGAATGATCTGTACAGCATGGAACTGACCTCGCAGTGCCTTTCAATAAGCTTCGCAAAAAACAAGAACGTCAGGAGTCTCAGCACCACGTCTTTCGCCTGTTCCAAAATCAATTGTCGCGGCCGTAACAGTACCACGCAAAACACTGGTGGTTGCCTTCGGGAGAAGGTTTACCTTGCCGCAAAGATCTCGCAGACGATTCACAAATACATCATCATAAGCTCGCTCGGGAACAGCAACCCCCCGCGCAGAAAGTGGCATACCTGTTTCAATTTGCGTGAAATCAAAAATCAAGGGCGGAGCCGCTTGTAGAGTGCTTAGATCATGTTGTTTCCCGATTATTCCGAGGATTATCCTGACCGTCTCTTGAAGCATTGATGAACCGATTGCCGCAGTCACCAAAACAGGCTTGTCGTCCTTAAATACGATTGTCTGTGGCATTTCGTGGGGCACTCGATCGCCCTGCTTGATAAGAGCAAGTCGCTGTTGCTGAAAACCAGCCGAATCTGGAATCGGAATGCCACTGACTACGATACCGCTGTCGCCCCAGATCACTGTGTTGATCGTGTGTGTGATTGCCGCGATGTTTCCACTTTTGTCGATTACAACCATAGAATTAGAGTGACGTGGTTCCAGCGGCGATTTCACATAGATCTGATCGAACAATGGAGCGATTGCCTCAGCAAAAGCCTTGTTGAGTTGCGCGTCAGCCGAAGTATCAATTCCTTTGCTCTTTAGGATCTCATCAAGGGCAGGATCGATCCAGGGAGCAAGATCGCTGAGGTCGAAAATGCGTTGAAGATCTCGCAGCACCAGTGCGTCTTTCCAATAGTCTTGCCTTTGCTCTAGCCTCAGCTGCTCTGCTAAATGCAGCGCCGTGAGGATGTGATAAGCCGACTCGTTTGGCTTGCCGGCAATGTAGATTTTGTGTCCAAGATATGTCGTACAAAACGGCTCACTCCAAATTACTTTATAGCGAGACATGTCCTTGAGTGTAACCTTTCCACCCTCACGCCTAACGAGCTTAACGAAATGTCGTGCCCAGGGGCCCCTGTACATGTATTGTGAGCCATGCTGAGCGACGCCACGTAACACACGGGCCAGCTGCGGCTGGAAAAAGAGATCTCCCTCCTTCGGAAGCTCATTGCCCGCTTGCCGAAGAAATTCCTGTCCTTCTTGAGTGCGGGAAAGATATTTCTGGTGCATTTCAAAATAACTGCTCAAGGTTGAATTGATAGTGGTGCCGTGGTCGGCATACCAGATAGCCGGCTGAAACAAGTCTGCAAATGGCAAGCTGCCAAAGCGCTGATGCATTGACTCAATCCCAGCCATAAATCCCGGCACCAACGTTTCGCGACCCTTTTTTTCGTCGGTTTGCGGCGTCCTCGTGTGGTCAGCAGCGCTGCCAGTTGTATCCTGTCCTGGCTTATTTAGCGGTCCCCAGTCATTCACCGGGATGCTCAACGGATCAGTCTCGTGGAGATAGGAGTTGTAACCGGCATCCATTGAGATGGTTTTTCTTGTCCCGGCATCGTAATAAATAAGAGAGAGGATGCCGGCAAAAGACACGACCGAACCCAGCTCAGTTGTTATCTGAGTCAGAGCAACTGTGGCTGCCGCGTCGGCCGCATTTCCACCCTGCTGCAGGGTCACAATACCTGCCTGCACGGCAAGTGGTGAACAACTTGCTGCGATGATCCCATTCTTTCCTGAGATCGTGCAAGTATTGTCAGGGCTCCATCCAGTTGCCTGCCGCTTCTCGGCGCGAGCGCGAAGTTCTTGGTCCCAGTTCTCTGGAGAAAGGTTTGCGCAAGAAACTTGCTGATCACAAATGATGGCGGCGCCAGCGAATGTAGTAACCAGTTTTTTGTTCTTCGTCAATAGCAGCCCTTGTTTGAATAGCCACCTAAGTTTAACAGACCAATATGAGCCATCCTTCAAATAGGGAATTTTTTGATCGCGAGATTATACTCATCCTGAGCTACGGACAGGGATAATCGAGAGTATTTTTCTGAGTTCCTCTTCAGTGACAAGGTTAGTAGCCTTGCTTGATGTGCTCGTAGTCATTCTTAACCCAACTATAGCCAGGTTGAATATTAGTGGAAGCAACGTAATCTGCTTCGAGACTGACTTGCTGACGTAGAGATTGGCTTGGAAAGGTTAGTCCAGGATTACCGTTAAGTGAGTTAACGGCGGCCAACAAACCTTGATCGAATTCGAAGTTACCACTTGAACGAACAAGAACAGGAGTGATTTGCCTGTCCTTTGTGACAGTTAAGCGCAAAGTCGCCTCACCGGGAACAGACGCGATATCGCTCCATGTTTTGTACACAGCAGCACTGAGCTGCTTGTGCCATGCCTCCCAGGCTAGAGTCAGCTCTTTAGAGCCACGCTCTGCACCGAGGTCAAATTTTGAATTTGGTATAGTGCCGAAATCAGCTGGTCTCAGCAAGCCAAGCTTGGCATCATCCCTGGTGGCGCGTCCGACAAGAGGACGGAATGTTGAAGTGTCGATTAAACCAGTAATTCCGTGCCCATGGAAATCCGGCGCTGCCATAGGCCGCCCAAGTCTCAGTGGTGCCGTGCTTTGAACTCCACCAGACTGTGAATTATCTGGTCTGTTCAGGCGCATTATTTCATCTTCTTTGGATGCCGAACCTTGCAAAATCTTTGCCGATGCTTGCGTACCAACTACGCTGGATATCGAAAGCACCGCAGCAATTAAAGCTGCACCATTTTTCAAAGTCCTCAAATTCATTGCACTCATAACATTGAACTCCAATCTAGAATCCACCCATAAAGAGACCCATCGCAGCTCCCATAAGAGCTCCCTTCATCGCAGAACCTCTGACGTTACCTCCACGCCCCATCTGTCCATAGAGCGCACCAGCGGCGGCGCCAGTCAAACTTCCGATGGCAACTCGCTTGAGCCTGGTTCCACTGTTACCATAGCGACCTCTGCTCATATAACTTGAGTTGTAACCGCCGTTATATCTCACTCCGCCTCCGAGCATCGAACCAAGTCCGCCTGCTCCTAAAAGCCCAATGCTTCCCAAGCCGCTAAGTCCGCCTGAGCGTCCCATGGAACTAATCGGACCCCTTCCGCCGGAAGTGTTATTGGCAAACTCATCATCGTCGAGCCGGGAACTGCCGTTATTTGCAACACCGCTGAACGGAGTCAGTTGACCGACTGAACCAGAGCCATTACTGCCACCATTCGAGTAACCAGAATTGTCGTTACCAGTGAAACTTGTTAGTTGACTTGGCTGACTGCGGTTGCGACTTGGTGCAGGAGCGGGACCACCACCGTATCCTGAAGGGCTTGAAGAATCGTAGTTGGAGGAACCTGAAGAACCGCCGTTGTTCGCAACGCGATTTAAATCTGCAATTGCATTCTTATATAACTGATTGCTCGGATCAATCGCAATTGCGTTGTTGAAAATGCCTCGCGCTTTTGAAAAATCGCCCTTCGCTTTATACGCTTGACCAAGCGCATATAGAACGTCTGCATCATTTGGTGCTTGCTGCGAAACATATTGCAGATTGGAAATTGCTTTATCGAAATTACCACCCTTGTATGCAGTAGCAGCGTCGCTAATCATCTGTTTCAGATTATCTGTCTTGCGCTGTTGTTGCTGCTCCAAAGCAGCCTGTTCTTGCACTTGCTTTTGATGCTGGTCGGCTACCGCTTTATTTTGCAACTTTGTTTCGATGCCGGAAATTGCATTGGCCAAATCTGTATCGGCGGGATTGATTCTAGATGCAGAACGATAATTGCTTAATGCGCCTTGCAAGTCACCCTTCGCTTCAGCGATTACACCGAGATTGTAATAAGCATCAGAGCTGTTCTTGTTAATGGAAAGAGCTTTACGAAATTGCTTTTCCGCTTCGTCGGTTCGACCTTGCGAATACAAGCGCATCGCGTTCCTGAGCGTTTCTTTTTCTGCGTCACCAGATGCGGTGATAACAGGATCATTGGATGAAGAGTCATAATTTTGGCCGCTAGCGGGTGCAGATTGAATCGGTCGATCTGCAGAGGTGTCCATTTGAGGAGCAAGCGCCGGCAACAAAAGGTTGTCGTTTTTCGAACCACCCAGAGCCTTGGAAATATCAGCAATTCGCGCAGACGTGCTGCCGCTCCGCGCTTTTCCAAACAGATTCATTTCAAGATCTTTTAAACGAGTGTTTTCGCTGAGAGCGCTGTGAGATTCGCCGAAAATTGATTTCTCAAAGTTATCGAGTGATCCATTTGTAGAGCCCGTTGCTGCATAGGCGAACGCTCCGTTTCCCGCAATTAGCAAAACAGTCTGAGCTAAACAAATTGCTGAGCGCGTCATTCGACTTTGGAATTTCATCTCTAATCATCTACTCGCAATAAATTGACGACATCCGGCGCTCTGCACAGCTTGCTGCCGCCGAATAATTCGAAAGACGCTTTGGGTGGATGTATGTTCCTAGCCCCGCCACACGGCATGTACATCGATTGAAGCGCGAATACGTGCGCATTTTGTGGATCAGCGAGAAGAACAGGGTTAAGTCTTCGGAACAGCGCCTGACATGAGCATCGATTGCCGTTTGTTGTCGGTTTGGGCCGCTTCCGGCACCGGCGCCGGGAAGATAATTTTCACGCTGGCGCCCACCCCAGCGGGACCTTCACATACTTGAACGTCGGCTTTATGAACGTTTGCAATCTCACGAACAATGGCGAGACCAAGCCCACTCCCGCTGCCGCCGGTACTTCGGTCAAGCAAACGATAAAAGCGCTCAAAAACCCGCTCCCGCTCTTCAGCTGGAATGCCCGGGCCATCGTCTTCAACGATTAACTCAGGACTTCCCTTATCACTGCCTTCTCTTCTCGGTTCGATGCGGACTGTCACGTGACCGCCGGATGGGGTGTACAACACCGCATTATCGATGAGATTAGCAGCTAGCTCGTGCAAGCTGGATTGATCGCCTAAAACGTGAACAGGATGTGAAGTGCCTTCAAAGCCAAGGTCAATATTTTTGCGTATAGCCTCTGGAACAAATTCTTTTGTGGCATTGCGGGCCACTTCGTTCAAATCGACCGGCTGCCACAGTTCCGAATTCACAGCACCTGGTTCTGAACGAGCCAAGGCGAGCAACTGATTCGCCAGCCGAGCAGCGCGCTCAGCGCCAGTCCGGATCAGCACAAGGGCATGCTGCACGTCTGCTGGGTCGTTTTGACGAAGTGCTAATTCAGATTGCATTTTCAGTCCGGCGATTGGCGTCCTAAGCTGATGTGCAGCGTTGGCAACAAAACGCCGTTGAGCTTGCATGTCGTCTTGCAAGCGTTGCAGAAGTTCGTTGATAGCTGTGACTAGCGGCTGGACTTCCTTTGGTACACTCTCCACTGCAATCGGGCGAAGATCTATCGGAGTTCGGCTTGCCACAGCATCTCGTAAGTTATTCAGTGGTCTTAAGCCACGACGGACTCCCAGTAACACAACCAAGCCTGACAGTGTCACAATTACAAACTGAGTTGTCAGCGTGCCAATTAAAATCTCGTCGGCAATTTGTTCACGACCATGCAACGTTTCAGCGACTTGAATATACAAGTATGTGCCTGGACTTGCGGGCAACTGGTACTTGATGCTGGCGACCCGAATTGGCTCGCCATCGATCGTCGCATCTCTGTAATCAGCAGAATGATCGCTAGAATCTTGGTCCTCAAAGTCGGGCAATGGTAAGTTTGCGTCACCAGCAACTATTCTGTGGTGATCGTCGAGAACCTGGTACATGACGCGATCTTTCATATTGTCTTTTAGAATCGCAAGCACCGCTGGCGGTATATCGACAATCAAATTTCCGCTCTTTACTTTGACGCATCCGCCAATTGAATAGACAGAATCAAGCAGCGCTTTATCGTAAGCATCTGTGGCCATGCGGATGGCCAGCCCATAGGTCAGAGCAGCTCCGACGAGCAGCAGCACCAAAATTGGTATCACGAGCCAAGCCAACAGTTGTGTGCGAATCGACGGATTTAGGCGAGTCCGATAGAATCTCATGACTGACTTTCCAGCAAGTACCCTAGTCCCCGAATGGTTCTGATGTTTACACCTGCAGGTTCGAGTTTCTTGCGCAAGCGATGCACATTTACTTCCATCGCATTGTGACTCACTTCTTCGTCCCAACCGTACATATGCTCAATCAGCTGTTCCTTGCTAACAATGCTTCCACCTCGTTGCAGAAGCACTTCCAAAACGGCAAGCTCGCGAGCTGACAGATCCACTTGAAGATCGCCAACTGTTACGCGCCGACCGACAGTGTCAAAACGCAAAGGTCCATAAACAACCTCAACATTCGAGTTCGTGCGACCACGTCTAAGCAAAGCTCTGACGCGCGCTTCTAATTCAGGTAAATCGAAAGGTTTGGTCATGTAATCGTCAGCGCCAAAGTCCAACCCTGTAACTCTGTCTTCAAGGCGATCTCTAGCAGTTAGAATCAAAACAGGAAGCATCTGGTTCCTTGCCCGCAAGCGGCGCAGCACTTCGAGCCCGTCTATTCTCGGCAAACCCAAATCCAGAATCAAAAGGTCAAAGGCAATTGTTTCAAGCGCATGATCCGCGTCTAATCCAGAACTAGTGTGATCGAGCGCGTACCCGGCAAGGCGCATGGCCCGGGCGATACCGTCGGATAAAATTTCATCGTCTTCAACTAGCAGGATGCGCATATCGTGATGATCCTAAACGGGCGCCAGAACTAAGGTAACACGCCATTCTTTACAAGCGCCATTCATAACTAGATCTTATGGAGCAATGTTACTTACCAGTAAGCGGCAGGTTCAGTCCAGTCAGCCCTGAGCACGACTGAGTTGCCGTCTCAAGGAGTGCTGCTCCGCTGAGTCTAGCCATGGAGATGCGGCTGTTTTAGCCGACTGGAGATGATTTCGCGGTAAGGCGCCAGTAAGGTTTGGTCGTACAATTGATTTCGGCGCCGGCACTGCCCTGGGAAACCTTATGACTGAGTCCGCAAACACAAACAACGATCAGACTCTTTGTCCTGAACTGAAAACAGGAGTGCTGCTCTTACACGGGCTGACTGGCATGCCCTCGGAGATGCGACCAATCGCAAAACACCTGACTAAGCAGGGCTGCATTGTCTCTTGTCCAATGCTTGCCGGTCATGGCTCGGATCACAAAGCCCTGCTGGCAACCGGCTGGAAAGACTGGATGGCTGGAGCGAAAGTAGCGTTAGACGAACTTCTAAAGGAGTGCGATCACGTTGTGGTCGGCGGTTTATCTATGGGTGCTCTCCTTGCGTTGATGCTGGCGATCGACGAGCCTAGAGTGAGTGGCATTGTCTTACTCTCCACCACAATTAACTATGACGGGAAAACCTCTTCGCCCTTAAAGGTACTCTTGCCTCTCGTCGATATCATGCCCTGGCTCGGAAAGAGGTACTACTGGACGGAATCTCCGCCTTATGGTTTGAAAGACTTGCGATTGCAAAAGCAGATCACGAAACAAGTGGAGGCTGCCAAACGCGGCGAAAACACTTCTTTTGGATTGTTTCGCACCTATGGTGGTTCCTTACGCCAAATGGATAAACTTGTAATCGAAGTCAAAAAACATGCGAAAAAAGTGCGCTGCCCTGCGCTTGTAATACACGCACTTGAAGACACGATCACAACAGTGAAAAATGCAGAAGCAATTTGCAAAATGATGGAAGCAAATGACAAAACTCTAGTTCTACTTGGCGGATGCGATCATGTATTGACGCTGGATTTGCGAAGAAAGGACGTGGCCGCTTACATCGCTCGGTTCGTTGCCAAAGCAAGTTGGGACGCGCAAAAGAGTATGAAAAGCAACGCAATGGTTTCTGGTCAGAAATAGCTACTCCTCGGAGAATGCATGCATCTTGAGTGCAACAAATTGCTCGGAACCAGCCTGAATTCTGGTGATCGGTTGGTCTTAACTAATTGGAAACGGCAATTTCGGAGCGATTGCATCGTACAGATTCCTGGACAATTGAATCAAGTCTTTAGCTTCAACGTCGGTCGGATGTACTAAGGGTCCCGGGTAGCGATACTCCACAGCATATTGTGTCAGCGGTGCGATTGTTGCAAGCACAGCCTGGAGATTGCCATCAATTTGCACGCAGTCCAGACTTAGGACATTGAGATCATGTGTCTTTTTGAATGGCTTTCCATGCCAGAAAAGAAACCCCTTGAGACATTTTTCAACAGCTTGTTGGCAGTGAAAAGCAACCTCGTCGACAAGGCCTTCGGGCATCAGCAACTCGGCTGCCCGGATATCATTCTGAGCTTTTCGAAACCAGCTGCACGTATCTGCAATTCTTATTGGATCAAGCGACATGAAGCAAAAGTCCTTCGCGAATAATTTCTGCCGGTAGACTGTTTGGCAAGTGCAAGCGTTCTTGAAATTGCTGGTCAGTCCAGACCAAAACATCAACAGCTGCAGGTATGCCCCAAAGGATCTTATACGCGAGACTGGCAGATTTAAGCTCATCTGCCACATTCTTATCAACGATTATCAAGATGTCGTAATCACTATCTGCATTCTCGGTACCACGAGCATGGGATCCGAATAAGTAAATGCGCAATGGCTGATAGGCCGCAACGAGGCGGGCAATTACTTCTTTCAATATCGGGTCATTTACTGAATGATTGAGTTTTGCGACTGTCATCTTACTGTCAGATTGGTGATTACTATTATATATGGCTCAGAGTTAGCGAAAGTGCCACTACCGGAAAAGTCGTCCAAATCGTTTGTCTTAATTGGAATTCAATCGTCAATCTACGTCCGAAAAGAGGCTGGGTGAAATTTGAAGCGTAACTCGACTTACAAGTCTTCTTCGAAACAGCGGCACAGCGTTCACCGCCGCATCCTAGTGCCACCATGCACGGTGAACAATATGCGATGTTTTGGGACGCACTACAAATCGGTCCATAAATGGGCAGCTCCTACCGGTACTAGTGGCTTCAATTGGGGACAAGGAGATTTTTCCCCCAATAGCTCTAAAGATTGAATTTTCACAGGAGGCATACTCAATTTGCCTCGTGTTCTTACTTAAAAATTGGAGGTACTATACAGACTTCTTGGCCTGACATGAGTTGCTTATGAAATTGCATCCACTAAATTTTTTCGGGTTTCTTTGGATTTTGCATTTTGCAGTTTGTCCTGCGAGTGCTGGATGGCATATTGAAACAAGTCAATGTGGACCGCGAGATCTCAAAATGGTTGAACTTTCAAACTGGTTGGACAAACTTCACAAAACTGTCGAAAGACAGCCTCTCTACGGTCATACCCAAGAGATTCTGATGAAGACTCTAAAACGCGGAGAAAATATTGTATGTGTTTGTGAATTATCAAAAGATGGAACACTTAAAAATTTGCATTTTGATCTAAAAGACTCAATTCCAACAATGCAGAGGATTGCCATGCTTGAGAATGACAAAACTTTTTCAGATAACGCAAAATTAACTGCCAACGATTCTAGAATATTGCGTAGAACAATTTGTAGACTGTTGCGCGATTTGCCTGCTTTGACTACGCCACCTACCAGCCTGCCACAGGATGAGATAAAAGTCGAATTTTACAAAACAGACCAAATAGAATTTTGTTTGAACTTAAACCATGGAGCACCGCACTTGGAATAACTTTCCGACTACCGCGTGGGCAATTAACGCCGATGGCAATGTGTTCGCTAATGAAAAGGTCCACATTTACTACATTCCGAAGGGCTGTAAGGAATGTTGGGATCTCGGGGTTGGTGGATTCAGTCTGCCGTGTGATAAACGGTGTCCGTAGTGGCTGCAGTGTATTTTTTCGAAAATTTACCTATTGAGTTAAAGATAGAAGCCTTGGAGACAGCCCATCCAGAACAAGACTACTTCTATCAGAATGGACCGATACATACTTTCGTGCAAACAATAGAATGCAATGTACTGCAAATTCCTCCCTATCAACATATTGATGCTGCAACAATATATCGGCAGCTGATTTAAGCTGATTTACAGCAGGGTGCGGGAGAACAAAAAACTTACTAAGGCTGATCTGCCTTCTTTCCTTATTTGATATCCAAAGTTGTTGGTGCAGGGCGGCTAGTCTCTTCGGACTCTTTAGGATGCGCGGCCAAAAACACTTTTAGATCGTCATCCAACGTTGACCAGTTAACGTCTCGCGTAGCCACTGTATAAAGTTTGTGGAAAATCGGATTGCTGTGTTTGCAATAGTTGGTTAATGGCACCAACGAGTGTCCGACATCTATCTTAGCTCTATAGCCCGTCTGACCGCTTTGAAATTCATTTGCGTTGGTCGTTAGAACCCAGTCCAACGCACCTTCCCAGAGCCGGAAGTATAAGAACCACTCATTCGGCAAATTGTAATCTATGCCGATGAACTTGTTAATTACCCGGTGTTTGATGTCGAAGCAAAGCATGAAGGCTACTAACTTTTGATCCGAAGTATTTCGCAAAAGCACGAACCAAGAATTATCGCGATCAGCAATTAGGGAGAAGAACTTGCGATTCAGTTTTTCGAATTTAGTTTTGCCTTTCTCATACGTTTGCCAGAACAACGCGAAAACTTCATCCAAGGTCTGAGCATCAGGCCGATTCACCACCTGCGTACTCAGCTCAACTTGCTGCTTACTCTTTTTCAGCTTCTTCTTCAAGTTGTGACGGCGAGAGCCTTTCAGGCTTGCGTAGTAAGATTCCTTGCTGCGATCATGGAGCTGAATAACAGTGCCAGGAAAACTAACGAGTTCAAACATGTTTCGTTCTTTAGCCAACTTCGACAACGCCATTTTGTATGAGTCAGGGAAATCCTTCCAAACTATAAATGGAGCTTTAACCTGTCGAGCGCGCAGCTCAAATGCGCTCTGCAAGATGGACGCTACTTCCTCCATGCTCACACCAGGAATCAATCCAACGGTACCCTCATCGGTGCAGGGAGACCCGATAAAGAGGGTACGCTGATAGAGAAGAGAGGGCAGTATTTTACCAACCACTTTCAGAATTGGCACCACTTCCGGTGGCGCCACAAGTTCGATTGGAACATCCATTAAAAAGGTTGGCGCAATACCAACCTCTTTCTCGTCCTGGATAATTAACGCGTAGGAGAACTTGAATTGCGACTGCAACTCACTTTGCTCAAGTGTTTGATACCACCACCGTCCTTCGACAGGTGGTGCGAAACATGCGTCCCACAAATCGACGGCTATATCGGCTTCGCTTTCAACCCAACGCACCGATAAAGTTGAATTCATGAATTGGGCCCTGCTGAATTCAGTCCCAACAACACGGTCCCGCACAGAATTAGTGCCACGCCTATCCAACGATCTTTTTGTACCTTCTCTTTTAAGAACAATCTGGACATCAAGAGTACCATCACGAAGCTCAAACTACCCATCGGATAAGCAATGCTTACGTTCAAGTTTTGCAATACAACCGTCCAGACCACCGCTTCCACAGCCATGCAGCCGATGCCGCCAGCAAGCCAGATCCGACTGCCCATATCTCCATCGGCAGATCTTGTGGATTTCTTTTTAAAACAAAGTTGTCCCACAGCCTCGATTGTAGTGGCGCATATTATTAACAGAACAGCGAAGATTTGCGTCATGAATCGGCACCGCTGGTGTGTCCTAAAGACGACGGAGGTGTATGCAGGGTGTTGTGGTCGGTCTTACTGATGAACCAAACGCCAGCCAGCACGAACGTAATTCCAATTATTTGCAACAGCGTTATTTGCTCATGCAAAAACATCGCCGATAACACTCCAACAGATATATAACTAAGAGAAGTGATTGGCTGCGAATAACTTAGATCCGCATCTTCCAAAACTTTTAACCAATTGGCAAGCTGCAACAAGAATAAAGTTACGACCAGCCAGAAGAGCGGGTGCTCGAATGTAGCTAGAAGTGGCTGCTTATCTGTTGCCTGGACTGCCATCTTCCAAAAAATTTGCACGGCGGTGTCAAGAATTACAGCAATAGCTAGACCCACACAAATGTGCAAGGGAACTCTGGTGAACAGAGGCATGGATTCCACTTTCTGGTAAGCAGGCATCGCGCGTATCTTTTGAAAAAAACTCATTCGCCTTGCACTACAATACGGAAGTTCGATTCGCCCAAACGTAGCGCTTGAGCAGCGGTGCCGGTCGAAAGCGTTCGCCGTAAATCTGGTTGAGCGCCTCTATCTTACGCAAGCATTCGGCCAGTCCAATTTCGCTAGCCAATGCCAGTGGGCCGCGGCGCATGCCTAGACCAGCCATCATCGCCGGATCGAGGTCTTGAACATCACACACTTTTTCTTGGAGAACAAGAAAAGCTTCGTTGATCATCGGCAGGAACAATCTTTCTACGTCAAACGGTGGGGCACCATCTCTGATCCCCCCCAATCTCACTAAAATTTCTGCAAGTCTAGAGTTTGTACCAATGCGCTTGCGGGTATTCTCGTCGTACTTGTAGAAACCTTCCTTTGTTTTCTGGCCTAGTAAATTCAGTTTGACCATTTCCTCCAAAATAGAGGCAGGCAAAAACCGATCGCCATACTCCTGAAAGTTGAAGCGCGCTACAGCCAGACCGACGTCGGATCCGTTCATATCCCGCAAAGCAAGCGGTCCGATCGGCATGACATAATCGCAGGCAGCCTTGTCGATTTCTTCGACAGAACCGACGCCTTCTTGCAAACACCAAAGCGACTCGTTTATGTATCTGCCGAGCAAACGGTTTACTAAAAATGAAGCGCATTCTTCGACTCGTACAGCAAGTTTGCCCAAGGAAATGCCCAATTCAATGGCACTATTGACGGTATCATGCGATGTTTCCAATCCCGGAATTACTTCTACAAGTTTCATCAAGTGAGCGGGATTGAAGAAGTGCAATCCAACCACTTTGTCGGGTCGTCTGGTAAAGGCGCCAATTTGAGTGATCGATAAACTGGACGTGTTGCTGCCAAATATGGCATCTACATTGCACCACTCATCAAGATCTTCAAAAACCTTCTTCTTCAATTCGATAATTTCAGGCACTGCTTCGATAACGAAATCCACATCCGCGAACGTGGCATAGTCTGTGGAGGGCAGAATAAGTGCGCGCTGTGCCTCTGCCTCTTTGGCGCTCAAACCTTTATCAACACGAGATTTTAAAAGCCGATCAATATTGTTAAGTCCGGACTGAACGGTCTTGTCATCCACGTCCTTTAATATGGTTGGATAACCGCGGGAGATCAAAGCAACAGCTATGGACGAGCCCATCGTGCCTGAGCCCACAACCGCGACCTTATTTACTTGCATTGAACAGCTCCTATACCCATGTGGATAGCGTAGCAATTTCAATTGCGCTGCGGTCAATGTGGTCCCTTCCGCTTATCTAAAAGTAGATAAGTATTGAATGCGCGCACGTTGTCATGAGCAATTATAAATATAAACAGCGCAACGGGGAAAACACGAGCTCGGTATACAAGTGCGAATAACCCCTATGGGTGGCGTTTGCAGTCAGACGGCTGAAAACGTAGATTCGGACTAGGATGGCGGTATTTAGATTTAATCGCTTGACAATTGGAGAATTATTAAAAACCCGTAGCTTTTTCGTAACCTTTCGTTAGAATAAGCACAACCTTAAACAAACATAAAATCTGTCGAAACGGAACCCCATCGCAAAGCCCAAAGGGCTCAGGAGGCGGTATGTACGCCTATCTCATTATTGGTGTTGAACTAGCGATTCTATATTCAGTGTTCTGGTACGTGTTCATTCGCGAACCAAGACCATACAAAGTTAATGGCGACCTCTGGGGTACATACTCAGCCCAGTCAGAGTTCACCACATATGATGTCGACCACGCCTCATCGGGCGACCGGCAATGGCTCGAAAACAACATGGAAGTTTTGAAGAACCTCCAGAACAGCGAATGGACAAACCGAGCTCATCTCTCGCACTTGCCAATGAAGCCGATTGAAAACACAAAGCAATACGGCTGGGTGGTCAGAGATCGCGATGCCGAAGCTGGAGCAGTCGCCAAGTTGTTCGGTAAATTCAGAAATTCAATCGAAGTGATGAGCGTCAAACTTCCGTAGACGGGCTTCCGCTATAATTTGTCTGGCATTTAGCTTGCCGAAGCGTTAATCGCCTCGGCAAGTTCTTTTTTCAACTCCGCATCGTTGCAAGGTTCTTTTTCCATCCGACGCCCGGCAAATCTTTCAAATCCGTCGCGAGACAAGTTCTTATTCACATCCGCAAATTGATTAATTCAACAAGATCGAAACACTTATGACTCAACAAAATGATTCAGCGACTGCAGCACAGATCAATTCAACGGCCGCCGCGACAGAACAACCAAAGCGCGAAAAGTTGCTGGAAGTGCGCAATTTAAAAAAGCACTTTCCGATTCGAAAAGGATTTTTCAACAAAGAAGTCGGGGCGGTTCGAGCCCTTGATGGTGTCAATTTAGATGTCTACTCCGGTGAAACTCTCGGACTCGTAGGCGAGTCAGGTTGTGGGAAATCGACACTGGGACGAGTGATGTTGCGATTGCTCCCTGCGACCGACGGTTCGGTCTTTTTTAATGGCACCGACGTATTGAAGTGCAATACGGCAACAATGAAAAGTTTGCGTCGCGAGATGCAAATCGTTTTTCAAAATCCATATGCAAGTTTGGATCCGCGTATGACCGTCTCGCAAATTGTGGCTGAGCCGCTCGAAGTGCACAAAGTTGCCTCGGGAAAAGAGCTCAAAGAAAAAGTGCATGCCCTAGTTGAGTTGGTTGGGCTATCCAAAGAAATGGCTGACCGCTATCCTCACGAATTCTCGGGTGGGCAAAGGCAGCGAGTCGGAATTGCGCGCGCGCTGGCGCTGCGACCCAGACTGATTGTCGCGGATGAACCCGTTTCGGCTTTGGATGTGAGCGTGCAAGCTCAGATCTTAAATTTGTTGATTGACCTCAGAAAAGAATTCAAGCTGACGTATGTTTTCATCGCTCACAATTTGGATGTTGTTCGTTACATCAGCGATCGAATCGCCGTCATGTATCTGGGCAGAATCGTTGAACTCGGCGATTGCCGCGAAGTGTACAATGCCCCTCTTCATCCTTACACTCAGGCACTGATTAGCGCAGCGCCGGTTCCTGATCCAAATTACGATCGAACTCACCGCATTTTGTTGCAAGGCGACTTGCCGAGCCCAGCCAATCCGCCGCCCGGTTGTCCCTTCCATACTCGTTGCCCGATGGTACAAGACGTCTGTAAAGTTGACGTTCCACCATTGAGGGAAGTTATTCCTGAACATTTTTCAGCATGCCACTTCGCTGAAACTCTGTTAGAACAAGCTAAAACCAACGGCAAAATCTAATTCGGCTCCTGTTCACGATTTCCGAACCGAAAGACGGGGAATAAATCAGGTGCGTTGGAGCTAACTTAATGACGATTAGAGACATAGTTTTAAAAGCCGAACGCACAATCGACAAACTGCTGGGCGTCTACGATAAGCGACTGCCTGCCACTAGCTACATTCCATTGAAAGAGCTGGGGCAAAAGTATCAATTGGAAATCGTTACCGATGCCGCTTCGGAAAATGACGAAATCCAATTTGACTGCCCATCCTCCACACAAGTGCGAGTTTATACCAATCTGCTAGCCTCTGAGTTAGCGGTCTATCCTCCTGACTTTATTAAACGAAGCAACATAGAGCGATTGGTGCTTTGCACAAACCTTCGCTCCCATCGACATAAGGTGTCCGGTATCACCGATATGGGACTGTTCAAAATCGACACACTCTTTTTGGACCTGTCGCATACCGCACATAATTGGGATTTTAGCCGACGCACATTTCATCATGAGCTTTTCCATGCCATCGATTCAGTGACTCACTGGAAGGATACATTGACACTGAATGGCGAAAACTCAATTCAGAAGATTACAAGTATTTTGCCAGTGATGAAAATTTTACAGCCATAGAAACCAGACAAAGTGGCTTTATCACTGTCTATTCAACTCGATCCGCTTTAGAAGACAAAGCGGAACTTTACTCTTTTATGATTGTCGATTACCCTACGGTGCAGGAAAGATGTATGACCGACCAAGTGCTCTCACGTAAGGTCGAACATTTGAAGAAAACGCTTCAAACGTTTAGTCCGCACTACAACGAAACGTTCTGGGAGAGGGTGCAAAGACGGTCGGATCAGACTGCCGCAATTAAGCATCATAATGCCGCAATGAAAGAGATGGATTCGCTGCCCCGGTTGATCGATACGCTTAAAGTCGGTGCAGAGAGAGCGGGCGCAAAGAAAGTCGACTCAGGTAAAACAACATCTCCTAACGGAACAGTCGAGATCGAAGAGATTTTAGGAGACGGGCGTAAACTTTGGCGCACTACCGTGAAGACCACCAGCGGCGAATCAGAGACTCACCTCTATTATTCGTTCAACAAGCTGCGTAACGAGATGAAAAAGTTTGGACTAGACAATCAAGTTGTCAAAGAAGAAATCATGGCAGGAAAGAAAACGTTCTCAATCCATTGATTGATGACCACGCGCTCTCGCTTCTTCGGACTCAGGATCTTTACCCTGAGCGGCTAAAGCATCTGCGAGACACAACCAAGCGTCGGCATTCTTTTCATCAATCTCCACCGCGCGGCTGAACAGAATTGTTGACTGA
Organism: Candidatus Melainabacteria bacterium; assembly: GCA_003153555.1. Classification (GTDB taxonomy): domain Bacteria; phylum Cyanobacteriota; class Vampirovibrionia; order Obscuribacterales; family Obscuribacteraceae; genus PALSA-1081. The sequence goes on along the minus strand of PLZS01000106.1, from coordinate 32,271 downwards.
GGGAATAGACCTTTCTCAAATCGCTCCTTCCCTCTGCGGCATAAAAGATTGGAGCCGTCCCTCTTGATTTGTTGCTCGCTAATCTCGGACTCTACTGGAGATTTTTCATACCACTCCAACACGCCTTGCTTTTCTGCAAGCGCCTTCAACACCTCTTTCATATCGGGCTCTTGCTTCCCCTGAAGCACTGCGCCAACATCAGGGTGCTTCTCCATAACTTCAGACATGCTCTCGGCCATTCTTTCCAGCATAAAGTCCGGCAATCCCTGCAATACCTCCACACCTTCCGTGGATTTACCGCTTTGAGCCATCTGCTCTCTGATACGAGGGTCATCGCGCAAACTCTTTAGACTAGCTTTATAGAGAGGCTTAAGAATATTGGCGCTTATGAAATGCTTGAATATGTTCAGGACAGAATTCCTCACGTGATTTTAAATGACTAAAGAATCGAAACACTCACTGAGCGGCTGCTGGTATGGCAATTACTATTATGCATCCGCCGGCGACAAACCTTACGCTTTCGAAACCGTCTTTATAGAGAATGAAGGCTTAGTCACAGGAAACATCCTGGACTTGGGTGTCCACGGAGAGGCGGGTGTAACCGGCTCCTTTACTCATCCCACTTTGAGTTTCACGAAAGTTTATTACAAGGGCGGTCGTAGCAACGTCGTATACGACGGAACAATGAGTGAGGATGGCAAATCGCTCTCGGGACATTGGCAGATACCACCACTAGCACGCGGAAACTGGATGGCGTGGCGAGTTGAAGAGAAAGACAACTTAGACGAAGTCACAACTGATACCGAATACGATGCCGAGATTGAAGCAAAGCCTCTAGTTGCAGTTTCTCCAGGGAAATAACATCTGCACGCAAGGGAATCAATTCGCACGCATTCTTTCGTCGATTCAAATTCTATTTGAGAAATAATTTTCCGACGACGTCTTGAGCGTCTCTCAGCATCACTGAATCCAAGTTATTGTCGGAACGAACGACACCGGCCGTGTTGACTCCTGTTACAAAAGTAGCCTCGCCGCCTCCGCTCGGCCCAATGGTTCCATTCGTGGCTCCCTGAAGGGATGGTGCTGCGACCCGATCCGCTAGTCCCCTGGCGACAAGAGTTTCACTACCAGCCTTCCACTCACCCTCAGCCTTCGGCTTCACCTTATAGGTTACTCCATCTGATGTAATCAGTGTTTCGCGTCGACCTGAGGCATCAACAATCTCCTGGTGATAGGCGATTGCCTGAAACTTTCCATTGGTCATACTAGCGATTCGTTTGAACACTTCAACTCCTCCATCTAATTCCAGCCCGTCGCAGCCAATTGTGTTAATGCGAATGCCGCGAGCGCCTGCTTTGCGGGCTTCGTCTTTCCAATCAAATTCGTGCACGTCGCTGTGAGGCGGTGCATCGCCAATCAAGAAAAGCAACTTGGATGTGCGCGTATCGCCATCCCACTTTAGATCATTCAAAGCCGAGTGCAACCCTTTATCTACAGCCTCAGGTGAATCTCCACCTCCTTCGGCATAAAGATCTGCAATGTCTTTTTCAACTCTATCTATATCGGCTGAAAACGGAAACACCTTGGTGACGTACTCATCGCCCTTGTCTCTGTAGGCCACCAACCCAACTCGAACAATGGGCTTCGGCTGACCAGAGGATAGTTTAGCAACCATTGACCTGACTTTCGTCTTCACCATATCTATTTCGCCTTGCATCGAAGAGGTCGTGTCAATGCAAAAAGCCAGATCTAGTCTATGCCCAGGATCTTTTCCTGCCCGGATGTAAGACTTAGAAGAGGCGTCAAATAGATCCTTCGTATGATGGTCAGTTGGTGTCGCTTGCTCTGCGCTACTTAGAGGTGCACTGCTTAGCGCTGCACTGCTTAAAGCTGCGTTGCTTAAAGCTGTATTGAGAGCTGCAGTAGCGAGAGCCTCAGTTCTCGCTGATTGCTCGTAGATTGACGATACACCGATGTGTATGGAGAACGCCGTAATGATTGTAACTAGTAAAGCTGTTGCATGACTGTTCATCTTTTTACCCCTAAATGTTGCAGCGATTCGCCAGCACCATATAAGGTGCCTCATCAATTTCGAGCAATTTCGTTCTGTTGGTAAGTGCTTCCGTAAAACCGAAAAAAGCTCCGGCATTGAAACTGTAGAACTAAACTAACCACTTGTCGCCCGGATTTACCCCGAACTAAAGCAAGGAAAATTCGAAAGAGATCGCCAAAGTAATAAAGAAGAGCTAGAAACGATTATGCATCCAGTTCGGGACGTAGCGAGTCGCGGTCGCTAGTTTTGGCTTCTTCTGTCAAACTTGATGAAGAGTTGGTCACTAAACGGGATTGGTTGCATGTTCGATTCGAAAGAGCCTCCAAATTTTCGCAAAGGCGATATTGTCTTAGTTGCTTTCCCGTCTCAAATAGACGGTGAAATCGGAATCAAACGCCGCCCTGCAGTTATAGTCTCAGGTAACCGCATGAACATTGCTTCTCAGGATGTTCTACTGGTCCCTCTCACCAGCAACAAAGCAAGGAACTACAGTGAGGCAACAACGGTTGAAATTATGATGAATAGCCCCGAGGGACGAAAAGCAGGGCTGCGTCTTGATTCAACCGTCGACTGCAGTGTTATCGCAACCATGCCCAAGTCGTTATTAGTAAGCATAATCGGGCACTTTTCACCTAACCTCATAAAGAGCGTGGACGACTGCATCAAAAGATGTCTTGAAATGGACGAATCAGATCAAGATCACGAAAGTGATTTTAATTCCCCTAGTCGAGTTCCGCGCAATCCCAGACCTCTTAATCCTGACACGAACATTTCCTTGGAGCTACCTAATCAACAAGGAAATATTTAGTCGCCTAGCTCTTGGAGCAATTCTAAAACGTATAGCGACTACCAACAGCGGAAGGCACAACAATCTCTTCGCCGAATGCTCGGATCATGAGAGCCGAGAGCATGAATGGTCTGCGTGCCGACATTCAGAATGTCACGGCCGGACCCGGCAAAACTTATATCGTCACTATCTATTTACGCAATTCACTGGGTGACAAACCCCTCTATGTGATGGCGCCTGTGGTGCGCGGCTTCGTTCAGGTAGGAAGCAGCTGGCAGGAAGTATCTATGAAAGCAGCTAATTCCGCCACTCCGAAGATACTAAAAGTCACAGGCAATCAATTGTACAAATACATTTTAGAACCCGACGTAAGTGGCTACGCCGAATTGCTTCCATACTATATGCACGTGAGAATCTATCTCTATAAAACCGTGTCCAAAATAATGGGCGACCGTATACACACGGTCACCTTTCATATTTCTCTGCAGTTAAGCTTCTAGCCTTAAATGCCAGAACCTGTTGAAAAATGACTAGAACTAGTCCACAACTTTTTCACAAGTAATTCCTATAGTACAAAAGCCCCTTGACATACCCGACCAATTTTTAGATGTCCCTCGCTGGGCGGGCAAAATGGACTTCCCGCCCGTCGCGTGAAGGACACAGCGCTTCCAAGTGAAGCAGCATGTTCATTCGAACTTGCTGCTTTCGTTTGCCCTCAGGGTCCCTGATTCTTAGAACTAAGGAAACTTACCATGCCCGTCGACACCGAACAGCAACCAAAGAAAGCTGACGACTCCACCACAGATAAGCCCAAGTCGAACAGCGACAACTCTAATGAGCGCATGCGTTCGGAAGTCTCTGATCCCAAAAACCGCCAATGGTGGAAGCTGATCGCTGAAAAGAACGCGGCAAGTCTGCCTCAGCTTGCGGTAGACGGGGCTGTTGACGCGCCAAAGAGTCAGCCGAATTCCGACGCGCAGAAGCCAGATCCACCTAAGCTCGACGCCGAAACCGTCAAGCGCTACGCACTCGAACTTCATCAAGCAATTAACCGACACAATGATGGATTTATCGGCATCGGCGGCGGCAACGACCCAGACAATAAAAAAATCACCGATTTGTTAGACAGTCTCACTGCGACTGATCGTAAAGCAATCGAAGAAGCATACGTAAACATCGATGGCAACAGTGATCACCGCAGCCTGCGGACTGAATTGAAGGACAGGCTGGGTGGAGATGATTTCATAAAAACAGAAGCTATCTTAAACAGACGAGACGGTCGCGCGAACGACGCCGGTAACTTGATGGTATCGCTGTCGGCAATCAATGATGACCGTGGTGATGGCGAGCGCAGAGTGCTCGAAACTTTTGCGACTTTGAATTCTGTGCAAGAAAAACAACTCGAAGACGATTTCAAAAAAGACTACGGTATGACCGTAGATGAGGCTCTGAAAAAATATGACGTTTCGAGCGACGCCATGAAGGCGGTCGGCTTCCTGCGTAAACCAGCAGATCAACGAACCGCGCAAGACATTGAGGACTTTGCTCACTTCGCAATCGATCATAAGAATTTGGATTACTTTGGTATCGCCTTGCGAGGCGACACTCCGGCAGCCAAAGAAGCCAGAGAAAAACTTAGTCACGATGATGAATTCAAAAAACAAATTTCCGAAGCATTTAAAGTCCACAAAGATGGAGGCACGCTGGGCTTCATCAAAAATGTAGTCAGCGACCTTCCAGGCGGTGACTTGCTTGTCGGCGGCGCCAATCTGATCGAAGGCTTAGCTAAAGGCGATCTGGATTTTGATAGGTTAACTGAAGGCACCACTATCGACAAACTGCGAAGCGCAGTTTCGAGCAAAGAAGTTGATAGCAAACTTTTACAAGCCATGGACATTCTTCACGACGGTCACGTTTCCTTAGCCACGATCGCTGCCGACAACACAGGTTCAATTTTCGGATGGTTCGACAACAAAAAGGCAATCGGCAATGCAGCTGACAACGCAACTGATGGCGAAAGACAGTTATTCTCCAAGGGATACGAACTCGCAAAGAATGGCGGCAATCCTGGAGCAGATCAAGATAAAAACGCCTTGAATTTTTACAACAGCATTCACAAAGCATTTGAAGATGCCGGCAGTGGTAACGAGAGCGCAAAATGGGAAGATAAACTGCTCAATGGTAAAAATGGATCCATAATCTCTTCAGTCGCAGAAGGTGACGGCAAAAACGGGAGATTTGCCGAAGTTGAATCACTCAGTAAGAACGATTGGGAAAAGCTCAAAGATCCGACAAAGGGACCGGCATTCCGAAAAGAAATTGAAGAATACATCGGCAAATTTACTGACAAAGATGAAACAGACGAGCTGCTCAAATTAATCGATAAAAAGGTTGGCGCAGCGAGTTATGAAGAATCGCAAAAGATAAATCGTTCATTGTTCGATGTCATCGAGCAAAACAAGGGACATGATTTTCTCTTCTTCGGTACTTCCTATAATGGCAAGAATGTAACCGCAGCAATCGCCGGACTCAGTGCGGACGAGGCTTCAAAATACAAGAATGACACTGCATTCCGCACCGATGTCGATAAGTTTGTCAACGACAATCTCGATGGTGCAGAAAAAATATACGCAAAACGATTGCTCTCCCAAGTTGCTGAAACAGGCAAGCCAGCCGAACAAGGACCTGTGGATAAGCTGCTTAGCGACAACATCAATAAAGTGGCAGCCAAAGACGCTATCGGCGACGTTGAAGCTGTGCTCAAGGACGATAAACTTCGTCAGAAACTTACTGGTCCGGAAGATTCACTCACCGACGAAGAGAAGCAAATCAAGAAAACTATCGATGGTTATATCCAAAGTGCGCTACTGACCAAGTATGGTCCTGCAGCTGCAGAAGGCGGCGTCGGCGTATACGAGGAACCATACCTCAAGACATTGTATGACACTGGTCGTCTCACAGTTGAGCAGAAAGCCGAACTTGGATTACGCACCAAGGACTTCTTCATCGACGCTTCCACCGCTAGCCCCGAGGAACGTCAAAAACTTTATGACAGCAAATTGATCAAAGACGACGAGAAGCAGCTAATCGACACTCTCGTAAAACAAGGCGGCAAGATGGATCTCGCCGATGAAATCCGTTCGTTTGTACTGAATGATGGAACGGACGTGGAGCAGTTTAGAGACAAACTGAAAGCGCTGTCGCCGGAACAAAAACAGCAGCTGCGTGATGAGTATACGCAAAAATATGGCGCCGCTCTGGATGATGATGTGTTAGGTCGAGTCAATACAGCAGAACGAAATGACTTCCGCACATACTTGACCGCCACATCCGTAGATGGACGGCAAGACTACTATGACAATCTCGAACGCGCATTAAAGAGCAAATCAGGATTTTCGCCAGATGGCTCGGAAGAAGTTCTGGACCGATCATTGACAGATCAAGGCGCAATGCTTACAGACTTTCAATCACGATTCGAAAAATTGCCTCCAGAGAAACAAGAAGAAGCCAATAAATATTTCACAGAAGCACTCAAAGATTACCAAACTTCAAAACAAGAATTTGCTGAAAAGCTATACCAAGTAGCAGTAATCGTCGGTGGTATTGCCGTCGGTGTCGCCACAGGCGGAGTTGGATTAGCAGCACTTGCTGCGGTTGCAGCAGTTGGCGCGGTGGGCAGAATCGCCTTGAAAAAAGCTGTTGAGGGCAACGACTACGACCTCAGTCTTAGCAACGTTCTCAAAGATGGAGCGATCGGCGCTGTCACAGCAGGTTTCTCCGTTGTGGGACCTGAGACAATTGGTGCCTTTGCCGGTGTCGGAAAAATTGCAACAGAACGATTTGTCGCCACGGCGGGAGAAGAGTTAGTTCAGCAAGGTATCAAAAAAGGCGGCACAGAGATTGTTGAGAAGGAAGTCAACAACTTGATTGCTCACGCCGTTGTTCGTGGCGAACCGATCTCCGAACAAGCTATTAGTCAGGTAGTGGACAAAGTAGCTGTTGAAGGAATTACTCCTGCGCAGCGCGCCGCCTTGGAAAGCGCTTTGAAAAAGTCCATTGAAGACGGCGGCAAGCAAGTATCGGAAGATGCTATCAAGTCCACTCTCGCCGGCACGCTTCGCCAGGCCGGAGTATTCGGCACCGTAGGCGGTACTGCTAACGTAGCGATCGAAGCGTCGGTAGGAATCGCAAACGGCAATCTGGATATATCATCTTTGCCGAAGGCTTTCGCCACCGGCTTCGCAGTTGGTTCAACACTTTCTGTTGGTTTCGAGGCACTTTCGACAGGAGCCGCTCACTTCAGAACCAACGGACCAGAAATTCCAGCCGGCACCTCTGAACATCTCGACCTAAACTTCACTAAATCGGAAGACGGTGCGATTACCGTCAAAGCTCCTGAAGGCAAAGAAATCGATCTAACTGTCAAGGTTGGCGACAAAACAGAGACGATTCACGTCGACAGTAATGGAACGAAACTACCTGATGGCGCAGAAAACATTGGTATAAAGAACACAGAACTCTCGAGTCCCAAAGTTCAAGCAATTGACGATGCCAGCACAGTTATCGCCCCTAGAGATTCAAACAATCCAATACCAGCTGCACCCAAACTAGCAGAACTTGGACCTCAGCCAGGCACCGTTAATGGTGGTCCGGTTGGATTTGGTACTGAGGCAGCAGCAACACCTCTCGAATTTGGACGGCTGTCAGACACTCGAATTCGCGTCGATGGACAAGACGTTCCAGTTCACAATGGCACGATTCAAGTTGGCCGCGACACTATGACCAATCTCAGTGACATCAGAGTCTCGAGAAATCAAGGCACGCTTAGATGGAACGAAGCTGATCATAGTTTCTATTTCACGGACAGATCCTCGAACGGAACCTACGTGAAACAAGGCGATGGATTCGTTCGTCTTCCAAAAAACCAAGAAGTGAAAATAAATCCCGATCAAGAAATCCGTCTGGGTGCAGTGAATGGTCCCAAGCTTGAATTCTTCAATCTGAATCAAACAGGACCGATTCCCACTGTCGATCGACAGATTTACATCAATGGCGAACCTTCAAATTTCCAAAATGGTACTATCGAACTCGGTCGCGCCCACCAAACCTTCAGCAACGACGACCTTGTTTCTCACTTGGTTTCAAACAATCATGGCACAATCAAAATAGACGAAGCGACTGGCCAATATATCTACACCGACCACTCGACCAATGGTTCATTTATCAAGCACGCAAATGGACAAATAGAAAGAGTCCACAATGCACAGGTTCATTTGAATGCCAGTGACGAAATTCACCTTGGCTTTAAAGACGGACCCGTCGTCAAAGTACAAGATACACCTGGTCGCCAACTGTCAGATGGCAGTGTGTTATACAGCCGAGCTGAGGGAGATTGGATTGCAAAACAAGACGGCACAAGAGTGCTTGACGATCGAGCTGGCGCACGAATAACCATAAACAAAGAAGGACAAGTGGTCAGTGCTGACTCAGCGTACGGTATTAGCACTAAATTCGAATATGGAGCGAATGGACAACTCCAAGCCGTCAAGTATGCAGATGGTTCTGAATGGAGCACCGCAGACGATACCAACTGGACAATCAAGAACAAAGGCCGAGCAGAAAGCACCTATTCAGGCAAGATTAGTGTCGAAAGAGATGGAGCAATTCGTATAGAAGATTCCACAGGCAAAGCAACAATCAGACACGCAGACGGCTCCGAAGAAGTTCACTGGCCGGGACGCCAAATCGAATACAAAAATGCCAATCCAGCCATCGAATCGCAAAAGCTGGAAGCCCTGGCACGGTATAACTTCCCAGATCAAGGACAAGCGAACCGCTTTTTAAATCTTATGAGCGACGTAGAGAAACGCGGCTTGCCACCAGCTGAACTGGCTGAAACGTATCGCCAAGTTAACCGACTGCTGTCGGCCACTGATGGTGCCAAACTTGGCCCAATCGAACGCGCGCGTTTGTCAGAACAAATTTTGTACGAAACTGCCTATCCCGGCTCTATAGATCAAGGATACAACAGTACCTGCAACGTAACCTGTCTGGAAACAAGAGCTTTTGAAGCAGATCCAGCATCAGCTGCTCGCCTGATCACAGATGTGGCACTAACGGGCAAATATGTAACTCCACAAGGTGTGACAGTTGATCTTGAGCGGACCGGCGGCTTGATACCAGATGCGGAGTCACTCCGAACACTGCAAAGTCGTTACGCCCATGGAAGATTCGACGACGTCAAAATTGACGGTAGCAGAACGTATGCAGGGCAAATATTCGAGAATACCGCCGTCAACATCCACTATGCCGACGTTATGTCAGGCACCAACCTCAGCCGCAACGGTTACGTATACCAACCAGGAGATGTGATCCAGTACAGGAAACAACCGGTCGCACCAGGAGCGAAAGGTACTGGCGAACAACTTGTAGCCTTAAGAAGAACACCAGATGGCAGTTACGAAACAATTCCGATTCAAGAAGCACCCGGCTTGTATACATCCGAATTAGGAGACATTTACAATCGTATTGTGCCAGGTAAAGACGCTAACGGAGCCCCAATCAATGGTACCGAGTCCGGTATTATCGTCGGTGGTCCTCACTACAAAGGATCGACTAAGGTTTTGAGCGCCGGCAACAAACAAGAATTGGAAAATATCTTGTTGAACGCACAGTACAATCACAAACTTCCACTTGTTTTAGAAGTTGACACACGCGATCCGATTTTCAAAGCATTTCAAGGAGCAGGTGGCAGCGGAGGTGCTCACGTAGTTACTGTTGAAGGTGTTCATTGGGTGCCCGGTCCTGATGGAAATCCGATCTTAAAAGTAGATATCTTCAATCAATGGGGATTGAGATCGAATCGAGTAGGCGAAAATGCCATTGACGCCAGCGACTTATTCAGAGCAACATTACCAAGAGACGCACAAGGGAAGTTATATCCCCCACCTCCTCCCAACTTACAACCGCGCCCACTGCCGCCACCGCCGGTGCAGGTGCCGCAGCCTTTACCAGCAACAGTCGCATCCTCTCCAAATTAGTATGATAGTAAGGATCCAAATCAAATGAGAATCGAGACAACTAACATGCTCCGAAACCACGGACAAGTTAAAACTATGGAAATACCTACTTCGTGGGAGCCCCTGGAACAGGTAGATCGCGGCACGGCTAGCCCTTCTTGGTTATCATTCGGACCTCACACGCTCAAAGACGTCGAGCTATGTCTGTATTACCGAGGTCGTCCGCTAAGTGGCAATGCTCAGGACAATTTGAAAAACTTGCTTGAACTGCCTCCATGCCAATTGACTACTAAACAACTTGAATCTATTAGTGAAGTATTGAGAGACGCTAGCCTTGCCGACGCCTTCAATTTCTTGAATGCCCGCACTCAAGACTGGAATGGTCGTCGGGTGATCATAGTGGAGGGAAGGTGGAATCAGATGATCGCTGATCGATTTTGGATGTTTGTGCCTACAGGTTCTGAATGCGAAGCGGTGCAAGAAATTTGGTTTCAAGCGCCTGTTGAACAATATCCCGCTCTGTTAAAGCACGCTCGCCAGGCGTTAGGATCAATTAAGTGGATTGATTGAGGCAAGCTTCGCACGATAGGGAGGCGCCTTAAAGGTTTTTACGAGCAGGTCTTGAAAAATGCGGGCACCAGTTGCGTTGAGATGGGCGACGTCACCGTAGTTTGAGTCCTTAAAATCGCTGGTATTGAAGTCTAGAACAGAGGCACCATATTTAGTGGCTAGCCGGTCCACATCTTTTGTGTACGATTCAAGTAACTCTTTAGGCATGATGGCGACATGCTCGTTTTTCAATGGCATCTTGACGAGAATCACCGGAACCCCGATGCTTTCTAAATGAGCAAGCAACTTGTCTAGAAAAACTACCTGGCGATTGTATCGTTCAGCCGAGTAGGGATTATATCTAAAAATTGTCACGCCTTTTGACACGCGCAATAAGTAGTCATAGGCTGCTTTCTGCTTGGCTGCGAGCACTTCCTTCTTGGAGCCGATTACAGGGGTAGCCTCAATTTGTGGACTCACAGTATGAACTCTCTGCTTCGCGCCGTTTACAGGAGTAGCCTCAATTTGTGCCTGCGCTGCGACGATCTTCTGTTGCTCCTCGGTGCCTATTTTTGCGTTACGCAGCGCCGGTATCAGATCTGGTAGAACAGCTTGCAACTGAGCAGAAACATACTGAGAAAGAGCATCTTTGCGGTCCACCAAAAACAAGAATTGCCTGAGCGCAAAGGCGACTCGATCATCAACAGAAGTGAATGCGCTTCCAGGTAACGAAAATATAGTACTACTGCTGCTCAAATAACGGAAAATATCGGTGCTGACAGGCGATTTCACGTTATTGTCCAACAAATCCCGCGGGGCAATTCCATAAATGAGAAGTCGTGGTTTCTTCGAAATCGACATCATTGTCGACGCAATCATGTACGAATCAGAAGCATTCTCACCGCCCAGCGCCCAAGAGAAGGATGGAGCATCGTCGTGAGTGATCACACGACTTAGAAATGTTGGATCTGAGTTTTTAAGGGCACACTGCACCAAAGACGATCCCAAGAAACAAATGTTAGGTGCTTGAGGCGTTGCTTTCCACGCTTTAACCAGGTCGGCGAGCAACGTTTTTTCTCTCGGATTGTAAGTCTCCAGCAGAGAATTTGGGCACAGCGACTGAAGCGCAAAGCCAAGAATGACAAAGCCCAGAAAAGCAACAACAACTCTGCTGGTCCAAAAACTACAGGTCAATACGACTCCCTACTTGCGTATCATTATCGGCGCAGCCTTGGCGGTCCGACCTCGGCATTGTGCAACAGTTCGACCTGCTTGTCATTAGGCAAGGTTCAGTTACCGCTCCCGAACCTTAAACAAGCCTGCCAGACGGTTTGTCGAGGCTAAGGCTTTTACCGATTTCACACGAACACTTAACAGCAATGTTTTCAAGAAGCGCGCATAATGATGGGAGGACCAGTTACCAAATTTAAGGGGACGGGCACTGATGGCGACAGAAATCATCGAAGATCGTGTTCATTCTGTTTGTGATTGTGAATCTACTCATCACGCCTGCAATTTTTGTTTAAAACAATCTCCCTTGGTTGAGACAAACAGTCTTTTAGGCAAATTGTCTTTATCGAACATCATGCTAACAATGCTGATGGTATCGGTGGTGCTCGCACCGATCGGACATTACATTTCGACCCAAACAGACATGAGTCGCACACATGTCACCAGTGAGTCTACCTCCACGCGCAATGAAGAAGTAGGCCCACCACCAATTGATCAACTCGATCAGTCTGATTCGACGAATGCGAGAGATTCTCGAATCTCTCAAGCCGATTACAATAAACAATTGCAACTTGATTCAATAAAACAATTTGACGGTGAAATAAAAGCCAATCCTCACAACGCATGTGCGTACATGGAACGCGGTTGGATCTTCAGTCAAAGCGGTATGCACACTAGGGCGCTCAAGGACTTGAACAAAGCCATATCATTGAGTCCGACGGACGCCAACATATGGCTTAAGCGCGGTTGGATTTACTATGAGTGCGGCAAATTTCAGAAAGCTCTGAAGGACGCCAAAAAAGCAATTCGTCTCGAACCAAATAACTGGGATGCTTATGATTTAGAATCAACTGTGTACGGCAGTCTTGGCAATCAGAGTTTAGCCGAAACAAGTGGGCGAATCTCTATCCAACGGCAAATGAGATCCATACCGTGACCCTGGGGAGGTAAATAATAGAACCAGGATACGCGTACAACTCGCGATTTTCCCTGCGGCTTCGATTTTATTGAATGTGATAAACTTAACGCCAAAACGGTAGATTAGCTAATTCCGCTACCGGGTTCGCATTCAGGACAGGGTTCAAAAATGCAAAGCAAACAATCGTACAAAATCGTACGTTTCGCTCTCACTATTTTGATATTTGGCTCAACATCGATTTTGCATGCCGAGTCAGCGGAGAAGCTGTCTTTGAGCAGCTCTACTTTCGCTAACGGAGCCCCTCTCCCAAAGAAATACACCGGTGATGGTGCTGATATTTCACCACCTTTGGCTTGGACTTCCGGACCAAAAGGCACCAAAAGTTACTCACTCTGCTGCTCCGATCCCGATGCCATGCCGGAACCATTTTGGCACTGGACATTGTTCAACATGTCTCCGAACACGAAGCAATTAGGTGAAAACGTACCCAAAGTTGCCTGCTTGGCTCAAGGTGTAACGCAAGGAGCAAACGAAGTTCGAACGCCTGGATACACTGGACCTGCTCCTCCGCCAGGGAAAGTTCATCATTACGTTTTTCAGATCATGGCATTAGACACCATGCTTTCGTTGAAACCTGGATGCGACAAAAATTCATTCAAGACCGCGATTAAAGGTCATGTTCTTGCTGAAGGACAGCTGACGGGCACTTATAAGCGTTAAGTGACGCAATGTCCCGACTCATAATTGTTGGCTGCGTTTCACTAGACACAATTCATGTCGACAAGAATGGCATCCGCACAACATATGAAACTCTCGGAGGCGCAGGATTGTACACGGCGCTCGCGGGTCGTGTTGGTGGCGCTCGTGTCACATTATTTGCACCCAAGCCGTCACCCATGCCGAGGCAACTTGAAATTATCGACAGCGTTCTCGATTGGTACGGACCTAGTTGCGAACCGAAGGCGCTACCACAATTGGAAATCGCTCACCATGGCGGAGGCAAGGCCACTTTATTGAACGCAAGCTGGGGCGCTGAGTCGTTGCTTCTGCCGGAACATTTGCCCGAAATAAAAACTGGAGATATTGTACATATTGCCGCTCTAAGTTCAGCTCGATCACAGCATGATTTTCTTATCCACTGTCGTCAACAAACAGATGTTACTGTTTCGGTGGGCACTTACGCGAAGCTTGTGTATCAGCAAACAGCAGAAATGAGACAGATTTTTAATTCCAGCGATCTATTTTTTATGAATGACAATGAGGCTCGGGGGTTATTGGAAGCACACGAGCTTGAGTTAATTCGCCAACATCCAAAATACTTTGTAACCGCAGGAGAAAATGGTGCCACCGTTTATGATGGTGAAAAGAGAACCACCATAGCCGCTACCTCTGCCATTGAACTTGATCCAACAGGTGCAGGTGACACGTTCTGCGGTGCTACGCTCTCTCACATTTTAATGGGAAAATCGTTAGCGGACGCAGCAAGATATGGCTGCGCAATCGCCGCATTGAATGTCGCCCACGTCGGTCCAACAGAGCTTTTAAAAATGTTGCAATAAAATCAGACAACGGTCAAGCACCACTATGGTACATAGCCGGCACCGCTAAACTCACCCTCTTTAGGATAGCCTAGAGTAGCAATCAACTTCTCCCACTCATGGCGTACATCATCGTCGGCAATATCCTCTATGTTCATTCTGGTGAGAGTGAGGTTAATGGTTTTTTTATGGCGTAAGACCGTCACTTCGACCTGAGTTCCCGCTTGCCCACAGGAAACTTTCCATCTGGGAATTTCTGGATGATCTTTTGCATCTTCGTCTGAATCATCGTTGTCGATTAACTTGTCACCCTTACGGATTCCAGCGCGGTCTGCGGGCGAGTCAGGATAGACTTTGCTCACTATGGCAATTTTTTGAAAGAAGGGGCGGTCTGACTCGTAGCCGACGCAACCGGCTCCCAAGCTCCGATACTCTTCCGCAGAAAGCTTTATCCCGCTAGTCAGCTTTTTAACCGCTTGCGAATAGAGGTCGGAACTATCCGCGCCCTCGGGGACCACCTGGCGCTTCCTCACCCCACCTTGTAACGGTTTGCTTTCCGATGGAGCTGTTGACGAATCTGCCCTCACGACCGGCTCCGAATCCAGACTGGCGGTCTCGGGCAATAAGGCGGGACCTTCATCCGCCAAAGCTGCGAGTGGCATCGGCAGGCTCAAAGCAGCAGCCATCCAGCCATTGATCAAAAGGGCTTTAGCGGTGACGTTTTTCACGAGATCCCTCCATTTACAAGGTGCCGTCGGTAGTTACGATCTTTGCTACTCAGCCACTGCAATTGTTAGGAGGGGAAGTTTTCTTCTAGGAGGAGTAAGTTTTTCACGGAACTGAGAATCTTGATTTCCATATAGGTAGACCCAGAAAACATTTGCGACCGAACTTTGTCAAGATGATTTACTTGTTGAGCTTGATTTCGCCTAAAGGTTCAGCCGGGTATCCTTGATTGAATTGGATCTCCTCCAAAAATTTACGCGCCACACCCAGTTCATCAAGGCGCGCAGAGCGTTTACTGAGCGCATTGCTATGCTGTCTATTTTTCTCACAGCAGTGCATCTACGCTAGTATCACAGGTGACACTAACACCAACTCTTCGAGCGAATTTCAAGCAGCCGACGTACTTCAAATCAGAGCAGAGGTAGATCGGCTTGTTCGCCTGGAACAAGAAACCGGTGATAGTTCCTCAACAAGCAATGAAGTTCTTTCACTGAGAGCTTTTATTCTGCGCAAAATATTTCTTGGCTTTCTTGATGTACGCAGAGCTTGCAATAAAGTCGATGTAGAACTTGCTTACACTAATGGGATTTTGCAGCGAGAACAATCTAAGCGCGGAGACGTAAACCTGCTGCTCAATCAACTTAACTTCGCTCAATTCTCCGCACTCTATACGATAGAGCCGTACCTCAGGATCAACGACCAGTTTAAAGCATCGGCTATCCTTACCTGCGTTGGTGCGGGATTGGGTACCGCACTTCCTGTCTTTGGTATTTTATACAACAAATACACCAAAGCACATAACACGGCACCACCTATGTTTCTCGCCAAGGTTTTGGACGGGGGACCAGTTGATGGAAGCGGCATGCCTCCAACAGTGGAGCGCTTCTTGAACGCACCAAAGCCGGGCGAGCAAGTTTCACGAAGAGAAACAATGTATGAGCTCTGGAAGAAACGTTATGGAGTCGATGCTTCCAAGGAGAGCTCACTCTGCAGCTTGGAGGGTGATAGCGGCAAAAGTCTAGGCTTGCTAAACACGCGCATCGTTCTCTTGTACTCGCTTTATGTCAACATCGAAGATTTTGACCACGACCTGCAGTCACTCTTACAAATGGTGCTGTCTCACTCTCGAATTGATTCCAAAACAGAAGCCGGTTTGGGGTCGCTCAATATGAATGCTGGTTCGATCGAGTGTGCTCGTCTACTGAATATTGAACCTGCAGTTGAGGAATTGATTCACCTGAATAGACAAAATTCTGACAGCATCCGACAAAAGGAACTTGATTTATATGTGATGGAAAATGTTCTTGCTGGCATGCTGGACATGCGCGTGGCGACTGACAAAATTGATGGAGAACTCAACTACGCATACGACGTGGTTTTGTCTTCGTTGCTAGCGCGCCGAGGCCGCGCACTTCAGAAAAACTACGAAGCGAACTTCATCCAGACAGGAATCTTTGGAGGAATTGCTGGACTATTGTATTTGAAAGATTCCTCTAAAGCCGGCAATACAATGTTTATCATCCAAGGGGGCATTGGTGCCACACTGTCTGCACTTGCTCTCTGGCAAATGCGAGGTGGTTCTCGCAAAATTGATACGCCCCCAAATTCTCTGGCTCAATTCCTCAATCCGGATCCCCAGAATCAATACCACTTTTCTCCGCTAATCTCTAGATTTCTGGATAGTCCTTCTCCAGCATCAAAAGAAGGAAAATCCAGGAGGGAATTTCTGATTGCACGATGGAAGGAACGACGCGTCTCGACTGTCAAACTCCAAAGCAAAGAGGAGCAGGAGAAATTGGCGGCAATGCCACCAACCCAACGCGACACGATCACCATAGTGCGAAATCGAATAGATTTGATGCATTCGCTCAAGGCACGGCTGGAAGAATTTGACAGCGAATTACTCGCCCTCGTCGAAGCCACGAATTCATTTGAGCCGAAACATGATGGCGCATGCGGTGCGCAAACGACAAGCAGTTTAACTCCAGCTGCGGCAGGGGTCGCCAATATTCTCGGTTTCCATCTGAGCTCGGATCAATCGGTCGGCGACCAGAATAATGAAAATAAGCAGGCGTATAAAAGTGCAACATTACAGCAGAAGATTTGCATCACGAGAACACTACTTTTAGCCACGTTGGAGGCAAGAAAAGCCGTTGATGACATCGATTTGCAGATTGCTACGGAAACAACGGCAAAAGATAGAATTGTCCGAATCCGCGATCTTGCTATTAATTTGACCAACAACGCCAACTTTTTTCAAATCAGTATTCTTGGCATAATCTCCGACGGACCGCTTGGGCTTTCTGCTGACCCTAAGCTGAACTTGTACGGCAATCGCCTCAATATTGTTTCTGGTTACTTAACCGGAGCATTGACCGGGGCAACGCTAGTTGAGCAACATGGCGGGTTGCGATTAACCAAGGCCGAACCGAATGCGCTGGGCTCAGCGTTCGGTATTAAGACAGCCAATGATTATCAATTCTCATCGACAATTTCGAAATTTCTCAATGCTGTGGCTCCAACTTCTTTGGATGGTCTGACCCGGAAAGAAGAATTGATCAAATACTGGAAGACTACGAAGGTCACTTCTGTCGATGTAGAGCGACGCTCAACGCAAGAGAAGCTTGCTGCCAACGGACCGTCACATCACTTTTGGTCAGAGACAATAAAACTGCTCAATAACCGAATCAGAATGCTATACGACTTAAAAGCCGTCACTGACTTAATCGACGTTGGCTTGTCTGACTTGGTACGAGCACTCGACTGAACAGATCACTTTAGCTTTGTCAAGATGATTTACTTGTTGAGCTTGGTTTCGCATATCTACATAGTCCGACTGGGTGTCTTGATTGAGTTGGCTTGCATACGAAAAGTGGCGACAAACGACGCTCTCACATAGGTTCGGCAAGCGTTTGCTGAGCACATTATTCAGTTGTCTATTGCTCGCCCAACAGTCCGTGCACGCTGGTATCACAGGTGATACCAGCTCCGACACAACTGTTAACTACCAAGCTGCAGACGTCCTTCAAATCAGGGCAGAAGTAGATCGGCTTATTCGACTCGAACAGGAAAGCGGCGACTCTGCGTCAAGATCTAGTTCGGAAATTCTTTCACTCAGAGCTTTTATTTTACGCAAGATCTTTCTCGGCTATCTCGATGTGCGCAGCGCAGGAAATAAAATTGACATAGACCTTGCTTACACATATGGAATCTTGCAGCGCGAGCAAGCCAAACGCGCTGAGGTGAACCAATTACTGAACCAGCTAAACTTCGCTCAGTTCTCGGCTCTCTACACAATTGAACCTTATTTGAATATCAGCAAACAAGACAAAGCCTCGGCTGTCCTAACTTGCGTTGGAGCGGGACTGGGTACCGCGCTTCCAATTGTAGGCATTTTGTACAACAAATACACCAAAGCGCACGACACGGCACCACCTAAATTTCTCGCCAACGTTTTGGATGGAAGGCCCGTTGATGGAAGTGGGATGTCACCGCTGGTTGAGCGTTTTTTAGACTCGCCCAAGCCAGGTGAGCAAGTTTCGCGCAGAGAAGCGCTTTATGCGCTGTGGAAGAAACGCTATGATGTTGATGCTTCCAAAGTCAGCGCCCTATGCAGCTTGCAGGGTGAAAAAGGAAAGAGTTTAGATTTGCTGAACACACGCATTGCCCTCCTTTGCTCTCTTTCTACTGCGATAGAAGACTTTGATCAAAGCCTCCTTGCGCTCTTACAAATGGTGCGCACACACACTCAAACTCATTCAATAACTGGAGTCGGTCTGGGTTCTCTGGGTCTGCGCCCTGGTGGCATAGAAGCTGCGACTCTGCTGAAAATCGCCCCTGAAGCAGAAGAATTGATTCGCCTGAACAGACAACACTCAGACAGCGACCGCCAAGCTGAACTCGACATCACCTTGATGGAGAGTGTTCTTTCTGGAATGTTGGATATGCGCGTGGCCACGGACAAAATCGACGGAGAACTTAACCAAGCATACGATGTGGCTTTATCCTCTCTACTTGCACGCCGCGACCGCGGGCTTCAGACAAACTACAACGTCAACTTCATTCAAGCGGGTGTTTTTAACGGAATTGCAGGACTGCTGTTGCTAAAAGGTCACGATCACCCAGCCAATACTCTGCTCCTCATTACGAGCGGCATTGGTACCACTCTATCGGCCGTGGCTTTGTGGCAGATGCGGGGTGGGACCAGAAAGATTGATACCCCGCCAAACTCGCTCGCGCAATTTCTCAACCCGAATTCCCAAAATCAGTATTACTTTTCTCCATTGATATCGAATTTTCTGGATAACCCCTCACGTGAATCTAAAGATGGAAAGTCCAGACGAGATTTTCTCATAGCGCGATGGAAGGAAAGACGCGTTGCCACAGTCAGCCTGGAAAGCAACGCTGAGAAGGAAAAGCTCGCTGCATTGCCGCCGGCCAAGCGCGATACGATCACGATTGTTCGCAACAGAATAGAATTGATGCACTCCTTAAAAGCGCGCTTGGAGGAATTCGATAGCGAATTACTTAGCCTTGTTGAAGCCACCGGTTTTGCTGACCCAAAACATGATGGCGCATTTGGTGCCATCCCGACAGTCAAACTGACTCCAGCTGCTGCCGGCGTCGGTCGGATTTTAAGAGTTCATTACGATCAGTCAATCGTCGACCAGCCCGGTACGAATCAGGTGAATGAGGGCGCCTCATTACAACAAAAATTGTTCATTACCAGAACAGTACTCTTGGCGGCCCTGGAGGCGCGAACAACAGTCGATGATATCGATTTGCAGATCGCCACTGAAACAACCGCAAAAAGCAGACTTGAACGAAAAAGAGATCTCGCTTTAAATTTGACGAACAATGCTAACTTCTTTCAAATTGGCATTCTTGGCATAATCAACTTTGGACCTCTGGCTCTTTCCGGAGATCCAAAACTAAATTTATATGGAAATCGACTCAATATCGTTTCTGGCTACTTGTCCGGAGCATTGACTGGGGCAACCTTAGTTGAGCAACACGGGGGTATCAGACTGACGAAAACTGAGCCAAACGCTTTAGGGGCGGCCTTCGAGATTCAGACAGCCAATGACTATAAGTTCTCGTCGACAATCTCAAAATTCCTCAACGCAGTTTCTCCAACCTCTCTCGACGGATTAAGCAGGAAAGAGGAATTGATTAGATACTGGAAGGCCACAAAGGTCATTACCGTAAACGTCGATCGACAATCAATGCGAGAGAAGCTGGCTGCATGCGGACCGTCTCATCACTATTGGTCTGAGACCATAAAACTACTTACCAATCGGGTCAGAATGCTATACGACCTCAAAGCAGTCACTGACCAAATCGATCTTGGCTTGTCTGACCTGCTGCGTGCAATCGAGTGAAAGCACCTATTAATTCACTTCTCTGTCCTAATTAGTTAAGGCTGGCGCAGTCAAATTAGCTTTGTCAAGATGATTTACTGGTTGAGCTTAAGGTGACCCTCTGGACACCGTTCAACAGGTAAGTCTGATTGAGTTGGATTCTAAATGAAAACCGGCGAGTGACAGTCCGGCTGCACCGCTTTGTCACACGATTGTTGTGCACCCTTCTTTGTTATCTTATCCTCGCTCAGCAAGTTGCATACGCGGTCACCGAAAGTAACGCACCGAACCCATCTAACAATTCAAGCGACTCTACAAACCTTCAGGCTGCTGAAATACTTCAGATAAGACCGGAGGTAGATCGGCTTTTGACCTTGGAAAAACAAGCAGATCCATTTGGATCTCCCAATGAGGAACTTCTTGCACTGAGAGCTTTAGTGGTGCGCAAGATCTTTCTTGGTTTTTTGGATGTGCGCAGAGCATGCAACAAAATTGATATAGAACTGGATTATACGTACGGCGTCATGGGCCGTGAACAAGCTAAGCGAGACACCGTGAACAGATGGCTCAACACCGCGAACTTTGCGCAATTCGCAGTGCTCTACACGATGCAACCTTACGCGCGAATCAATAAGAACTTCAAGGAGTCGGCAGTCCTTACCTTGGCTGGCTCGGGAGTTGGTCTTATCCTCCCAATCTCAGGCATTATCTATAACAAGTACAGCAAAGCACATAACACGCAACCGCCTGCATTTCTCAAGCACATGCTAGATGGCGGGCCAGTCGATGGCAACGGAATGCCACCACTGGTAGAGCGTTTCTTGAATTCAAACAAACCTGGCGAGCAGGTTTCGCGCAAAGAAGCTATTTATGCATTGTGGAAAAAACGTTACGGCGTTGACGCGTCCAAGAAAGACTCACTGTGCAGCCTTAGAGGAGAAGGCGGCAAAAGCATGGGACTGCTAAACAAACGGATTATTCTTCTCTGGTCATTGTCTAGTTGCATTGAAGATCTTGATCGCGATCTACTTGCGCTATTGAAAGTGGTGCGCGCTAAATCGTATAGGTCTGATGGCGCGCAGGAAAGTTTGACTGCGCTCGGCGTAACCGGAGGCGCTCTAGAGGCTGCACAATTATTAAAGATCGAACCGATCGTGGCTGAAGCCGTTCGACTGAAAAATCAAAACAGCAACACCGACAGAAAAACAGAATTAGAGATCAATCTGCAAGAGAGTGTTCTCGAAGGTATGCTCGAAATGCGGGTAGCCACTGACAAAATTGACGGTGAGATAAATTATCAGTACGACGTTGTTTTGTCAGAGCTTCTGCGTCGCCGTGCTCGTGGTTTGCAATTGAACTATGACGTGAATTTTATGCAAGTCGGAATCTTTGGCAGCATCGCTGGTCTCTTATACCTGAAAAATTATGGAAAAGCCGGCAACACGATGTTCGTGATCGAAAAAGGCTTTGCCACTATCCTCGCCAGCTTAGGGCTTTGGCAACTGCGTGGTGGAACAAGAAAAGTCGACACTCCTCCGAACACATTGGCACAATGGTTTAATCCGGACGGGAGCAATCAATACCAATTCGATCCAATGATCGCAAAATTTTTAGACAATCCTTATCCTGAATGGAGCAATGGAAAGTCTCGACGCGAGTTTCTTTTAACAAGATGGAAAGTAGAGCGAGTTGCCACCATCAATCTCGACAGCAAAACGAATCAAAAAAGACTAGCAGAATTATCGCCCGAAATACGAGACACGATTACGATCGTGCGCAACCGCATTGATCTTATGACGTCACTGAAAGCGCTTTTGGAAGAATTTGACGGAGAACTCTATAGCCTCGTCGAAGCTACTGAATCAATCGCTAAATATGAGGCACCGGCCGATACCCTTGCGGGAAGCCAACTTAATCCAGCCGCATCGGGAGCAGCCAAACTTTTGCAGATTCAACCAACCGTCGAACGTCTAGCCGTCAAATCGAATGGAAGGGCTGTTCAGCTGGCGAATATTGAAACGACGAAACAGCAGGTTTTCATCACTGGCAGAATTCTTCTGGCCGCTCTTGATGCAAGAAAGGCTGTTGATAAACTTGATTTGCAAATTGCAATTGAAACAGCAGCCCGAGATAGACTAGTTCGACAGCGCGATCTGGCAGTAAATATCACCAACAACATAAACTTCTTTCAAATCGGTATTCTTGGATTGATTGCAGCGGGTCCGCTTGGACTCTCCGGAAATGCGACACAGCGTTTGTATGGCGACCGAGTAAACATTGTCTCGGGATACATGGTGGGAGGTCTCGCAGCAGCTGCTCTCGTTGAACATCACGGAGGCATCCGGTTGACAAAGGCGCAACCAAACACACTCGGCGCAGCTTTCAACATTCAAACTGCTCCAGCTTATCAACTATCACAAACTCTCACTAACTTTTTCAATTCCGTTCCACCGGATTCTATCGACGGACTTACGAGAAAGGACGAGCTAATTAAGTATTGGATGCAAACGAAGATTCTCTCTGTAAACGTAGAAAAACTCTCCAATCAAGAGAAGCTTGCCGCAGAAGGCCCCGCTCACCACTTTTGGTCGGAAACAATAAAACTGATCTCAAACCGGATCAGAATGCTCTATGACATGAGAGCAATAATTGATCAGATCGACGTGGGATTGTCTGACTTGTTGCGCTCGGTTGGCTAAAAGTGAAATTGAGCATCGCTACTGATCGATTGAAACAATCGAGTTCAATTTCTGCGCGAAAGCGCATTCATAATAAAGTTGAGCGATATAACCTGTCTCAAACTTATGATAGATTGCGGCGATGGATCGGGAAGCGCGGATTGCGATGCCAAATCAGTGTTGTTGTCGATGTGCCCAATTAAATGAAGCACACGGCCCTTGCCAAAATCGAAAGTAAGCGCTAGAACACCCAAATTGACAGTATCTTCGAAGCTAAGTTGACGGCTGCGCGCTAAGATCTGCACGGACTTCCTTGCGCCAGGTTTGATCAACTCGCTTTTGTCATCCAGCTTCCAAGGAGCCGGTGATACAGCACCACCGACAAGATTATTCTCTGGTAAAACAACCACGCCATCAACAACTTCGCTTTTAGAATAGGCTCCATCCCAGTAAATGTAACCAGGGCAGATCTTTTCCAAGCAACCACTTAGAGACCAATCGGTTGTAAGCAAAGAACCACCCCGATCAATAAACTGTCTTACTAGATCAATCGATGAATCAGAGAGCTCACCAGGACAATTAATTACTAACAGAGCAGCCTGTGGTAGTCGTGTTTTCAGATTGGAATTATCAGCGGTCATGTAGGGAATGCGGCAGCTATCTAAGACGTGCTCGGCATGATCATATCGGCCCTTAACGACAACAGTGTATTGAGGTTTGAGATCAGCAACTGAAAGTTTCGGCCAGTTTTTCTGCATCCACAATCGAAACACATCGCTCGATAAATGAATTTGCTTAACGTTGCCGATCTGTGGTGCCTGCTTAAGCAGCGCATCGGCGACCGGTCCTGCACCACGATTGATACCATCATCGAGATCATCATCTTGTCCAACCCCACCGGACAAAGTTGTTGATGGTCTTTTGAGAACCTCATGTCCAACGACACTATGCTGCACCTGCTGTGGTGCATAAGGTGGATACTTAGTCGTATTCGTCACTTTTTTTACTCGAGTTGTATAGTAAGTCGTGGCAGGCTGCACTTCAATTATCTCGACTCGACTCTTCGATTCAGCGCAGGCCGGTTGCATTCTGTCAACGGGAACAAAGATTTGCGCTGCCGCACAAACCAAGAGCGCATAACCCAGGTATTCCATTACCCCAACTAATCTCAAAGTAACAACTCTCTTTTCTCCATCACGTTTGATTCGAACAAAACGGCAGACTTTGAAACGCTACGCAACCATCGGCATCGCTACTTTCTAATCAACTTCCCCTTCACTTTTAAATGGGTACCGGGAGTGGTGGCATCCATCTTATCTTGTTCAGCAGCTGACGGATCTTTGACGACGCGATATTTGTTACTCCCAGTTTTAGCATGCGAATCAACAATCATTTTTTCAGGCGTGGCAAGAAGTTCGTCCTGAATTGGTTCTTCCTTCTTTTTTGTGCCTCTGGGATCGCCGTATTGACGAGTGTAGAAATTCGTTCCCGTTGCTTGCAATGCGGGGGTGCCTGGCAGACGGCGAGTGTCAGTCAATTGATTTTGCAAGTTCTGGACTTCAGAATCAGTCTTCAACGCATCTTTCGCAACCGCCGCCTTATGGTCAACCGCCTCTTTCTCCGCCAGCTGTTTGGCTTCCACAATTCTCGCTGCGTAGTCCCTTTTTAGTTGTTCGATCTCAGCGGAGTGATCTAAGTAAATTTGTCTCCCGTGTATGTCAATCATGTCGGGTTGAAGCAATACGCGAATCTTCGCGTCTCGTTCATTCTCTAACGCGATCGCATCGTACTTTCCACGTCCTCTGAGATTACTCGCATTAGCATTACTAATTTGATCTTTATTGCTTTTGACAATGTCGCTCTGCTGTTTAATTCTGTCGAGTGTTTTCGACACAGCGATTTCTTCGGCGGTGGGCGTTTTGGCAACAGGATTCTGACTCCGCGACGCTTCACTCTTTTGAATAGCGGTTAAACAGTAAGTTCGAAGCTGCCCCGGAGAAGATAGGTCATAAGCCTTCCGATACTCGACCAAAGCAGCGTCCACTTGATCAAGCTTCAAAAACGAATTTGCTAAATAATAGTGAGCAACTGCATCTTTTTGATTTTTTGCAAGATGCGCCTGAAAATGGGAGATGGCGCGCGGATGGTCCGACGCGTTATAGCTGGCAATTCCTTGCTGCAAGTCGGTTGGCGGAGCTGCAGCAAAAGATGGCGCTTGCAAGATGTATGCGAGCAAAACTACTAGACTTAGATTTGGTCGATGGTTGTGCATGTCGAGCGCTTTACACGATCAGTGGACCCATCGGGCATCTAATACTGTGGACGGCCATATCTGAACAGTGTTCCACGCAGTCATTTTTATTGCACGCAGTTATTTGGTTCCTCGCAGTTATTTTAGTTCCAAAATTGCATTAACGTGTTGATCGACGAGAATCATGTTTCCGTCTGGGTCCACCGCGGTGAAACTTGCTGGGCCCGTAGTGTCCACGTCTGCCTCTGTCTGCAGCTTCACGCCCGTTGCCTTCAACTGACGTTGTAGCTCGCGCACATCTGTGAAAGTGGCGAGTTTCTGGGCATTGCTGTCCCAACCAGGGTTGAAAGTTAATATGTTTTTGTCGAACATGCCTTGAAAGAGGCCAATTGGGTGATCTCCGTTTTTAAACAATCCGGCAAAAATAGCCGACGGAATAGTTAAACTCGCTATCTGCCGATGCCCTGTCTTAAAAAATCACGCACACAACGGTCGCCATACATCCCCGTCCGCTCAGTCATTTCGGACGGAACAATATCTTCTCTCTGATAAAACCAAACAGCTTTTTCCCTTCCGTAGTCGACGTCGACGACCTGCTTTTTGGATGGAATCAAGCTTCTCGTTAATATTACATTCCGAGTTTTACCACCACTGGAAATCGTCAATTTAACACTGCTGCCGACAGTGCCACGAATCTTTGCCACCAACTCATCCAAATTTTTCACACTCTCCACAGGCACATCACCCACAGCCGACACGACATCGCCTACGGCAATGTTTGCTCGTGCAGCTGACATTTCCGGCAGCACGTATTGAACAACATAGTGAGCCGGTTTGTCGGATGTAATCAAAAGTCCAACGCCGCCAGGTGGTTCGGATTTAGTCGCGGACACACTGGATCCTTCAGCACCAGGTCGTTCTGCACCGGTTCGTTCCGTATTAGAAGGTTCGACGCTCGAAAGTTCAGTATTCGAACGCTCAGCACTCGAACGTCCGACCTTTGATTCATTGGATTGCGCGCGAATCGATGTATTAAAAATCGTAAGAGCAATCAGGCATAAAGTTCCTACTGTTAGCATTCTAGTAACTCTATTAGTCATTGCTCTCATTCGACCTCTAACTTCTGCTCTAGGTCAAGAAGCAGGCGTCCTGACGTGGGCAAGCTTCCTAAAGTCGCTAATCAGATAGACGCTAGGCTAACTTTGGGATTTGTGCGTTCTACATTTAGATGACTAAAATACTTATTGAACTCTTGCAATGTCAAAATAAAATGACCAGACCTTTTTACTACGGCACCGGTATTCGAGTCGTAGTCCGTATTTCCGTAAGGATCATATAAATAGATTTGCTTTTTGACGCAGTCGTAACCCGTAACAGAATACGCATGTCGATTTCTCAAACCGACCTTTTCGCAGTTCGTTGATTGTTCGGTTGTCGCAGTCGCTATTGCTTTTCCCGCACTAACATCAAGTAAGGAACCATGTTGCTCATTCAGGAAAGTGTCTAACATCTTGGCTCTGCGGAACCAACTGATTACTTGTCTCGACGTTGCATATCGTTTGCCCAATCCAAATTCACCAAGTTCAAAATCTGCCGTGGCGAATTCAGTGACTGGATGTCCTGTTAAAAGTGAAGCAGCGAGATTATCCTTCGAACCAAAACTGGCTCCAAGTCCAGGATACATCGGTGTGGATGTCCAACGAGCCTCAAAGACTCCGTGCTTGAGACACCGCCACGCATGTGCACCAAGATCTTGGTGCGCGATTCTATATGCACCATACGCTTTCTCTAAAACTGGCAACCAAAGCCCCGCTGTAGTGCCATCCTTGTTCCGGGCATGCGCGTACAAACTCAGTTCAACGGGACTTAAGGCGGCAATTTTAACCGGTTCGACGACGGCACCCGGGAAGGTGACAGTATAGCCACCATCAGTTTCAGTCTTGATCATGTCGACTAGTTTTCTGCGACCGCTCGGTTGGTTGATGAACGAAGCCACTGTGGCAAGAAAATTGCAATCGCACAAAGCACCCTGGCGAATAAAGGTCGGATCGACGCTCTGGACGCCATTGGCAAACAAGGGGGCGCGTGCATCTTCAGCGCTTGCCGTGGTAATGATCGGTTTGGACCAAAGAAATATCCCCAGTCCTTTCGTCGTCACGTCCTGGTCGTCGAATTCGACATCGTAAAGTAAATTGGTGATAAACACCGCCAACAACGCGATGCCAGCAAGAGGAATGATCCATTTGCGAATATTTTTGCCACTCGCGGCAGCCTTACTCGGCTGGTAGCAAGAATTCATAAGCACTCAACGATAGTGTGGTGGGTGGTAAGTGGGTAAATTATCGCGGTCAAGCCGGACATTGTCAAGATATCGCTCGTAACCCAGCCAAAGAAGCGTGGTTTACTCTTCCGGTTTAGGTTTATCGTCAGAGGGTTGTCTTCTTCTGCGAGAACGTGGCAGCTCGGCCTTGTTGGAATTTTTTCTAGCCGAAAAGAGATCGAGCTGCAGATCCGCCGGGCGTTCATTGGTGACAAGCAACAGCTGAGAGGTCTGGCGAGGCCATTGTTCATCTGCGTTAGTCTGACCCTGCACAACTAAAGCCTGCTGCTCCAAATCGTCTGCACATTCATCGAGAAGCATCTCTTCGATCACTTCTTGTTCTGCAGGAATTGGAAAGACTTCGACGGTCAAGTCTTCTTGAACCAACCACAATGGAAACGCGTTCAAGGAACCAGAAGATTTGGTCTCAGGCTGGTCTTCAGGCATCGCACAAGCGAAACTAAATCCCGAAGTCTCTTCTAAAATCTCTTCCAATATTTGAGACTCGTCACTTGCCGTTTCATCAGACCGAGGACTAACTCCCCAGAACTCGGCATCCGTAAGAGAGGCACTAGGCAACAGATTCGCGCCATCTATAACGCGCTCAAAATCTGTAGCATATCGCGATGCCTCAGAACAGAATAATGCCAGTGCAGAATCAAGAGCGATCTCCATTCGACTGACGATTGGTTGCAGGTCGTCGTTCAACCAAGCGAAGCCGCGCTGTAAAGGCAATGGCAGTGCAGCATCCGAAGGATAAGCGACAAGCTTGTCTGGTCTAAGGAAGAAGCCGTTCCACGAAAGAACTTTTGACAAGGATTCACTAACCAAATCAGATTTCATTTCGTCAGTGAGGAATAGAAACAACTGCACATCTTCAGACCCAGAGGCTTTATATATTCTCGGTTTCAATCCCAGACTGTTCAACAAGTCAATCAGACGCCTAAACTCTGTCAACTCAAGATATGGCGAATCGGCCGGAATAGCGATTGCGGCATAATTAGTCTTTCGGTCGAATGAAACAGCGCGGATAACGTTTGAAGTCTCAGACAAAGCGGAGATTATCTCATCGTCCGTTAAAACATGGAACTGGCTCATCCGACGCCACGAACCGGCTTCCGCATTTCGGATCAGGCTGTCTCCGCGAGCTGAGAATAAAGCGAGAAACTGACCTGCAAACGTCGATGCAGGCGCGGCAAAAGACGCATCTACGTTATTTTCAGAAGTATTGATGGTTGCCGTTCTTTCTAGGAATTATCGGATTTGATTCTGGCACCACAGCCGGTGATGCAAAGGCATCCCCATGATCGTAGGCCAAGTGCTCGTATTGTTCAAGCTAAATTTCATCATACATGACCATTTCGACGAATTCGATACATGGTGCATATGCAAAGCAGATCCAGTCGGATCAAAGACTGGCTAAGAGCTCAGGCTCTGTCGGATAGCTTTGGACGCAAATCGGTGATACTGCCATCGGTGCGCTGCCAGGTTGAACCGAAAATACCTCTATCAACAAGTTCTTCGTACACAGTGAAGACGCATTTTCCCGGTCCAACTCCCGCCTCATCGAGCAAAGGCTGAGTCCATTTACGCAGTGTGGCGATGCGTGGAGCACTGCCGGTGACAACCCAAATCGGAAAACCTGTTTTCAAGAATGCTTTTATTTTCGGCTCCCAATGCCTGGTCTGTCTGAAGTTCCCCGTGTCGATTTCCAACAACACTTTGATTGGCTCCAGCCCCGGATAACGAAAAGAAATAGTGGCGTCGGCTTGCTCTTCCAAATTAGTCAAATCGCCAGCCAATTCTTTCCAAAATTCCCGCCCTGTAGTGAACTCTAAATCAAGCAAAAGACTCTTATTCTCTGCGTCTTCCATGGCCAGCCGAACATCGACAAGGCGAAGAAAGTGTTCTTTGTGATAAGTGTGTGGAGGTCCTGTCGGAATCGATTCCCATGATATCCCTCGATTTTGCTCCAACGCCTTGGCACCCGCGGTGGTGAGGAAATAGATCAACTCCGGACGCCCGCGCCCTTCCATTCGCCCACTTGATGTCGACCCGGTGAACCCGGCTTGTTGCAAACGACGCAGTCGTTTCCTGGCCGTCTCATAACTTATGTCCGGAAAGCAGAGCTTGGCGAGTTGACTGGACGCTACTGTTCGGTGCAGGTAAAGCTGAACCAACGCCCAAATGTCCCGCTGCATGAGCACCAAACTCTTCTTCTTGGGTTTGGGCTTGGCGAGTCTATCCATAAGGCAGGGATCCCTGGAGATGCATGTCGAGGGTGAAAAGGTTGACAAGTCAGCCTTGCCGATTTACTACCCCACAATTAAATTGTAATGCAACAATCCGCGAACAAACCGAATATATCGGAATTATCCAAAATGATTTTCTGATCTTTACGAACCCGCACCAGTTGCGGATCCTATGAGGTTCATTACCAGACAGTGGACGCTCGCTTAGTCGGACATCCCCATGACAGCCGTCCAATCTACGTTTGCAGAACAGTGCATCTGAGCAGCTGATTTAGCCGAAATGGCGCGGGTATTTTACCCGCCCATAACCGCATGCGGGACTTTTGTTCTCGGGGCGGATTGAAAATCCGCGCTCCATTTTCTACGATTTAGAACTTCACTCGCATTCGAATTAGAATTCGACGCTCGGCTTAGCGCCGCCCTTCTTCTCTTGTTGTGGCTGTTGTGGTGTGTATCCCAAACGCGATGGGTCGAGGTTGAAGCTCGTCATTGGTTGACGTTGACCACCTTGAATTACTCCGGGCTGAACACCAGGTTGTTGATAGGCGGAGCCAGACAGCGCTTGTTGTGCGGCTTCTGCAATTTGTGATGGACTTTGGAACGGTGATGGTTTGCGCACTGGAGCTGTCGGGCGTTGCGGAATTTCAGCAGTCGTCATTGCTGGTGCAGCAAATCCAGGCATAGCAGGAACTCCAGCAGGAACGGCATATTGTCCTACGCCTGCAGCAACTGGTTGCGGAGCTGCTTGAGGTACCGAGATTGTTTGTTGAGCTGGCTGATTGAGCACAATTGCCGAAGTTCCAAGTTCAACCTGTGGTTGTGGTGCACTCGCACCTTGAGCTGGTCCAATGAACTGTCCGCATTCGATACAGAACTTACCTTTGCCGGCTGCCTTGTTGCAAGTTGGACAGATGCGTCCGCCGTTTCCGGCTGCAGGTGCAGCTGATGCTCCCGGAGTGGCAAATGATGGCATTGGTGGTGGTGTCGCAGGTGCGCCTGGGAATGGTGGCAATGATTGCGCAATTCCATTTGCAGCTTGAGCGGCGGCCATACCTGGCATTTCGCCCATCGTGAACTCTGGTGGTGGTGTCATGTCTGGCATTGGTTCGCCGCCTATATCCCCACCCGGAGTCGGCTTTCTGCTCGACACATTGTGGAGCAAGTGGAGTCTGGCGATTTCTTCAATACCGCGCAAGTCAACCATAAGTGGCTTGACTTCACCAAACTCAGGGTCACCGGCTGGAGCCAGATAAACAAGAGCGTGGTGCTTTTCCATCCGTTTGATTGAGTCTGTATCGACTCGCGCTACAACTTGTTGTGAGTGAATTCTGTTCCAGCTGGTCGGGAAAATACCGAA
Source organism: Candidatus Melainabacteria bacterium (assembly GCA_003153555.1). Lineage (GTDB taxonomy): Bacteria > Cyanobacteriota > Vampirovibrionia > Obscuribacterales > Obscuribacteraceae > PALSA-1081. Next base: position 1,232 of record PLZS01000106.1, on the reverse strand, counting down.
ACCAGTCGCCATATAGTGATCCGAAATACCTGGAACTACGACAGCATGTTTGCCAATTTCTTGGGAGAAGAAGGCCGCTGTAGTTTCGTCTGCGTTGTGCAAGCAAACACGAACCGCTGAGTTGGAGAAGATTGTTTTGATTTCCGATCCGCCAGACCCGCTGCCGGCCGCATCCTTACTGCTACCGCCGCCGCCGCTGATTTGCGAGATGTTCTGCAAGATAACTGTCAGTCCGCCGTTAGCACCACGGACGATGGCTGACAATCTGCCTGCCAAGTCGATGTTCAATGTTTGATATTCATCAAAGAACGCAAACAATGGAAGTACTGATTTTGTACCGTATCTGGTGTGCAACGCTTGTTGCAGTTGATAGACGAAGCATGCCGCCAACGATTCAGCGTCTGGACCTAACGATGCTGGAGCACCGAAGATCAGCACTGTGGGGTGGTGCATGGAAGCTTTGATGTCAACGTTCGATTGTTCGGTAACTCGCAGAACGCCAGGGTTCTTGAACATCCTCAAACGACCGCGAACGCCCTGGATATTTTTGTCCCAATCTGTATCCGTGCGGATGATCGAGGACAACATCTGCGTCAGCTCGCTCAATTCAGATGAGTCGACTTCAGGATTATTCTTCAAACGACGTAGTGATTCAACGATGTTCCGACGATTGTTGACCAGGCGCATCAAACCACGTGGGTTGCATGGCAGTGGTGTCACTTCTGCAGCTTGACCATTCTCGTCTTCGCTGGAAACCGAGATGGCGCCCCATTTGAGAAGTTGTGTCAAACCATAGATGTAACCGTGATCTCGTTCTGCCCAATGTTGTTCTTCTGGTGGCAGGGAGTTTACGTCTTGAACAATTGACGACGCGAATTCGACAGCTGAGAGATCGATAGGATTCCAGTGAATTGAATTTGCGTCTAATGGGTTGAAGTAGAGCGTGTCGAAACCGGCATGTTCAGCTTCAGGCAAGATTGTATATTTGAAACCTTCACGTCTTTCATCGAGGTTAGGGTCGTTGGCTTTAGCTTCAAGAGCGATGATCACGCAAGGTTTGGCAAGCAAAGCCTTGATTACAGCTCTCATCAAAGTGGTTTTACCTGAACCAGACGGAGCTACGATGAACATGTTTTTGTTCGGTAGCCTGCCCATCGGAATCGTTACGGGCAAGTGCGTGCGCGCCAGGAATCCAAACGGCAGCACCGTGCCGTCTTGTTCGGTCCAAGTGG
>PLZS01000059.1 GCA_003153555.1 Candidatus Melainabacteria bacterium | reverse complement strand
AGGTTGCTAGCCAACATATTTTTTTTATCAGCTAGCCTCTAACGTTTTATACGTTAAAACTCGTCTCCGAGTTCAAATGCTCGGAAAGCCTAGCCAGGTACGAGTCACCGGTTGCAAGTGCGTCAGATCAGTGCTCGTAGGGGGGATTAGGACATGAAAACTGCTCCAAAGCTTTTTAGCCTGCGGCAAAGTGAGATTTTCGAATCCTTCAACCCTGTTGAATTAGGAAGGTTGCTGGGCATTCTCGAAGAGCTTGATCTACCAAAGCACCACGTTATCTTTTCTCCCGGCGTTCCGTCGGACGCCATCTACTTTATTGAGAAAGGGCGAGTGCGCCTGACCCGCTTGTCTGCAGAAGGCAAGACGGTCATTTTGGCTCTGTTGGGACCGGGTGATTTGATTGGTGAAGCAGCATGGGAAGCGGGCGAGCATGACAGTTATGCGGAAACACTTGAAGACTCTCGCATTTATCAGATTAGTCGTGAAGCCTTTCAAACTTTGATTCGGGAGAATCCTGAATTCGGTTGGCGATTAATTCAAATCATCGGCATGCGCCTCAAACAAGCTCAGGCTCGAATTGAAGATCTTGTTTTTAGGCAGGTGCCAAGCCGCGTCGCCAGGTTGCTGATCAGTCTTGCTGAAAGTCATGGCAAGGTAACGCCCAATGGAATAAGAGTTGAGTTTCCGCTCACCCATCAGGAGATTGCGGATTTGGTGGGATCTTCGCGAGTAACGGTGACTCAAATCTTGAATAGATTCAGAACCAGTCATTGGATCGAAGTGGAATCAAAGCGCGTTACCATCCACAATCTTCATGCTCTTGAAGACATGGTCAAACAGCCTTAGTCGGTAGTCTTGAGAGATTTCACTTCGGCACAAGCCGATAGAGTTGACTTGAGGAAAACGTAATAGTTTGACCTCAACACTTTCGGTGCGTGCATCTTTTCTTTAATTGAAAACAGTAATGCAACTTCCATCCCGAAACGCTTACAATCTATAACCACGTTTTGAACCTTCGCGCCACAATTTACGTATCTATAGTATGGACTGCTATGGGAGGTGGCAATGAAGCTCACGATTAAACAGCTGCAATTAGATATGCAGGAGCGATTTGACACGATGAGTAAACAGATAGACCATTCCACGCACGATCGATACGAGCTTCATGAACGAGCCGATCATATTTTGCTTAATTTAGAGCGATTTAAAATGACTGTGGAGCACGAATTTCGTGAAGTTCGCTCCGAGCTAAAGGATATGCGTGCCGACATAACGGACATGCGTGCCGACATAACAGATATGCGCAACGAAATGCGCGCGTCATTCGTTGATTTGTACGGAGCGCTCAAAATTAGCCACGAAATGTTAGACGCACGGTTGACTAAGGTCGAGCAGCGATGATTTCCTTGGTTACCGGCAGAACGTCGTGATTTACGGTTAAGTACATATCGACATTTCAAAAGAGTTCTTATGACTAGCAGTACAGTTGGATCGGTGTCAGATAGTTGGGCAAGCATTGATCTTTGGCTTACCGAGAATGCCCCAGATCTTCTTGAGACATTCGGTAAAGGTGCCGAAGCGGAGGCGATTAGGGCTACAGAGAAAGCTCTAGGCATTCAGTTTCCCGCCGATTTTAAAAAGTCAGTCGAAATTCGTGATGGTCAACAAAGCGACATCGCCATTGGTTTTGTCGAAGCCTCTGAGTTTCTTTCTTTAGAACGCATCCTTGATGAGTGGAACGTCTGGAAAGATTTGTATGACTCAGGCGAATTCAAAGACTATGCAAGTGAGCCCACCGGTCCTATCAAGGCAGACTGGTGGAATCCTAAATGGATTCCCTTTACTTACGATGGCTCTGGAAATCATCTTTGTTTGGATCTCGACCCCGCAAGCGGTGGCGCGGTGGGACAGATAATTACTATGTGGCACGATGATGCAGAGCGAAAGGTACTCGCTCCCAACTTTCAGACATGGCTGCATCAAGTTGCGAATTCCCTGCGGTCTGGAGATTTGGTGTTTTCGGACGAATACAATGGCATTGTTTCCAAAGACGATTAGTCGCGCTAAGACAAGTCAGCATTGTTTTCCGTCGAGCAATTGAATATCCAAAATAGTAGTGCATACAGGTTCATCGGGTTGGAAAAAATACAGAGGAGGACTTCCGCGCGTTCGTGTACCGTGCCTGGCTCTGCTGGTATAATGACTGCCTGAGTGCCCGTAGCTCAGCTGGATAGAGCGTCGGCCTCCGAAGCCGAAGGCCTTGAGTTCGAATCTCAACGGGCACAAATTTTTCTTTGCATTCAAAACTTGGAAACCCGAAATTCAGATCTCGGGTTTTATTTTTTGCGTCTCAAAATTTTGATCCACATTTGTCTCGAACAATTACTGCAGGGGTCTATTGTGGACATGTTTTTGTTGCAAGAACGGGGCTTGATGTATATGCTGCTGATGCCTCCACGCGCGGTGCAAGAAATCCACTTGCTTTTCGACGCACCATTGTCTATCGTTTGGATATCTCGTCATGAAAAGAACGGCACTGGAAGCTGACCCAAGTTCGTGCCACCATATGATTGGAATTATTGTGCGGCGTGATATATCTGAATTATTGATTGATGAAACCTAGAGGAAGAGCGGCAAAGATGGATGAACATAACGAACAAGAGTTCGTTGTAGTCGATGGATTGGGCGAAGAAGAGTTTGAAGAATCTTCTGAGGAAAAATCATCATCTTTTGAACTTTTACAGCCAGAAGACGTAATAGAGAATGACCGTCCGATTTTGGCCCACCGTTCTATAGAGGAGGATTCGGTCAGGATATATCTAAAAGAGATATCTCGTCATAAGCTGCTCAACGGCCGTGAAGAGATTGAACTAGCCAGAGCCGTTCAAGCCGGGGATGTTATCGCTCGGCGCAAATTGATTCAGGCGAACCTGCGACTTGTTGTGAGCATCGCAAAAAGATATAGAAATCATGGACTGAGTTTTCAGGACCTTGTCCAGGAAGGAAGTCTAGGATTGATTCGGGCAGTTGAAAAATTTGATCCGGAAAAGGGGAATAAATTTTCCACTTATGCGACCTGGTGGATTAGACAGGCAGTCACGCGTGCTCTGGCAAACAAATCGAGAACGATTCGTGTGCCGGTACACATGAATGAAGCGATTACTAAGCTGAAGCGTTCTGCGACGGCGCTCGCGCAAGAGTTGGGACGTTTTCCTACTCCGGATGAATTATCACAAGCATCAGGTTTGTCAAAAGACAAGGTTTTGCTTGCTTTCGATTCTGCAAAATTGCCTCTATCTCTTGACTCCGCCTATAGTGATGACTCGGACGGTACGTTGGCAGATATTATCGAGGATGCCGACGCTCCAATGCCAGATGAGGCCACTGCCGCCAGGCTTTTGATTAATCATTTGACCGACGTTCTGGCTGAATTAACGGATCGTGAAAAGGAAGTTATTGAGTTTCGCTATGGATTGAATAATGATCGGTCGTTAAGTCTTGAAGAACTTGGACGGCAATTAAACATGAGTCGCGAACAAGTGCGGCAGATCGAAATTAAAGCCATGCAGAAGTTGCGTCGCACTTGTCAATCTCACTTGCGCGAGTTTCTGCACTAAGCAGTTTGTCGCATTCGTGGAGAACTTGTATACGTGTCCATTCCGGCATATCCAGCTCGTTCCATCTCCGCGCTTGGTTCCACCGCGCTGCCTTCGTCTGACCAATCAAAGGTTTCGGTTTCTGAGCTCATTGTCGGACCTTATCGAGCTGGAAAGACTATTTCTCTGCTTAATCAAATAATCGATTATTGTCAGGCTAATCCCTTCAGCGAATCCATCATTCTGGTGCCGTCACGGCGGTACCAACAATTGGTTGAGGCACGACTCTATAAGGCTCTGCAAGCAAGGGCAAAGCAACCAGGTAAAGTTGGAATTGTCGGGCTCAAAATTGTCAACTTTCAGAAACTGTGTGAACTGATTTTGCGGCGCTCGGGAACCGCATTTAGAGTCATTCCACAAAACGTTCGTCCGGCAATCGTATCAAGATGCATGGTTCGTTTAAAAGAAGCGGGTGAATTGACACACATCGCCGGCATGGTGCACTTTACTGGAACTCATCAATCAGTTCTCGATTTGATCGACGAATTCGAGCGAGCTGCGCTTACGCCTGATGATGTTATCAGGCGGCTGGAAAAAACTTCTCAGTACGATTCGCGCTACATGGAACTGGCACGCATATATGCTGCTTATAAGTTGGAATTAGCGCAGGCTGGTCTTGAAGACGAGAAAGGGCTCGCATTTCGCGCACGTGAAATTCTTTACGCAGACAACTTCAAATGGAATGTTGGTTTGATCGCAGTCGATGGATTCGACAGATTCAATAGCCTGCAGTTGCAGGTTCTTGCTGGACTCGCCAGACAAGGCGATGCCCTAAAACTTTGTTTCGATTACGTCTCTCCTGAGCAAGACATTGCTCAGGAATATGTTTGGAAGGAGACGAGCTACAACGAGCTGATAAAAACTCTTGGCACAAACGTTAGCACCATAAATATGAGTGTGGATAGTGATCAATCTCGCGAAATCGTAAAGTTCCGAGCAATCGACAGGCAGTTTGAGATGGAGCATATTGCTCGAAAAATAAAGACAGGTATTGTCACCGAAGGGCGCCAGCCAAGTGATTATCTAGTGGTATCGCGAAACATCCGCAATTATCGAGCTGCCATAGCCAGCGCTTTCGATTCGGCCGGATTGAACTACTTCATTGATGAAGCGATTTCTCTGCGCGCACTGCCGCTGGTGCAGTTCTTAAACAAGCTATTCAACCTGACGTCCGAAAAATTCCCGCGAGCTGACACCATAACGGTGCTCAATAGCCCCTATTTCAATAGACAGAATTTTGACCTGACCCGTCGTGATATCGAAGCTCTAGACAGAGCCTCCCTTCGCATGAATGTTGTCGCTTCCCGCACGCAATGGGACGATGCCTGGCACAGCAGTAGCGACAGCCCACGACCCGAAGCGCGCACTAGTCTGCTTAAGTTCTTCGATATTGTCACACCACCCCCAGTCGGTACTTACCATCAATTCGTGCGCTGGGTTGAAGACGTCATTGAAACTTGTTTACTTAGTCCAGAGCCACAGCCCGACCGTGATCCATTCGATGTTTTAGAAGAGCAGAGAGCGTTGATTGAGATTCGACGAATCTTAGCGTCGTTGGTGCACGAGGAAAACATCCTCGGTGCTCAAGAGCAATCCGTAGAAAGACTTCTGGGACGCATCACTCATTTAATCGAAAAAAGCAATTTTAGGCGAACTCCTCGCACCGCCAATAGTGTTGTCATTTGTGGCGCCGATCTGGCTCCAAATCAGTTGGCGAAGGAAGTATTTATTGCTGGGTTAGCAGATGGTGAATTTCCCAAACGATCTAGCCAACGAGGCTTTGTCAGCAGTGATGAAGTTTCGAGATGGGCGACCTTTGGTATTAATATCCAAAATCCTCGTTTTCACCCCGCTTTTGAATTCGCTCTATTTAGCTCACTGGTGCAGAGAGCTAAATCGCGAGTCCATTTGTCTTGTCCGCTTTCAGACATGAGTGGCGAGGAGCTGACTGCCTCGTTTTTCATAACGGAAGGTGACTCCGAATTCGGGCGTTTGTCACCGGCGATTGCGCCGTTTGCAAATTCCGATGTTGCGCCGGTATCAGCCCGCGATTTGATTGCTAACTATGGTTGGAAGCTCGGCCCGGATTTGGTTTCTCAGGACCTGCCATCGCATCCCGAAATTACAAGCTTGCGTGATAAGTTGGCCGCACCATTTTCGGTGGCGCTAGCGCGAGCTAATAACCATGTCGCAAGTTCCTTTAATGGATATTTGAGCGACTACGTAAAAACAAAAGCGATATCAGTGGGCGTGCCTGAGAGCTGGAGCGCTTCTCGGCTCAACGAATACGGCAAATGCCCTTTCCGCTATTGGGTCTCGCACGTCCTTAAATCCTCGCCACACGAAGAACCGGAAGAAGAGCTGACTGCAAAAGTCTTGGGCGAGATGTATCACAAAGCGCTTGAATTCTTTTATATCGAATTGCAAGGTAAAGGTTTGAACCTTTCGTGGTCAGACCAGGATTTGGTTCGGCAAATATTCGATCGCGCTGTAGAGAAGTCACTGATTTGGCTAGAAACCAGAAAAGAGATCAGGCGCAGTGAGTTTTGGCACTATCAAAAGAATGAGATCAAATTCCGGCTGCAACGATTTTTTGAATTTGAATTGACCAGCGCACGTACAGATCCAGACAAATTCGTGCCAACTCTAGTTGAAGCAATTTTTGGTTTTGAAGGAGAGGAATCCTATCCAGCGTTGCTTATACCGAATGGAGACAAGCCAATTGCAATCCGTGGCAAAATCGATCGCATTGATGTCGCCGAAAATTTGGAGGAATTTCCACGCATTCGCGTTGTTGATTACAAGAAAGGCTCAACTCCGATTACTGATGCTGATGTATTGGAGGGGCGAAACATCCAGCTACCGCTTTACGCACTTGCTGTAGAGCAGTCCATACTGCCTGGTGCGAAAGTGATTGAAGCTAAGTACTTGAGCGTACAATCGGCCTCAGTGATTGGCAATCATTACTTTGACGGGCGAAAAAAACGTCGGTCGACGCATGGCGATGACACGCCCGTCAATCTACTGCAGGTCACTGAACAGCATGTCAAACGCATCGTCTCCGGCATTTCAACAGGAGACTTTTCAGTTGCTCCCACAAGTAAGAGTGTCTGCACTAACTGTGACCATCGCACTATTTGTCGCATTCGAGAAATGACTGTTGAAGTCACTGAATCAGATAGCGGAGGTTCGGAATAAGTGGCAAACCTAACCGAACAGCAACAACAAGCAGTCACTAGTATCGATCGCAATGTCCTAGTCAGTGCCGGTGCTGGTTCGGGTAAGACGCATGTATTGGTTGAACGTTATATTGAATTGTTGCGCCGGACGCCAGAGTTGTCGGTATCAAATATAGTGGCAGTGACCTATACGAGAAAAGCGGCTGCAGAAATGCGCACACGCCTGAAAGCGAAAATCCAGCAACTGTTGGCGACATCAGACGAAGTCGAGAGAGTTCGCTGGAGTCAGTGTTATAGCGAAATCGATGGCGCCAGGATTGTCACTATCCATTCTCTCTGCGAATCAATTCTCAAGGCTTTTCCTGTAGACGCTGGTATAGATCCGCAGTTTGAAATTGTCGACGATGTTGGTCAATCCCAGTTATTGCGCAATGCAATCGATCACTCGTTTCGAGAAGTTATTGATGATAACGCAGAAGAGATTGACTTATTGTTGCAACAAAACATCGAAGACCTGCGCTATTGGATGCAGTTGTGTTTAAAGTCGTCAACACAATTTAAAGAAGCCATTGGAGTGATCGGCGAGTTGACGGAGCAACGACTGATTGCCCATGCTCAGCAACGCTTGAAGGATTTCCAGAAGCGTTCGATCGACGCTGCATTGAAGGATAAATTGTGGACGCGATCCTTTTCCTACGTTGAGCAAAATCCGTGGAGAGATGTAACTAATGAACTAGAACGTTTGCGTGGGCTAATGGTGCAGTTAACCTACGAGCTTGCTGCTAATACGGATGAGCATGAAACTCGATGGTCCAAGTTCTGTCAGATTGCCTCTATTAAAGTCGGCCGCTACGGTCCAAAGAGCGGCGAGGCTAACGAAATAAAAGCGGCAATGAAAGAAGTTCAAACGATTGCCAACGATCTCAGTAAAAAAATCCCTGCTCACCTCTGTGATGAAGATTTTAAAGCGTTTCACCTTATTCTGCTTTTCATTCGATTGGCGAATCGTGCACTGCAGCACTATGAGAATGAAAAGCGATCGTTGCTTAAGCTGGACTATAACGACTTAATCGAACTGGCTGTTTCGGCCCTGGCATCGGAAGGTTCGCCCGCTCGAGAGCACTATCACCAGACGGTGCGCGCCATTCTCGTGGATGAGTTTCAAGATACTAACTTGATGCAATCCAAGTTAATCCGATTGTTGGCCAGCAAAGAAACAAATTTGTTTTTGATTGGCGACGACAAACAATCCATATATAAGTTTCAGGGTGCAGATGTTGCTACATTCAATTCCTGGAAATTAGAATTCTCCAGCGCTGATGCTGAATCTATTCTCAGCCTGTCGCAATCATTTAGAAGCCATCCATCTGTAGTGGGCTTTATAAATGCGATGTTTGAAAATGTTATGGATGGTGCGGACGAAACTTACAAAGCGAAGTTCGAAGCTTTGACTGCTGCTCGGAGCGAAGTTGAGGACGGAGAGCGAGTCAAGGTCATCGTTCTTCCAGAGTTTAACAGTGATGGCGAGCAGTTGAAAGCAAGTGAACTAAAACAGCTTGAGGCTCAGTCTGTTGCCGGTTGGATCATTGAGAATGTTGACAATGAAACTTTAGTATCTGTGAAAAGCGGTGGCACAAGACCGATCCAGTTTGGTGATTTTGCTGTTCTAGTGCAACGCAACCAGGACTTTTCAGAAATTGAATTGGCTCTGGCTGCTCAAAAAATTCCTTATGTTACCCTTGGCGGACGCGGTTTCTTGGAACGTCAGGAAATTTATGATGTTCAAAATCTGCTTTCCTTTTTGTCATATCCGCCAGACAACCATGCTTTGATCGGCATTTTGCGTTCGCCAATGTTTGGTATCACAGATGATATTTTACATCTTATTGGTTCAGCCGGTGGGTCTGGAAGGTCGCTCTGGCAGAAGCTAAGAGAAACGGTTGAGTTGAGAAAGCCTGGTTATGAAACAGTTGCCAACGCGAAAACGTGTTTGTCGAATTGGATTAACGATGCTGCCGTTCTACCTGTTGCGGACTTGCTGCGAAGAATCATTATTAGCACTAGTTACGACTTGGTGTTGATGACCATGCCCAACGGGCATCAGCGTTCTAGAAATCTATGGAAGGTTGTGCATCTCGCTACTGAAAGTGAGAATCTGTCTTGCGCAGAATTTGCCGATAGCTTAAAGCTGATGCGTGAATTCAAAGTTAAGCAGTCTGACGCTCCTCTCGACACTGGTGACGTCGTAAAACTAATGACCATTCACAGCTCAAAGGGTTTGGAGTTTCCCGCTGTCGCTCTTCCAGTCTTAGGCACGCCCGCAAATAGTAAGGCCACTAAATTAAAGTTTCATCGTGATTTCGGCATCTCTATCAACACTTCCCGTGAAGCTGAGGATGATACAAAACCGAGTTGGTATCGGCTCACAAACTTGCTTGATAACGAATTGGAGCTAGCGGAAAAGAAGCGTTTGTTATATGTTGCGATGACTAGGGCTCGCGATCACCTTGCTCTTTTTATCCAACCACAACCGAAATCAGCTCAATCATTTTTGAAATGGATCCATCAATCCTTGCAACTTGAGCCAGTTGATTATGAATGCTCGGCATTGCGCCAAGTTAAGTCGCCGCGACATTCCGCTGAATTTAAAGTGAATAGCATTCCGCCACAAATCCAAATTAGCAGGAAGGTGCAGAGTGCTGAACGTTCCAATCCGGCAATCAGTTGCAGTCTGATTGAGGCTATACCAGCCAAGCAGCTCGAAGCGCCGTCGTCTTGGACTGATTGGACGAGAGTGACTCCAGGCGCAGATGCGGCGCCACTTGGGGCGACAATTTCCGGTACGTACTTTCATGCTCTCATGGAGCACGTTACTTCAGTTGCAAGCGGCCTGACAAAAGAGATAATCGCATCCCTTGCATTTGCGCAGGGGGACGTCGTTGCTCATCCCGATATGTTGGACTTGCTTGTAGCCGAAGGCGAGAGACTGCTCGGCATTTTCGATGGCAGCAAGTTGGCTTCTATGTTGAGTTCGTCACGCCGACATTTCCACGAAATGCCATACATGCTGGTTGATGCAGAAATTTCTTCCGTCAAGCGCCCCGACTTGTTAATCGAGGATGAATCAGGAAATTGGTTTATTGTGGATTACAAAACCGACAAATTTAAAAAGGAAAAACTTCCCCAGCAAGCAGCAAAACACCGCGAACAACTGCAAGAGTATGCACAGGATCTGACCCGGCTTACCGGCATCGTGGCTGAAACATGCATCTATTTCGCCGAGTTCGGGCTGTTATATGACACGACAAAGGGAATAATCATTTCTTGAATTCGTTCTTTCAGGTCGTGGTCCTTTATGACTTAGAACGGCAACGGAGTCAGGAAGATATGGCTATCCGGGTTCAAAGCTCTCTTGCGTCCTATGCTCAACACTGTCGCCATGGTTGGAAGCGCATCAAGGCGCGCATCCTTCATTTCTACTGAAGCCCGAGCATCAGTACGCAGGTTAAGCGCTTCCGTGTTGCATACGATTGCCATTTCGTTCCGGTGGCCGGCTTGATAATCAGCCTCCAACTTAGTTACCCGTTTATCTATTTGCTGCAGTGCCGGCTGCATTTGATCAGATTTACTGCCATGACTCAGGTAATACACAAGCTGCACTAACAGTGCTGACTGAGATTGCCCGGCTTCAGGAAGTTGCTTCGCTATTGCCGCCTGCAGTGTTTTGACAGCCTCATCCAGATGTCCACCCAGCCAGTACGATCTTGCCAGGTTGGAGTACAAGAAAAGCAGACGCGAATCACTGACTAGACGATCGGCATAATCGGTTCTATTAGCATTGGCATGGCTTTTATTCCAGCCGTCGGCAAAAGTGATTGCTTTGCTCCATACGTCGCATGCCTGGTCCCATCGACCATTTTGTTCATACGCACAGGCGATGTAGCTTAGTATTTGCTCGAACGCCGAAGGTCCGGGAATGTTTGTTTCCCGCTGGTCGGTCACGCTGAAGGAGTCTCTCCGGACTGGCGTGGCCAAAAGATCGGGTCGCTCAAGGAATGGAGTTATGTACTCCAGCGCCTTGTTGGTGCTGCTAAGACTCGGCTTGGACCGAAGCAGATCGATTTCAGCCTCGGCTTTCTTTAGCGCTTGCCCGGCCATCGTGCTCCGTTCAAGATCTGTGCGCACCGTGTTGCCACAGCCAAAAGGCAAAACGGCCGCTACCATAAAGGCAAGCAAGTTGAACAAATTTTTCCTGCTGGTTGGCATATTCGGGCTCTTTCACAACTCGGAGTGATTGTAAGAACACGTTTCCATTAGTGCAGCATAAGCGTCTCTGGTGCCTCTTCTTTTAACGCTTTTTTCCGGTTTTTTCAAATTGCAGGAATATTAGCCCGCTCCCAACTGTTTGACACCCGCCTCTTGCGAGAACGGGCGGGATACTGTTGACAACTATATTCCCTCACTCAGCCGTTTGTACAGATTTAATTCTATCGTCGGTTTAGCTGGAGTATGCAGTGCGGAGAAGAGGCACTGACGCGCAATTGACCACGTCCCGGAGCGAGCAGCCAATCAATGATACCAGTAGCGGTGCTGCCGAAGCGTTCGTTCTGAGTTCGTTTTAAGACATTGAAATTGCTACAGGTTTGAGGTCTACACTTCGAAAGATGATGGCAGCCATAATTGCAAGTGCGATGCGAGAGATGAAGATCGCTAGCCAAATACCGAAGAAACCCATTTCAAAAGTCACTGTAAACAGGTATGCAAGGGGCAGTCGGCAAAGTATATATCCCGCAAATTGAGCCACTAAGGGCAAGGCGGTCCTCCCCGCTCCTTCAAGACTGGCAAATAGGATGAATGCAAAGGCGATCAATGGCATGGAGATGGTGGCACCGGCAGTGCCAACGCGGACGCAGGAAACGACTGCTTCAGAATCTGAGAATAGCTTGGCCAACTGTGGCGTCAATCCTTGCACCAATGCTCCGCCGATAAGCATAATTCCCGTGCAAACAAAGGCGAACTGCCAACCAAGCACTCGAGCGTGCTTAAATAAGCCAGCGCCTATATGGTGACCCACAAGCGTGGCGCTAACTGAAGACATCGCGACTAGCGGCAGAATACCAAAGGTTTCCTCAATCTTCAGAGTCACTGAATATGCAGCTTGCATGTTTTCACTGCCTGGAAGTTTGCCGAGCAACGCGTAGATGGAAAACAGCGAAGCAATGTAGCAAGCCTCCGAAAGCAGCACCGGTATGCCAACTCTGCAGAATGCTTTTACTCGCACCGTAACCGGTGGGAGTTGTGCACATGAAGACTTTGAATCTGCAAATTCTGAAACAAGCAGAAATGTCGTAAGCGCCATACCCACAAGCGCGCCTAAATTCCAGGATACCGCTAGTGCTGTCAACGAGTGGTGCCACGGCGATGCCTCCATCAGATATAAAAGTACACCACCGGCAATGCTAATCAACCCAATCAATGACCACATTCGCAAGCAATCACAGGTCTTACCAATCGCCCGCAAGATGGCTGCCTGTACCAGGACAATCATGAACGGCAAGTTGCCGAACGCACAAACTTTCAAATAGGGCAGCCCCGTTTCGCGCACGGACGATGTGCATCCAGAAAATTGCATCACGGCATCTGCAGCAAAGTAACAGATACTGGCCGAGAGTGTGCCAAAAATCGCTGCCAGAACCAATCCATCCACGGCATAGCGCCGCGCTGTGCCGATTTGATTGGCTCCCATTGCTTGAGATACGAAGCATCCAGTTGCTGCGGCCAATCCAGTGCCAATGAGCATGGTGGCAAAAATACTCTGGTCCGCAACGCCAACAGCGGCTTGAGCTGGGGCGCCTTGCCATCCCGCGACCGCCATGTCTACAATGCCGATCAGGCAAAAGATGAAAGACGTTACGACAAGCGGCAACGCCATGCGCAATGCTTTCCAAATATTGGTAGTCCCTAACTCAACATCGGCTGCGTTTTGTTCGAGTTTGCCGATTATTTCCATGTTCTCTCCAAAATGACGCAGGGACGGGTGGGAGCCCTGAACCAGGGCACCCTCGGGCAAAAATGTGGTATAACAGTTGAACGTGGTAACGTTACCACGATGAATCGTTTAAATCAATGGGAATTCGTCAATGTCGGACACAAAAGTTGAAAAGGCGGCCGTCAACTGGTTTGAAGCCTTAAATGAACAAACTGGCTGGAGCGACCAGAGCAAATTTTTGAGCTGGCTAACCGGTGTAGTTGGCCAACAACTGCAGCCAAGTCAAGCGGCGCAGGATCGTTTCGCTGATACTTTGAAACGGATTCGAATGCACTTGGGCAACATTCATTTTGGTCTTCCTGAAGATCTTGCTTGGCTCAATCGCGAGTTGAAAGTTTGTCGACCAGGATTGTATCCATTAGATGTTTCAACTCTGCCAACCGGTTCGCGGTTGCCTGCATTCAGAATAGATCCAACCTGTATCCAGCAGAATGTGGATGCAGGCAAAAAGCTGAAATTTGGCAATCATGACGACAACACGCTCGAAGCCTTACGATTGACATTGGTCTTGCAGTTCGCAGCATTCGTCGGCAGCTCTCTTGATGCAGATGATGCAGAAATGCCTCGCGTCGACAGATGTCGGGGACTGTATCGCGACGATGTGGCACTCCCGGATGCAGCTGTTTATCCGCCCATTGTCGAGTCGCAGTGGCGAAAGGAAATTGAAGTTTTGCAAGAAAACGAAAGCAGCGCAAACGACGTACTTCGATGCGAATATTTCTTTTTGAAAACTGCAAAGGCACGGTTTTGTTCTGATGCCTGCCGCTTCAGCACCTTCCAAATAATGAAACAACTGCAAGAACCCGGCTATCTGGCGACAAAGCAAAAGCGATATCGTTTGAAAACTAAGAAGTGAACTACCAACGATGGAAAAGATGCTCAGACAGTTCGCGTTTTCACAAAGCATCGGCAATCGCCGCTTATTGACTCAGCGCGATAAATGCGTGGTGGTGGCAGCTGCGGTCGTACTTCTTTGGGGAATAGAATCGCTTGCATGCTTAGCGACCGCGAATAAAGAAGCCGCTCAACTTCTAACTAGTGGCTCCGCTCTGATTCATACACAGAGATGGGCTGAGGCGGTTACCTGTCTGCAGCGCGCAGAGAGCCTGGATCCGTCTGATTGGTATATTGAATCGCAGCTTGCTTTTGCATTGAACAAGCAAGAACGAAAGAAAGAATCGTTTCAACATTATTCAAGAGCGTACCAGATCGATCCGTCTGCACCGAATTTGGCAGTCAATATTGCTAGTCTTTATGGAGACTTCAAGGATTACAAAGGGGGCATTGAATTTTGCCGCCGCTATCTGCAAAGTTCTGGTGCGCTCAAAGAGGAAAATTATTTCGTCTTCAAAACGTTGGGTTGGCTCTATGCGATGGACAAACAGCCGCATCTAACCTACAGCACTTACCAAAATGCGCTAACCCTGCATCCAAACGATGAAGATCTGTGGGCAGATGTTGTCACTAATTTAGATTACTCGGGTGGCGCAGTGGAGACGGTTTCGGCGACCAAAGAATTTCTGAAGCGATTTCCACGTTCTGCACACTGCGAGCAATTCGCAGCCAGACTTAAAGAAAACAACTACCAAATTGATCGTCAGCGCATTCAGCAGACTGCAGCGATCGAAGCCACAGCCGCAAAGAAGCATGATCCACTCAGAGATTTTGTCATCTTTTACAACGATGACAGAACCTGTGTATCAGAGTCATCGATAGCGATAATTAAACAAGGGGTGCGAACCATCCCGCAACTTTTTATAGATCGCCTCGAGGACGCTGGTTATAGGGTGATGATTGCTCCGCACCTCGTCGATGCGTTACCCGAAATAGGCAATGACCATCCGCGTGGTTGGACACAATTGTCCACATGGCACAACGTCAATGGTACTTTCAGTAGCAAGCACAAGTGGATTGTGGTGGGAGAAAAGGCAGTCAGCATCAACGCTGGAAAGGAAATTGTTTGTCCTAAGCTTGATGACACAGTGGCGCACGAATTCGGACACGCGTTCGATTATTTTCTGGGCAATAGTGCGCGGTCGACCACTGATGAAGATAAGGAGAGCTACAAACAATTTTCGCACAGCCAGAAATTTATGGTCGCCTATACGGCAGATTCGGCTGCCATTCAAGATATGGTGGTGCAAGAGAAGTTGCGCTATTTTCTTCAACCCGGCGATGGCGGAAAAGAAGAACTATTCGCGCAATTATTTGCTTGTCTTTACGGAGGGATCCCTCGGCCTGGCAGTCCGGAGGAGCTTCTCTCTCGCTACTTTCCTTCGGTACTTGCCACCATGAAAGAAAAAATGTCATCGTATCGGCAAGACGCAACACCTTATGGCCGAAACATTAAGGAATACAAGTAAGTATAAGTGTGCAAAGGAATACAAGTCACTTTTTTATTGGCTTGATCGAGATTGTTTGAATCATTTTGTCGATGGCTTCCAAGTCGGGTGTAAAGCCACTTGCAGGAAGCTTGTTTAGAAAAGCTGTTGCTTTTCTAGATGGGGAATCTTGGGGGAGAGTTTTTGCTTGCACTGGAACAAACAAAGAAACGTAGTATTTGCCATCATCAGTCAGACCTTGATACGTGTAGAAAAAATCTCCGTTATTAATGGGTGCGTCATCCTGAGCATAACAAGAGAGAAAGGCGACTCCCTTGCCTTGCTTGAAAAGCAAGTGTTTCACGTGGGTATGAAAAACCTCGAAAGCTTCCACCGCGGGTAGTATGGGCAATTCTTTCATGCCGCTTCATCAAAGATCTCCGTCCTGCACTAACCACCCAACATATCCAAAAAGCTCTTGCTCTTCAGCCAAGCACCACCATCGGCAGTCATTACATCACCGGTGATGTAGCTGGCTTTTGGTGAACAAAGAAATACCGCCAACTCAGCAATTTCATCAACGGATGCAAGTCTGCCTAGGGGCACGTTTTTACTAATCAACTTTTGTGCTTCTTCACTGTCAAATTTTAAATTTTTAGAAGCGCCTTCAGTGACCATTGCTCCGGGTGCCAGAGCGTTGACGCGGATACCATATCGCCCCCATTCTGCCGCAAGAGTTCTAGTCATCGCCAACACGCCCGCTTTTGCGGAGGCTGAGTGCACTACCCCTGGTGCGCCGGTCCAGGCATAAGTGGCGATAATGTTTAAAATACATCCACCGCCCTGTTCAATCATTTGCTTTCCGGCAACGCTGCTGCAGAACCAAGTTCCGTCCAAAACGATACGAACGACAGCGTTCCATCCATTAGGTGTCAATTTTTCAGACGGAATTAAAAAGTTTCCTGCTGCGTTATTTATAAGTATGTCAATTCGTCCGAATTTTTCGACCGTTGCTTTCATCAACTCTTCGACTTTCGCATGGTCGCGCACATCGGTTGGTATGGCTAGAACACTTCCGCCTGCTGATTCGATTAAATGTGCTGTTTCTTTTAGATTGTCAATATTTCGACTGGCTATGACAACCTTAGCGCCTTCTTTTGCCAGTTTGAGCGACATCTCTTTGCCCAGCCCGGTGCCGCCGCCGGTCACTACCGCAACTTTGTCGCTAAATGTTGTACCGTTCATTGCGCTCTTTCTTAAATCTGAAAGAACGCATCGTAGTCTGTGAAAGAGCATCGCGTCAAGGCGAAGCTGCCAGGCTAGACTGGCATGTGAAAACGACAACGAAAATTGGTCTACACGTTGTATATTGAGAACGGAAAATTTGGAGAAGTCATGGATCGAATGTATTTGAAAAATATTCTTGAACAGCTCGAGCGTGAGAAATCGGCACACGGAACAAAATTCGGCGCCAACCCTGTCCATGCGAAGTGCTTGCCGAATTTCGATCAAGCTATTGAAAAATTGCGAAAAGAGCTTGATAAGTTCAACGAAGAAAATCCGCCTCTCGCGTGATGCGACAGCGATTTAGACCTCCAGCTATCGATTATTAGTCATTCGGGAAAGCATTTGCATGCATGAAGCGCCACATAAACTCGACTAAGGTTTTTTCTTCCTATAGGGCGCAGCAAGGTGACCTGGCGGTATTGTAGTCTGCTGTTGCGTTATGGTCTTTTGTTGCGTTATGGGTTGGACTGCATGAGTAGGAGTCGTTGCAGTCGGCACGGGGTGGTAGCGACAAAACCTGTACAAAACAACGTCGCCAAATTCCTTTCCGTCATGCAAAATTATTTCCGTGCTGCCCTTGAACAACTTTTGGTATTCACTGTTGGGCATGCTCAGCCACCGGCTAACATGCTGCCCAGCCAAGTCGAAAGATATTTGAGCTTGGTAAAGCATTTTTCCATTATTTGTTGTGCTCCTTAAATCCTCAATTCTTGCGAACGCTGGTTGTCCAAACTTGGCTAGATTTCGATGCTTTAAGGGTGTCACGAATATTTTAAGTAAGCAGCAAAGGTTAATGATGGCCCAAAACCACATCCAAAAGAAAGGACCATATATAGTGGCATCCCAGAAACCAGATAAGAACATTAGCCACACGGCGGGATTTAAACACATCAGTAAGATAAGGTCGTGAGGGCTGATTCGCCCGCAGCTTTCGTTCCACTTGATCCGGCGCGGGGTATTAACTAGCAGCTTCGCAGGAAGTTGAGGTGTAGGTAGACTCACGGGTGCTTGCGGATTGATCGAATTCACAACACTTGCAATCTTATTGCCAGGTTTTTGAACTATTACTTGGGAAGTATTCGGTACGGTATTCGGTACGTGCCAAACGTATGGTTTCCTTGGTTTTGCGGCTACTGCCCACGACTGAGGCACCATTTTTGGTGCAGTAGTAGGTTTTTTTGTGGCGATGACATCAGCGTTGCTCAAGTTTGAATTCGCAAGGACGTCAGCATTTGCTTGCTGGAGCCAGTCTGGCAGATTGCCTCTGACCAAACGCGCGCCGCTCTTAACGACCGCGGCATCTTGTGAAATCGGATCTAGTTCATCATCCGTGATGTGACGAACTGGAAATTGAAGATGAGGAATATTTTTTAAGTCGTTTTTCAACTGTACTCGAATGAAGCGTCCTAAGTTTTTTACTTCTAGATTCTCGTGCTTTTCTAGCGCTGCAAAAGCGGCTGAGTGTAATGGGTCGGTGAAGTCCGTTTGCCTGAATAGCAAGCAGTCATCTCCGCCGCCGAGCTGGTGCAGCAAGCGTGAGTCAAGTTGCAATGCTCGGATTGAGGCAAATATTACCCAGGCGGAAAAGTTATCCAAGTAGTTACCGAAATGATGCGCGGCCCTATCAGGGTGTTGATAATTGCGGTGCCCAAGCTCGTTAGCTAAATAGCCGTTCATCGATGGAACATACATGCCGTCGTAATCAACTAAGCGAAGTTCGTTTTCACACATAAGTACATTGCCGTGCTGCAGATCACCATGGGCGATACCAGCGCGACGCAACTCGCTCATCATTGTCACAAATTTAGATAGCAGCTCTCCAAGCTTGGCAGGGTTTGCCAGGTTGTCGACGATGTAATCATCGAGTGTTTCGCCAGAGAGCCAGTCCATCTTAAGTGCAGGCAGCCATTCACCATGAATTTTGATTCCTTCTTTGAGAAAATCAAAGGTCACCGTGTAGGGCAGATCGTCGTGTTGTACAAAGTTTGAAATGAGAGCGTAGCGTTCTTCTTGATCGCGGATGTTGCGGAGAAACAAGCGAAGTGCATGGTCTCTGTGCTGGCAGTGCATCCTGTAAACGGATGCAAATGAGCCGGTTATAGATCTAGGTAATCCAAGTTGGTTTGTGTACGGCAGTCCAGACATTAATTCAGGATCGCGCAAGTTCAACCGAGGAACTTGAATAGCCTCATTGTAATCCTGTGGCGTCGGCCACCATACCAGTTTCGTTTCTGTTTTTGGTTTATACAACTGGACACCGGTCTAACCAACCATGACCTTTTCATACCCATTTCGAATCGATCGCCGCGCGGCTTTAACTCTGCCGATAAGGCATCGGCTGAGATCTCATTCCTAGTTAATTAAATTGCACGCTCTGGCTCTTTATTGGATTTCCTTTTCCTAAACCCATCATAGTGTTCCAGCTCTGCCAACATCTGGCGTTAAGCATTGTTTTGCCTTGTGGAAAGAGGAAAACAGCACGCATGAAGAGTCGCGCTTGATCAACACCAAGCCCTGGCGAGTGGCTGCGCCAGTGTTGACAGCAAAGATTTGGGCGGTATCCCATTGGGAGCCGGTGCCGAAGCTGGATATATGAGGATTTCGCTATGAATACAAAATCTATCCCTGTCGTAAACATCATCGACACAGCCGAATTGCTGCTCATCGATACCAACTCATTGAGTGCGTAAGTTAATCGCTGTGCTGGGCAGGGGTTTCTCCGCATTGTCCCGGGTGGATGTTGATGTCGCTTTGCCGTCCTTGAACCTGATTTTGAAGTGTTCGCAGGCTCCGTTCAGGTACGCCGGCGTAATGCCGTCGTCTTGGTACAAATGACCAACTGCAGCACCATCTTTATCTGGATAGACTTCGTATTTGATCGTATCGCCGCCAGGCTGTCCAACAAAATCGATTGCCGGTCCGGTCGGCAAGATGCTGCCCGCCTTGACGAACAACGGCACCGTATCTAGTGGCGCATCAACTGAAATGTACTGGCTGCCCTCATGTTTTTTACCAGTGAAATAGTCGTACCATTGACCTCGAGGCAGATAGAGATCGCGCTTTGTGACGCCAGGATGCAGCACCGGTGCAGCCAGAAGCGCACTGCCGACCATGAATTCATCATCGATATCGAGGGCATTGTAGTCGTCTTGGTCCTCAAGAATCAGCGGACGGAACCAGGGCGCACCGGTCTCATGCGCTTCTGCCAGCACGGTGTAGAGATAGGGCAAAAGGTGATATCGCAACTGTACGAATTTGCGGATGATGTCTTCGTATCTCTTGCCGAAGCGCCAGGGTTCCTGATCGTTGTGCTCGACGGCGTGATGGTTTCTGAAAAAGGGAGTGAGGAAACCAATCTGATATGAACGTGTCAAGAATTCACCGTCGCTTCGCCCCGTGTAGCCTCCGAGATCGGCTCCGACAAAGCTCTCGCCACTAAGACCGAGCGTTTCAAACATCGGGATACTTAGTGCCAGGGCGTCCCAGCTAGCGTTGCTGTCACCGGTCCACATGGTGGCATAGCGCTGGATACCGGCGTAGCCGCTGCGCGTGATCACATATGGACGCTCGTCAGGGTGCAAGCGCTGCAGCCCTTCGTAGGTCGCCTTGCACTCTAGAAAGCCGAAAAGATTGCGCATCTTGTCGTGTTTTGAATGTTCTCCGTCGTCGTAGTTGACGACGTCCTTCCACTTGCCGCCGTCGCGGCTCTGGAAGTCAGCGGGCTCGTTCATGTCGTTCCAGATGCCTGAGACTCCTGCATCCAACAAGGTTTTGTGTTGCTCGCCCCACCACTTCGCTGCATCAGCCATGGTGTAATCCACAAAGACTGACTTCCCAGGCCAGACTTCTCCAATATATGTTTCACCATTTGTTTTTTTGAGGAAGTAATTGTGCACTGTGCCCTCATTAAACACACTGTAGGTGCCGCCGGGCTCATACTTCACACCCGGGTCGATGATCGTCACGGCCTTCACGCCCTGTTCGTTCAGCCACTTAATCATGCCTTTCGGATCAGGAAAACGCTCGTGGTTCCAGGTGAAGACACGGTAGGCATCCATGTAGTGGATGTCAAAGTGTAAAACATCCAGGGGAATATTTTCTTTCTTATAACGCGTGATGACGTCTCTGACTTGCTGTTCGTTGGCATAGCTGTAGCGGCTCTGTTGATTTCCCAGTGCCCACTTGGGCGGGAGCGGCATGCGTCCGGTAAGTTCGGTGTAGCGGCTGAGAATCTTCTTTATGGAAGGACCATAAAAAAAGTAGTAATTCATTTCGCCGCCATCGGCTTGAAAGATAACGTGCTCAGGATCTCTTGATGACAGATCGAAGTGTGTGCGATAGCTGTTGTCGAAGAAGATGCCATAGGCAGACCCGCGCCAACCTGCATCGACAGGATCCATCAAAAGTCCGATGTAGAAGGGGATGCTTTGATAGATCGGATCTCGACCTATGAGATAACCGGGTGTGTCCGAACTCCACATCTCATAAGCGTCATGGCGCTTATCCAGATGTGCCGCCTTTTCCCCCAGACCGTAGAAGTGCTCTTCCGATCCTATCGTCTTTGCTGCTGCCACCGCACCAGATGTCGGGTCGTACTGCATCGGAAGTCCGTCGGCGTTGATTAATTGCCCACTGTGCGCATCATAAAATAAAACGCGCAGAGGCTTCCGGATGACTACGACGCGCAATTCGGATGTGTCGAGCGAGAAGTCATCCTTAGACTCCGAAACCTTGAAGGGTACCTTATCCCAATCTGTGCGAGCAATTGCCCATGAATGATCATGTTGCGGCAGACTCGTCTGAAAAGCAGCGCGCACGCGCACCAGATCTGGTGCCAGCACTTGCATGCGCACTTGGCTGTGATCGTCACAATCGATCACCACGCCATCAGCCGTTTTTGTCATACCGGCAAAATTGCCAATCGTGCGCATGCCTGTCAAGTCCACAGCCAATGCCACCGCCTGACTTGACAGCATCAGTAGGCAAACGAACAACGGGTATAGCACTAATTTCAACGTTGCTTGGTTTCGCATGATATTCCTTGTCGGTGGTGGCTGGATCCGGGCATTGCCAATCGGGTGATCGGATTGCGCAAGGTCCTTCGTCCGTGTCCTTCGCAACTTATATATTAGACGGAGTCGAGCAAATACAGGTCAAGCGCCCGAACATCCGGCTGCTTTCGCCGGTCGAGTTGGAGACGAGAAAGTATTCAACTTTTCAATCGCTAAAACGAAGCTCCGATTTAGTGGATGACCGAAAAGCGTCAGTGCAACACAACCGCTCGGCGTCAATGAAGGATTCGACAACGGCTTTTCCGGCCTCGTCAAATTCAACGATCACTATATTTCCGTTGACTTTCTTGCTGCGAACATATGGCAGCGCGTCGGCAATACCAGCCGCATTGGAAGGTCGAACGGAGATATCGCAAGCGAGAGTTTTGAGTGACTTGTCATCGAGATCCATTTTGACTTCCATCAAACAACCAGCGTTAAGCATTGTTTGCACTCGCCGCTCGAAAGGAGACACAGAAACAGAAAGTCGTGGAGGAAACCTACTTGGCCTCGTCGTCGCCTCTTGTTTCAATTTCTAGACCTACCGGCGCTTCGAACGCTTCTTCTTCCCGATCATGTTTGCGCGCAGCTTTTGGTTTCTCGACGGCTTTTCTGCCGGCTCCATTCGAAAAAGCTTCATCGCGTTCTTCGCGCGTTGGTTTCGGCTTGTCTTGACCGGTTACGGATTCGCTTACTTCATCCATGATTCAATCTCCTCGGTTCCTGTAGCAAGAAGTTGGATGTGTTTCTACATTCACTATCTGTTTACACTAGCGGCGACGGATTCGAGTTGTTATAGTTCCAAAAACGCATGGTGAAGTGCAGCAGGAGCCAAAGAAATAGAGCCCAGCTAATGCTGAGCCCTAATCTGTGCGTTAAGTAGCTTAGCGGTGGAGTTGATGCACCATTCACTACTTTTCCATGTGGGTGGATTATCCGCAGGAGTTCGATGTTGACGAGCAGGATGAAGCTTCAGATTTGCCTTCAACGGTGTAACCCTTTTCTGCAAAAGCGTTAAATCCGCCAAGCAGTTCTTGCACTTTGTAGCCCTTCTGAGCCAAAAGTAATGCGCCTTTAGTCGACAAATGGCAGGTAATGTCGTAGCAGTAAACAACAGTGTTTACATCTTTGTTGAGCTTAGGCAAATAAGCTTCTAGCTCGTCATATTGAACGTTTACAGCAGTTGGCACGTGACCCTTTTTGAAAAGTTCTGGTGTGCGCAAATCGATGATTTGTACTTTTTCTTTGTTAGTGATCAATTGATTCAGTCCAACAGGACCTGTTTCGAAAGCGAGTTTTGCTTCGAAGAATTTTGCGGCTTCGGTGGTTTCTTTTGTCAAAGTGACAGACATTTATTCCTCCTTCGTGAGCGTTGCCCACGAATATGCTTTGTCCGACGTAACTGATTTGATCGTATTACTCTTGGTATCTAATTGCAAGCAGGCACCGTATTGTGCTGTAGTATCCGATCTGATACCAACGTGAATCTGGGCGGCATACAGCTCACGCTGTCGCGCCGACTCAGGTCTTGCAAGGCATCAATATATCATGAAAGGCGGCTCAGAATTAGTAAATTGCCACTTTTGCTTTGGCGAAGTCCGGGCGCTCGCGCGGAGTCAGTACCAGCGAAAGTTTGTTTAACAGGATCGGTTTTTTTGATTGCAATTTGACTTCAAAAAATTCGTTTTCTTGATTTAAGGATGTTCGTGTTAAATCGCCGGACAGTTCGAAATTAGGTTGCTGAATTTGTTTAACGCTTCCTGGCACGCATAGGTCTGAGCCCAAGCTGGTCAAATTGCGTACGTCCACTTTCGACAGTACATTTAGAGAGTTATCTCCGCCAAGGTTGCCTGAAACGGCTATGTTCACAAATGTGGCATCACCTAAGTTTTTGGGCACTGGATATCTTCTACTAAAGGGCAGATTGTCCGAGATCTCGATTGGCGTAGACTCCAAAGTCAGTTTCTGTTGCGCATATTTAGTGTTCAGGTTGCGCTTGGTTTTATCGAATCCGAGACAGAGGAATGCGCGGTATTGTCCAGATTGCTCCCCGATGCTCGGTGATAGATCGCTTGCCGAGTCGACGTTGTTGATCGTTAACCAGCACTTGCCTTTCGCCGCAGAAGCAGTCAATGACTCGGAATATCTTGCCTCCAATTTGGGTTGAGTTTCGCTCAGCAGTTTGCAGCCGCTGAACCCCCACAGCGAGGGTGCCATCAGTTTGCCATCCTCTAGTCGAATGAAAGAACCGTATATGGTAGCGTCAGCGGATTTCGATTCAATTGAGATTTGGTTGTTCCCAGGTTTGAGAAATGACAATGGCACCGCTACAGCTCTCCACTGTCGTAACTGCTCAGGATTTTTGTTACTGACGCCGCCGAAAACAGCGTAATTGATCATTGGATCTTTGTTCGACGTGAATGTGAACAGTGGTGCCAGTGGTTCGGCTAGGATGTTTCCATTTATTGAGACGGATGCTTTCGTCGAAGCATAGTTTCCATCTACAACTAAAACCGCCCAATCCGGCTTGTTCCCAGTATCTAGGGAAACTGTTCGATTAATACGGAGACCTGGAATTAGATCGCACTGCCATTCGGGTACTGACTTCGGAGTTACTGCAAATGCGGCGCAAATAATTGCAGCGGGAATAACTTGCAAGCAGAAGCTAGGCAAAAATGTTTTTCTGTCACCATTGATGGTCACGAGCGCATAGCTGCATATTGCGGCAGCCGCTGCGTAGATCAGCCAACTGAACAAATACGCTAGCGTTTCAGCGTGAACGATTTGCAGCAAGCTGTGCGTATCAACGGTGACCGCTGCAAACCAAAGGGGAATCGAAATTGCCAATAGACCAAACGCTCTTATCCCTTTTTCGCTTCTGACAAATTGAAAAATTGCAAAATAGGCTAACAAAATGAAAAATGGCATCGATGTGAACGCTTGTCTGGGACTGGCGATAAACAACATGTAGATAAAATGACCGGCCAGGATCGATCCACTCAAAGACAAAATTGGATTAATCAATCGAGTCGATGACCCGGACCTTCTGAATGAAATAACAAGTATTCCTAAAACAGCAAAATACAGAATAAGTTGATGCCAGAGCCATTGCACGGGTAATGTTAGACCCATAAATTTGCTCAAGCAGTCGTTCCAGGGACTGCTCCATAATCGTGTAATGCGGCGGATGGCGATGTTCGAGAGTTCGGGTAAATTGGCTTGCCAAATACCAAGGAGCGTTGCGGTTTTGTCATCAGACTTGGTATCGAACAGTTCGAGGAAAGCAGTTTCCGGATTGCTCGACCAGCCGTCAGTTTCAGAGTTACCTCCGTAAACGATGTTGAGCATCGGTTCACGCTGAGCTGTAATTGAGTAAGTGCCCGTAGCTTCTTTCGAGAACAATAACCATGGTGTCAGAATGAGTAACGTGCCCAGACCCAGCGATACTGCATGCAGTATCAATCTTTTCAGTGTGATGCCCCTGTCGGCTTTACTATTATTACTCCATAGGCTAATGGCTACGACTATCAAGCCAAGGAGAATGCCGGGTAAGAGCGCAGCTTTAAGCAATACGACAGCTGCTGCAATTAATCCTAAGGCAAAACTTCGCACGTATCTGTCCGAAACTTGCTTTGGCACAAAGCACACCATGAGCAGAAGTAGCGTCGAGGTGATGTTTTCAGTCATGAACCGACCAGCGCCAAGCACGGCGGAAGGATAAGCGGCCCAAGACAGTCCGGCGAGCAGGGCCCACTTGCTGCTGTTCACAAGGCGCCGAGCCGCGACGAACATGCAGCATGCGGATCCTGCGTGTAGTAGTGCTTGCAGTGCCAGTGCTGCACGCATGTCGTAAAGGTCTGGTGTTTTATGGATTAGCGTAAACCAAGCCGCGCCCAGCAGGGGAAGGATTGGCCCGTCCATCATCAACGGCTCTTTCAGTGCACTGCAGATCGTTCGCCACTCCTGCATGGTGAAGTGATGGATGAAAGTGGTTGCATTCATCACTAATTCAGTGCTCGAGATATATTTGCCAGAATCGAACATTGGGGCAACATCAAGGGCGGCGTGAGAGAAGTTGGTGCGCCAACATAAAAGCAGCCCAACGACAAAGCAAGTGGTTAGTGAGAAGCCGATAAAACGCCGGTCGCCTGGTTTTTCAATGGAGGTGCTTTCTACTTCCACGGCATCACTTTCCAAATTTTGCTCGATCGTGGAAGGGCTCATTTTGGTTTACGAAGCTCAATGTGGTCAGTTGTCAAAGCATCGCTCAATAAAGTGAAGAAGCGAATTCCGCCCAGTCCATTTAAGTGCGCTGAGTCCGCGAAATAGCCTCTGTTGAACATTCCTTGCTGATTTAGATCAATCAGCTTGCTGTCATATGTTGATGCTAATTTGGAAATCGTGGACAGATAATTTTGATAAAAACCGGGTGGCATCGTTGCCACATTGTCTGCGGTCAGTGGCATGTTCACTAGTACAACGTTGATCTTTTGCGCTCGTCCGTATTTCAGCAGTCTCTCAAGAAAGCTGACTTGATCTGCAAACATTTGCTTGTTTAAGTGTGCGTATCGTTGTCGATATTCATTCAAATTGTCCAGATATGGCACGGGAGGGTCACCGTAAGGGCACACCAGTGTTTCATTGCTGGCGATCTCCTCAGGCATTTCCTTCATTGCTATTTTGCGTAATTCGAACGGAACGCGGTAATCTTCCAAGTCACCATGTGCGAATATTTTCAAAAAGGACTTTATGCCGCATTGTTGCAAATAAGCTAAATCCGTTTTGTGTTGATAGAGGAAGCTGACTTTTCCGAGTGCGGATTCGGTTGCTTCCCACAACGAAGGTCGTGCTGAGGTGGCAATATTGGAAAGATCGCCGACCCGCGACAAGTATCTGAAAGTCTCTGTGGTAGTCACGTTTGTCAGCATATTGTCCATGAAATCGCGCGGCGCAATTCCGTAGATGATAGTTGTCGGTTTGGATTTTCCACTCAAAAGGGTTGATGAGATCACATAGGCATCTGACGCCATTTGTCCGGCGATTGCGAACGAAAACGTTCGTATTTGAGAGTTCGTACTGCGCTTTAAGTTGTCTTGCAGGCACACGCTTTTGTGGTGTAACGAAACATTTTGTGGCTTGTGCAAATAAGTAGCATCCCCGCCGTTTAATGCTTCCAGCATCAGTGACGAGCCAAGCAGTACTACATCTGGTGCTTGCGGCTGCTTGCGGAAATCATCAACCGCCCACCAAATCCAACTTTTGTTTGGAGAGTTATAGCGATCCATATTCCAGTATGGATAGGAGAAGCGGGCACCGACGTCTAATAGCACCAACGCCGCAATGGTGATCAGCATGTAGCTTGTGTAACGAGCACGCCGCATCGTTGCCGGCGTTGTCGCCGGTTTGACAGTGCTAGGAGTTCTCGAAGGTGCCTGAACCATTGGTTCTTCCTAAAATTGGAAGTAGATAAAGCGCGGGGATTTGTCTGGTGAAAAGACAACTATGAGCAGGATCATTGCCACGCACCAGGCGGCTTTGACTAACTTTGGCGAATTGGCTACCCAGCTGGTTTTGTCGACCTTGCCCATGGCGATATGAGCGATCGCCAGCACTGGCAGCACAAAGTATATTGCCGGATAAATGAGTGGATAGTTGATCGCAGGAAGATTCATCAGCAGTGGTGAGGTATGCGACTTAAGCGCATCCAAGAAAAACATCTTTTCTAGAATTTGTCCGCAGCTGGCAATGTTCTCCGCTCTGAACAATACCCAGCCAATACAAACCGCGTGGAATGTGAGGAGCATTGAGAGCCATTTGCCGGCCCCTGTGTTTAGCGCGGTTGCGAGTATCAGAATTGATTTCTTGAGGGTCTGAAACTCCTTGTGCGCTACAAGCAAACACCCGTGAAACAATCCCCACAGCAAGTAATGCATCGCGGCTCCATGCCACAGTCCACCGAGCGTCATCGTAATAATAAGGTTGCGAGCGTTCATCCATTTCGGGCAACGTGACCCGCCTAGTGGAATGAAAAGATAGTCGCGCAGCCAGGTCGACAAAGAGATGTGCCAGCGATGCCAGAATTCTGCGATATTCGTCGCCAGGTAGGGGAGGTTGAAGTTGATCGGCACTTTATATCCGAAAAGCATAGCTGAGCCGCGTGCGATATCGGTGTATCCGGAAAAGTCGAAGTAAATTTGAAACGCAAAGGCATATGTGAATATCCACAGATCGAGACCATGAAACAGCTCCGGATGCGAAAAACCACCCTGGACAAAGAAGGCAAGGTTGTCTGCGATCAAAACTTTCTTGAATAATCCTAAAAGGATCAAAGCAATGCCGGCATCAAAATCTTCAACGCAGAATTTTGAGGGCGACATGAATTGCGGAATGAAATCCTGAAAACGCTTGATTGGTCCAGCTATCTGTGTTGGGAAGAAGCTTGCAAACAGAGCGAATGAGAGGAAAGATTTGATCGGTTCGCTGCCACGATAAATATCTGTGCAGTAGTGAATGAATTCGAAGACGAAAAACGAGATGCCCAAAGGCAAGATGATATCGAATGGAAGTTTTGAGACGGTGATGCCAAATGGCGCGAGAGCGCTTGCGGTGACATCGTCTAGGAAGTAAGCATATTTGAAGAATGCCAGGGTGGAGAGATTGAGAACAATTGAAAGCGTCAGCCAAAGCTTTTTGCGTGATTCACTTTTCCAGATCGCATAGCCAAGAAAATAGTTGACCACCGTCATTGCGATGATGAGCAGGATGAAGGCAGGTCGCCAAGTCATGTAGAAGATGTAGCTTGCAATCAGCAGGATTGGCACGCGCCATTTTTGTGGGCTTGCCCAAAAGAGAGCGACAACTATGGGCAGAAATAACGCGTACTTGATTGAATTGAAAAGCATGGCACCAAGTGGTTTCACAGTCTATGAATATGCTTGTCAATAATAACGAGAGCCGCCATGGGGCGCCTTAATCGAGACACATCTGGGCCTGGCATGCTGAGATCTATTTAAGTATTGCCCGGTACTACATGTGGTGCAACAGCAAAACCCGGTCTTTTGGACCGGGTTTCGACAAGGAGGAGGGAGGTTAAATGGGCTGCGGGTGGGTTTCTAGGTGGTCAAAGGCTCGTAATTGATTTCCTTCCAACGGAGGGCAAGGAGATTTCGGAGGTGCTCAAAATGATGCTGGGCGGAATTGATTACATTGCCGTTAATGCGGATGGTGGGCGACCCTCCGATTTGCCCCAACTCTTCAATCATTTCGATCGGAATCGGTAATCTTTCGTCAGCTATTGCCATCTCCAATGTGCTCCTGGCCTTGCTAAAGCTGGTGCATCCTGGCGCATACAGAAGTTCAACACGCATAAATTCGAACCCTCCTTTCTAGTGTGGAAAAGGGATGCCGCTTGCGGCTCCTAGTGGATACCGGGCGAAATGTAAATGAAACCTTAAGACCTCGCAACAGAAGTATAAGCGAAAGGAGTCTAAAGGCAATATTAAAGAGTGCTGCTGGGCGGTTAACCTCTACTCATAGTCTGCAATCGCTTATGAATAGGAAACTTTGACTGGCCCTGGTCGTCAATGGGTTGAGTCGATGGAGAAAGCCGTGTCTGATATGCATATGGGTGTTTGGAAAGTCTGGTCTATCGGACCTGCATTAATGCTTTTGATTAGCGCAATTACCGCCTCAGTCGCTTCCGCCGACGCGCCAAAGGACGCTTCCAAACCAGCTGCCAGTGAGCCTGCAGCGTCAAACCCGAAGAGTGCATTCTCGTCCGCATTTGCAGACCTCGTAAAACAAAGCGACGCTCCGCAAAATTTCCACACGTCATCTGCCGCACCATCCACATCTCTACCAGCCTCGGCTTCTCCTGAACCACATTACGGAAAGCCGCTTGCAGACTCGCTCAATGACGAGCCTGCTGCAACACCAGACCAGCCGAGTACAGCCACATTAGCTCCGTTTAAACGTGCTGGTGGAGCGTTCGCTCCTCTGCACGGCATGATGTTGCCTCGTCCGATAAACATACCTACCAACTCCAGCCCTAGCTTGAAACAAGCTGCCACTCTCATCTCTAATCTCTCTGTAGTTTCACCAAACTTGATTCGTGGAGCGCAACCGTCATCCACGGCACTTGGTTTGTTGAAACTTGCTGGCGTGAAAACAGTCGTTAACCTTCGCAATGAAGAGGTGCTTGTCGCCCGTGAGGCAGCAGACGCTAAACGTGCCGGTTTGAACTATCTCAACATTCCTATGACCTTGTTTGGATCGCCGACGAGACAACAATTTCAAAAGTTTCTCAACACCGTTGATACTGCCGGACCGGTTTTCGTTCACTGTCAACTCGGTGAAGATCGCACTGGCACCATGGTTGCCATTTACAGAATGT
Organism: Candidatus Melainabacteria bacterium; assembly: GCA_003153555.1. Lineage (GTDB taxonomy): Bacteria > Cyanobacteriota > Vampirovibrionia > Obscuribacterales > Obscuribacteraceae > PALSA-1081. Next base: position 46,471 of record PLZS01000059.1, on the reverse strand, counting down.
CGAAAGAGGGATGGGACGCCAATCGCGCCTATCAAGAAATGACCGCGATGGGATTCAAAACATATTTAGGCTCGTTAACTGGAGCCATCTATGACTACTCTGCCAGCTTGGGACGTCCCGCTCGACGTCCGATGCCCGATTTAGGCGGGTTTACTTCGATTCTAAAACATTAGGCCAGTCTGGAACCAAACATCAGTCGAGCAGCTTGCTGCATAGGCGCTCCTCGGATAGGCGCTCCTAGGATAGACTCTACGGGGTGAGGCGATTGCGGTCCCGCGGAAAGAGCACAGCGAGCTTTACTGTAGGCAAGTTAAGAAGCTGCTTGGTGAGTCGCTCCAGACCAATTGCCAGCCCTCCATGTGGGGGCATGCCGTATCGAAAGCATTGCAAATAATCAGTGAAGCTATCAGGCTCCAGTCCACGTAACTTCATTGATTCAATAAGTTCATCTGCCCGGTGCAATCGTTGACCTCCTGTAGTTACTTCTAACCCTCTGAAAAGCAAGTCAAAGCTGTGGCTCAGCCCATCCGATGTGGGCATTGCATAGAAGGGACGGACAGATCGAGGATAGTGAGTCAAGTAGACAAGATCTGTGTTTTCTTTCTCCGAGAAATATTGACATAAGAGCCTTTCACCTTCCGGATCAAGGTCTGTTGTTTCTGCTCCCGGCTTCCAGTTTAATTTGGACGTCAGCAATTCTTGCGCTTCGTGCAGTTTGAGTTGTGGAATCGAAGTGAAGCGCGGCACCTTAACTCCGTACATCTCCAGCTCTGCAACACAAGTCTCCTCAACGTGCGCAAAGATGTGTTGCATTAGTCTAATTTGCATCGCAATTAGATCCTGCTCGCTTTCGATGAATCCCATTTCGAAGTCGAGGCTGACGTATTCATTCAGATGTCTGGTTGTGTCGTGCTCTTCGGCCCGGTAGACAGGTCCCACTTCGAATACACGCTCAAACACGCCCACCATCATCTGTTTATAGAACTGAGGACTTTGGGCAAGAAACGCTTCTTTGCCAAAGTAGTCCAACTTAAATAGGTTGGCACCACCTTCGGTTCCAGTCGAAACAATTTTAGGTGAATGAATTTCGACAAATTCTTCGCCTGTCAAAAAGTTTGCAAAGGCGCGACAAATGGCCGCTTGCACTTTAAATATGGCGCGCACTTTTGGACTTCGCAGCGTCAGCGGGCGATAATCCAGCATCGCAGTTAGCGACAGACTGTCCATTTTTGATTGTTTCGATATTTCTACCGGCGGCACTTCGTTCGGTCCCGACAGGATCACGATCGAATCTGCATGCACTTCAGCAGCCGCGTTCTTCTGCGGCGATTGAACCACCGACCCGGTGATAATTACCGCTGCTTCAGGAGACAGACCACTCGCTTGTTGAATGATTGATTTGTCATCAACTACAACTTGGACACAGCCAGTGCGGTCGCGCACATTGATGAACATCAGATTGCCAAGGTCGCGAACTGTTTGGGCATGTCCCTTCAGTTCTACGCGCTCGCCGATGTGTGACTGTATCTGTTGACTCTGAATCTCTACTGATTGCATGATGACCTCATAAGCAAAAGACCGCAAGCTCTACGTCTTGCGGTCGGTTATTGGATGGGTTTTTTATAACGCCAGCAATCCGACCGCTAGAGGCGGTTATCGTCGCTATTGTTATTATTGAAAGCTGCCTGAACTGTAAGGGCTGTCGTCTTTGACAGCTCCCTTGAATTTGCGATTGTCGAATGCAATTTCACTGTTCGTTCCAGCGCGGTTCTCTGCCCTTAGGCATCGCCTCATCCTACCGTAAGATCTTGTCATGCGTCAACACATCCTCTTTGTGGTATCACACAATAAAGATTGGAGCGCGAACGAACAATCTCTGCGAAAGAACAATAGCTTACGGATTCACTATTCGTGCGCGATCTTATTACTGCTTTGATCGAATTGAAGAAGATCGGACAGCATCCAATCGAAGATGTGCTTGCTACCGGCGTCGGGATCCATCTCGTCGCGGATTTGAGAAGACGCGTTAAGTGGTCGATAACCGTCTATAAAGGTAAGGTGATCTATATTGCGGAACACGCGCGCGAGGTGCACATCCGTAATGCTCTTCAATTTAGGCAACTCTGTTTCACGAACAAGAGCAGCGCTTGCGCAAGCCTCTTGAGGTAAGAAAACCGCACTGGCCACCGGTGTTATGCCGTCGTTGAGCTGGTAGACAAATTGCGAACCGGTTTTCAGCTGAGCTTCTTTCGAGGGAATCATTGTTCCAATGTCGCGATTTAGCCATTTTAAGACTGGATGCTCACGGCCGATGTGGGCGGGAGCTTGAATCGTTAGAATCGTATATGGTGCCATAACAGTTGTATCAATTTTACGTTGCATCTCAGGCAGCATGAATGGATTGAGTAAGTAGCCGCTGTAAGTAATCAGCTTTTTCTTGTCGAAAGGCTGACTGTTTAGATCAGCCAGGCGCTTATTGACATCCCGCCCGATCGTTAAATCACCGTGCGGGCCAAGTGGCAACTTGGAGTGAAAAGTGCCTACATTTGGGATTGAGTCGTCTGAGTTATCCCAGCCGAAATCTTTGACTAGACCAGGGTTGTGATTGAAATAGTACTTATAAGCGAGTGAATGATCGACGCGCGTCCAGGGGAAAGAAAGATTTTTGTAAACGCTGTACTGGAGCCAGTCCATACAAAACAGCGGTGAGCCTCTGAAAGGCGTACCAAGGGTGAATGCCAGACGGATACTGTTGTCTGTGGCTCTATCATGCATGCCCTCATAAACCAGATTGCCGCCAATGCTCAGAGCGAGCACTGTTATCGGGCGTTTCTGGGCGGCATTATAGAGAGAAGCGATGGCATTTCTAAATTGAGGAACGGTTTCATTCACCGATGACAAAGAGTCATGGCGAAGGAGATAAACCTTGTATTTCCCGTCAAAATCGGGATTGCTCGTAAATTTCTTGATAATTTTTGCCCAACGAAAAGTTGGGTAATATTCGCCCCGCAATCCATGTACGAACAAGAAGGGGCTGCGGTCACCGAGCGGCTTATCGTCCCACTGGTAGACCTGAGCGAAGCGTGGTTTGGTTTTAAGTGCTTTTTTGACCGGCAGACAGGGGAAGTCATTCGTGACAAAGTTCAAGTTGCCGGTTAAGGCAGTCTGTGTCGTCAGTGGCAACGGGTCGGCATAGCCGTTGGCTGCCTGTACAGACCCGAGCAAGGCGGCGCAAAGAAAAGACAACATCGCGTTGCGCATGGTGAAATTTTTTGCAGAATGGTACATTAGTTAGGAATTTGCAGTATGCAGGTTGGGATTCAAAAGCAGTATCCTAACCCGCCTCAAAAAAAATAGCCAGTTGAGACCTCTTGGGAAACTTTAGAAACAATGGCGAAGTTTAAAATTGCGCTCTGCTTTTCTGACACCGGCGGCGGTCATCGAAGTGCGGTCGAAGCCATTGAAGTAGGCATCCATGAGGTCGCCGCTAGCGATGCCCGCGGACATGAGTTCGAGATTGTCACTGAAAATATCGTCGAAAACAGTCATTCCTTGAATCGTAGATTTGTTGACTTTTATAATTATTTGTTGCGGCACAATCAGCAAGCGATGCAGTTCTATTACTGGTTTATCAACGTTCTGAAGCCTAATGACTCTGAGTTTGGCTACAGGCTCTGCGCACCATATCTCGAAAAGTTTTTAATTGATACAGAACCTAACGTTGTCGTGTCGGTCCATCCGATGACCAATCAATTCATTGCCCGGGCGATGCACGAAACAAAGCTCAACCAGACCTCGAAATTGGTCACTGTCGTGACCGATCCCAATGGAGACTTTTGGCGGGGCTGGGCTTGCCCATCGGCCGACCTGACGATCGTGCCAAACGAACTCGGAAGGGAGCAGTTGATTGCTTGGGGTGTCCCAGCTGATCGCATACGGGCGCTAGGGATGGCTGTTAATCCGGACTTCCTTAAACCGCCAACGACAAGCAAGGAAGAGTTTCGCCACCATCTTGGATTACATCGGGATCGACTCACTGTTTGTATCAACGCCGGTTGGGCAGGCGGCGGCAACATGATGGCGATTTATCGTCAATTGTCGCAAGTGCAGCGCCCGATCCAAGTCATCTTCTTATGTGGACACAACCGGTCTCTGTATGAGAAAGCCAAAAGAGCGGCTCGCAAATCTGACGTACCGACGGCAGTTCTGCCATTCCACGATAGGATGTCCGATTTAATGAATGCTGTAGATTTGATGGTCACCAAATCTGGTGGCTTAACTACGTTCGAAGCAATTGCCAAACGATTACCACTGGCGCTCGATATGCTGACCACGCCGATGCCACAAGAACTGGGCACGGCGAAAATGTTGATCGGGCATGGATTGGCGCAGGGTATCGAGTCAGTTCAAGATATCTCCAAAATAGTGGAAGAACTAGTGCCTTGCTCTGATCGTTCGAATGTTAAACTACCCACCGCTCTTTGTCTTGATAGAGCCGGTGCAATATTTGATATCGTGCGAAGTATTTTGAGTTACTGCGATCCTCTCTATCAACCTAATCCGGAACATCGACCTGCGGTCGAGCGCCTGACTCAGTGAGTCGATCGTGATTCTGACTGTTACCACGTCTGGTGACGTAGGCATCAATAAAGGGCACCACTCTGATGTGGTGCTTATTCATGGCACCGGATCTGGTGCTGAAATGTGGAAGCCGCAAGTCGAGATGCTCGTCTCGTTGGGCTACCGATGTTTCCTTCCGGATTTGCGCGGACACGGCTTGACTGCCGATCCAGGTGAGCACACTGATATCGAAGTTCACCTGCGAGATGTTGAGGAGACGTTGAAGACCTTGGATATTCAATATCCAGCAATATTTATAGGGCATTCACTGGGCTCCATAATCTGTCTTACCCTGGCTGAGCGTAAACCGGAATTGTTTCAACAGATCTTTGCTGTGGGAATGCCTGGGAAGGTCTTACCGCCTGTATCCATAGCATTTAGACTGTTCTTGAATATGCCCTTTGAAAAATTACGTGGCACCACTTTCCATGAACGATTGTCCTGGCGCCCGCGCACCATGATCAGTACTCACCGCAATGCGCTGACTCAAATTGTGAATAATTTTGGCAGTCTGGATTTTGTTTCTCGTGCGCTCGAAGTGACTTGCCCGGTGCATTTTGCTGTCGGTCGGTGGGATCCGGTTGCGCCGCATTACTTTGTCGAAAAAATGCATCGCGCGCTTCCTGGTTCAACGCTGCACGTGTTCGAGTGGGCAGGTCACAATATGATGGACCAATATCCCGAGCAATTTAATGACTGGTTATTGCGTTATCTGACAAATCACCAAGTCGATTAGCAATGGAGGCAGCTGATGGTGGTGACGAATAACCTGTCGCTAATCTGTTGGTACGGTACAGCTTGTTTTATGTAAATTTTATCGCCTCAGGACTACAGTAGCGCCACAGAGAACGTGACCTTACTATCGGGGAGGAAATCTATGGCACATGATTCTGGTGGGTTAGCAGGCAAGGCAGGCGCAGTCGAGCAAGCTGAGGAGCATGTTCGTAGAAATCAGAATCCTCAAGCGATGGAGAACTTAATGCATGTTGTCCAAGGTGTAAGCCGGCAAGAGGCTAGCGACATTTTCAGGAAGGTGAGTTCTTTTGATGCGTCCAATCATAATAGGACCTTGCTGGAGCTGGACCGCGACGGCTCCCTGACAGTCAAAGGGGACATATATAAAAGCTTCAAGGACCCGGCGGAAGACTTTTAGGACTCAGACGCGCTGCACCAGTGTGAAAAGAGCGGACAAATAAATTGCTAGCTAGATTTTGAGAGTGCCTTTTAGCCAGCCCCAGAAGTTTTGCGACTTGCCCATCAAGTCATTTACTTCGAAATTTGGTGCACTTTGTTGTTGTCGTTGTTCTGGTTTTGCTGCTGCTGCGGACTGTTCTTGCTCGTTTTGTTTGGGCATCAATTTGGCCAAAAGAGACAAGTTGTACAACAAATCGTCAGGCGTCAAAATGTCGGGACGGCGCTGTTTCACTACCTCTTGCGCATCACGAGGAAGATAGATTGTTCTGCGCACTGTCTGTCCATCGGAAAGAAACAATGTCGCTTCGCCGCTTTCTTCCGAGAACATAAATGCCTCGCCCTCTTTGAGCGTGCCAGTGCCGTGGTCGGCTAAATAACGCAGTCTAACCGACCATGGATCGTCACTGTTCGGCGCGATTTGCGGTTTGTTGTCCTTAGGTTCCTCAAGACTCTGGTTGGTGTGAGGATCATTGCTTATGGCAGTGCTCGCGCCAAGAGTGTTGAATAAGCTCGAGCTCGCCATCGGCAAGTTTGGTATTTGGAAGGCAGTTTTTCCAGCTGATGAGATCGCCGCAGTTGCCAAAGCTGCTACCTTTTCGATTATTGCCTTGGGTTCATCAGGCTTCTGGAAGGTTTCAACTTGAACTGGAATTTCTGAAGCTTGTTCCACTTTCAAAGCTGCGGCACCACCGGCAGTTGCAGGCTCGACTGCCGGCTGACCCGTCTGAGCCGCAGGCTGATCATCGAGCACCGTCAACCAGCGTGAAAGCCAGGGCTTCTTGTTGCGCTTTTGGGGCTTCTCTGCGGTAGCATTTGGTTCTGCTGGTGGTAATTGGGGAAGCTGACTGACCTCTGTGTTTGTGCTCTCCGCAACCTTCTCTTCAGTCGGTTTGGCTGCGGGCCAAAACAAATGCAACGGGTTTGGAATGTGTAATCCAAACGATGAGTCAGCAACTTCTTTGTTCGCTGGCTCCGCTATTTGGACTGTGTCTGCCTTTTGCGAATCCAGCTGCGGGTTGTGCTTTGAATCAACTTTGCCTTTTACTTTTAAATTGGCAGCCGTCAATTTCTGTTCTGGCTTGTTCGGCGCTTTGGACGGCTGCTTAGAAGACGGATGAGCCTTTCTTTCGGTGATTTTTCCAATTTCCATGGTGCTACTTTCAGGAAGCAGTAAGTGCAGAGACTGAAGAACACTCGGTAAGGGAACTTGCTCTGCGTCTTGCTTTTCACCAGGAGTGGTGCCAAGAGATATGCCGAGTGACTGACCTAATTGCTGCATGGCAGCGCCGATATTGCCTTGCTGAATCTGTAAGGTGGCGAGCAACATCCGCCCTTCTTGATAGTTTGGTTTTGCGGCTAGAGCCTGTTCCAGTGACGATTGGGCAAGTTTCAGATATCCACGCTCACGAAAAATCAAGGCTTGTTCGTAAAACGCTTTAACTAGGCGGGGATTCTGTTGAGTTGCTTTCAAAAATTCAACCAGAGCTCGCGATTTATCGCCCTTCTGTTTGAAATACAATGCCTTTTGATAATGGCTGCTTGGATATGCGGCTTGAACCTCTTTCTTTGCTGACCGTCGCTTCAGTTTGATATGGGATGCTGCGGGCAGCACCATTCGCGGTGCCATGAGAGGCAGCCCTGGTCCCAAAGCAATTGCCTTCTTATTGGGCGATGTAGGCGGGGCGCCGCTTCCCTGCGCCATAGCAAGTGAGCCTATTAATGCGCACGATGTGGCTATGAGTGTATATGCAGCCGGCCTATTCAACGTCAATCCCGCATGATTGGTAATTCTCAGAGGTCTTACAAGACGATTGAGCAACTCCAAACTAACGCAATCCAGGTCCATTTTCAAGCGGACACTTTCAAGTTACGACTTGATGAAGCATCTCTCTAATTTCCTAAAGAAGAGAATCCAAGCGGGTTCGTTCATCGTTTTCAGGGGGAGAACAAGAACAGTTTTCATGCCGGCGCGCTGTCCGCCCCAGACATCCGTCAGTGGTCGATCGCCAACAACGGCAACTTGATCGGCTCGCAATTGAAACATTTCAAGCACTTGCAGAAACAGCTTAGTGCTGGGTTTTGCCGCTCGTCCGAGCACGGTCATGTTGAGGTGCTCTTGTACCTGTTTTATATATGGATCGGACTTGTTGTTGCTCACCACGGCAAGCTGAAAGCGATTCCTGGCAAGCTCTAACCATGTCGCGGCCTCAGCGGTAATTCTGCCTGAGCGCGGCGCCATTATTGTGCTGTCGAGATCGAAGATTATGCCTTTGATGCCGTCTCTCGCTAACGTGTCGAGATCGATATCAGTTACATCACCATCGATGAGATAGGTCGGACGGAGGACTACCATATATCCAAGAATATTCACCTAAGCCAATTCTGTCCAGAGCGGAGTAGTTGATCAACCTATCGTGCCGCTTCGTTTTGGTCTGATCGAGCTGTGAAAGCTCGGCAAAAGCGGCGCTTTCATGTAAGTAAGGAATTCTTTATATGGGCATTTTTTGAAACAGTCTGTTCATTAGACCAAGCGTTGGCTCTCCAAGCCGGTTACAATGAGTTCGAACACTAGTCACGATGGACAAGAGCTTGGCTAAGGCGCCATCAAACCAGAAAGTTAACAATAAACCGATCGTCGAGAATGCTCGCGATGGCGCTGCCTTACCGCTTGAGCATGTTGCCATTATCATGGACGGCAATCGACGTTGGGCCATAGATCGTAGTCAGCCCCGAATGATGGGTCACAAAGCTGGCGTGAAGACTTTGAAGCAGCTCGTCAGGCATGTTGGGCGTCTGCGTTTGAAATTTCTGACTGTGTACGCTTTTTCCAGTGAAAACTGGCAACGCAGCAAGGAAGAAGTCGGTTTTCTGCTCGACCTCTTTCAAAATGTGCTCATGACCGAGTTAGAAGAGCTTGCTGAGAACGACGTCAAGCTCACTTTCCTTGGCGACTTGGTTCAACTGCCGGAAAGTCTGCAAACTTCCATGCGGCGTGCCATGGACAAAACGCGGGCAAATACCGGACTTGCTTTGCAAGTAGCAATTAATTATGGCTCCCGCCTGGAAATCACCGAAGCTGTGAAAAGGATTGCAGTTGAGGTTGTGGCCGGAAGAATTCAAGTTGAGCAAATTACAGACGACCTGATTAGCACTTTCTTGTACACGAATGGAATGCCCGATCCCGCCCTCTTGATTCGAACCGGAGGCGAAATGCGCCTTTCGAATTATCTGCTCTGGCAGTCGGCTTACACCGAACTTTATGTAACACCAACTCTTTGGCCTGATTTCACACCAGAAGAGTTCGATAAAGCGATAGTGGAGTTCTGTTCCCGCCAACGCCGCTGGGGCACCTAAGTCGATTAACGAAGTAAGAGCGCGGATTTTCAATCCGCCCCGAGACAGTTGAAGCAGCTAATCGAGAGTGCCCGATCTATCTACGGCTATTGCTGTTGGGGTGGATAGTAGCCAGCTGGCGGCTGTTGAGCAGGATACGCTTGTGGTGGATAGCCTTGTTGAGGTGGTGCGTATCCTTGTGGATAGCCGCCATATTGCGGCGGGTACGGTTGTCCATACGCAGCTGGCGGCGCTGCTCCCGTAACCTGCATCGACGCATCCAATTGCACCGGCAAGGGGGATCCTGCCTTAATCTTGATCTCTGAGCCTTTTCGAACTCCAGCCCCTACCAATCCTACGCCGCCACCAAGAGCGGTGCCGAAGACGGCTCCCATTCCAGTCGATCTTCCCACTTGTCCACGCCCCGTGGCTCCCACAATTGCACCAAGAGCGGTGCCCAATGCAGCGCCTCCGCCGGCGCCAACTCCTGTGGTGAGTAAGCTCTTGCCGACTCGGCCGGCTGTCGTGCCACCAGTAAGGTGCAGCTGATTTTCGTCGATCGATGCGTTAAGAGGAATTTTTCTTCCGTCAGGAGTTTCAACCGAAGTGAATTTTATATCGATTTTGCCATTGGCACCGAACTTGAAACGCTTCGCCGAAATGACGTTCGTAACACTGCCTATCACCCGGCTGCCGGCGGGTACTACTTCAACTCCGCCAGATAAAATAGGTGATGCTAAGGTTCCCTCAACTGGTTCGCCCACCACTGTTGTTTCAGAATCAAGACTGTTTTTCAATGCCGCCTGGAATTTTGTTCCGGCGTCCACCGTTGATACTCGACCTTGCAAGGCACCGCCTGGTGGCGGATATGGTGCCTGCTGAGCGTAACCACCTTGCAGCGGCGGATAGCCTTGGTTCGGCTGCACATAAGCACCGGCTTGATACGGTTGTTGTGGATATTGTGGTTGATACTGAGGCGGAGGTTGTTGAAACGGCGGTGTTGGTTGTTGGTATTGCTGCGGTGGTGGGGCGTATATCGGCACGTTGGGAGAGGTCTGCTCAGTGACGCGTCCTTGATACTGCTGCGGCGGATAGCCGTAACCTTGACCTTGCATCGGTGCACCATAGGCAGGAGGTGTGGATCCATAAGGTTGCGCATAACCCGCTGGTGGTCCAGGTGGTACCCCTGAAGCCATAGGTGCTCCGTTGCTCGGCGGCGCTGATGCCGCCGCAGTCGCTTCATCCGTTGTGTCCTTAATTGTCTGGTGCGTGACGTATTGATTTAACCGATAGAGCAAGGCCGCCGTGTCACCGCGAGAGCAAATTTTGGTTGCTTCAAGCAGTTTAGGGTTTTGACCAATCACGATTTTGGCGATCGTGGCTTGGGCGACACCAACTTTTGCCCATTCCGGAATTTTGCTTTTGTCTGTGTAATTCAGCAGAGCTTTGTCGACGGCCGCTTTATCCGGAGTCGGCGCGTTCAGCGTGCGAGCGATGATTGAAATTACTTCTGCCTTTTGGATCAATTGATTTGGTCTGAATCCATCGGCATAACCAGATATGTAATTATTCTGGCGAATGATTTCAACGGGCTTGTAGCACCAATCAGTCGTTTTCACATCCGCAAAACTAGGCTTCGAGGAAACTGGCTGCGAATCTAATCCCAGCACTTTCACTAGCCAGTAAGCAAACACTGCTCTTGTCACTGGTTGACCAGGCAAAAACTTTCCATCAGGCTCGGCACCGATCACACCTTGATCCGATAACATGTTGATATATTTTTCTGACCAAAATCCGCTTACATCAACGAACCGCGCAGCCAAAGAGGCTTGCGCGATGAAACAGCAAGAGATAGCTGCGCACAAAGTTTTAGTTAGTGAGTTTGGACGCATTGAGCAATTCTCTCAGTTCTTGCGCTCGCACCACGGCAGGCGCGAGGCAAGTACTATATACCCATAATGGATAAAGCCTGCAGTTTGCCGGTCGTTTCTTCGAATCTAACCTAAACCATCTTGGACAGCGATTTGCCTTGCTCTTCAACAGAGCGAATCAAGCCTTCCAAATTGATGCGCTGACCCTTAGCGGTGAGCACGACAAGGAAATGTCCATTCGCTTCGTAAAAGTGCAGAATACCTTGGTCGGTCAGTAAAGTCATTTGCACTAGATTGCCGCGGTTCATTCTCTGAATTGAGACATCATTGTTTGAAAACAAAGTCGCACTCAGAGCTCCGATCATGTGGACGTCGACTTCAGGAGGTAATGACGACGAAACCACAGTGCCGTCTCTGGCCACTAACAGGCAGCCGAGGATTCCATGCTTGCCGTTTAGTGAGGATAGAAGAGCCTGTATTTGTGCGGCATCTGACATGTAAGTAAGTTCTCCCTAAAACAACGTTGACCGTTGCAATGATTAGCTGCCAATTCTAAGGCTTTACGTCCTTGCCTTTGATTTCGACTTCAGTATCGCCTGCCTTCTTCTCTTTTTCTTTTTCCTTGTCTTTTTCTTTTTCTTCAGCGATCTTCTTGTCGTCTGGGGCAGCTTTCAACAGCTTTAAACGAAGCACATCAACCCAGGGCTCATCAAGGGCCGTGTTGAATACCTTGCCTGTGATCTCAAGTTGATCGCCATCTTTCAGCTTGGCTAGCAGTGTGTTCTCGGCATCTTTTTCTTTTGGGATGGCCATAGCGAGCTTCAGTTCGGAAAGAGGAATGTGGCTGTTGTCCTTCAAAACCAGGAATGACAAGTGTGTCTTGGCTGGTCGCAGAGCTGGTTTGTAATCAAGCGCCAGGCTGCTGAAGGCGAAAAAATTAGCGACGAATTTGACGTTCTTATTTAAATAATCGTGCGGCTTGTCAACGAGCTGCTCAGCATTTACGCTCTGCACGTTTTCGATAACTGGCTCAGGTGTTGGCTTAGCAGCTTTCTCAGCAGCCTTCTCAACTGGCTTCTCTGCTGCCGGTTTCGTAGTGGTTGGTTTTGTCGTTGAGGCGGGGGCCGCATGGATCGGTCTACCACCGAGAGAACCAATCGCCATAATCGCCATTGCGATGGTTGCTGCACGAAACGTAATTTTGTTCATTTTTAAATGCCGTAAATAAATGCCTGAGCCATCTTTAATCATCAACTTGTTGATATGCCTCATTGATATGTCTGAACCTCCCATATTACCAGAAGCTTATTATCGAAGCCGGGTTTCAGACTGTAATATTGAGCCTTGTGTCCGAGTCTGTCTTCGCTTGAAGCAGCGGACGCTAGAAGTTTCAAGTAGAGGACCCGCAACGTGCAAGACGAGTCTGCAGCCAGCGCGCAGCTTTCGCCCTTAATGCGCCAATATTGGGATATCAAGTCTCAAAACCCTGACGCACTTTTGTTTTTCAGGGTTGGCGATTTTTATGAGATGTTCGATTCAGACGCTCATGTCGCCTCTCGCGAGTTGGACATTACCTTGACCAGCCGCCCAGAGCCAACTTATCCCAACGGGCGAATGCCGATGGCGGGCGTGCCGGCCAGGGCTGCGGATTTGTATTTGGGCAGACTGGTTGCAAAGGGTTATTCCGTGGCTATCTGCGAGCAAGTTGGGGTGGTCGGCGCGGAAAAGGGACCGGTCGAAAGGCAGGTGACTCGCATCCTGACACCAGGGACGGTGCTTGAGTCACATCTGCTTCCGCAGCGTGAAAACAACTATTTGCTCTCTATTGTTCGCGGCGGTAATCTCTGGGGATTGGCTTGTGTCGACGCTTCTTGTGGGGAGTTTTTTGTTACCCAGTTAACTGAAGAGCAATTGGTGCTGGAAGTAGGCAGGCTGGAACCAAAAGAAATTTTGGTGGCCAAGAAAATGGTCAAGCCAGGACCGAACGAAGTGATGCCCAAGGAAGTGCTTGATGTGCCGGATGCGCTGCTCGGTGCTTATCGTTTCACTGGACGGCCAAGCATGTTCTTTCAATTCGAACCGGCACAACGGAGAATTTTGCAGACATTCGCAGTGTCCACATTAGAAGGATTTGGCTGCCAGTCATTGCCCTTAGCCGTCAGTGCTGCAGGCGCAGTCCTTGAGTATCTGGAGAAGACCCAAGCAGCACAGATGCCGAAGTTTGCTGGCATCTCTTCCTACACGCTGGATGGTCATTTAACGCTTGATTCAAATACGCGCCGCAACCTCGAATTGACTGAAACTTCTCGAGATCGCGGTTTTGACGGGAGTTTGCTTTGGACGTTGGATCAAACACGGTCAGGTATGGGCAGCCGGATGCTTAGAAAATGGCTGCTCAAGCCACTCTTTTCGGTGCCAGCAATTTGGGAGCGCCAGGACGCGATTGCTGAACTTTCACGTCACGCCAACAAGCGAGAAGTTATCGGTAACGCCCTTGCCAAACTTTCAGACGTCGAGCGTCTATCTGTAAAGCTTTCCTCTGCCACTGTCTGTCCGCGCGACTTGATGGCAATACAACTGTCAATCGAAGCGTTAGAGCCGATCAGTCATGCCGTTGCTGATTCCACCAATCCATATCTGCATTCACTGCATACGGTGCCTGCCAAGTTGACCGAATTGGCACACATGATTTCGCAAGCAATCGGCGAGGAGGCACCCCGAGAATTAACGGACGGTGGCATCTTCTGCACGGGTTACAACTCGGAAATCGATGAGATTCGCGCCTTGCTCGGTGGTGGCAGGCAGTGGATCGAGGATTTTCAGAAGCTAGAACAAGATAGAACAGGCGTAAAAAGTTTGAAGGTGAACTTCAATCGGAATTTTGGCTATTTCATTGAAATAACCAACTCGAACAAAGGTTCAGTGCCTGCGGATTACATTCGGAAGCAAACCCTGACAAATGCTGAGCGTTTCATCACACCTGAATTAAAGGAATACGAAGCTAAAATTCTCAACGCTGAGAAAAATCAAAACGACGTCGAGTACAAATTGTTCCTGGAGTTCAGACAAAGTCTGGTGCAGTTCGGACCGGAACTTTTGCAGTTTGCTACCCGATTAGCCAGTCTGGATGCGCTTCTTTCGCTTGCACAAGTGGCCATTGAACGCCATTACGTTCGACCGACAGTGGACGATTCCTTAACGTTGGAGATCAAGCAAGGTCGCCATCCGGTCTTGGAAAAAATCTTGCCGATGGGACGCTACGTGGCCAACGATACTCGTCTTGAAGGCGACAGTGAAGATCATCAAATGATCATTCTTACTGGTCCGAATATGTCTGGTAAATCGAGCTTGTTGCGCCAGATCGCACATATAGTCATCCTCTCCCAAATGGGGTCTTTTGTTCCTGCGGAGGAGGCGCATATTGGTGTTGTCGATCGCATTTTTACTCGCATTGGTGCGGTAGATGATCTAACCCAAGGGCAGTCGACATTCCTTGTCGAAATGGCTGAAACGACACAGTGTTGCCTATCGGCCACGCCTCGCTCTTTGATCCTCCTAGATGAGGTTGGTAGGGGTACTAGCACGTATGACGGTGTGGCGATTGCCTGGTCAGTGGCAGAATATTTGGCGCGGGATGTTCGATCCAGAACTGTTTTCGCCACGCACTATCATGAGCTCAATGGCTTAGCTAGCTTCTTTCCGCAGATCGAAAATTATCAGGTGCTCGTGCGCGAGCTGGATGGGCACGTTGAGTTCATTCGCTCAGTTGTTCCTGGTGGTGCCAGTCGAAGTTACGGTGTTCAAGTTGCCCGCATGGCCGGACTGCCGGCAAGCGTGATCGATCGCGCTCAGTACATAATGGGCCAGATGGAAAAGAAAAGTGCCGCCGGAAAAATATTGGATGGTCCGAAATTCCGCAATATTCCGATGGACGAAGTCATGCAATTGTCCCTTTTCGAGGCAAAAGCACGCGAGAAGGTGGATAATGTCGCTTTGATGAGTGGTGTAGAAGATCAGTAATGCCGAGGAATAGATGACATCAAGAGAACTAAGCAACAGGAGCCTGATCGCCAAGGCTCTAACTTATGTTTGCGCTATCGGATCGATAAACAGTTACTTGCAACCGTGCGTAAGTGCAGTAGCGAAGACCGACAAGTCGAGTAGCTCAGCTTACTCTTCCGATAAGAAGGACAAGACCCGCAAAAAGTCCTCAGAAAAGAGTTCAAAACATCATAAATCTTCGAAACATCAAAAGAATGCGATCTCCACAACTGGTCTAGACCAAACCACTCTTGATCTAATGAATAGAGGTGATTGGAAAGCCGCGGCTGAGCGGCTTGAGACCCTGACCGCGGGTCGAACGGAGATTGGAAAAGAGGAGTCATGGTTAGCTTTTTCCTACATGTTTCTCGCTAAATGCGATCAGTTGAAAGCGCTTGCAACAAAGGCTGGCATCAGCGAGCCAGTAGTCGAAGTAACAACGAAGACTGACGTGAGTGTGTCGACTTCCGGTGAGAGTAAGCCTGCCGCTGATGGCAAGACTGTACCCGCTGCGGAAGGAAAGTCCTTAACGACGGAAAAGGTTGTTGTCGCTGCCGTTGAACCGCCTCGCTCCAGCAACATCCACGTGGTCTTGATCAAGGCGTACAACGAGATGTGTCAGCAGAAGCTGGATCTTGCCGACAAGACCTTGCAAAATATTCCCGATCAATATGCAAATGATCCCACTGTTTTTTTCGCGCTTGCGGCAATCGCAGGCAAGCAGGGACGCGCATCATCCGCAGTTGAGTATGCGCAGCGCGCAGTTGAATTAGCCCCGGATTTTGCTTGGGGATATCGTACGATCGGTTTCTTGGAGCAGCGATTTTTAAAAGACACCAGAAAAGCAGATGCGGCATTCGCGCAAGCATTCTCGATCGAGCCGCGCATGCGCGAAGCGGCAGAAGCATTAATTGACTTGAGATTGTCCACAAACAATTTTGACGGAGCGCTCGATATCGCTCAACAAGTATTGGCAGACAACCCCAAAGACGCTGCGAACTACTATCGTGTTGTCCAAATCTATATTCAACAGTGGCGTCTACGCGAAGCCCTTACAGAGCTGCAAGAAGCCATCTCGCTAGATGCAAAAGATCCGCGTTTTTACAGAAGTCGTGCTTCGATCAGGCGGTATCAAGGCGATTTGACAGCTGCTATTGCGGACCAAACGAAAGCAGTGGAGTTCAGCAATGACAAAGCCTTCGAGCTGGGTGAACTAGCGACGATGAACTTGTTGGCTGGCAATAAAAATCGTGCGATCGATAATTTGCAAGAATCATTGAAGCTTGATGCGAAAAATCAATCTGTGCGAGACAGACTGGTCGCCTTGCTAACAGAAGAAAAACGGTATGAAGACCTGTCCACATTCTACAAACAAGAACTCGCTACCAAACAGAAGGATGAGAAATTGCATCTGGGTTTGGCCAACGTTTTGGTTTTGCTTGGCAGAAGCGATCAAGCGGTAGAAGAGTTCAAACTGGCAGCCAATCTTGATCCCCTTGATGCCGAACCACACCGATCACTTGGTGCTCTGCGAATCAAGCAAAAAGATTATGCAGCTGCAGCGAAAGAATTCACACGCGCCTTGAACATCAATCCAACGGTGCAAGATCTCGTGGCTCTAGGCTATTGTTATGCCTTGAATGACGAATATGTAAATGCAGAAACTGCGCTCGTCACTTCTTTAGCCTTGCAACAACTGACTCAATCAACCACACCCAACGCTGTTCCAACTCGGCTGCAGATAAATCGATCGCTGGCGGATTTGTTCTTCACTGAAGGACGATACAGCGACGCAGCTGCTAACTTCGAAGCGATTTATGCCACTAGCAAGAATACTGCGGATGGACCGATGGACGGTTTTACGCTGGCAGAAGCAAAAGCGCTCCGAGACTTGACGGCAACTTCAGCTGATGCTCTTGTAACTGCTTATAATGCGCTCAATGCAAACCAAAAAGCTGAGAACAAGAGCGCCATTGTCGCCAGTTTGCTTAAGTTAGGCAAAATTGAACAGGCGTTAGATTTTGCAGGCGCTGCCGAATCTGATGATGCCAACCTCAATTTAGATCTAGCCAAGGCCGCACGTTTGAAGAGCGATTTTTCAAAGGCTGAAGCAATTGCATCACATGTGGTGGCGTCCACGACTGCGACCGCGGAGCAAAAATCGAATGCTCAAGAGGAGCTGGCTCAAATTATGCTTGTTCAAGGCAACGCCGAGAAGGCTGATGAATGGGCACGCAAAGCCGTAGAAAGCTATAGCAAGAACTTTGAAGCTTACGAAACGATCGGGCGGGTTTATTTGAAGAAAGCCGACGCCAAAAGTGCGATGGATGCGGCGAACAAGTCGACGGGGATCAATCCGTATTTCGCCAAAGCCTATCTTCTGCTCGGTGATGCTCAGCAATCCGCAGGGCTGATGAAGGAAGCATCTTTGAGCTACCGTAAGGCTTCAGAGCTCTATCCAGGGCTTCTTGAGGCGCACAAATCGTTGCTGCAAACCTTGCAAAAGCTGTCGTTAAAGGAAGAAGCGCGCAAAGAAGCAGAGCAAATTGCTCAAATGGAAAAGCAGCACTAAGCCCGGCTAACCTTCTCTTTGATCCAACGCGCACTTGCTTTCATATGCTCGGCTTCAGCTTCGCGATAGGTCATCGAAAGCAACATTGCATAACCTTCCAGTGAGGCTGCTACATCCGGGTGGTTTGGTCCAAGCACCTTCTGTCTGATCGCTAAGGCGCGTTGATATAACGGTTCAGCTTGGTCATAGCGGGCGTCGAATCTCAGTGTTTCTGCCACATAGTGCAAGCAAGCTGCCACGTCCGGATGGTCAGGCCCAAGCTCTTGTTCACGCACATCGAGCAGATGGCGCCACATGATTTCTGATTCTTTGTATTTCCCCTGCTGGAATGTGGCGACCGCGAGATTGCTCAGGCAGTTATAAATTTCTTCCTGATTGGCGAGCGTCTTTTCTTTCAGAGCTTTCAATCGACGCCAATAAGGCTCAGCTTTTGCGTACCTGCCGCTGCGTTGATAGAGAGATGCCAAATTCATAATGCTCATTTGCACATCAGCATGTTCAGGGGGCAAGGATTTTTCGCAGATAGCGAGCGACTCTTTGTACAAAGATTCGGCTTGGGCAAATTTCTGCTGAGCCTGATAGACCATTGCTAAGTTCGCTAAACTGCCTGCAATCTGTGGGCTCAGGCGTCCAACTGAACGCTCCTTCATCGTTAAGACTCGCTTGTAGAGCCGCTCTGCTTCATCGAGCCGGCCTTGATGAAAATGGAAGATTGCCAGTTGATCGAGTGAGCTGATAACGTCTGGATGGGTTGGACCTAAATTGATTTCTTTGATGGCCACCAGCTGCTGATAATATGGTGCCGCTTGTGCTTCTTTGCCTTGCGCTTTGAGCACCGCAACAAGGTTGTTCAATGTGTCGGACAAGTCTGAACTTTCCGCTCCCAGAGCCGCTTCCAGCGTGGATAAAGCTCTCTCATACAAGAGTTCGGCTTCACCATATTTGTGCTGGTCGTGATACAAACCCGCTAAGTGATTCAAGCTAACGCCGACATCTTGGTGATCGGAACCCAGCGCTTTTTCCATGATCAAGAGCGCTCTTTTGAAAACCTGTTCTGATTCCTGATATTTGTGCTGTGCTTTGAGAAGAAGCGCGAGATTATTTAAACTGGTCGCTACTTCCGGGTGGTCTGCACCGAGAACATTTTCATAGATAGCCGTCAATTGCCGGCAGAGCGGTTCGGCATCAGCATGCTTTTCTTGGAAGAAGTAAAGAGCGGATAGGTTATTCAGACTGGCGACGATATCTTCGTGTTCAGGAGCAAGCGTGCGCTCCCGGATCGTCAGTGAGCGCTGGTAGAGCGGTTCTGCTTTGTCGTATTTGCCCTGTTCAAAAAATACTTCGGCGAGATTGTCGAGACTAAGCGCTACCTTCATGTCGTCGCCCAAGGTTTCGGCTTCCATGAGGGCTGCATGCATGAAATTTTCGGCGTCGCTAAATCGACCCTCCTGAAAAGCCGTGGCGCCGGATTCGACGTACTCTTCCCAATTTTTGCTCATAGTCACCGTTTGAAACAAACACCCTCGTAAACAAGATGCCCCGTAATGACTAAAATATCCCGACTGATAATCGGAGTTATTCGCCGAGCAGCTGTCTGACGTATCGACGTGGACCCAGGGAGCGTAGATCCCTGGGTTTGAAACATAAGAATAGCCGATCCAACGGTTAGGCTATTCCCTCAGCATATGATTCTGGCATATTTTCTGGCGCTTGCCATCTCTTAAACTGTAAAAGTGAGAGAGCGGTTTGTCTGAAAAGGAGTGTTCTTGGTTGTTGCTACACTTGCATTGTGAGTCGAGAAATATTTGTCTACAAATCTTTGATACCGGCCTCTGCAAAAGAGGTCTTTAATTGGCATAAACGAAATGGTGCCTTTGAAAGACTGGCTCCGCCCTGGGTCGATTTCAAAATTTTGAACCGACATGGCGGCATTGAAGATGGTGCTTATGTAGTGCTAGCGATTAGCAGCGGCCCGATCACTATAAAGTGGACGCTTGAGCATAAAGATTACGTCGAGGGAAGACAGTTTTGCGACTATCAAGTTGAAGGTCCGTTTGCCTTTTGGGAACAGGTGCACAGAGTTGAGCCAGAAACTGACAATTCCTGCTATTTGCAGGACACGGTCGAGTACGAACTCCCAGCCGGTGGATTAGGAGATCTTGCTGGTGGTCGGATTATTCATCATGAACTTGAGAACTTGTTCAAATTCCGACACCGCACGCTCATTCAAGACATTGTTTATGCCAAAGAAGCGAACATCAGACCAATACGGGTCTTGGTTTCAGGATCGACTGGCCTGATTGGCTCTGCCCTGGTTCCTTACTTGACGACGCAAGGTCACGAGGTGACGCGCTTGCTGCGCAACGGTTCTAAAGTCTCGGACCATGATCACAACGAGCGAATTCGTTGGGATCCTTATGAACCAAAAATTGACACGAATAGATTGGAAGGTTATGACGCTGTTGTTCACTTGGCAGGCGACAACATTGGCTCTGAGCGGTGGACTGACGTCAAGAAAAAGAGAGTAATATATAGCCGACTTAAACCTACGCAGGTGTTATGTCAGGCGCTCAACCAACTTGAGAAACCTCCGGCGGTGCTAGTATGCGCGTCGGCAATTGGTATTTACGGAGATCGCGGTGTCGAGACATTGGTTGAGGAAAGCGCTTCAGGGGAGGGTTTTCTAGCTGATACATGCTTGCAGTGGGAGGCCGCTGCTCGTGGTGTAGACACCGATATCCGATTGGTCAATTTGCGATTTGGTGTTGTTCTTAGCCCCAAGGGTGGTGCGCTGCATAAAATGCTTCTACCATTTCAAATGGGCGGCGGCGGTCCAATTGGCTCTGGTCAACAGTTTTTTAGTTGGATAGATATAGACGATGCTCTGGGTGCAATATTTCACTCGATAATTAACGGCACTGTTTCAGGACCCGTAAATGCAGTCTCACCGTATCCGGTGCCGAACGCAGATTTCGCTCGTGTGCTCGGTAAAATTGTTGGACGGCCTGCACTTGTGCCGATGCCAGCCTTTGCTGCTCGCGCTATGTTTGGTCAAATGGCTGATGAATGCTTGTTGGCCAGTCAGAAGGTTTTGCCCGGAAAGCTTACGGAGACAAATTACGAATTCAGATACCCATATCTGGAACCATCCTTGCGCCATGTGCTCGGCAAATTCATGGACTAACCTGGGAGCGCCGGCATCCTTGCCGGCACCGAATTCAGAGCGCGACTGTCCCCAGGAAATGAAGCGCGACTGTCCACAGTGAAATACAAGCGCGACTGTCCACAGTCGCCCATGATCACAAATTGAGGCGGGACTGGAGTCCAGCGCTCCATTTCGGCGGATGTCGCGCCCACCTCACCCACTAAGTTAAAAGAGAGCTGCAATTATTTGCAGCTCTCTCTCATCGTTTATTGCACTGAATTCCGCGTCTATTTTTCAGGTACCGAAATCACATCTTTCTTCGAACCAGCCCAAGCCTCAACTTCGAAGAGTGGTCTGGGCGGAGGCGTAGCAGACGAATTGCGATCGAGAATAGGATTTGATGCATCAGTTCCAATCATTGGTGGCAAGGTTGGATATGGCACCAAACTTGCTACTTCCCCGCTGCTGCTCGCCGAAGGTGCTTTCGTGAAAAGTGAGGTCACATCAACAGTTGCAACCGGTGTGTGATCCAAATTACTCCGCAAGGAAAGATAAATCTTGCTTGCTAGAATTGCTCGGATCAGTTTTTGCGCATCGTCAGTCGGAACGGCAACCGTTACTGAACTCGCCGGCACCGCTTGCGTTGTGCCAGGTGTTTTTTGATACGTTTGCCCAACTGCGATTACCTCAACATCAGACAAAACTGGTCGGGCTTTCGTATCCTGTCCTGAGCCAACCATACTGATGATGTCTACGTGACTTTCGGGGGCAACAAATCCAGCGACGCCGGAGTTATTGTCTACTGCAAAAGTCACTGCTCTCATTCCTGGTTTCAAACGCGATTCGAAACCCATTGAGATTTGCTGGGGAAGCAAGTCGTGTTGCGAGACGATTTGTCCCGTCGAGATGCCATATTTGGAGACTCGACCGGCTGCCAAAGTTGAAGTACTGAGTGCGTCTTGTGGTTGTTTGGATGCTTCGATTTGGCGCTCCTCAAGCGCTTCTGAGGGAATCGTCTGACCTTCTGGAATATCCTTAACTGCGTAAACCACAGTTGATTTTTTGGACATCTGGCGTGTCATAGCGTCCGTTTTGTTTTTGTAATCGTCCTCTTGCACCTTGAGTCGGTCGGTGACTAAGAACGTGACACCAACTGCCAGTCCCACGATGATTGCGAGCATAACGGCTGGTGGCATGCGAGAGATGCCCATGAACAATGCGCGTAATGGATTCATTACGGTCCCCCTTAGTGAGGAGAAAGACTAACCAATTCCATTCTTCTGCCGCGGTTCCAAAGCGGTAACAGGGAAAACCCTAGTAAAGAAGTCAGCCTTTCATAAATCAAAATTCATAGTCGGGCAATACATTGGAGTTGATCCGCACAAATCCAAAAATGGAAAAGCACGCCGCAAGGGGCGTGCTTTCAAGGTTTCGAGTTCTTGACGATTAGTGTTCCGGAACGCTGATCACATCTTTCTTGCCTGCCGACCAGGCTTCAATTTGGTGATTTTGTCTCAGCGGCGCATCTGCGGACGCCAGGGCTGGACGCGGTCCATCATTAGCATCATCTCCATTCTGTATCGGCAAAGGTGGTGGTGATGGAACAGCAAAGTTCATGTTTGATACCTGCGCTGTTCTGGTTTTGTTGTAGAGCGCAGTCACATCTACTGTGGCCACTGGAGCGTGGTCGGTGCTGTTTCTCAGCGACAAATAGAGCTTGCTAGCCAGAACAGCTTTGATCAATTTGGTTGTATCTTGTGGCGTTACTGCGACAGTAACTGAGCTAGCAGGCACCGCAGATGATGCGCCAGCACTGCGTTGAAAGGTTTGACCAACCGCTATAACTTCCACATCAGAAAGAATTGGGTTTGCCTTAGTATCAGCACCAGAGCCGACCATACCGATGATGTCAATATGACTTTCTGGACTGATAAAACCAGCGACGCCACTGTTGTTATCTACAGCGAAGGTGACTGCGCGGAATCCTGTTTTCAATCGAGAATCGAAACTAAGATTGGTTGCTTGTGCTTGCAAGTCGTGTTGGGAAACGATCTGGCCAGAAGTGATACCGTATTTGCTCGTGCGCCCAGTGGCTAATGTGGCAGAGGCGAGAGCATCTTCCGGTGCCTTAGATTGTTCAATTTGACGTTCTTCAAGAGCTTCCGAAGGGATTGTTTGACCTTCAGGAATATCTTTGATCGCATAAACAACCGTTGCTTTGGCCGAATATTTGGCATCCATTTCGCGTTGCTTTTCAGCATAAACTTGTTCGCCGGAGCTAATTCTGTTTGTCACCATCCATGCCACCACGAAAGCGAGAGCGACGATTGCCGCGATAAGAAACGCTGGGGGCACACGAGTGATGCTCATGAAAACTGAGCGTAATGGTTTCATCGGATGTTTACCTTCTAGAAACAGATAGACAAAGTACCCATACATTGTACTTCGGCAAGCTCTCACGATTAAAGTGAAATCCCTCTGACACAGCTATGGTAAATAAATTACTTATCAGCGTTGAAAGTAGTACATCAAGAAAGCGATTCCTGAGATCGCCAGGAACGTACCCCAAAAGGCTGCTGCACGCAGTCTCATCGTGCGATTTTCCCAAGTTGTTAATTGGGCGAATGTTTCTTTGTCGATCAACGCTTCTTCAGTCGCGATTTCGCTAGCATCGAAGCTGCGCATCCGATTTAGGGTATTGGCTCCCATCAACTCTTCCAGCTGCACAGGCAATGAAGGCAGTTTGTTGATCAATTGTGTTAAACGAATTTTCAGACCGTTATTTAATTCTGGCGTATCAATTTCACTATAGTCCAGGTATTGAAACGTGCCGTCCTTAAGGCTTAACAGCGTTCTAATGGCCTCGTAGCCGCTGCTTTTCCCATTCTTCATTTTGCCACCAACGACAAAAATTCCGTTTTGTATGCAGATATCGCCGACCAGGCTCTCGGAGGGTCCGACGATATGAAGAACGCCCACAGCGACCTTCTTGTACTTCATTACGCTCCACAAGATTTCTCTTGTGGTTCTGTTAGCCCATATTTTTCCCTGGGTAAGCAGGCGAATTTTAGCCATAGGTGTTTACGTTTTCCTGGCGCGTAACCAATATATGCCCACAATGGTCTGGCAGTTCTTGCTCAATCTGTCGAGGCAAAAGTGGGCATTGGCGCATGTTGTTATTTAACCCGATTGCTGAGGCAAATTTATAGGCACAAACTCTTAAAATCTCGTCCTTCATAGGGAAAAGGGCAATGAGCAAGTGCTCACTGCCCTTAATTTGTTGTTGCGAATCTTATCCTCGTCTCGAAATGGAGCGCACCCGTCCCGCGTGCTAATACTCCGAAGCGAAGCGAACGATAGTCTCGAACTATGCTGTTGCCACAACATTGCCGACAGCTTCAGCCACGCCTGCGTGAACGATTTCACCCTGATGAATGTTGACGCCGCGATGCAGTGAAGGATCGTCCAAACAGGCTTGGTAGCCGAATTTAGCGAGCTTGAGCACATACGGCATCGTGGCGTTGGTCAACGCCCGAGTTGATGTCCACGGCACGGCACCAGGAATGTTAGCTACGGCGTAGTGAAGGACGCCTTCGCAAACATAGGTTGGGTCCGAGTGTGTAGTTGAATGGATTGTCTCGATGCATCCGCCTTGGTCGACGCTAACGTCGACTATGACTGAGCCTGGTTTCATCTTCTTGACCATATCTCTGGTGATGATTCTCGGCGCTGTTTTGCCTGGAATCAAGACTGCACCGATGACGAGATCGGCTGTCGGTAGAACTTGCGCCAGATAATGTCCGACCGAGAACACGGTGCGCAGCTGTCCGTTGAACACGTCATCCAAATATCTCAATCTCTCCAATGAGCGATCGAAGATTGTGACGCGAGCGCCCAGTCCTAAGGCGATCTTGGCGGCATTGGTGCCGACGATTCCGCCGCCGATGATCACCACTTCACCTGGTTCTACACCAGGTACGCCACCAAGTAACACTCCTCGGCCGCCCTTCGAACGTTCGAGATAGTTAGCACCAATCTGAGTTGCCAGGCGACCAGCGATTTCGCTCATCGGTGTCAACAAAGGCAGGTAGCCAGTTTCAGTCTGAACGGTTTCGTATGCGATGCATGTTGCACCAGTCTTTGCCAGGTCCACTGCTAGTTTAGGATGAGCAGCAAGGTGCAAATAAGTGAACAACAATTGGTTCTTGCGAAGAAGGGAAATTTCCTTGGTTTGAGGCTCCTTCACCTTTAGGATTAGGTCTGCCTCGGCGAAGACACTTGCGGCATCAGGCAAAATCTTTGCGCCTGCTGCGATGTATTCTTCATCAGTGATACCACTACCAACACCAGCATTTTTCTCAATGTAGACGGTGCTGCCGTCTGCAACGAGAGCGCTTGTCCCTGCCAGTGTCAATGCGACCCGGTACTCGTTATCCAAAATCTCTTTTGGCACTCCAACCTTAGCCAAGGTTCAGCCCTCCATTTATACAAAAGCTTGTAAAGACACCTGAAAAGTTAATTCTAGCCCGATAGTATGACGTTTTAATATGCTCTTGATACTTGTTTTAGCTTTCAGCTCTAGTTGTTGGCAACCCTTTGAGTAAAAGTGAGGAAATATGAGCGGCGATTTGGTCATCGTAAATGGCGCCCGTACGGCGTTTGGCGCATTTGGCGGAGGCTTGGCAAGTCAAACTGCAACTGATCTTGCCGTCGTCGCATCCAAAGAAGCAATAAAAAGATCCGCTGTGGATCCTGAGCTGATCGGTCATGTGATTATGGGAAATGTGATTCAGACGAGCAAAGATGCGATCTATTTGGGGAGGCATGTGGCACTCAGGTCGGGGCTGAAGACTTCCACCCCTGGAATCATCATCAATCTGCTCTGTGGTTCGGGGATTCAGGCTGTGGCCAACGCCGAGATGCTGATTGATGCCGGACACGCAGAAGTCGTGCTGGCTGGCGGCACTGACGCGCTTTCGCAGACACCTTACGTGTCCTGGTCGATGCGTTGGGGTGGACGGATGGGAGCGGCTGAACTATGGGACGGACTTGATATCCGAGATACATTAGCTAACTGCTCGATGGGTGAGAGCGCTGAGAATCTGCGGGAGAAGTACAAGATCACTCGTGAAGAGCAAGATCAATTCGCCCTGGAAAGTCAGCAGAGAGCTAAAGCAGCATTAGACAATGGTCATCTTGCGGAAGAAATTGCACCTATAGAGATCAAAGAGAAGAAGGGCATCAAGATAATCTCTGTGGATGAACACGCCAGAGCGGATACGACGCTTGAGGGTTTGGCAAAACTCAAGCCTGCTTTTCGTAAAGACGGCTCGGTTACTGCCGGAAATGCCTGCGGTATCGTTGATGGTGCTGCCGCCTTAATCGTCACGAAGGCCAAAACTGCCGAAAAATTGAATTTGAAACCGCTTACCAGAGTGGTATCTTGGGCGGTGACAGGTGTGCCGCCGGAGATCATGGGAATTGGGCCAGTGCCGGCTATTCCGATGGCATTGGAACGTGCCGGACTGACGCTCGATCAAATGGATTTGATCGAAATTAATGAGGCGTTTGCGGCTCAATATCTGGCCTGCGAAAAAGAACTGAAATTAGACCGTTCAAAAGTTAACGTAAATGGTGGCGCGATTGCCTTAGGTCATCCGTTTGGCGCTACGGGCGCCCGTTTGCTCCTGAGCACCTCGCTCGAATTGCACCGGCGAAAAGCCCGATACAGCATAGTCAGTGCCTGCATCGGCGGTGGCATGGGTATCGCTATGATTTTGGAAAGAGTGTAGGAGTTAACAAAAAGTGCCGCTTGTGAGAGCGGCACTTTCAACCAAATAACTAGCTTCGCTTATGTCTTGTTGTGCAAGTAAGTGATCACATTACGATTCGATTGCGCCTTAACACCGCGCACTACGCGTGGCATATCACCTGCATCGCGGGTGAAAATGTATTTTTTGTATGGATTCTCTGGGAGCTTTTCGGCCAGTTCTTCAGAGGGGTCGGGCTGCGTGCGCACGTTTGCGATGGTTTCCGGCAAAATCGAAGGTGCGTAAGGAGGAGGTGGTGGCACAAAATATGCTCCGCGTCCTTGTGCTATGTGTCTCTTGGATTTCGCGAGTGCCGGCTGATTGATCCCTACCGATACTAGCGCTGAGGCGACCACAGTCGCGGACAGAAGCAAGTTGAATACTTTACGTGCCATTAAAAGACCCCCGTACTTAGGATTCGAGGCAAAAAAAGGTCGTGTGTTTGACCTAGTGGATCTTACCACTGTGGATCATTTGTCAAACCCGGCCCCCTTGTCGAACCACTTGACTTGCCGCGCCTTGTTGCGCTGGTCCGCCGAGGTGACGTTTTTGCCGTCTGTGTCCGGATCCCAAGTGGCCACTGAATCTCCCCACCAAGACTTCAGATCTGTGACTGTACCATCGCCTGCTCTACGCGGCTTCGGTTCTTGGGGGTGAATTGCGCTCTCATCTTTCTTGACGGCTTTAGCTAAATCATTCACGAGCTGAGTGATTTCATCATGCTCTTTAGCTGTTGTTATTGAAACTGCTTCATTCTTTCGTTCATTGGCAAGCCTGGCCAAATCGGCTTCCCAAGGGTTAATGGGTGTTCCTTGATCTTTCACTGTCGTTGCTGTGAACGCGCCTTTGATGATGGCCACAGAACGGATTAATTTCACACGAACAAATCTAAACATGGGAAGTTTCTCCAGAAACATGAGCCTTCCACGACTCATCATCTCTCAGATATGCCCATGACAACCAGCCGGTAACACCAAGAAGCCAGATTAGCGCTGATTTATATTAACCCGCGGTAATATTTCTCCGCTTAGCTCATCGTCCGGTCCGAAGTTCTCAACTAATGAAAGCTGAGGCGAAGCGACATAGTCCTGGCTGAGTGTTGATTCTGGCAAACTCAACTTTAATTGGTATTCGTATGGCGCTTCAAAACAATGCAAGCAGCGAGCTTCGTACTGTGCGTCACCAACAAGGATTTGTTCGCTTGAGTGGACTAGGCGTTGAGTGCGGCAGGCAAAGTCCGAGCCGCATTTCCTGCAAACAGCAAGCAGCTTATCAACGCGGTCAGCAAGCGCCAATAGATGCGGCACTGGTCCAAAAGGCTTTCCTTTGTAATCCAGGTCCAGTCCGGAAGCAATCAATTTCTTTTTCTGACTTAAGAGGATTTGCACGACATCAACAATATCTTCTGAAAAGAATTGGCATTCATCGATTCCGATAACAACCGCTTGGGATGAGTACTTCAGCATATCGCGGGGGCTGTCTACGACAATCGCTTGTGAAGCCAGACCGTTTCTTGATTCAACTAAGTTGGGTTTTGAGCGAGTGTCTGTTATCGGTCGAACAATGATGGTAGGAAGATAGGCTAGCCTGGCGCGTTCTATGCGGCGGATGAGCTCACTCGATTTGCCTGACCTCATGCAGCCGACAATCATTTCAAACCGATATCCAGTTAGCATAAAAACGTTTTCCCCACGCCCGAGTAAATGGTGTTTAGCGCGATGCTATATCTGCTTGCGTTGATGCCAATATAGTCTAAATATCTTCATCTTGAAGCGATGTAGTGTGCAACGCGCCTCATATCGTAACCAAAAAGGATGGCGATAATTCGGTGTTCGAGTTTCACATTTCTTTATGTCTGATTCCGCTTTTATCTAGCAATTCGTTGCATCTAATAGTATCTGCCGTGACGCCGGCAAGACATTTTTGATTGAACGGATTGATCGCGTTTCTCAATAGATCAAGTGATTGCAGCAAGTTGTGAATAATCAATGGAGTCATAGAATTGGCCTCCAATTGACCAGATTGAGCGGCCAGCGTGACCGTGAAGTCATTACCTAAAACCTGATAGCAAGCCATTAGCAGACATTCTGGTAGGTGTGGAAGAGCCTTATCGGGCCAGTGACCAGGACGCAGAGATGATTGTTGTGGTTGAACGACCGGCAGGGTGATTTCGCCAAATCCGCCGCCAGGTCCGGAAGCCAAAAGTTTTAGATCATTGCAAATCTTGATCAGGTCAACTGCAAGCCCGCGCAGTGATGATGAGAACTCTAAGAAGTCAGACATGCTCTGGCTGACCCGAAACAAATCTTCCGCTTGTCGTAAGCGCAGATTTGTCATTTGCGACAGCCGTTCGATCATTTTCTTTCCCAGGTTTGGATCGGCACCATATCCGGTGCCGATTTCGGCGCTGCCTAGATTTAGTTCCAGCAGGCTTTGACTAGACTCTTTGATCCGCCTGACGCTGCGTTCAACCGAAGATCCATAGGCATTAAACTCTTGACCCAGGGTAACGGGTGAGCAATCTTGTAAGTGGGTTCGACCAACTTTTACGACTCTGTCAAACTCTAATGATTTGCGTCTGAGCAATCTCTCTAGATCGACTAACGTCGGTTCGAGTTGTCTCAAGCTAAGCAGCAGCGCGATGCGCATCGCCGTTGGGTAGACGTCGTTGCTGCAATGTCCAAAATTGACGTGCACAGTTGGGTTGAGAAAATCATATGTGCCGACGCTGCAGCCAACTATTTCGGCGCCGCGATTGGCAAGCACTTCATTTACGTTTGCGTTCAGTCCTTCACCAGCTCCCCAGTGAAAGGCATCGGCGACGAATTGTTCTTTCCACTGACCGCTGGTGATTTCGTCACAAGACTGCACAATGGCGCGGCTTGTTGCCGTCTCTAGATTTTCCAACTCACCGTTGGTAATGGCAGCAGCTTTTTTGATCAGCACGAATGCTTCGACTAGTTTGCGGTGTGTGTTCAGCCCGCTTACGGACAGATGCTCTTTGGTTCTCGCTGTTTGAGCGCCCCAATATGCTCCGACTGGGATCTGTACTTCCCCCAGGCTGTCACGCTCAATTCTCAGGTCCAGCTTTTTATTGACCATTTCTGTTTATAAGCGCTCTGTCGCCTTCAGTAACTTCGGCTCCGCCGCGCAAAGCCGCTCACTGCGCGCGTACATGCCGCGCTTCGCTCGCTACTTCTCCACAATCTACTTATAAGCGCTCCGTCGCCTTCAGTACCTTCGGCTCCTCTGCGCAAAGCCGCTCACTGCGCGCGTACATGCCGCGCTTCGCTCGCTACTTCTCCGCCTATAAGCATACATATTTGAGGTCGGGCGCATGGTTAAAAGCTCTCAAGGTAAAGACGCCGCTTAGGGGCGCTTTAGCTCTGACTCTAAGGCGAGAGCTCGTTGCAGGAGCGGCGGATTTTGTAATGTTCGTTGTTCGGAGTTGAGGAAAGACTGAATTTGTTTCAATGCGTCAGGGCGCGAACCGAGCCCTGTAAGCGCGAGAGCACGTAGATATCCGGCTTCTGGCACAGAGATCGCATGAGCAGCGCAGAAATCCAACTCACGCATGGCGCCCGTCCAATCCTTCGTTTCAATACAGGCTCGCGCCAGGCACATATGAGCTACAGTCAATGAAGGATCGATTGTGAGAGCGCGCCGGTAATCGTAAATCGCCTCTTTAAAATAGTTCAACCTGCATAGAGTGTTGCCCAGGTCGATGCGCAGTTCGGCTGAATCCATTCCGTGCAACTTGGCTGCGTCGATGCAGTCTGCATATGCCTTGACGGCGCCGTTCAAGTCGCCACTTCGTTCTAGGCAGAACCCGATCCAGAAATATGGACGAGCATCCGTTGGTTGAAATCGTTGTGCGGCCCGGAAGGAAGAAAGTGCGCCTGGAATGTCGTTGTTTGTCAGGGATTGCTTGCCACGATTTATGGCGCTGTAACAGTCCTCATCGGCTTGCAATGCGAAAGTACTCGGCGCAAACCCAGTAAGCACTAATGCAATAAAAGTTACCACGAGCGATTTTTTATGATTGGTGCTGCTTTTCAGGATCATTCTCCATTGGCGTTTCTCGCGCCGCTAGAGCCGAGAAGCCAGCAATTGATGGTTGAGGACGGAGCCCTATGGTTTGCGTAACAGGCGTGGCATTGGTTACTCTTCCTTCGACCTTGGAATCAACTAATGGGTTTAGAGTGCGTCCTTTTATGTACTCACCAAGAAGCTCGACTTGCGATACTTCAATTGGTTTTCCGTTCAACTTAACATATATCTGATCTTGTGAAATGTTGTCGCCAAACAATCCAGCCTTGTTCCATTTATCAATCGGATGGAATCTGGTCACGACCTTATATTGCTCGTCTGCCAACATCGGTTTATAAGTTCCATCTGGGAGTTTGACACTGATGTCGGTAACGCGATTCCAAGGCTGTTGCGTGAGATCGAAAGAGTACTTCATGCCGCTTACCTGAACGAAATTTCCTCCTTCATCAAATTTGGTATCAGCAGGTTTGCCGAACATATCGCTTAACTGTTTTGTCAGCGAAGGCTTTTCAGCGAGAGGATATTCCCTGATTCCATATTCGATAGAATCGCGAATGTTTTTTCCGCTCAGTGTCACCATCACTAGTTCTTTTCTCTCGCCCTCTGCTTGCCCGGCATTCATAAATACGTTAGCTATCTCTTGTCTCGTTAGCGCTTGACTGGCTGGGATTTCAGACCGAATGCCACCAGAGTGAACCATGGCAATTTGTGGGGCTTCTTCACCCATTCGCTTTTGTAGTCCAGTCAAAGTAGCGTCTGAAATCAAGTTGCCCAGTGCTGTTTCGCGATTGCGAGCGTTAGTTAGAGTGTATGCTTGAGAAGCGGTTGAGTCGTATGTCGTCGCTTTAAGTGCACCTATCTCTGCCGTCTGCGAATCAATAAATTGCTTTAGTGTTGGATCGGCTGCGACGTCTTGCATCGCATGCAAGCGTCCAGTCGTCAGCCATCGGTTCGCCGATCCATTGGCATTGAAGACGATGTGATTTTCAGACAAATAGTTACCGCTCGATCCAGCTTGCGTGATTGGAATTTCAACGGTTGGCTTCCAAAACTTGAGTTTTTCAGCGAGACTTTCTTTATTGCTGACCCAGAGTGGGCTGGCGACAATGTCATGGGTGTGTCCGCCTGAGATCTTTGCCACTATTAGATTGTTGTCGAGTAGAGCACGAGCTAGTTTCTTATCTTCATCTAGTCCAAGGTGAGTGAGAAGCTTGATGTTCTTTATGCCTTGAGCATTGAGTTCTTTGACAGTTCTGATTGCCACTTGGGCCGCGTCTTCATAACGAATGTTTCCGACCGCACCTTCCTCGGTGATTAAACCGACCGTTGCTACTTTCTCTAGTCCATTTGGTCCTTGAATTTCGTGCACCACATATGGTTTCACTAGGGCTTGATAGTCGGGATATGCCGAGACGTCTAGATTGGCATTTAAAAGCGAAATCTGAGGGTTTTCTTTCAAAATCGGTGCCATTACTTTAGGATAGCGTTCGGGAATAAATCGTCCACCGACGGTGTCATATTCATGATTACCGGGGATGATGTTTTTCAGACCCATCTTTACCAGAGCTTGATTCTCGACCTCACCGCCTCTGGTGTAGGCGAAATTGACGTGACCGGATAAAGCATCTCCTGCTACGTTGAATTCACTAGGCACGCCTGCCGCCGCTGAGATGGCGGAGCGCTCATCCAACTTGGTTTGGATCTGAGGGAGGCGATCGAGGTTGCTATGAAAATCGTTGATCGCGAATTCATTTAGTTTTAAATATCCGGCATCACCTTTGATTCTAGCGATGCTCTGACTGACGATTTCAGGTGAGCGGTGCAGCGCTGTTAATGTGCCACCAAATATGCCGCCTGCCGCTGTTCCAATCGCCGTGTCTATGGCAACACCTTTCACGGTATCGGTTATTCCGTTTATTGGATCAGATTTTATTTGGTCCCAATGATCATGAGTTTGGTGAAAAGTACTCCAGGTTGCACTTCCCGCTGCGCCACCCGTTAAGCCACGAAAAACGTTGTGACTGATCGCTTTAAAAGCCGAACCCTCGACTAATTGCTTTCCGGCTAATTGTGCTGTTTCTTCGCTGATGCTTGCTCCCAGTTCCTTTCTTCCGGTTGCTCGCAAGAATGCTGCAGATGCTCTTTGATCGGCCAAACTTGCACTGACACCGGCCAGCC
The DNA here is from genome assembly GCA_003153555.1 of Candidatus Melainabacteria bacterium. Lineage (GTDB taxonomy): Bacteria > Cyanobacteriota > Vampirovibrionia > Obscuribacterales > Obscuribacteraceae > PALSA-1081. The sequence goes on along the minus strand of PLZS01000059.1, from coordinate 13,657 downwards.
CATCGACAGCGCCCCAAGCAAGGTCGGTTGTGGAAAGGTTGTGGTCTTTTTGATCCAGGAAGACTTCTTGCAGACCGTCTTTGGCACCATATTTGGTGAGCCCGCCGGCAAGCATGGCGACTGGAACGCTGAGCGCTTTTCCGTATGGACCTGCAGCCGAAAGCAAACCGAAGGCGATTGCTCCGCTCGTGCCAGCAGCGATGCTGCTCACCATTTCGGAGGCGGCCTGCCGAAAATGGACACTGCCGAGTTCTGACCGCCATTTTTCGCTGGAGTCGGTGACTCTGTTTGGCGTTTGAGCCTCATTAACTGTAAGAATGTCGCCCGCTGGCACCTTACTCGCTCTCCTGTACTGTAGATGTAGAGTAAGTGAAGGATTGGAGGATGTAAGCCAGGAAAGTACGAAACCCGGACCGTACTTAACCCATCGCCTTAGTCATGAAAGAGTTGTCAGAATTGGTCGAAGGCGCCCCAGCGCATTGTTCTCAGTGCGGAGCCAATTTATGCCTGCGCAAGCAGGTGATTAATCTTTCTCTTGGCAACACTGATTCGATGCTTTGCTTGAACTGTTTGGCGAAGGTTGACCACTGTCAGCCCGAAAGCCTTATCTCTGGGACGGTTGGATATATTATGGGGCGCGACTGCTTTCGCAAAGAATGGGTGCGGTACCTTAATGTCCACTATTGTCCCGAGCCGGGATCCTGTTTCCCTCAAACTTGTTTCAAGACTGATGGAAGTGCCAATGAATAAGTATGAGCTCGATTTGCGCGGTGTTGCCTGTCCAATGAACTTTGTTAAGACGAGGCTTTTCCTCGACAAGGTGGCTGTAGGCGACTTATTGGAAGTTCTTCTCGATGATGGCGAGCCGGTGGAAAGTGTTTCATCCAGCATCGGTGCCGAAGGGCACAAGATCGAGCGACAGATAAAGTGTGCAGAAGGGCACTATCTCTTGAGTATTCGCAAAGTATGAGTCGGCTCCTGTTGACAAAACCTCAAAAAGCTAAGACTATAGCCGCGTTCTTGATGATATTTCGAGACGATCGAGGAGTCCGCTAGCCTTGCATTATTCCGGTGAGGCCGATAACAGCCGCAACAATTTATGGGGCACCGTTCTACGGAGCTCCGCCTTGGCGTTCGCGTCTTTTCTGTTCCTCAGTTCGACTTCGGTTCGTGCCCAGGCGCAGCAGTCAGCTTCGTCTCAAGCCTCGATCGAAGCGGCTCGACAAGTAGTTCAGCAGTCGCCCGAAAACGCCAAGGCTCGGTACGACCTCGGCAGAGCCTTGCGTCTTAGTGGGAAACCTCAAGAAGCTGCCTCTGAGTTGCTTGAAGCGACCTCGATGGATCCCTCCTTGTACGTTGCTTATCACGAGCTGTCTCTGACAAAAGCCCGACCTGCCCAAATCGACGAGGCAATCGAGCGGTTAACAATGCTCAAAGAGCAGAAGCCTAAAGATTTGATGTTACGGATTGCCCTTTCTGAGCTGCTTGAACAGAGCGGCAAGACATATCAAGCTGCGCGAATTTTGGTGGATATCGTTTATCAAAATGCCGTGCCCGAAAAATACGTGGCCAGGGTAAACGCCCGCATCCACTTCCTGCTATCGAAAGCTAAAGATGCGCACGCTTCTGAAAAGGTAGCCACTGACGACGCCACAGAGGAAGACACCTTAGCGCCACCGTTGCCTGAATCAAGCCTGCGTCGCAATCTGTCGGCATCAAAAATCAAAGAACCGAAAGTTATGCAAGGGTTTGGGCATGCGCCCCTTTTGCCCTAAAGCTAGTCATCGTTAATCTGCAAACAGCAAGCTTATTCAGTACCTACGCTGCTATGCTTACTGTCGTGGGCAATGCGTTTTGCCTGTCATAGGACGATGAAATGAAACGATCAAGCCTCTGGTGCTTTGGCGTTGCAACCGTGCTTCTAGGCAGTGGTTGCGCCAAAACGATTAGCACTTCGGACGCTTCTAAAAATCCGCAGGGTGGTGAGAATGCTTACTACGCCAAAAGTGGCGCACCACCGCCTACCCGATCGAGAGAGACAGCCTCTCTTGTAAGTGCTCAAAATCAGCAGCTTTCCGGATTCAACGCCGAAGTTGAAACAGCCGTGGCAGATCAGAGTCTGATTGCCTGGAGAAAAGCCACTAAAGGCGACGAAAAAGGCGCGCTAGCGATGTTGGACGACCTAGATCGCAAGTATCCGGACATCCTCACCTTAAAGTTCATGCGGGGTCAAGTGCTTGAGCACTTCGGCAGAAAGAAAGAAGCGCTGAAATATTATCAGCAAGCAGTAACTGGAAATGAATTCAGTTCGCTCAAACTTTTTAAACTGGCGGAAATTAAGCGCACTACTGGTGATGCTAAAGGAGCGATTGAAGATTACAAAATGCTGATTCAGAGAGCACCGGCATTCATGCCTGCAAAGCTTGGGTTGGCAGAGGCTCTTATCACTTTGGACAAGAATTCTCCGGAAGCAAAAAGTTTGATCGATGAAGTACTGGCAAGTGAGCCGGAAAACAAAGAGGCAAAAGCCTTACAGTTAAAGTTCAAAAACAAGTGAGAGGGTCGGTGAATGTCCAAAAATGCGGCAGAACTTGAGAAAGCACAATCAATCAACGAGATTGCTGTTGATGGTTTCGATCATATCGAGTTTTATGTAGGCAATGCTTTGCAGGCTTGTTACTACTACCATCACGGTTTCGGATTTGATTTGGTTGGCTATCGTGGACTGGAAACAGGCGATAGAACCAAAGTTTCCTATGTTCTCAAACAAGACCACGTCTATTTGATTTTGACTGGTTCTTTGAACGCTACAAGCGATGTTGCTGAGCATGTTCACCAGCATGGCGATGGCGTCAAGGCAGTTGGCTTCAGGGTGCGAGATGCAAAAGGCGCTTATGAAACTGCCATTGCCCGTGGTGCAAAGTGCGTAGGCAAACCGGTAGAACATAAAGATGAACATGGCACATTTATATCTGCGTCGGTGCAAACTTATGGACAGACGGTGCATACTTTTGTTCAGCGCGCCGACTACAAAGGCGCATTTATGCCTGGTTTCACAGCCATTCATGAAAAGAAAGGAAAGTCACTTGGTTTAGCGGCCATCGATCACGTCGTTGGCAATGTCGAAGTCGATAACTTGGAAACTTGGGTCAAGTACTACCAAGACGTGTTTGGATTCTATGTATACCAATACTTCGATGCCAGTGACATCAGTACGCAGTATTCTGCTTTGGTATCAAAGGTAATGGCGAATAAGAGCGCTTCAATTAAGATGCCGCTGAATGAACCAGCAGAAGGAAAGCGCAAGTCGCAGATTCAGGAATATCTCGACTATTACACAGCGCCTGGTGTGCAACATATTGCCATCGCCACTCGCGACATCATCGCCACGGTCGGAGAACTGCGCAAGCGAGGAATTGAATTCCTGACAGTTCCCCAGTCGTACTACGACGAGCTGCCGGCGCGTGTTGGCGCGATCGATGAAGATTTGAGTAAGTTAGCCGCTTTAGGTATTCTGGTGGACAGAGAATCTGACGGATATTTGCTGCAAATATTCACTAAGCCTGTACAAGATCGGCCAACTTTATTTTTTGAAGTGATTCAGCGTAAGGGTGCCAAAGGTTTCGGAAAAGGCAACTTCCAGGCGTTGTTTGAATCGATTGAGCGTGATCAAGCTAAACGCGGTAATTTGTAAACTCTGCGTTGGACCGGCAAAAAGCATGGAATCATGGCCATGCACGATTTCGCACGAATTTTGAGGGAGCAAAAATGGTTGGTATCAAGCGCAAGTTTTTATTGCTGCTTCTACTTCTTTCAGGCATCGAAAGCTTTTGCTTTCCAGCGGAAGCCAATATAAGACTCCCTTTAATTTTTTCAGACGGCATGGTGCTGCAGCGCGACAAGCCAATTCGAGTTTGGGGCGCCGCTGAACCTGGTGAAATTATAGGGATCAAATTCGGTGATCAGGCGGCCGTTGTTACTGCGGACACAAAGGGAAAATGGTGGGCGACACTTAAACCCGTTCCGGCGGGTGGACCGTTCGAGATGACGGTGCACGGAAAGAACGAAATTGTCATCAAAGACATTTTGGTCGGCGAAGTTTGGCTCTGCGCGGGGCAATCCAACATGGGTTTGCCATACATCAAAACCGATCACACCGATAACGACACAATTGATGCCAATCATGCAAACATTCGCCTTTTCAAAGTGAATGATGATGAGAGCGCCTTCGTTCCGAAGACAAATCCTAATGTTCACTGGACAGCCTCCGACAAGGAGAACGTAGAAAAATTTTCTGGCATCGGTATTTTTTTTGCTTTAGAAATGTACCGGACGCTCAATATCCCTATTGGCATGATTGAGTCTGCTCACGGCGGGGCCGCCATCGAGACATTTGTCAGTCGTAAAACCATCGATGAATCCAATGAGTTTAGGTCTATCGGAGTAAATTCCGACAACGCCTTCGCCGGTTACAAGGAAGCTATCGCAAAGTACAAACTTGATGTTGAAGCGTGGTTTGCAGGCGGGAAGAAGACTGAGAAACCGGAAGAGCCGACATTGCCAAAAATGAAGAAGGCGTCTAGCGCTTTCGACGCACTGATTGCCCCGATTGCCCCGTTTGCTATGCGCGGAATTATTTTCTATCAAGGAGAAGCCGATGTTTACTTATCGGCGTTGAGATACAGAAGGCTTTTCGCGCTCATGGTTCAAGACTGGAGAAATCAGTTCAAAGATGCAACTCTGCCGATTGTGTATGTGCAGCTACCGAATTACGGTTTAAAACAAAAAGCTCCTGAAGACAGCGATTGGGCAATTATGCGGGAGACGCAATCAATCTGCAGGCGTATACCTTACGCCTACATGGTTGTAACGCTTGATACCATTCCTGGTGCCGAAGCGGGCATGCACCCAACACAAAAGAAAGAGATCGCTCACCGTTTGGCAGCAGCTGCGTTGGCTACTCAATATAAGATTTCCACACCTTACGCCAGTCCTATCTACGATTCAATGGAAGTTCTCGATCGCAAGATCCGGGTCAAATTTAGATATGCCGATAAAGGTCTGATCTCTAGATCGTTACCTGTGGTTGGATTTGAAATTGCCGGTGAAAATCAGAAATGGACATCCGCTGATGCGCAAGTCGATGGCGCTAGCGTTTTGGTTTCCAGTCCCAGGGTTCCTCGACCGGCAGCGGTGCGATACGGATGGGCAGACAATCCAACCGTGAACTTATACAGCGCTGACAAGTTACCTGTTTCACCATTTCGCACAGATGACTGGCCACGTCTAAATCCGAAGAAGAGCTTTTAGCCTTTTTCTGTTGTGCTCGAAATCCAGACGTTAAAAAGGGCAGCCGTTAAGCTGCCCTTCTAATTTTTGGCTGGACTGAAATTACTTTGTGAAAGTAATTGTGCAAGCCTTTTCGCCCATTTTTACATCGGTCTTGAGGCCGAATGCTTTGCCAGTTTCCATTACGCAATTTTGGAAAGAAGCACCAGCTTTTTCTTCTTGTTCTGGTGTCATTTTGCCCATCAGTTTTTCCATTTGATTCCACATCGCGCATTGGATGTAGTTCAAAGTTGCTGCATGGTCATCGCCGCTGATTTCGATTTGGCTACCGAAAACGTTGGTTTCGGTTTCAGCCATAGCTTTAACCAAATCCATCGGGGTCTTAACACCGAGAGTTTTGTAGTGCTTGATTTTGCCTTGGCGAACTGTGTTTTCGTACTCAGCTAGCAAAGCTTGATCGCCGTGCTTTGTGAGAACGCTCTTTGCGGAGAAACACATATTTGCGGCCATAGCAGCAGCAGCTTCTTGGATTTGTTTTGTTGTCCAAGTTGCTTCTACAAGTTTCTTTGTTGGTGTTGTGGTTGACATGTTTTTTTTACGCTCCAATCTGGGGTATGTGCAAGATTGTATGCCGCTTTTGATTAGAATGAGCCCGCTTTAAGAGAAGCTTCTGTATTCTTCTTGGCATCCATTGACACTTATATCCGACAATGGCAGGTTTGCTGAACCGCTGATGAAACCTGGGTTTGATCTTCGCTCAGCAGTTTGGTTGGGAGAGCGCCAGCATCCCTGCCGCCTGTACGCACAAGGGTCCACAGCCAGCCGCATAGTTATGGCCCACATGAACGAGAACATGGTGGACAGCGAACTTCGACGCATCTCGTCAAAGTCTGGCTATGGGCTAGAACGGCCCTGCTTCCTTTGCCTACGTAACGTATAGTCTACGCGTCCGCTTGGGACATCTTTGGCACGACTGCTCTCAATCCCTTTATAAGCAATTCGTTTTCTTCTGGTTTGCCAATCGTTATTCTTATGCACGTAGGTAATCCAAACGCAGTCAGCGGGCGGATCGCTATTCCGTGACGCAACAACCCTTCGTGCAGTTGAGTAACGCGCTCTGCGGTATCAAGCTCAACAAGAATGAAGTTGCCATGCGATGGAACACGCATCAAGCCTAGCCGGTCGAGCTCATGCGTAATCAGGAGCATGCCAGCTTTATTGTTCGCGAGTGTTCTTTCGAGGAAATCATCATCGGCCAATGCCGCTAAGCCAGCGGCTTGTGCCAAGCAGTTAGGTTCGAACGGCAACTTGATCCGATTAACAAAGTCGATCAGGTATTCATGTCCAAGTCCATACCCAAGACGGATTCCGGCCATCGCGTAGGCTTTGGAGAAAGTTCTCAACGTGAGCACGTTGTCGAGCCGGTAGCTCATTGAATCAGGAAATGCTGGATTGTCCCCGCTGAATTCATAATACGCTTCGTCGAGAATGACCAAAACATGCTCAGGCACTTTTTTGATGAATTCGTCGAATTGGTTGCGCGTGATGATTGTGCCGGTAGGATTATTTGGATTGCATAGGTAAATAATCTTGGTTCGTTCGTTGATTGCCTCAGCAATGGCGTCGAGATCGAAGGCATAATTTTTCAGCGGCACCATATTTAGCTTGACGCCTTGGGCGCGCACTAATACATAGAGACCAATAAATGTTCCTTGCGACGTCAGTACTTCATCGTCTCCATGCAGGAACGCACGCACGATGTTAGCCATCGTGCTTTCTGAACCACTGCCAAGAGCCACATTTTCTACTTTGACGTTATAGCGTTCGGCCAGGGCTGCTCTTAATTTCATTCCACCCATTTCTGGATAGCGATTCATTTCGGGCAATGCTAGTTGAATTGCAGCGAGTGCACTTTCAGGCGGTCCGAGCGGATTCTCGTTAGATGCGAGGTTGATAAAACGTTCAATGCCGAGTTCTTTCTTTAGCTGCTCAGGCGGACGGCCTGGCTGATAAGGTTTCAGCGCTTCAATATGTGGTGGGACAAGTCTCTTTGGAATTGACTGCCCAGCGGTAGAGGCTGACATCTGGCTTGGGTCTGACATTGCCGCCAGGCGTTGGATTAGTGTAACCATGGATACCTTAGCAAGTTGAAGTTCCTAAAACAACAGAATCCAGTCGCCTGGAAGACCTTGTTCCTGAGCGACGTTTATCAAATTTATATACGATAAGCTATCACCATAGAGTGCTCTAAGACAAATTAAACACAGGTGTTTTCGGGGTTTATCATAAAATCTTAAACTTTATTGTAACGGCTGAGATTCTCTCGACAAGCGCCGATTGAAGGTTTGATGTCAAGCAAGATTGTGTAAAGTAAAAACTGGTGCCACTTTTGCAACTCTTTGAACGACTTTACAACCCACTTCTACTATCCATATGATAGGATTGGCACCTATGCGGGTGTAGTTCAATGGTAGAACGGCAGCCTTCCAAGCTGCACACGCGGGTTCGATTCCCGCTACCCGCTCCAGTATTATTGTTAGATGTATCAGTTAAAGAGATGGTGTTCCGCCTCTCTTGTTTCGGTGGGCCACCAATATGCCTGAAGACAAAATTTGCCTGAGCGACATTCTGCTTGCTAAGAATCGAATTGCTAAGTACGTTGCCAACACGCCATTCATAAAGAGCGCATGGTTGAGTAACCTCACAGGCGCAGATGTATACATGAAGCTAGAGAATGTCCAAGTGACAGGCTCATTCAAGTACAGAGGCGCGCTGAATGCCCTCACGTGGGCAAAAGAGAATCACATCAACAAGGTGTTTACGGCGTCAGCTGGCAATCATGGATTGGGAATCGCCGAAGCCGCTGTGCACATTGAAACCGAAGCAACGGTATGCGTCCCATTGACAGCATCTCCGCTCAAAAGACAAAAGCTTCAAGCCTACAGTATCTCTTTGATCCAACACGGCGAAGAGTGTGATGTGACAGAGGCATATGCCCGCCGTCTGGCCAATGAAAAGAAGGGCTTCTATGTTTCACCCTACAACAATCGAGAAGTGATCGCTGGTGCCGGCACAGTGGCGTTAGAGATGTTGGAAGTGATTCCGACCCTGTCGACCATTGTTGTGGCAGTCGGTGGCGGCGGTTTGGCAAGTGGTGTGGCAATTGCAGCCAAGGCGATCAACCCGGATATCAAAGTGATCGGGGTAGTCGCTGCCAACTCTCCCGTAATGAGCACTTCGGTCGTGGCTGGACGAGTCGTGCGCGCTTTTCAGGATAAGACTATCGCTGATGGTATTGCTGGAAATATCGAACCGGAGTCGATCACTTTCGACTTGGTGCGCGAATTGGTTGATGATTGGGTGACGGTTGACGAACAAGATATCGTCTCCAACGTTTTCGAGTTCCTCGACAACGAAGGCATGCTTATCGAAGGCGCAGCATCGGCTGCAGTCGCTGCAATCAGTCGTAAGTTGCTGACATTCAATCCCAAAGAAAAAGTGGGAATTGTTATTTGCGGTGGCAACATCGCTCGCAACGAGTGGCGCGAGATCCTCGTGCAACACCTTGTCGGCGCCAAGAAAGCTTAGTGGTTATGGGCACGCTGGAAGCGTGCGCTCCATTTCCGTTGCCCGGTAAGTCACATAGCTGGACTCGTCACAATGACGCGGACAATCATTGAGCCGTGGTTCATGTAAAACATCCCAGGCTGATCGTTGAAGCGAAATTCGACATACCCCGACCCGCTTGGTGGCGTGAAATTGGGGTGTAAGGTGCAGTGGAACGAAAACGCACGCTAAGGTGCCGTCGAGTATCCCAGTTGCCTGAGAGGGCGAAATGAACCGTTCTTGAGAGCTTCTGTCCGGATGAATTGATGTCGACCTATGCATGTTCAAATTGCACTGCTGAAGTGGAGACAGCCTGGTCTCATGCTATTGTTTTGCCGAATGAACGGAGATGATCCAGGGCTCGTTCAAGATAAATCGTGTTCCAGAGTGTGTGGCGTCAAGGCTTTTGCTGGCCGGCAAGAAGCTGTCACCGATCATCCAGAGATACGATGATATTCACAACCAGTCCAAGTGCGCCAAGCTGGCCCTGCACAAGTCCGCAGGCGATTCAGACGTACTTTAGTCCCTTAGCGTGCGTTTTCGTTCCAATGCACCTTACACCCCAAAATCCAAAAAGCGGACTCTCGACTTATGCAGTTTGCGGGCCGCCGAAGGTAAATGGCGAGGACAGTTGACCCTTCTGCAAAATGGACTTGCTCTCTCCCTTCACCGTAACATTTGCGGTACCACCAGCGAGACCAGTCACAGCACGAACCTTTAGTCTGTCAGCCATCGTTTCCACGGAACCTGTGAAACTGGCTTCGACTTTTCCAACGACACCACCCATGGCGGCGCCGCCGGCCCCACCGATGACTGCAGTTTCCAGACGATTGGCCAAAATGTTTCCGGTAGAACTTCGATCTGAAGTTGGGGTAAATAGGCCGCCCTGGATCGCTCCAGCTTTCCCTAATGTGAGAGCGCTCGATGCCTCTGCTCCTGCGAAGCTGCTGACGGCTCCAGCGGTTAACACAAAATCAGCTGCTGTTCCGCCTACCATGCCGATTTTGCCTGCCCACGATTTGTTCACTTCTGCTTGATTCGACAGTTCTAACTTTGGTAAATGCACACCAGGAACAATGTTCACTAGTTCTCTGACACCATTGATTGGATTTAAAACAGCACCAGTCAGCAGTCCTTCACCTAGTAATTTGCCTTGTTTTTCAACGTTGTCCTCGAACTTTGCGATGCTTCTTCCTGCGCTCACAAGGTCATGGGCCTCCTCGCGAAGGGCATCGCCAGCGGCATCAAAGGCCTTTGCAGTGTGATTCACAAGTGCGTCGGACAATGCCATAGGAGCATTAATCAGATCGCCTGCGCCGTGTTCCACGGTTGACCAGAAACTCATCTCGTTCCTTCAAGGCAACAGCCGCCAGGGCGGCAACTTAATAATAATCGGGGCACATTCCATATTAACCGTTTTCTCGCTGTTGTCAAGCATTGCGGCTGGTGGAATCTTCCTGGAGGGATTCGTTACTGTTCTTGGGTCCTCGGTTTCTACCGCTGTCTTGTGATTAATAGCGCCTACTCGCTGGTCCGATTGTCTCGCTGCCCCTCTTGTTCGAGGAGTTTGATATCGGCGGGTGACAGTTGAGGACGATCGAGGTTGAGCGTGAGCTTAGCGACCTTGCCAGTAAAAGTGAAAGGCACCTGGTAGTCCTGATCGCACACGGATGTTCCTGTATCGGAGCCGATATCGAAGCTTTCATTCCACTGGAGGATCAAGGGCAGAGTGTGCTCCATTTTCTGGCTTGCGACCTGCTTTCCATCCACTTTGAGAGTACCGGTACCTCCCCGTCCGATGCCGCTCATGTTATTGAAAGCAAGCGTGCCTGCGCCAAGTCCGTCGTACTTAAAGTCGAACTCCATGACATGTTTGCCAGGTGAAAGAGCCTCTGGCCCTTCCCAGCGAACGCGTTTCAAATCAGCGAGATTCCAGAGAAAGACCGGCTTGCCCTTGAGCAGGTAAAACCCGTAGCCAGCGAATCGGCCACCTGAAGTAAGCATCATGCCCTCAGCTCCCCCCTCGGGAATCTCCACATCTGCCTTGATGGTGTATGAGGTGTTAAGCAGCAGCGGCGAATCACCCTGCGGGATGCCGGTCAGCGGCTTGGTGTAGATGAACTCTTTGCGTCCTGCGGTAATGTTCGGTCTTGGCGCGACCAGACGAGCCGCGACGCTGGCATCGAGCGGTAGCACTCCATACTTTTTCGCCTCGGTCAAGAACAAAGCCTTCAGCTCATCGACCTTCTTTGGGTTTGCTGCGGACACATCGTTGTACTGTGTCCAGTCCTTGTTCAGGTCGTAAAGCTCCCAGGTCACATTGTTCGCAGGATCCTGATTGACAGGACCAGTTAATTCCCAGGGGGGACGAGTCACCTTCGTGCTGGCTATCCAGCCATCGTGATAAATAGCATGATCGCCCATCATCTCAAAATACTGCGTCTGGTGTCGTGATGGTTTGTTTGCGTTAGCCGGGTCAAATGTGTATGCGAAGCTGACACCTTCTATCGGCTTTTGCTTGACTCCGTCCACAGCCTCTGGTGCCTGAATGTTGCATACTTCGAGAAGCGTCGGCGCGACATCGATCAAGTGATGAAACTGATTACGGATACCACCAATGTCTTTGATGTGTCCCGGCCAAGAAACGCACATGCCCTGGCTTGTACCGCCAAAGTGCGATGCAATCTGTTTGGTCCAGGAGAATGGTGTGTCGAATGCCCAAGCCCAGCCAACAGCCATGTGGCCGAATGTGCGGTCCGTTCCCCAGGCATCATAGAAATACTTTAGCTGGTCTTCCACCGGGACCGGTATACCGTTGAACGCTGCAACTTCATTTGGAGTGCCGACAGGTGTGCCCTCGGCACTCGCTCCGTTGTCGCCGCTGATGTAGATAATTAGCGTGTTGTCTAACTTGCCCATGTCTTTGACGGTCTGGATGACGCGTCCAATCTCATGGTCGCTGTATGCCAGGTAAGCAGCGTAGACATCAGCCTGCCGGATAAACATCTTTTTTTCGTCGGCGCTGAGATCGTCCCAATTCTTCAAGAGCTTGTCTGGCCACGGAGTCATTTTTGCCTCCGGCGGAATTACGCCCAACCGTTTCTGGTTAGCAAAGATCTGCTCGCGCAGGACGTTCCAGCCCTTGTCGAACAAGTGCTTTTCGCTTATTGTTTTGACCCACTCAGGCGTCGGGTGATGCGGTGCATGTGTTGCACCTGGGACGTAATAGCAGAAAAACGGCTTGCTTGGAGAGATCTGGTTGAGCTGATTCAGCCAGGCAATAGCTTCATCAGCCTGGGCAGTAATTAGGTTCCATCCACTGTGTCCGACATAGGGATAGATTGGCGAAGTGTTGCGGAAAAGGTTTGGTTGCCACTGGCTGGTGTCTCCGCCTACGAAACCGTAAAAATATTCAAACCCCATGCCGATCGGCCAGTGGTCGAACGGACCGACTTGACTCGCTTCGAACGTCGGTGTGTTATGAGCCTTGCCAAACCAAGCAGTTGAAAACCCGTTGTCTTTCAGGGTTCGACCAATGGTTGCTTTGTCTTTGGGAATGATGCTGTTATAACCAGGGAAGCCAGTGGACTGCTCCGAGCAAACACCGAAGCCAGCTGAGTTATGATTGCGCCCAGTGATAAGGGCTGCGCGCGAAGGAGAACACAGGGCCGTGGAGTGGAAATTCGTATACCGGAGTCCATTGCTAGCTAACTGATCTAGGGCAGGCGTAGGGACTACGCCTCCGAACGTGCTAGGAGCCCCAAAACCGCAGTCGTCTGTCATGATCAAAAGTACGTTTGGTGCACCCTTGGGTGGCACTATGTGTGGTGCCCACCAAGCTTTAGACTGAGCAGCGTTGTCTTTGATGACGCCTCCGAAAGCGGGCTCCGGTGGCGGCAGTTGCTTGCCATCGATAGTGGTCGTTGCGCTGGGCGAACCAGCTGAGCCTGTTGTCTGTTGTGCATCGGCTGATGGTGCGCAGAGCAAAACGCTAACGATCAAGGACAGCGTGCAAAAACGAATGAGCGGTATTTTCATGAGGTTCCCTCGTGAGAAATGCCCTTGATGATATCTCAATGACAACACGAAGCGGGGCAAATTCCATCTGCGAGATTTGAATTGACTGCCACTTCGCAAGAATGATCGCCAACCGGGGTACGGGGGCGGTTCTGCGAGTAGAGAGCAATTGCGGAGGCAAGGAGCATGAATGAACTAACAATAATCGTGATCATGCTCGCGGCAGCGGCATTTCTCTTCATTGCCTACTGTTCGCTTCTGGATGCGGCGGTCTACATGCAACATTATAAGTTGCTTGCGGTGCGCAGCCGCCCGCGGGCAAGGTTTAGATAAATTGACTCCTTGAAGAGAGATGGCGACAGCATGGCTTTTCCATGCTGAGCCCGAGCGTGCATTATCGGAGGATTTGGCAGCACCGAGGATGTTATACCGAAGGTGGTGGCGAGACTGAGTTGCGGATTCCTGTTTGTGGATCGTGATGGAGCTGTGCTGCCGGCGCTCCAGTGCGTCCGCCTCTAAGCACAACATCGTTGTGCCGGCAAGGATGCCCGGCGCTCCAAACATAAGAGAAACGAATCAGGACGTTTGCTTAGGGAGCTGAATGGCCAAAGTGGTGGTCGTGCCTTCGTTTGGTTTAGAGTCAACCAGAAGCTGAGCGGGGAAAAGTCCAGAAATCAGCTCAGTGCGTTCTTTCATGATGCCAGTGCCTTTGCCGCCTTGGCGACTCGGCACTTTAAGATCTGCC
>PLZS01000080.1 GCA_003153555.1 Candidatus Melainabacteria bacterium | reverse complement strand
TCAGCGCCAGGCAATTGCTTGTTCAAGATGCAGAAACTGTCTGGAAAGCACTACGATTGTTTGAAGCCGGGCACGCCGATTTCGCCGACTGTCTGGTCGAGCGCATGGCCAATGCTGCAGGATGTAAAAGCACCGTCACGTTCGATAAAATGGCGGCGAAAGCTGGCATGACTTTGCTTAAGTAAACAGGTACGAATGCTATGCGGACGTGGACCAAAACTTATCCGACTGCGTGCGGAGTCCTTCCAACTGTCGTTCGAGTTGCACTCTCAATGCCTCGCGCTCGTCTTCATCAGATCCTTTTGGCACTTCGATCGGATCACCAAACACATGCAGAATTGGGCTGCCCCAGTGCGTTGCCATAAAGCTGTCCCAGCCCCACATTGTCATAGCATTTCTTGACGAACTAGTGAAGGGAATAATCGGCAAGCCTGTAATCTCTGCCATCTTTATGATCCCCGGCTTCACTTCGTAAGCGGGACCGCGCGGTCCATCAACCATCACAACGAGATGCTTACCGGCTTCAGCAGCCTTCACCATTTGAAGACCGCCTTTAACAGCATCTTGCTTTTCGGATCCACGGGACGCCGTCAAACCAAGATTCGTTATCGTGCGCGCGATAATTTCACCGTCACGGCTTGGACTGATCAAAATAGTGACGCGTGCACGATTGTCTTGAAACCGCAGCAGTCCTATCATTCGACCGTGCGGAACGGCAAACAAGGCCGATTTTCCTTCGTCCAAAAGTTGCTTTGCTTTCGGTGAATACAATCGCATCGTTGAGTATGAGCCATCGAAGTAGCCGATGCCATGCGTGCAAAAGGCTTCGAGCGCGTTCAGACGCAATCCGTCTAGAAAGGGCACTTTGCCCAAAATATTGCGTACTCGAAATTTCGCCATTACACTCGGTTGTACATGCGCTTCAAGATATTGATCGGCGCTTTCTCCGGCAGAACAAGATCTTGTTTGTCGACGATGATTGTTTGCTCAAGAGCGTATTGCCCCGACAACACTGCATGGCTGACCATATCAGTGAAAACAATCCAGGAAGAATTAGGTGGAAATTGCCAGTTATCCTTGCGGCAGGTCTCTTGAAATTCGCTGTTTTCTTTCAAGAAGTTATGAAAATGTAGCATCCAACTATCATAGGGAGAGGAACCGTTCGCTTTCAAGCCAAGCATTTTTGCCATTGACTTGAGAGGGGAGGTCCCACTCGGTGCGACCTTGTCGAGGTTTCCGGGCACCTTGACGCTGCCCTGAAAAGTTTCAAGCAACTTTTCGAATGTTTCAGATGTATTCCAGATGCGATCATCGGTGGGATTGATATTGATGAAAGTACGTAAAATTCGGTCACCATATATGGGGCGAGTGGGGAAGGAGTCGACGTGCAAAAGGTCATTACGCGCGCGCAAGCGCATCTTCCTGCCCTTCTCTTCGATTGGTCTAAAGCTGGCGTAATCAATTTTCCAATGACGAGCGTATGGTGCAAGAAAGTTCTGCAGAAAGCGAGTTGTTTGACTGTGGAAGTCTGCCATAATTCTGCGCAATTCTTCGGCTTCTTCATTAGTTTGCGCACCGAAGCCAGTGACCCGATCTTCTTTGGGTCTATAGGCAATATTTTTGTGGTAATCAGCGTCTTTTTGTTTTTGCGAGAGTAAAAACGCTTTGTCACTTTCGCTGAATTTAAATGGTGTCTCTGGAAAAAATATCACCCCGCCTTTTTCCAAAAATTGGCAAGCGGTATCAGGATCGGCTTGAGCGCCTTTCACAGACACTGCGGACGAGCCATCGGTCATGAAAACCTGGTAGTCGATTGAAGTGGTTGCTGTCATTGGATTACGTTGAATCCTTACTGTTGACATCGACCTTACGATGCCGTTGGGTATTCCAGGCGCGCATCCAGCTCATGACAAATGCACGAACGGTGGGAGCGAAAAGACCTCTGTAAGCTTGGTCACTAGATAATCCGGCTCACAAGGAACGGAGGCATTATAGTCTTGTTGCAAGTATACAGTTTTGATGCCTGCTGACTTCCCGGCTAAAATATCCTTATAACTGTCACCGATAATAATAGCTTCATCGGCACTGAGAGCGTATTTCCCGAGCAGGTCCGAGATCATGCCTGGCTTTGGTTTGCGGCAGGCACACAGATCTTTATCATCATGAATGCAATGAACAATTTCTGTGAACTTAAAGCGAGCAAGCATTTGCTCGCTAATTTGCTCCAAATTTCTGAGTTCTATCAAGCCTCTACTCACATCGGGTTGGTTTGAAATCACGAACAGGTTCAAGGGCACAGAGGCAATGCGGCGGTAGAATTCATCGAAGTCATGCCGTATAACAAACTCGGCTGTCGAGCGAGGTGAAGAAACAACGCCTTCTCGCATCACAATCTCGTTTATTATCCCGTCCCGATCCAAAAACAGCGTTTTGAGCATGAACAACCAGCGCCTAGAGTCCATAGGAGATCATACATTGTGTCAGACGAGCTAAAGAAGCTTATTCAGTCTGAAACTCTCCTGGCTGCTTTGGTATTGCTAGTTCTGTTGAACTTGCTTTTTTTCCCTGTAATCTGGGGAGGCAAGACGCTAATCCATAGCGCTGGTGACGCAGCGAGCATCATGCCTTATGGTGCCTACGAGCAGAATAAAGAGTACAAGCAATCCCGTCGGTCCAATGATGACGGCGCCCCAGCCTGGTTCTCAGAGCCAAGTTACGCGCTCTTACACGACTGCTACTTGACTCGTTCGATTGCGCCCTTGTGGAATCCATTCAACGGATATGGAGTACCTCTGCTTGCCAACATGCAATCGCAACCATTCAACCCTCTTATTTTGATTGCTTGCCTGCAACCCAGCCCTAGATCCGATGACCTTTTCGTACTGGCAAGACTTCTGCTAACCGGGATTTTGACTAATCTATATCTCCGCCGTTTCATAGGTGCGTATGGTGCCATATTTGGTGCCATCGCTTTTATGTTGACCGGCTACTTAATTATGTTTCTCAACATGCCCGAAATCAGTGTCTCAATGTGGATGCCTGGTTTGTTCTACGCACTTGAACTTCTCGCGCAAGCCGTCTCATTTCGCCGTGTGGTTGCCTGTGCATTCTTCACCGGGATGGTATTGCTGGGCGGTATGCCAGAAGTTTCTTTTCTTGTTTTGCTCCTTGGAGCGCTCTACCTTTTTGCTAGAATTCTGAACTGCCAAACGCGATTGGAAGATAAACGCCGTGGCATCCTGGCCTACGTCCTATCCAGTTTTTGTGGAGTGGCAATTGCATCTCCACAGCTTTTGCCATTTATCGAGTATGTGCACGAATCATTCAACACTCACCTCGGAACCATAGGCGCTGCAGGAAGTGCGGATCCGGGTTCGGTTTTTCACAGCAACTTCTTTGTTCACTTTCTCAACTATCTAGATCCACTGATTTACGGTCCACTCGGCGATGCGAAAGTAATCCCCGGCGCGGGCTATGAAGGGTTCAGTGGCTACTGGGGGGTGATTGTATTCTCCTTCGCGATAGTGGCAGCAGTCGCGGCAATCGAAAGCTTGCGGTCGAAAAACCAAGATGAGCATTTAAAAACAGTCACGCCCATTGTATGGTTCTTCATCGCGATAGTGATTTTATTTCTCGGTAAAAAGTTTGGACTGCCTCTGCTGAGCTGGATTGGGACATTGCCACTCTTTCGACTGGTGGTGTTTTGGAAGTATAGCGAGCCGATTTTAGGCTTCTCGATGGCCGCACTCTCAGGCATTGGTTTCGATCTGTTGGCAACGGGGAAACTGCGCCGGCGTTCGCTCTTTATCGGATTCTCCATTGCAGCGACAGCGCTGCTTTCGGTCGGACTGTTTGATAAGCGGTTCATTTGGGGTGATCACTCGGTTCACTTGCTCTTCAATAAAAGTTTAACGATTTCGCTCGCGCTTATCTGCGCGGCTCTAGCCATTAGCGTTGTAGCGCTCGTCAAGCCGAAGTTGAGGATGCGGTCATCTCGATTGCTCTTGGTGTTGCTTTGCGCAAATCTGTCCTTGAGTTTTATGTTGCCGATGTTCTATTGGTTCCATCAGCTCGCCCAGCGCGAGTCGGATCCATACAAAGGCGCGCCATACATCCAGTTCCTGCAGTCTAGTCTAAAAGACTCTGAACGCGTTCTTGGTTTCGATGGACTCCTGTTCCCAAACTGGTCGAGCGCATTTCAAATTTGTGACGTGCGAGATTTGGATGCCTTGTATCCAGCTCGATACCTCGCTTTTGTGCGCAACTTCTTGAGTGATAAAGAACCAACTGAATTGGCAGATTTCAATCTAACTACACGCTTTCATGGCATGGAGAAATTAGCAGATCCTCTGTTTACAAAGGCTGAAATGTCCAATCTTCAGCGATTTTGGTATCTGTCTTCGGTGCGTTATCTGCTTGCTACGCGCGATCACTTTCTTGGGGAACCCACCGAGATCACTCGCAAAGTATTGGAGCATTCTCAACTCCGGCAAGAACCATATCTACGGTTAGACACATTCACAATTGATAAGCAAACAAAATATGTCTTGTTCCAGCATCCGCGCGGAGACAAAGTTGCTGACACACTAAAGTATGAATGCGTAGTCGCGAAAGATAAACCTTGGCTGGATTTTGCAATAGCAATGGATCCATCTGTCTACGATATCGCATACGGTGACGGCGTAACGTTCTCTGTAAGTGTTCTGAACAAGAAAGGCGAGATAGAACTATTCTCAAAATACATCGATCCAAAGTCCCTACACGCCGACCGACATTGGTTTTCAGAATCCATCGATTTGTCAAAATTTGCCGATGCACCGGTGACATTGTTATTTCGAGTTGATGGCGGACCATCGCATAACATTGCGGGGGATTGGGCCGGCTGGGCTGATTTGCAATTCTCCGCAAGCGGCAAAAGCCTTGTGCAGTCAGCCTCAAAAGACACACCAGCCCTCGTTTACGATCAGGAGATCAAAGTCTATAAAACACGCGACGCGTTGCCACGCGCAACCATGTTCTACAAATATGTACTTGCCGAGAACGATACCGAAACACTGAAACTACTAAAGTCTAAATCGTTTGACGTTCGGTCCACTGTGGTTCTTGACGGGAAAGAGGTCAGTTCTGCCATGCTTCCCGAACAAGCCAAGACCAACTCACCCGCCCTTCCACTCGCGCAGCACATTGACGTCTACTCGCCTCTATTCATCAAGATTTCAGTGAATGCCCAGCACGAAGGCATTCTTATGCTAAACGATCAATTCTATCCAGGCTGGAATGCCTATGTCGATGGAGCGCGCACGGAACTATGGCGAAGTGACTATCTCTTCCGAGCGGTTTACGTTAAGGAAGGTAGCCATGACGTAGTTTTCAAATACGAGCCTCTGTCCTTTTACGTCGGCGCATGTTCGTGCGCCTTTACGTTTTTTGCGATATCCGCATATGGGTTCTTCATCGGTCGCCGTCGCCGCGACGTAGACTGAATTAAGCGCACGTAATATTGATGTGCCAATCTACTTGTGCTTGAGAATATGCGCCGGGTTGAGTAAGCTAGTTCCAGTTATGAGCACTGTATTGAACACAACAACTGATGTTTTGACTGTTCCGGGCATAAACGTCGCCGGCTATTTAACGTCAGAATCAGGCGTAGGTGAAGCTGCGCGGGGTTATATAAAAGCTCTGCAGCATTTGGACTTTAACATTGCCTTGAATAATTTCGAGGTCGCCGTACAGAGTCGAAAAGAAGACAAAACCTTCACGACTTTTGCCTCGAACAATCCTCATCCAATAAATTTAGTCTGTGTAAATGCCGACCAAATGCCTGCTTTCAAACAGCAGTTTGGCGCAGACTACTTCAAGAACAAATATAACATCGCTGTTTGGTGGTGGGAAACGCCAGAATTTCCAGAAGAGTGGTGGGAGAACTTCAATTACTTTGACGAGATTTGGGTTGGCAGTTCTTATATTCAAAGAGCGATCGCGAATGTCTCTCCTGTTCCAGTAGTGCTTGTTCCACCGGTGGTTGAGCCTAGAGCAGTTGGACAAAACAGGGCGCGATTCGGCTTGCCTGAAAACGAATTCTTGTTTCTGTGCGTTTTCGATTTTTTGAGCAGCTTTGAGCGCAAAAATCCGAGTGCATGCGTCTCCGCATTCGAACAAGCTTTCTCGCCAAATGAGCCGGTGCGACTAGTTTTGAAGTGCATTAATGGAGACAGGAATCAGAAACTTTTAGCAGAACTTCAAGAGCAATCTGCTGCATTGAACGTCACGTTTCTGGATCGATATCTTTCGAGCGAAGACAATCAACTTCTCAGTAATTCTTGTGACGCCTATGTTTCACTACATCGAGCAGAAGGTCTAGGACTGCCGATCGCGGAGGCGATGCTGAATAAAAAACCAGTTGTTACAACAGGCTGGTCGGGAAACATGGACTTCACTTCTATCTCTAATTCATATTTGGTGTCATATGAATTGATCGCCAACCAAATTCAAGTTGGACCGTACAAAATCGCTGACACTTGGGCCGATCCTAATTCTGCGCACGCGGCGCAACAGATGCGGAATTTGTATAACGACACTGCGACACGAGACAGGTTAGTTGCTAACGCTTTTCGTTCAGTTTCAGATTACTTTTCTCGCGAATCCGTGGCTCAAATAATGCAAACACGATTCAGCGCGATTGCCTCTTTTAATCGCGAAACCGAAGACATTCAAGGTGATGCTAAGGTCTGCCATGTTGACGCTCTGACCGAGCAGCGCCTGAGGATTATTGAGACAGGCGAGGATAGCGCGGACTCTAATCCTTCCAAATCGCGCATTCGAAAAATAATGATGAATTTGGTGGAAAAAAGTGGCTATTTGAATAGGATATACAGTGCGCTGTTTCGCAAGCTGTTTGTCGATTCATCAAAGATCCAGACAAAAGTCGAATTAGTAGACTCACGCACCAGACGCGCTCTAGCTGACGCGGACAGACGCATTGCGGCGTTGGAAAAACGGTTGGCAGAACTGGAAGAGAAAGACTAGAAGGAGCCTTGTGGCTTTGGTTTGAAGGTCATTCCGATGACTAAATTGATGTCTATGACTGGCACCATAAACGGGAAATATTCCTGATGAATCGGCTCAAAATAGCGCGACACTTCCTTGATAATTTCATCTGGAATGCTGAGATGCTCGCTCTCGATTAACCATTTGTAGGGCTGTCGATAACGCTTTTTAAAAATCCGTTCAGCCGAAATGAATCGCGCAAACCTGTAAGCCATGCCACCTTCGCATGGAATCACGATACTAAAAGTTCCGTGTTCCTTATTGCACAAGCGGTACATTTCCTTCACGGTTGCGGGCAGATTCGGAAGGTGTTCAAGAACATGAATAGCGAGAATGCGATCAAAAAATCCATCCTCAAAATTCAGCCGTCCCTGGCAGTCTCCCTGATGTGCGACGATGTCGGGAAAACGCTCTCGGATCTGCTCAACCATACTTTTGCGCAGTTCAACCGACACATAGTTGCGCCGTTGTGTGTCCGTCAAGTTCTCAAAGAATAAGTGTTCACCCAGCCCGCCGCCAATCTCGAGCGTCCGTTCGAAGTGTGCTGGAGCATTGCGCACCGAATATCCATGATTGAATTTCTCTACAGGCACATAAGACTTTTTCGTCGCCAAGGTTTCATGCCAAAAATGCATGAAATCGTCCCGGATAGCCAATTGTTCCGAGGTAAGCTCAGGCAGCTGCTTTGGCCATGTATGGGATCCCGTTAACTTCATTGAAAAGCGCTCTTGTAAATTTGTTCGTTTAAATAGCTAATTAGATTAGACAAGCTCATATGCAGTCGCAATTCTTCGTTGATCGCATAGTAATTCAAACTTCGTTCTTGCCCATTGGTATTATCCATTTCCACCAGGGCTAAAATTTGCTGCCTAATGATATCCTTACCTCACCGCTGGAACAACTGCATTGATTTAATTGCTATCGATGCGGACGCCAAGTTAACGCTGTTTAACAACAAACCAATGATTCCTCAGGCACTCGAATCTCAGTCCTCGATTGGTGCCAGTAACTCTGGTCAACGTGCAAAAACCATCTTTGCTCGTTACGCTCTTGCATTGATTCTTTGTACCTGGCTATTGGCACAGGGCACCATTTTTGCACACTACTTTCACAAATTTGTTTCTCCATACTACCCAGTAAATAGCGACCAGCTAGCCACATATTATTCGGTCTATCAGCGCCATTTTCTGGCTACGGGTCAGTTAACAAAACCAAACAGAAATATGCCGAATGTCGCCCAAGAAGAGCCTGACAACGACATGAAGGGATTCGTGGTTCCATTGGTGTCCCTTGCCAGCACTTTTGTGTTTGGCACGCAGCGCTTCTCCGTAGCCATAGTGAATTTCGTTTTTTTAATGCTTTCTGAGTTATGCATTATTTACGGACTGCTTGCGATGCGCGGTCTTCGGTGTGCTGGTCTGGCATTGGGTTTCTTTCTAATGGCTCAAACTCACTACTATTACTGCGGTGGCATAAACGACATGCGGTTCGATTATGCAGGCATGGTGACCATGGGCTTAACATATATTTCCGCGCTGCGTTTTTTAGAAACTCGAACGAAGAAGTTTTTCATCTTAACCTGCGCAGCATTGGCTCTTGCAACTTACACTCGCTCAATCGTACTGATTTACTGGATCGGCGCCTTGTCGCTGACATCGGCATATGTTTTGCTCATTCCTAAGGTCAGAAAAAAAACACAGTTCAGCCGTGAATTAGTAGTTGCAATCATTGGACTCACTACCGCTTCATTTGCCTTGCTTGCCATGTACATCGGAATTTATTGGCATGATTTTTTTGGGTACTATGTCAAATGCAAGGTTGGTGGCGAGGACCTTATGCGCCTGCGCGAGTCTGGTGTGAACTCGCTACTGGAACGATTAACTTATTATCCAGGCTCTTTTTACGATCATTTTCAGCGAATCCTGTACGGATTCCTGATTTGTGCGCCTATCGCGTGGTGCATGAAGGTGCGTGGAAATGATTATGCTGATGATGGAAGTCCGCTCGCTTCGACGGCACCAATTCATATCCTGACGGCGTCATTATTCATCTCTGTTTTTGCCTGCGTGACATATTATGCCCCAACCCCCGTCGTTATCGGCGTTTTAGCGATGCCGCTGGCTGTCTGGTGCGCTCTCGTGTTGGATTCAATATTGAAAGGTTCAGCTAAGACGCGATTGTCATTCGTAATGGTAGCGCTCGTGGTGCTTACTGGAGGCTACGTCTACGTCAAAGAAATGACACGGCCAACCTATCCACCGCATCCCGACCGGACCAACTCGCTCGTAACGGAGCAAGTACTAGCCGACTTAAACAAAGAGCTTATGGCGACGAATAACGGATCTCCGAAGACTATCTATTGGTGCCTGATTCATGATGGGATCAATCAAGTGTATTTCGAAATTAGTCAAATGGAACATCTTGGACATCCAGCGCCGCTTCGTATTACACACAAAGTTCTGAAAGCTTTTCCGGCCTCATCGTTGAAGACGATTACGGATAAAGTCGATCTCGCTGACTATGTCGTAATCAGCAAGCTCCCAGCGCCTAGTACGTTCGAATATGATGGAGCTACAAGCGTGAGACTCAACTTTTCAAAGATTACGGATAAATTGAACAGCGAATTCAATTTGGTTTCGAATCATGACTATCATCCAGTGGGTTATCCAACTGTCGGCCAAGTTCGAATCTACAAAAGGCGCATTACAGCCTCAGAAAGCAACGTAAATGAAAGGTTTGCTAGGAATACTGATTCGATACAGCATAAAGTGCAATAGCACACCGATAGACAGTCCCAATATTAGAGAGAGGGTTAAGCGACCGGTCATTTGGAATCCTCTAAATGGTTTGCTAGATTTACTATTTGGGGTGCGACAAAGGTGGCAATTTTGGCACCACCCGTGGCGGTCAAGTGTGCTCGGTCAAAATAATCTTCTTCCTTAAGATCCTCTGGTGATGTACATAGCAAACCTGGTCAACGGTTTTCAATGCTCAATTATCTTTCTTCTGACCGGGCGAATGAGCATCTCTCAACAGACCCTGCGAACGTTTTTAGATTGGCTCAATTTAGGGGACGCTCTCTTACATATACTAACGAGTGCCCCGAGGACTACGAGGGCTGGTCAGGATTCCAAATACTAAACGGCAGTACTCCCTTCCAGGAGTGGGTGAGGCGACCATATGACAAAGACGATCTGCTGATCGTTCCCTATGGTGAACTCGCACCAGATACGATACTATACCGCGGCGCTAGCATATTTGCGCATCGATGGCAAATCAAACTTCTTAACTTTCCTCAGTTGACCTTCAAAGACGTTGGGCATGTTGAGCGCAAGCTCTACAACCTTGTTGAGCACAGGCAAACCATCGGTTGGAGAATTTTCCAAGTAACCTCGGCCGCGCCAGTCGCCTTGATACGTCAACGGATGGCTGGCTGGCTAACGGTAAAAAGATACTCTACGAGCGTCCGATTCTTCGGATACAAGCAACAGCCCGTCGCTCCTTCACTAGCTATGATCCAACCTAAACTACTTGAAACACTGATCATTCCTCGAAGCTCAGGCAGCTTCTTTGGCCAGGTGTGGGATCCCGTTAACTTCATCGAACTTCCACTAGTCAATCTGCTGCGGTCAACACCGGATAGTAAGTATTCACGCGTTCATGAACGATACGTAATCTTAAAGGGCGCGAAGCTTTCCATATTTGCGAAAAACCTTACTAAGGGTATCCCCGCCACTTCGTCAGCACATTGCATCCCCTTAATTCTGCGTAAATCGTTGCTTAAGACCATCTCAGGAAACAGCTCACCGCTCGCCCTTCATCCATTCGAATGTGGGCGTCCGCAGGGTTAGCAGTGCCCAGCCGATCATGAGTAGAATTCCTTGTGCGGGAGCGCTGGATACGACAGCGTCCCCTTTGATATAGTCGCCATAGGCCTGGTGTCGGAAGAATGGTTAGACTGAATACAAGTACGCCCCCAATTCAAACGGAGCTCGAATCGACCGCAACCATGCGGCTTCACATTACTTTGGGTTTGGCACTCGTTACTTCTGCATTTGTTCTTTTTTTCCCTGTACTAATACATGCTCATTGGGGACTGTTCGATGACCCGTCATTGATTTTGCAGTCAAGTCGCCGACTAATGGACGACCCTTCAACCATCAGTTACATCTTGGCCGCCCAGATGAGAATGGGGATTTATTACTGGGTAACGGTTATTTGGCGGCTCTTCCCAGAAAATCCGACGGGATTTTTCGCAACAAATTTCGTCCTCATTTCCACCGCGTTGATTGCTCTCTACTCCATCTGCTTTAAGTTAACTCAAAGAGCGCGTCTGAGTTTTTTATGCACTACTGCCGTGCTCGCATCCCCTTCCCTTTTTGAAGTGATCTACACGCTAGATAAGCAAGAAGTATATTTTCCGTTGTTATGCACAGCGGTGATTTTGAGTCATCTGCTGGTTGTGAATTGCAAAATTCGCAATTTACCTCTGCTCTCGATCTTATGCGGGCTGTGCTCAACAGCTTGTTATCTGAGCAAAGAAACCGGTGCTATTCTTTGCCTATTTAGCGGCGCAATTCTATTTTCAAACTTGGTTGCGCGCACCCGAAATGTCCGCGATATTTTCCTCCGTTTCGGATCGCTCTTCTTCTCAACTTTGGTTCCCTTGCTGGTTTTGAAATTTCTGATATTTCCAGTTGCAGCTGAACATTACGTCACAATGACGTTTGATATCCAGAAGCTACTGTTGAAAACTAGTCAGTACGTCACGGCCGTTCCAGACTTCTTTTTGATTTTGGCCTGCTGTTGTGTCGGCGGGATTTGGCTGGCTTTGGCAAAGACGCACATGAAGAATTCCTGGCAGTGGTGCGCTTTTATCAGTCTGCTTTTTTCTTCAGTTGCGGCTACTGGCGCCCTGATAAGCTTTGACACTTTCGCCACCGTGCTCATTTACATTTGGCTGCCAATTTATTTTTTCTTGCTTCCCTGCTTTGCATATGTACTCAGAGAATTACCTCGTGCAGCGAGTCCAAGTGGTTCAAAAGCGATCAATATCTTCATCGCCTCACTTCTGCTCCTGCTAGCCACGCAACTGCCGATTCGATTTCTGCAAGCCCAATTTCAATTTTCGTTTGACGCTTTAACTGGCGATCTTGCAAAACAATTGAGTGCAATAGTCACTAAAACAAAGCATCCCATCATATGTGCTATGCCAACTTATTCAGTTGGAGAAACCGAAATCCCTGAACGGATCGAAACTCATGTGCGTAACCTTCTGCAGAAGCGTTATTACGAAACAAAGTCGGAAAAAGTAGTTGGTCAGCGTTTTTCAATGCTCAACTTCCTCTCTGCCGACGGTGAAAATAAGCACCTACCAACAGATCCAGCAAGTATTTTCAGATTGGCACAATTTAGAGGACGATCGCTTACATACACCAACGAGTGCCCTAAGGATTACGTGGGCTGGTCAGGATTCCAAATACTAAACGGCAGCACTCCCTTTCAGGAGTGGGTAAGGAGACCATACGGCAAAGACGATCTGCTAATCGTTCCGTATGGAGAAGTATCACCAGATACGATACTATATCGGGGCGCTGGCATTTTTGCGCATCCGTGGCAATTAAAAGTGCTCAACTTTCCTCAACTGATATTTAAGGAGATTGGGCATGTTGAGCGCAAGCTCTACAACCTTGTTGGGCATAGGCAAACGATCGGTTGGAGAATTTTCCAAGTAACCTCGGCCGAATCAGTCGCCCTTGATACTTCAACGGATGGCTGGCTGGCTAACGGTAAAAAGATACACTATCGTTTTATGCCCGAGCGTCCGATTCTTCGGATAACAAGCAAAAATCGCGTCGCTCCTTCACTAGCTATGATCCAACCCAGAGTGCTTGAAACGCTGATCATCCCTCGAAACGAAGCAGATCGCTATATCATCGATTTGCCTTTAGCTCCTCATGCTTCGACCGGTTCGCTGCAGCTTCGGGATCTCCATGGTGACTCACGAGTACACGTTGATGAAGTACATTTTGTGACAAAAAGCGGCACATTCACGACTCCATTTATCACAAGAACATTTGATGGTTGGCTGTTTAACCACGCGCTTATAGTTTACGCTCCCAAAGAAACAGGCAAAGTCTTGGTTATTGAGACCACGCCTCCAGGCATTGATATCTCTGTAACGAGCAGGACGGCTGCCAGCAATTTGCATTTCGATAACGGAAAAGCCAAGATCCTATTAGCTGATGGCAAATCCACTGCTGATGGACTTTTATATCTTGAGCTTAGTAGTTCGCATCCCGTTACTTCGGTGAAAGAGCCTCGGCAATTGCTAATTCACTGTGATGCATTTCGACTGGAATAACTAATTCAATTGAGTTCGGGCGGCAGCCGTAAAATCGGGATTCGCTGCGTCACCAGCTGCTCTCTAGGCACGTCGACAAAGCGCTTAGAAAAATCAAGCGACTTGAGAACTCGGCCTTCTTTGTCTGTCAATTCCATCGTTTCAATCGCGAAAACATTTTCCTTCTCATCAATATAGAAGGGCGATACCATATTCGGTGCATGCTTTGACCACTCTTCAATTATTTGTTGCATGCGTTCATCCTCGCCTGGACATCTGTCTGGTGTGCAGGTGAATCTAAAGTAGCCAGGGTCCACATCGTACAGATACCAGAGCGATTCATTTGCTCGACCTGAGTTGAAACCTGACCAAAAGTTAGTCCAGCGCCCAGCAACTTCCTTGGCAGCTCGTGGCGTGCGAACAAAGATCTCTTCGTCTTTGGTCACTGATGGATGAAGTAATTTGATTTTTCTGGCTAAGCGCAAGTCAACGTCATGCACCTCGCCGGCTTGCCTGAGAAAAGAGGTGAACGCTTTTGCTTCCTTTACGGAGTATGCAAACACGGTCGAAAAAAGCACACAAGCGATGAATAACGCGCTCACTTTTTTCCAGCCCTTAAACCGTCTGACACAGGCTAACGCCGTTTCCAAACCGGCACAAATGCTAATCATTAATCCAATGGAAGGTACGCCAGTTAACCGCGATGGCGTATTACAGTAGTTTGATACGAAGCCAATAAATGCCGAAACCAGTAATGCAGTCATACCGATAGCCGCATGTTCATAAACCGTTGTCATATTTATTTCGGCAGCGAGACTCCATCTCAGACTAAGTATGAGAGCCAGCGCTGTCAGTAAAATTGAAGTCCATAAGAGCACTGGTAGTGCTGGTTCTTCTCTTTGATAGAAATTCTTGAATGCACGTGAGGACTGTTTGACCATCGAATAGTGAGCAGGGCCCATAGTGTTATTTATCGCCGAGGTAAAGCCCGCAGCAATGCGTTCAGTTATTGGAATTCGATTTACCGTCGCCGGGTCGAGCATGAAGATAGGTACTCGCGACGTAGCCAAAGTTACAACATGAATGAGAACGACAGCGGTAGGCAATGCGGCAAAAAGCCAATCCTTAGACAGTAATCGACCGGTTTCTCTTTTACGTCTCAATAAAAGCAAGAGTGAAAAAAGAGGCGCAAGTACGGTGAAAACCTCGTATACATACATAGTTGCCCAAATAACGAGAGCAATCAGCGCAGATTTGACTCGATAGGTGTGTTTACTCTCCAGCAACGAGAGCAAGCCAAAAAATGTTAGCCAAATGATGGTATAGGCGCCAGCAGACCACCATGTGAGTGGCTCATACTTGCTGGAATATGTAAGGTAGACAATGGCACCCGTCAAAGCGACTGCGGGTGAGAAAACTTTCCGCAAATATACGTAACAGGCAAAAGCGGACAGCACATAGATAGACAACCAGATCAGGTTGCCCTTTTCCATCGACCGTCCAGCTAATTTGTAATCGGCATTAATGATCTCGATTACGTGGAAACGGGCTCTGGTCCATTCTAGATAATCATACTTGTAATTTAGAGGGCGAAGCGCCATGCGTTTGATCACGCGCAAGTCGTCCCCGTTGATCGGAGTTTTGCCTTCTAGCCCCCATGTCAAAAAGAGTGCGAAAAAGGCAATACAAAGCACGTGTAACGTTGTTAAAGCTCGTGATCGCGTTTTCTTCTTACGGATTGAGCGATTCTGCTCCAAGAGTTCGCCATCTTTGTAAACGGCTGTCGCTGCATTAGCACTCTGGTTCAATGTGATCATCTACTTGCGTGAGCGGGATCGAACTTCATCAACAGTGCTTTGGAGATCTTCGATCATTCGCTGACTTCGAAGCTCTCTGCCAATTTTATCGAGATGATAATGTCCACCAAATATCATGCTGTCTGAAAAGGCATATCGTTCTGGTGACGCCAGGATAGGGACCGTTAGCCGTTTTCTAGATTCGATTACGAGCCTATCGATACTTATTTTACTCCGTTTGTACATTGTATCTGGTATCGAAGGTGGTATCAGCACGAATTCTGCGCCTTTCGCTCTGCAGTACTCGCCAAACTTATTAATTTCGCTCGCCGTATGATCGTCTATCTGCTTGGGCACCCTAATTGAAATTTTGCGCTCCATCCCATCACGTGGGATCGGCTGCGTCAGGTGCCAAGTCAAATCGCCACAGCTGTCGAGATTTTTTGAATTCAAAACCAGCAGTCCCGAATTGGGCTTACCGTAAGTCCATCTGCACCTACCGCTGACAATTTGTCTGATGTGCTTGAATGCATATTCAAGTTTCTGCAGTCCCAAAGTCCGCAGATGAAACAGAACCCTTCCCTTCTCTTCCAGCGAGCAGGAGTTGCTTCTTAAGATCCACTCTATTGCCCTTGGATACCCCTCTAAGATATTTCTCATTATCGACAAGTTTTCCATGTCAGTTGAGTATAAGGAGTACTCAGGAGACAACACCACTATGTCGCCGGATTTGATCGTGTCTTTAACTTCTTCAAACAAGTAGGGCAATGGAAACATCAGACAAAGCCCCATGTTTACCACTTTCATGTTGAATTTTCGCCCAATTTTCTCACCGTCAACGCCAAATAATACGTTCGACCCGCCAGTGATAATCATCTTGGGCGAGGATGCCTGCTCCAGAATGCGATGCTTGTCGCCGAGCACTGTGAAACAGCAAATATCCTCAAGGCTTGGTAAGGCGATCGCCGCCCAAAAAACGACGATCCAAGCCACGAGATATAGAATCATCGAACACAGGAATGTTGATATCAGATGCCTTCTCACAGGTAGCGAGGGGAGCGGCAGTGCAGCATTTTGAGTTGCTACGCGCTCCTGCACGCCATCTGTAACTGTTTGAAGTATTGCTCCCGGTAAATTCACGAGATTGCCTATAAAAACAAGATCTCTCGTATTTTCTCATTGTCTTGTTGGAAACCTATGACACGCAACTAACTTTCAGATGGTTAATATTTCTACAGTCCACAGTCGAGGCTGTGCGCGGGATACGCGAAGTAACATGTTTCGGTAAGTTGTTGATTATTCATTTACGCGGCGAGATGAGAGCAGGCTTCCGGGTTTCGCGCGCAGTTCGCACCGCTTATTATGTACTCGCAATTAACGGGGTAAAGGTGCGCATTCTCGTCAATCCTACCGAAATAAATGGTGCGTTCGTCCTCGTGTCAGACCTTAGCAAAGACGAGAGAGGCACGTTCTCGCGCACTTTTTGCTCGCAAGAATTTGAGCAGCTGGGATTAGTGAATAAACTTGATTAGTGAATAAACTTGATCAGTGTGCAATGTCCGGCAATCCGAAAAAGGGAACGTTGAGAGGAATGCACTATCAACTCGCTCCTTTTCAGGAAACGAAAGTCGTTCGTTGCGCCCGTGGAGCCGCCGTGTACGACGAACGTATCAAAAAGTCTCTTAGTAGCTTCTTCCCATTCACTGTTTTCAGGAATATTCCAAAATTTTCCAGGCTCTGTGCACGAAGCGAGATGAACCAGGTGAGTTGGCTCACTCGAGCGAGAAGTGAGGTCACATCAGCTTTCTTCAGCAAATTTGCGCGGTGATTTTGAATGTGAAGTGGAGTGGGGAACAATTGACATGCAGCGCCACTATTGCTCACAGAAGTGTGGTGCGAAACTGCATGTACTTCCGCACCTTGGGCGCAAAGCCGTTTAAGTACTTCTTTGCCGATAAAGCCGCTGGAGCCGGTGACTAAGATCTTCATGAGTGCGTTTTGTTCAGCTCGTCAACAATTGGCCTGAGATCTTCGATCATTCGAGCAGCTCTCACAGGACGACCTAGTTTGTTCAAGTGATATTGGTTATTAAAAATCATCTTTTGGGGGAAAGCGTAACGCTCAGGCGGCGCTACAAATGGAACCTTCAGGCGTTGCTTACATTCAGCCATTAACGCTTCAACTTTTGCTCTCTGTTGTGCATATTGAACATCAGATACTGAGGGCGGTATCAAAACAATCTTTGCGCCACGAACGGCACAATATTCGCCGAACTCGTTAATACTCTTCGCCTCGGTATCACCCAAATGACTTGAGACTACAAATAAAACGGGGGATGGCTGGTTATCGGCAGCTTGCCTCAGGTGCCAGGTCAAATCACCACACTTGTCTAGATTTTCTTTGTTTAGTACGTCCAAACCAGGGTTATATTTGCCGTGCGTCCACCGGCATCGATGCCCAACGATCTGAGCAATGTGTCGACTAGCATAATCGAGTTTGGTCAAACCAAGAGCTCGCACGTGCCCAAGCAAAACCTGCAATTGGCTAGGATTTAAACAGTTGCTGCGAAGAATCCAGTAGATAGCCCGCGGATACGGATCCAAGATATCGGCTACCGCAATATTGTTAGCGTACTCCTCAGAGTAATCAGCATATTCTGGCGAAAGAACCACTAAATCGCCCGGCTGAACATTGTCTTTGACTTCGTCAAACAAATACGAAAGCGGAAACATAAGACAAAGTCCCATGTTAACAACTGGCCGGCGAAGCGCTTTTTCTATTTGAGGTCCGTCAAGCCCGAAAAGCAGGTTCGAGCCGCCGAGAAATATGATTTTTGGGGAACCTGCCTTGTTCAATATTTCGTGCTTATACCCGAGAATGCCGAAGCACATCGGGTCATCTAGACCGGGCAGAAATACTGCCGCCGCCATGACGGTAATCCAGAATAGTGCATACAGAATTAGAGCCCAAATAAAAACAAACTTGGGCTTGAAGCGACCCGCTCCACCCAGTCCGCCTATCGGGAAGACTGCGCCTTCGGGGGATGTATGAACTGTGTTCAAATAGCCACTCTACTAGGATGCAGCCCATTGTCTCATTCTCAATCCGGAAACCCATGACAAACTACTAACGTTCTAAAAACTGTCTCGCCAATCGAAACGAAATGAGGGACATCTAATAGCAGGCCTGGTCAGAAGTAAATCAGACAAGCTATCTGAAGCTTGTTTTGCTAGAATTCTGCATCCGAGCACGACTTCGGAATCTCACAGCCCAACCGGGCACACAAGCAGCGGTGAAACTTTAGGTGGCAGACAGACTGGAGAATTCGCAACTCTCGACTAAGCCAGAAGCGCATCGTAAACAGCTCGTTCATTTGCTCCACATGGCATACTCCGGCGAAAAGGCAGCTGGGCTAGCCTATTCCGGACACTGGCATTCCATCAAGGCCGGACCGGAACAAGTTCGGATTCAAGAAATTGAACAAGATGAATGGAGACATCGAGCAATTGTCGGCGAAATGCTTACGTTCTTAAACGCAAAACCGCAATTTCTTCGCGAAGTCTGGATGACGATGATTGGGCGAACAGTGGGATGTGCATGCTTTGTCATCGGAAGATTTCTGCCTATGTATTTCGCTGGCAAGCTCGAAAGTGCCAATATCAAAGAATATGAGCATGCTTCTCACGACGCACAAAGTCTTGGTTTACAGCAGTACGCAGATGAATTAACGAAACTGTCTGAAGTCGAAAAAGAGCATGAGCTATTTTTCTTTGAAGCGGTTCGCGAGCACCGGATGTTACCAACACTGCGCAGGATTTTCGCCTGGGGTCCGGAAAGTAAGTCTGCCGTGACAGAGAAAAAAATCGACAAAAACAGTTAGCCTATGCCTTGGTTACCAATTCTGGTTGTAGATAACGACTTGCTTAGCGTGATTGCGCGCCTGCTTTTTAGCGACTTCGGCTGCGGCAAGCAATACCGGCATTTCGTTGGTATCTTTCGGCACCGAGGAGACGCCATAGATTGAATCCAATCCACGCAAGGTTGGATCAGCCAGAATACTCGCTCTCATACTCTCGCACAGAGCTGCGGCTACTGCAGGTTTCAGATCCGGCAAGATAATGGCGAAGTCTGTCCTCTCGTAATGAGCCAATGTGCCACTCGCCGGCTTGAGCGCGTTGATATGCTTAATTAGCTCCCTATTCGGAGCGGCTGCATTTTTCGCAATTAGTGCGCCTGTAGTATTTCCACGTGAGTTTTGCACTTCGAAAATCACGAGAGACAACGGTCGATCGGTACCTTCTCTAAGAGCCAAATCATGTTGAAGCAAAAACAAAAAAGCACCGTATGTGAAGAGACCGGAATCGACTTTCGTCAGTCCCCTCGCAAACAAATCCATGGTTATTGAGTCGAGCTGCTTCGCCGCCACAATGGTTGTACTTCGGTCACCCTCTCGAGGTTGGTAAACTGCTATCGCACCACTGCGCACCAAGGCTGCCACCACATGAACCCACTTGCTGCGAGGTAACTGAAGTGTCGTAATCAATTCGCTTAACGAACGGCGATCATCAACCAACATGTAGAGTGACTTGGAAAGAGCCATATCCGCAGACTCTTTCGTAATCATCTGCTCGAATTCAGCCTCAGCCAACTTGGGATTTTTTCTTGTCAGCACAGTGTCGTTGCGAATGCCCAAGGCAAGCAGGTAATTTGTATTGTCTACCAGGTGAGTGCCGTGCATGATCACTGCGCTTAATGGCATTTGAATTGACTTGGTGTCAGTTTTAAGCTGTGACTCAAACTGAAACTTGCCTTCGGACCAGCCAATCACTTGCAAGAGGCATTCCAGCCCTTCACCATTCGTGCCGCGAGCATGAACTGGTGCGCCGTTCTCGAAAAATATTTCTACCGTTCCTTTAATGCCCTGAATTTTCAAGCGTCCACTAACGTTGCCCATCTGCAGCGATTGAAGCAAATTGGTCGTGTGAACTACGGCGAGTTCACCATTCAGCGCTACGTCTTGATATAACTTTTGCAGCTCGTTGATTGGAACTTTATTTACTTTGCCGTCAAAAGTATGCTCAGGGGTTTCATTCTGCTGTTCGGAAATAACTTGGACCTTCATGGTGACGGAAGCATCACGTCTCGTTGCTTTGGCCAGGTCTTCTCCCATCGAGTTCACAATCATCGCGTAGATCTGCTGAAGATTAGTAGTGAGATGGAACCATAGCTCTGTTGCTTTGCTGCCTGAACCGAGATAGAAGCGCCAGATCAGTATTCCTTCAGTGGTCTCGGCATACTTAACTGAGAGCATGAAATCCTGATTATCCGCCCGGGTCCAAAAATAATTGAACTTGATGTTGCGGTCTTTCCGAGCAGCATCGGCAAACTGCTTAATATCAACTTCGGTTGGCCGAGTCAATATTCTCTGTAGTTTTACTTGTTCTCGCTTACCAAACATTCAGAGTCTTCCAAAGCATCTCGTCTTGCTCATTTTACAATGATTAGTAACAACAACCATTCGAATACACCTGAAGTCGGGTCTGTCTTGCCTCTGGATACCTGAAGGACGGAATTGACAATAGCACAACCTGGCTGGCGATCAGCGTTATGTTGAATGATCAACAGATCCACCCATGTAGAGGTCAATGGTGTGATCGACACACGTGTGCCAGGAAAGCTCGTTCGTTAGAGCCGCCGCTCCGGTCCCAATTGTGCGGCTGAGCGTCGGATCTTGGCTCAGCTGAGCTATTTTTTCAGCTAGGTCCTGTGCGTCTCCTGGAGCACAAAAGAGAACGTTTTCGTGGTCTCTGAATTGAGCTTCAGTAGAAGAACTTTGCGTCGCGACAATTGGCATTCCATGGGCTGCGGCGAACCAGAAAGAGCTGTTGTGCAAATTGATTCCACTTAAAAATGGAAATACACAAATATCCGATAGTCGAAGTTTGGTGGAAGGCTCCAAACTCCCGTATGGAGCATATTGCGACCATATAACTCGGTCACTGATTTCCATACTCGAGGCTAGAGATTTTAAGTCTTCCAGGTAATTAGGTTTGCCTTCCCGTTCAAGAACGTACTGTTCTGGGGCGTCACCGACGACAATGAGTTTTACGGATTGACCACCTTGAACCAAAGTTTTGACTGATTCGAAGAGCACCTCTAAACCCTTACCGGGGTAAACGTAACCGTAAAAACTGAGGACAAGATCGTCTTTAGTCAGTCCCGACTCTACGCGCTTAGCATTGCGTTCTTCGAGGCTCAAACTTGGTGCTACAGGCATGATTGGAGGAGGTGGAATGGTAACGGATTTTCCGCTCACGAGAGGGTCACGCTTGCTTAGTTCATCTCGATCCCGGTCACTGAGTGTGATGATCGCGTCGCTATCGCGAAGCAGCGAGCCGTATTCGAAACTAAGATTTTCGCGACCCGCAACCAGACTTGCCAGGTAACGTGAGGTTGCTCGGATGAAATTACTCTTGGACCGCTGAATTCCACCAAGAGATTCTATATGAAGAACTACTCGGACATTTGGGCACCATTTCTTTATCAAAGTAGGAAGAAATGTGATCATCGGGTGATCATGATACATCCAGCCTGTGAACACGATATCTACTACATCTGGGTTCGTAGAATTTATAAGCGAAATACATTGTCGTGCCGCTTGCCAGTTCCATTTTGTTTTGATGCGATGGACCACAAAAGAATTGTCTAGAGATTCAGCGGATACGGGTCCCAACAAATTTATTTCAATGTTACGCGATGCCAATTCTGAGCAAAGACGATGCACGAAATCGGCTCCACCTGTTCGCAGTGGCGGGAAAGCAGCTGAGATTATGAGAACTTTCATGTCGGCAATTGCACATCCCTTGGCTGCACTGACTCTATAAAAGTCGCTTTCGCAACCGGTTTCACCAAGTATGCACTTAATCCCAACGTAGCAATCAGCCAGGTAAAAAAGACACCCAAAGATACATTATGTGCTAACTCCCAGGCAGCATCAGGAACACATTCATAACGAATTTCCGAGTCTTTAGCAAGGTTAACGGCGATGCGATTGTCATGTTCATACCGCACCACCTGGTTACCATTGTCAAATAAACGATTCCAGGGAAACTGCTGAACATTGGTCTGCCAGATTCCGCTTGCAACCCTTACTGTCTTTACGTCTCCGAA
Source organism: Candidatus Melainabacteria bacterium (assembly GCA_003153555.1). GTDB lineage: Bacteria > Cyanobacteriota > Vampirovibrionia > Obscuribacterales > Obscuribacteraceae > PALSA-1081. Next base: position 2,792 of record PLZS01000080.1, on the reverse strand, counting down.
CTTCCCCACCAATGGCTCAAAGGGGCAGTTTCTAATCGCTTCAACTTGTCGATTGTCCAGCTCAGGAAAGATGTTTGTGATGGCATAGGCTTGGGATCCATAGAATGAGTCTGGCATCTTGAGCAAAGATTCCGTAAAACTCTTGCTTCTGACGAGCTGAGCCTCAGTTGGCACCATAGCTTGCTGAGCGTGATAGAGCTTGACGGACAGGCCTACAAACGAAATCAATAAAAGTGAGCCCAGAAGCAGTCGATTCCTAAACTGCACTGGCTTTTCTACCTGCTTCCAAAAGAACAATATTACTCCCATCAATAACGAAAAGTTGATGTAAGTGATCAGCCGATATGCAAATTGAATGGTGCGGAAATTATGACCAAGCTTATCGAGAGCTCCACTCGTCGTTGATGACCAAATCATCAACAAAGCGAGGACGCCAAATACCACAATGGAAGCCATTGTTCGTTTACCAATCCGCTCGCGTTTTTGAATTGTGCCCACTAGACACAGTACGAAAAAAACCAGCATAGGGAAATTTATTTGGGTGTCAAGATGCGGCGTCGTAACATGGTCATCTTGCAGTCGGTGCTTGTAAGACTTTGTTTCTAGAGGAAACGGCATTAAGCGAGCATACACGGAATCAAGGCTGCGTCCGTAATAACCTACACGCTTGAAGCTGGCATTTAGAACCATTCTAGGCGTGAAGTGGGTTGTCACCATTACCCACGGCAACAAACAAATCGATCCGACAGCTATGGGTAGTGCTAATGGCAATATCAATGATTTCAAATTAGCACGGTCGATCCAAAGAGTAGTACAGACAAGCAATGCCATGAAGCAAACGCCATACAGGGCAGTAATAGGGTGAGTTCCGGCGGATAAAACAAACAGAAAGACGAAGAGATTACAAAGTATGAATCGCTTCGAAATGACTTTTGCTTCGATCGCAAAAAACCATATCGCGGCAGAACAAAGCAACAATCCAGTTGCAAAAAACTCGGGGAGAGCGCCCCTGTTGTAGAGATTGGTCATCGGATATATTGCCCAAGTGACAAGTGTGGCGAGACAAAAACTGCAAAATTTGTCTTGCGTGGACTTTAGAGCCAACTTCAAAACCAACCAATATTGCAACGCGAACAATCCTACTGCCGCTATCCGCACCGTCAAATCAGCATTCCAAGCCAGACTCAGCCCCCCCATTAAGGGAAAGAACAGGTAGCCATAGAACACCGGATACGGCATTCCGATCAATTGAAATGTGTTGATTACTGAAGGAAATTGGTGATGATCCGCAAAGTATGAACTGAAGTAATTCATGAGCCAGACCTGGTTTGGCCAATCGACTGCAAAGACAGAATTCAGGTCTAACATCGGCAGGCACGGCGAAATTACGACTAAAAGACCGGCGATTAAATAGCGCGCGTCGAGTCGCGTTAATGAAATCAACTTAAAAACCGTACGAATTATTCGAACGAAGCATGGCGTTGCACCACTTAGATGCCTCCTTGAAGAGTTCATAATCTCTAAAGAAGAGCGCATTTCCCCACGATGACCGAACCGACTGGTCGATATTGCAATAGAATCGTGGCTCAGAAGAATGGCTGCTTAACGCCCGGTAAATGACAATATGCCAGACGTATCCCCGAGCTCTCAAATGGGCAACTGTGTTTTGCAACAACCCGAACTCTCCGTTCGAGAAGTAGTGCTCGGCATCCCAAAATTCGGACATGATTACAGCATACTTTGTATTCCCCATGCCTTTGATCACATCCAAGTCACCGCCCTCGGTATCAATCTTCAATATGCTTACGTCACCAGGAAGTTCTCCGCTGTCGTGAAGACTCTTTAGCGATCGGACTTTGACGTCGATAGGTTCGGCGTAATTCAGTCCTTCCGGCATACTGTGCTTAACCAAAGTGCTGTAAACGCTCAAGTCTGCGTCTAATGAATCCGCAAGTGCTTGATTAGAAAGTTCAACCGCATAAAACGATGTGGTACCGTCGGTAGAGCCCACGGCAACCGGAAAGGGCCTGAAGCCGACCGTAATACCACTGAATCTCTCACACAGCCGCTCGTACGCTTCAGGCAACGGCTCAAACGCAAACACTCGATATCCAGCAGATAGCAGCAGTTCACTGACTTGTCCGACATTGGCTCCGATATCGATTACGTTAGGGCTTGCAACGAACGAGCGAAGATATTGCAGCAAGGCAACTTCAGGATTGGTGCGCCGGTATTTTTCTATTTCTGCGGGATACGAGTAAGCATCATCAGTTGGCGTTATCAGTCTTTCAAGTTCGCTGAAATGCCTCTGCTCAGTGTACTTAGCCTCCGAGGCGAGGTCATGCATTTGAGCATTCAAAACATCAATCCGTGCGCTCAATTCTGCCGCGGTGGATTGAGTGGAAGATAACAATTTATCTTGATCTTGCTTGATTGCTTCGAGATAGAACAGAATTCGGTCTTTGACACCCTTGATTCGTTCAACTAACCCAGCGCTCATCGGTGTCCATATCCTTGCTGTTTGGCCTTTGAAAAACCCAGTGATCAAGCGGAGCGTATCTGAAGAGACCCTGCTTCAGCTTGACTTCCTCCATCCACAACCTCTCGTATACAGAGAAGCGGTTTGCATCACTCGACTTGTTTACTGTTGAGTAATGCTCCATAAATATATCCGACATGACTTCGGCTGGAGTGTTTGTGCCGAAATATTCCTGCTGCAACTTTGCAATTTTCGGCAATCCTGTCGACAGCCATTCTTTGGTACTTTTTTGCCCTGTATACCATCTGAAATA
>PLZS01000054.1 GCA_003153555.1 Candidatus Melainabacteria bacterium | reverse complement strand
CCAGTAAACATAAGGCTTTCCCACATAGCTGAGTCGGTTCGTCATAGCACATCCATAGAAGATCGCAATTGAGAAAATACGCGACAAGATATGCGATGCCCACCAAAGACAGAACTATGCGGAACAGCGCCAGAACATAAGCATCGGCGCCGGTCGATGCAGTCCGATTGGCTCGGCTGACCATGCCAGTTTGCTGCGACTCAATCTCTAGCGTGCTTAACATTTTCAGGGTCCGTTAGTTCGACCATCTTGTTCAAATGGGCATTTCTGGAAGATGTGGCTGCATCAGCCGCCGAAAACTGGATGACAAGATAACAAACAGAATGCCATAACAGGTGAGCCGAATCTCATAGTATGCGACTGGCTGTCATCTTGAGCTCATGGGAACGCATCGACATCGGGCGTAACCACCATGATGTCGTAGATTTCTAGTCCTGGCACATTGACCTCGTCTATTAACTCGAAAGTTGTCCGATCCAGGATTGCAATTCTGGCATTGGGAATGCTCGGCACCGATTGCCCCCTGATAGCATCCCTGATGCAGCTTAGACCTACATAGATACACTTAGGACCGAAGGCAATTCCCCGTGTAAAAGATCCCGGGAAGTACACCTCCCGAACCTTGGTATTGTCGCAATCGCGAATCAGCAACCGGCTCGACCCTGAGTCGCAAACAAACTGTCGTCCATCGTCCATGCGTGGAGTATGAGGGAAATGCAGTCCGTCCCAAATGGTTTCGTCTGTTTCGAGATCAAAGACAACTCCCTCGCCCGCTCCATTTTGCGGATATGCACCGGGTTTCTCGAAACGCCCAAAGCAGGAGACCACATATCGACCGTTCCACAGATCCATGCAGTTCAAATGACGTGAGTCAGCCTCGCCTGGAAATTTCCAGCGGCGCAAAATTTTACCTGACAAGGACAGCTGAACCACCTCATTAGTGCCTGTTGATACCACGTAAAGCTGCCCGAATTGAAGACGCACATCGTGCACAAAGCTGCAGTCCGTACTAGCTATTACTCGCATGCCCTCACGTGTATGCAGGTGGAGGACCATTTGCTCGCAAGAGATGGCGCGCACAAATGCACGATGATCGATCCAGATTCCTGAAGATGGAAGTCGATCAACCACGCGCAAAGTCGGAGCTGCACCCCGGCTTAGAGCTAACAAGCCGCCGAATACCGGGCCCGTATTCGATATGTCGAGCCGCCTGCCATCAACCGGTCCCATGATGGACACCAGAAGATCATCCTGCAACCCGGCTTTTGTGACCGGAGTCGATGGTGGAACCAGGATTGTATTAGAAAGCCACGAGAGGCATCGGGTCCATTCCGTGTCATTAATTTCTATGGTCTGTTGCTTGGCTGCGGTGGCCGTTTCTTTCATGACGCCCGGAACGCCAGCAGACCCTGTTTCGACTGCCGACCCCTTAGGCACAGCTGTCTTTTCAAGCTCACAGATTTGCAGAACTTTCTCGATGCGCTCCTTGATGCTACCGCCCATGAACTGATAACAACAGTCCGTTAGGTAAGCTCGGAATCTATCCACATTTTCAGGACTAGCGAGCAGATTCGAAATCGGCAAAATTTTTCGCACATACTGAGCAACGTTCATTGAAGAGCAGTCCAGCGCGGTTCCAGGCTCTCCCTCCAGATGTACAACAACATCGAACGGTCCATTGCAGTCCTTAGCAGAATGCTCTTCTTTTACTGGCAGGAAGTCGTGTAGGATAAATTGAGGCAGAGATATAGAAACATTTTCCAATACATCACGAATGCCTTTTTTTAAACGAAATGGTGCTGTGAAATTTACGATCTCGTTGCGCTCCATGTCGAGCAAGGTACTGTGCTCACTGATTACTTTCCAACCGTGGCCAAAAACGAGCGCCAGAGCCAGCGTCGTTTTACCGGTATCTGCGCCGCCTGAGATCAGAACTTTTTGTCCATCTGCACTAACCAGACTGGCGGCGCACAGCCGGCTGCACCGCTTGTGACTCTCGACCAGCTGGTTCAAAAGCTCGTTTAAATCGAAGTTCCAGCCAAGCCGCAGATCATAAACTAGGTCACACTCGAAATGGCTGTCAGTGCAATGAGTCAATAATTGGCCGAGGACCTGCTCAAATGAGGGATCCTTATGAGAGAGACCAAAGACGGTACGACCCAATTTGTACATATCCGCCTACTCGCCCGGCTGAACGACGTCGCATTTGAGCAGTTCGTCTATCAGAGCGGCGACCTCTTCTTCAAGAAGGTTGCTCACGGGGACGTGCTCCTGATCACGCAGCTCCAATGCAATCTCGTGCCTGGTGCGCGTACCATCACAAAATTGCTCGCTTCCATATGTATCGCTACCCATTGAGCATCGCATTTTAGCTCATCTCCAGTCGCTCGTCATGCTGTTCGATTGAGTATACCGGCTAATTCATAGGGTTTAATTGTTTCTAACTGTTGCGTTGATCGATTGTCATCCAGAACTATCCAGCCCCCAGGGTGGTGCGTGGTGATCACGCGGACCAAAGCTTGCATTGTCAAGCAGAACCCGCGATCACGTCGAAAAAACATAGCAATTCAGCGTAAATTCCACATTGATTTGTCGTCTGGACAAGCATATTCTCACTGTTAATCAACACTTTGATTCGACCTTGCCTCCCATAACGAGCCTAGAGACAATGAACAGTTCAGTAAAATCGGCACTTTCAATTCTGGTAGTTTTGGTTCTCGGACAAACCGCGCCAGCCTTTGCTCAACTGGCAGGCGTGGAACCTCTAGACGAGACAGCAACGCAAAGATCCAAAATCACCGACATCGATATTTTGACTGATTCGCCTACGCTTCAAGGGCAAGCTTCGGTAGGCATTTTGACCGGACAGCAAAGCACCTTCAGCTCCGGGAACGCTTCCTATCCTATGGGCGTGCAGAACAATCCAGGCGTTCAGTATCCAGCACCCATGCAGAACAGTGCATTCATGCAGACTGGTGTCAGCCCCCAGGGAATGCAATATGCGGCTATGCCTGCGCAGACTGGTTCAGTTGCTCAGCAGCCAGCAGCGAAAGCGCCGATTCAAATTGATTCGCAAACAGTGGGTCGGGTGGTTGGCGTCGCCGGCACCGCACTCATCCTAGGCGCCTTTCTCAAGAATGGTGGCGTCGGTGGCATGATGAATTCATTTGGTTTCGACAACAGATTCCACAGTCGCGGTTCATCCTTGGCCCCCTACTGAGAGGAGGCTTGATCGCTATACTGCTGGATCGTGCGCTTCGTGTTTGAAGCACGCGGGACGCGTGCGCTCCATTTCTCGCGCAGTAATACGCTGCGCTCAGGTTCGATGGTTGTTCGGACAGGCTTGTTATGCAGTCAGCACAAACTCAAGCGGTGCCGTATAGCATTCATTCAATTTGAACTCGCGATGCAGCAACGCTGTTGCATGGTTGGCCGATGCTTGAGGAATCAGGCATGAAATGCGCGATTCGCCGCAATAAAATAGCTTGACGTAGAGTCCATGATCTTCAAGTATGCCCAGCAGCGTCGCTGACGTTTCATGCGAGTTGCCTAAGCCTGATCCGATTACGCTGACTTTGGCGACTTCAGTGTCGACCGTCAATTCACCCGCTCCACAAAGGCGTTTCAGTTCATTGAGGCAGACGATGGCGTGATCAACGTCTTCGTATTTGATTGCCAAGCTTACACATTTTGTTCGTGATGCGAGATCGATATTTTGTGACACCATGTCCACCGAAATATTTTCTCTACTCAAACAATCAATCGTGGTGCCCATGAATGGAAATTCCAGTGGAACTCTGGTAAAGGTCACATGAGCCTGGTTTCCGTCAACAGCAACACCGCTGACTTTGCGAATTCTCTCCACGTTTGATCCTCCATTTATAATAGTGCCAGGGTGATCCGGCTTAAAAGTATTGCGTACGCGCACCTGCAGTCCGTATTCTTTGGCCAATTCGACCGCCCGAGGGTGGATTACTTGGGCGCCAACTCGTGCCATTTCCAGCACTTCCTCGTAACAGATCGAATTCAATATTTGTGCGTCACTGATCTTATTTGGATCCGTTGTGTAGATGCCGTCAACATCCGTGTAGATGTCGCACGTGTCTGCCCCGCAAGCTGCAGCCAGAGCCACAGCCGTTGTATCCGATCCTCCCCGTCCAAGGGTCGTCACTTCTCCGGCTTCGCTCAGACCTTGAAAGCCGGCGACTACGACGACATCATTCTCTTCAAGCGCGGCTCGCAGTGTGTCTCTGCAAATATCCGTGATCCGAGCCGTGCTGTGGGCGTTGTCGGTTGCTATGCCAATTTGCGCACCCGTATAGGACTTGGCTTTGACACCCCTTTCCCGAAGTGTCAGCGCCAGCAGGGCAATCGATACTTGCTCCCCTGTTGAGAGAAGCAAGTCCAATTCACGTTTATCCGGGAAAGTAGCACATTGTTTTGCCAGGCTATAGAGATGGTCAGTGGTATCACCCATTGCTGATACCACGACCAAGCACTTTTGATTAGAGCGGCGTGCGATGACGTCTGCTACATGATGAATGCGGCCGATGTTTTTCACCGACGTGCCGCCAAATTTAAGGACGGAGATTTTACTCACGATTAGATTCCTTTTTACTTTGAAGCAACCGCACAAGCGGCTACAGGCTGTGCTTTGGCGGTTCTCGGTAGAACGCGTTCAAGATCTGCAATCAGGTCGGCGGCATCTTCAATGCCCGTTGAGATTCTGATCAAACCATCGACAATGCCGCAGTGTTCACGTACTTCTTTGGGAATTGGTTTGTGCGTCATTGTTGCAGGATGGCAAATCAAGGATTTGACCCCACCCAGGCTCTCTGCCAGCTGGAACAGTTTGGTGTTGTTGACCACGTCTTTCGCTGCTTCCAAACCACCTTTCACCACGCATGACACCATGCCACCGAAACCAGTCATCTGTGATTTGGCTAAATCAAATTGCGGGTGACTCGGTAAGCCTGGATAATAGACAGTTTCAATACCGGGGTGTCCTTCTAAGTATTCGGCAATTGCGCGTGCATTTTTTTCGTGCTCTCTCATGCGCAGAGCCAGAGTTTTCAATCCTCTTAAAATCAAAAAGCAGTCGAACGGTCCAGGAACTGCTCCAACTGCATTGTTGTGGAATTGCAATTGCTCATATAGTGCATCGTTGGAAGTGACTATGGCGCCGCCGATAACATCACTGTGTCCGTTCAGATATTTTGTCGTGCTGTGGACTACGATGTCAGCTCCAAGTGAAAGCGGTTTCTGGAAGTAAGGAGTGGCGAAAGTGTTATCGACTACGAGGATTAGATCATTAGCCTTTGTAATCTTTGCGATTGCTCTTAAATCAGCTAAGCGCAATAGTGGATTGGTAGGAGTTTCCAGCCAGACAAGCTTTGTGTCAGGAGTAATCGCTTGTTCCACTTCTTCGGTGTTGCGGGCGTTAACGTATGTGAATTTCAAATTGTATTTGGTCAAGACTTGTTCGAACAGCCGATAAACACCACCGTACACGTCTTCGCCCACGATTACGTGATCGCCGGCTTTGAGTAGATTGGTCACTGTATACGCTGCGGCAAGTCCCGAAGCACAGGCCAGTCCATACTTTCCACCTTCGAGAGCAGCCAGGCATTCTTCCAGGGCTGTGCGTGTGGGGTTGTGAGTTCGTGCGTACTGATAGCCCTTATTTACGCCTAATTCGTCTTGAACGAATGTTGCCGTTTGGAATATCGGTGTAATTAGCGCGCCCGTCGAAGGATCCGCGTCTTGCCCTGCATGAATTGCCAGGGTCGAGAAGTGAAGTTGTTCAGTGGAACTACAGTTTTTATATTGACTCATGATTTTTCTCCGTAATAAGAAAACCCCCCTTCTCGCTGGGAGAAGGAGGGTTGCAACACATAATTGGTTAGTTAGCTCTAGCTACTGCATAAACCTGTGTGACAACACCGCCCTCCCCCGGAGAGCATTTGCATTGTCATAGTCATGGCGCGGTTTTGCATGTGGTCCATTATGAACGAATGATGAACTTTGTCAATTTGCTTTGTTGTAGATGTTAAGCATTTGTTTAAAACGTGTCACAGCAGTTGGCTCAACGTGGCAGCTGGCTTTATCTATGGAAGATCGATGTCACTTTACACACATTGAATCACTATTCATATATGTATTTTGGAGCAATGAAGTTGATGACTCAATACTCAAGTTCTAGATTGAGACCTGGCTAACAATTCGCCAATCGACTCTTGCTAACATGGCGCCTGCTAGGCACATTGGTCACAGATTACGTCGGAAGTATTTGCTAATTGAAGATTTTTGGAAGTGGAATAGTCGCCTTTCTCGCTTTGCCGCTGTTTATATTGTGCGTCGCAACTATTGCCGGCTTTTACGGACAAAGTGTCTGGTTTTGCGAGCTTGCAAGCCATTTCAGACTCCTATATATCGGTTGTTTACTGCTCTTATTTTTGGCATTGTTGGCATTGCGCAGAAAATATTTGTTTACGGCAGCTGGCCTGTTTATGGCCTTGAACATCACTCAGGTTCTTCCGTTCATCACAGCCCAGCAGCCAGTGATAGCGCCAAATACTGCTCCCACTATTACGCTTTTGCAGTTCAATCTCTGTTGTCCACATAATGACGATCATCGAAGAATTATCGACTTTATAAATCAAAGACAACCGGATCTGGTTGTCTTTTCTGAAGTCAATCAAAGTTGGAAGCAGGCGATTGAGGCAGGTTTGATTGACTATCCGTATCGAAAAGTTCAAGCTACCGACGATGGAGTTGCTTTATTTAGCCGCCTACCGCTCTCGGATATTCAAGTCAAATTTTTTGGACCAACCCAAAGACCGCGAATTCAAGCAGTTGTAGAGAAAGGAGAGAAGCGCATATTGATAATCGCTGCTCATCCGATTGTGCCAAAGTGGTTGACTATTCGCAATGCTGAATTCGATGCCATCGCCCGTGATGCGCGCATGAGCAGCCTGCCCGTTGTTGTCGCTGGTGATATGAACTGCACTCAGTTCTCCGTCTATTTCAGCAAGTTCCTGAGCGATTCCGGACTGCATGACTCGCAGCTTGGCTACGGTATTCAATCTTCATGGCCGAGCGAATTTCCGTTTACGCCATTTCTTCCACTCGATCACTATTTACTTAGCGATGAACTGACAAGTGTGCGAAGTCAGACCGGTCCATTTGTAGGGTCGGATCATCTGCCTGTCTACGCTGAGATTGCAATAAGCGGAAACCCAAAGGTCGTTTCTGCTAGTCGCTAGGCCATTCTATTGAGTTCAATGCATTAACGAACTGCTTGCGGTATAGCATCAATCTGCTGGCAGGTCCATGCATAAACACCTCCTGAATTTTGCGTCCACCAGTGCAAGGGTCGATGCCACCATCAACGAAAATACCCTCATAAGCGTTAACTGGTTTGCGCAGCGGATCTTGTGGCTCAACAAAGTCGCCTTGTACTGAAAGCACAGTTTTCCCGTTCAATTTCATCGTATGCGCGCTGCGCAAATGAAACGTCGGTGCGCTCTTCGAACCGGCAGCTACTTTATTGGTAAATTGATTATTTCCGACCGTGCTAGAACCCATCACTTCAGCCAGTTCACGTATTTCCTTAGGCATTAATACTTCAGACCGACAGTCGGCAGGTTTTGAATCTAAGAGGCAAGCAAATGCATTCGTAGACTCTAGCGAGGTTGGTTCTGCACGATAGCAGAGGTCGATTTGAAACCATGGATCAGTGGGAAGTCGATATATTTCCAATTGACGCTGATTGTTCTTGCTTGATTGCTTTCTTGATAAGTTCCATCCACTGGGCATCGAAATTGATTTAATTAGAGTCCTATTAAATAGAGGGTCCTTTGCTTCCTGCTTCGAATCATTGGTGTCAGTCTTCTGCACCGAGGGTGGTGGTGGATAGTCGAACATCGTTTTTCGTTCAGGCTGAGCTGATTGACCTGACGGAGCGTTCCAGGGGACGTGATTTGTTGATAAATCAAATTGGGCGGTGGTAGGACTGACTAGCGCTGCAGTGCTCATTTTTTTGGACCTTGTTTTCAAAGTTAGACGATCAGTGGAAAACAAAAACGTTTAAATCGGGGGCGGGTATCAATACAGTAAGGGAACAACTTGGCAAAGCCCGTTCAGCAAGTTG
>PLZS01000010.1 GCA_003153555.1 Candidatus Melainabacteria bacterium | reverse complement strand
TGAACAAGCAATTGCCTGGCGCTGAGCAGGCGACGTACCAGGTCAGCGATGTTTTTCTTGGTGGCTCCGTAACAACTCTCGCTCACCCAGATCAATTCAACCAGAGTCACAAGTCCGATGAAGCCAGGCTGACTCGGCGAACACTGCTTCTCGATGAATTTCACCGCGAGCGCTGACTGAATCATATCGTCTTGCGCAATGTAGCGCACAAGCACGTTAGTGTCGAGCCCAATCACTTGCCTGAACCACGCTTGCGGATTGCCTCCCGCATACTTTCAGTGGATACGGGAGTAGGCGGCTTTCTCAACATGCCCTTTAAAGATCGGACATCTTGCACAGCGGGCCTGATGGCAAACTCGCCCTCTGCAAGCTCAACAAATTCAATTCGGTCGCCGACGTCAATGCCAAGCCGTTGCCGTACGTCTAGCGGTATGGTGATTTGACCTTTGCTGGTGACAGTTGCAGTCGTCATTGCTTGCCCGCCTTTCCGCTTCTTATAATCCTTACTATAAGGTAAGGCGAGGGAAGTGTCAAGGACGCATTCCCGCCGCTAACTTCTCAACCCAGCTCGCCAGGATGTCGAGATCAATTTTGTCCTCTTCCAGAAGCAAGGCTCCATGCACGAGATCGCGCGGACGCTCCGCGCCCTGTTCAAGCACGAGGCTGATTTTATCGGCGGCAAGATACTCTCTTGAAGCCGTTGTGATCGCTGGATTGTTTACACCGGCAAATGAAAGAACATCACGGCCATGGTGCTTCTCGACTGGCGTATCATCCGGCTTTATGCCGAAGTCTATTTGCATGGTCGAAAACGAAAACTCGCCGACAGTCACCTGCACCCAGATCTTTCCAATGTCCTGATCTGGGCCTTCTTTTGCATCGAAACGAGACATGCAGCGCTCCAAAGCGAAGTCTCGCCTGAGCTACGCTGCTCTCGCTTCATTGCCCTGAGATTGGCTCTCAATCTCTTGAACAATTGCACTGTAGTAATCTTTGTCGCTACCGTATCTCATCGACAAGCTCGTGATTGATTCGTTTCAAGGCCGCCATCAATCGCTCCTTTTGCGCCGCAGTCAACTTAGCTGACCGCATTTGTTTATCCGTAATCGCAAACCGTTCAATCGCTGTTCTCAGTGCGTCAAGAACATAGTCGTAATCGATCGCCTTTGAATCGAGAAGGTCGATAATTGTCTTCAATGGGCGCGTTACGGGCAGACCAGCAATCATCTGAATTTGATCTCGATCCATGTTTTGTTTGTAGAGCTGCATCGTGCCAGGCGGCTCGCTATGTCTGCGAAAATGTTTCGGCACGATCAGGTCAAACACTGGCGGCACATACGTGCTCAAGTTATGCAAATAAAGTGCTGTGCCGTAACCGAAGACGCCCTCTGACTGTCCATCTCGGTTCAAGGCCCAGAGATAGGTCATGTAGAAACCATCGGACCATGGCGCAGGTGGGAAGTACTTCAAACGGAAAATGCCGCGCCCTTTCTTTATCCAATCTCCAGCGCCGACATGGTATGACTGCAATTGCCTGGAGTAGCCCAGCTCACGTGCCTGCAAAGCCGCGAAAAAGCCCTGCTGGCGCTCAGCCACCTCATACAGTCTTTCGAATTTAAGTGCCCTTTGGGAATGCATAGAAAGTCTACCTGTACCTATATTCAGTATAAAGGTAAAGTCTGGCTTGTCAATTCCTCGGAACGCGATTCTCGCACCGCCGTTTACGGATCCGTACACGGTGATGTAGCAGGGAAAGTCCGCGAGGACCTACCTATGCAAATTTACCTATCTAATAAGTAAGCAAATCCCTCAATTCTACAAACTCCTGATGGTGCTTCCATAATTAAGCTGGTCCGACATATAGACTCACCGTATCCTTTGCATAGTTCGTCTACAACTTAATCCCTAACTCATTGCATCGCGTCACAAACAGTTGTTTTCCGAAATCATATAGCTCGATGTCTAACTCATTTGAAGAGCGAATCAAATTCAATGTGGCTTCGTCCCTATCTGACGACTTTGGTTTGACTGGTGCTCGATTGATTTCGGGATTGGTGATGTGCGTCCAGCCAAGCGTACGAGCAGTTAGGACAAGGCTTTGAGTGAAATACTCCTGTAGTCCAACGACGGCAAAATGACTTTGCAGATTCTCTTTTGCTTCCGCCAACATACTTTTGGTGCAGCCACCGATCGGAACATTGGAACAGTCCGTACTGCATAAAAAACGCAATTGCAGATTATCGATCTCCATTGTCGGTTGACTCTCAAAGAATGCTTGCAGCGAGACGTCTTCATTGACCACCCAGTCGTGAAGATAATGCGTCTCACTCGAGCGAATATAGTGATAGTAAGAAATTAGTCTGCTGACAGGTTCTCGCAGCACGGTGATGTGCGATGCCTTTGCCGGTAGTGGCAGATTAACAAAAAAACTGTATGGAAGATGTCCTACGATAGCGGCATATCGGGATTGAGGTTGGCTGGCAAATTCAACAAGTCGGTCACGATTATCGAGCGTGTAGAAGTCTAGTATGGAATTGTTCGGAACGTTGTCTTTGATAAATTCATGGAATGACATTCCTGCAGTTTTTGGAATGTGATTAAAAATTGCAATGTTGGTAAACGTCCGCCGTGCCTCGATGGCTCGTTGGACTCGACCTTTCAACGAATGCAATGATCTCAGCAAGACTGACTCTCTTGTGGCAACAAGTCGCAATCCATCCTTCCCAATAACCTCAGCAAATTCAGCAGCCTGCGTGATAGCTCATTTGGACATCAACTTCTGCATGCGCTCTCTGTCCTTCGCGGCCATATCGAAACTACCGAGGTGTTCATAACAATCGGCACGCCGTCCAAACGCTTCTTCAAACTGCGGTTGCAGCTCAATCACTTTAGTAAAGTCAGTCGCGCCCTTCAGGTATAAACCAAGAGATTCGTAGGCGATACCGCGGATCCAATAGGCATCCCACCCATCCGGCTTCTTGGCGATCAGCGTGCTGAGGTCGTCGATGCTTTCGTGATAGCGACCGAGGTGAAAATAGGCCTGGGCACGCAGATGATAAGCCTGGGTGACCTCGCGACCAAGTCGCAAGGAGCGCTCAAAATTGTCCACAGCCTTTTCGTAACGCCCAAGAGACAAGTAACATGTGCCTCGACCTAGATAGGCTAGTTGCGAATTTGGGTCTAGCACCAGGGCTTCTTCATATTTGGCAATCGCCGCCTCATGGTCACCGGCGGATATCAGCACTAAAGCTTCGTCAAAGAGTTGATGCGTGCCTTCGACGGTGGATGTAGCCTGGCGCATACGTTCCGCTAACTGAGAGGCGTAGACTTCGCTCTCCCGCAGTCTTTTTTCTAGGTCATGAATCAACAAATACCAATCTTCTGAGGAGTCTGTGTCATCCCAGACCTCTTTAAGTTCGGAGTTTTTGCATACGCGCTCCACAACTCTCAAGGCTAAATCGACGATTTCTGCTCCAGCGGTAAAATTCCGCTCTTGTAGCCATTGGGCCGCCTTTGGCGGTAACGTGGGGGAAGGATTGCCGGCGCCTGCCGCGACCATCTCTGCGGCAGCTATGGCGCATTCACTCTCAGTTGTCTGCAGGTAGTCGTTCGGACCCAACTTGCCTGCAACCATCAGAGAACGGAATATCCGGTCCGCGCCTTTTGCATGCAGCAATTCATCTAGCCATTCACGGGCGCCATCATTGCCGAAGCTGCTTACATCCCAGGAACCCAAGTTAACCCCTCCGCGCTTAATTAGAGCTTGCGCATGGATAGTATAAATCAATCTGAGGACTTACTTTTCCTAATTCACCTTTCGATTTTGCAGGTATTGCTCTGTTTCGGCTAATGCAGTCGGTGTACCGATTTCAAAGAAGCGTTTGTGAACCTCAAAACCAGCCATTTGTCCTGATTGTATGCGACGCTCAAAGACCTCTGAAAGATCGAATGGTTGGTTTTCGGGGAAATCGTCGAAGCAGCTTTTGTTCATGATCGAAAGACCGTAGTCGATGTGATGCATATCAGCTGTTGGATTGCGTTTGTCGTACAGCTTGATGATGCCGTTTTCAAAAAGCACATTGCTGCGGTCCCAGCTGTTTTCGTTTTTAAGAACAGTCATTAGTGCCGCTTGGCGGCTTTTAATGTACGCGTCAAAAACTGGCTTGTATTCTATATCCAGATAAGTATCGCCGTAGAGCACCGCGAATTGATCAGGCACCGTGCTTAGTGCCGCTTTGATGGCGCCGCCTGTGCCGAGGCGCACTGGTCCATCGTACGCGTAAACCACTGAGATTCCATAACGAGAACCGGTGCCGACAAAATCTTCAATTTGTTGTCCCAGATGAGCGACGCTAAGGACAACTTGTGTCACTCCTTGTTCTGCCAGCAATCGTAATTGATGATCGATGAAGGGCGCTTCGGCTACTCTCATCATCGCTTTGGGAATCAGTTCCGAAATCGCACCAAGTCTTGTGGCAATGCCTCCTGCAAGGATAATCACGGGCGGAAATTCAAACGACAATTTTGGTGCCCTCAAACTCAAATCTGAAGCGCACTTCTGTCAATCCAGCTCCTCTCATGGCGTGGCGCAGCTTTACTTTCTCTTCTGTGTAAAACATCAAGAATCCACCGCCCCCCGCTCCAATCAGCTTTCCACCCAGGGCGCCATTTTGCAACGCAAGTTCATACCAGCGGTCTATATCTGGATTGCTCATAGATCCTGAACGGCGCTTTTTGAATTGCCAATGCTCGTTCATCAAGGAACCGAATTCGCGCAAATTGCCGCTTTCAAGCGCATCCTTAATTTGGTATCCCAGTTCTTTTACATAATGCAAATTCTCGATCATTTGTGCATCTGCACTTTTGCTTTTTTGATCTTGTTCTTTTAAAATCGACCCTGCAGAGCGCGAATAACCTGTGAAAAAAAGCAGCAAATTATCCTCGAGGTTAAACAATGACTCTGTACTCAAGTTAAGCGGCCATGCCTTTACTTCACCGTTCTTTTCGAATTCAAAACAATTAATGCCGCCGTAAGAGGCGATGTATTGATCTTGTTTGCCGGTAGGTTCTTTCAGTAGTCCAATTTCAATTAAGCAAGCTTGCTCAGCCAATTCTTTCGGATGAATTAAATTCTTTTTGTAGTGATGGAACACTTTTAACAACGCCGTAGTAAAACTGCCAGAAGAGCCCAAGCCTGTTCCTGCTGGGATGTCAGCCATACTGGTCAGTTCCAAATTAAGTTCTTTGATGCCTAGTAATTTCGCAGCTTCGCGAATAATAGGATGTTGAATATCTTCTATAGACGCAACTCTTTCCATTTGCGAATATTTGATAATCATCTCGTTGATAAAGGTTTGATGGAGCGTGATGTACACGTACTTGTCTATTGCCGCTGCAATTAAAAAGCCGCCGTGTTGTTCGTAGTAAGAAGGTAAGTCTGTGCCGCCACCGCCAATTGAAATGCGAAGAGGACTGCGTGCGATGATCATTTTGTACCGCCTGCCACAGCTGCAACGGTGCGCTCGTATATCGCATTGACGATGCGCAGAGCTTCCTGTGCATCGCTGGCATTCGGGTCAGGCTCTCGGTCTTGTTCGATGTCTTTGACGAACTCTTTAAACTCTAAACTCCAAGATTGGTCTTCACCCGGATATTGCCAGATTGTGGTTTCAGGCGGACCCATTTGTGGATGCATCTTATACAAGGCTAGTTGTTCCGTTCCATAGCTTCCGCCTAGACCGTCAATTTGCAATTTCCCGTGTTGTCCATAAATTTCAAGGGAGAAAGTGTTCTTCCACTCCGTCCAACTAACGTGCAGCCAGGCAACTTGATCTTTGCGCGTGCGCAACATCATGAATCCATTGTCCTCCACTGGCATCTGCCAGAAGTAAGTCTTGACGTATCCGTCTACGTGCACGAAGTCGCCGAGATACCAGCGCGATAAATCGATCAAGTGCATTCCTTGATCCAGCAGTTCACCGCCACCGCCGATGGTGGGATCGGCGCGCCATTCTTTCTCATAACCGAGTCGACCACCATGTCCATACCTGCCGCGAATGAACATCAGCTGCCCGATTTCGCCAGAATCGATGATCTTCTTAGCCTTACGCATAGCTGGGTGGAACCGGTGATTAAATCCTGTTCTCACTTTGAGCTTCTTGCTTTTCGCTAACTCAATGACCGAGTCCAGTTCTTCGAAGTGACGGGCGGCCGGCTTGTCAACCAGCACATGTTTTCCAGCCTGCAATGCAGCTAGCGTGACCCGGGCAAGATTGTCTGGAGTAGTCGCGACGATCACGACATCGACACTCTCGTGCGCCACTGCTGCTTCCCAAGATTGCATGGCGATGGCGCCAGGATATTGTTTGGCGAGCGACTCGGCTCTGTCCATCATTACATCGGCCGCAACTAGCAACGTATGTCCGCCAAGATTCTTGGCTCTTTTGTGACCAATCAGTCCACAACCAATTATTGCTACATTCATGCTACCCCCAGTCCTCTCCGCGATCAGCGGGCACAATACGTCTCAAGGTATAGATTTCGGACGACTTCAGTTTACCAAGATGTTTGGCAAGATCTTGCCATGGATCCCACACTGCACTCAACAATTTCCCAGTGATACCATCGCTCTCATCCGAGGCCAGGTAGACACACAGCTCCGCTGCCTTCAGCATCGAAGCGCCGCCATTTTCCTTTTGTTTGATCGAGCGCTCGTAAAATTCCTTTCCAACCTTGGCCGGACCAGCTTCGAGAATTTCGTCCAACAATCTAGTATTGAGTGCACCGGGGGCGACGGCATTGACATCGATGCCACAACCAAGAGTCTCGTGGGCAATTGTTTCCGTAATCCGCACAAGAGCTGCTTTTGCAGCGGCGTATGCGCTCAAGCGAGGCAACGGAGCGGTCGCACCTCCACCAGAGATATTTATTATCTTGCCTGCTTGATTGCGTTTGAAGTGAGGAAGTAGCGCACGGCACATCAGAATCGGACCATACAAGTTGATCTCAAGAGAGCGTGTCCACTCCTGCCAATCGACTTCTTCGATGCATCCTTTTGGTCCGTAGATGCCGGCGTTGTTAACTAGAATATCTATTCGTGTGTTCTTCTCCAACGCAAAATCCACAAGGCGCTCGACTTCTTCGACATGCGAAACATCAGCACCAAACCAATCAAAACGTTGGTCTGGTTGGTTGCAGTCAGCTTTTAATTCGTCATATGCTTCTTGCAAGCGATCATGATTGCGAGCGCAAATAACGACACTTGCACCGGCGATCAGATAAGCCTGTGCACAGACTTTACCGAAGCCCTGATTGGCACCGGTAATAATCGCCGTCTTTCCATAAAGAGGTTTCATGGTTTACCCACCGCAAAGTAGTTGATTTTCTTTTCCGCACCAAGGCTTTTGCTTAAAAAGGCATTCGCATCAAGTACTAAAGGTGCCTGCATCCACGTGATCAGTTGCTCTGCGGAAATGTCTCTAAACTCGGGCCATTCAGTCGCCACAACGAGCGCTTGCGCTCCCTGAAGGGCTTCACGAGCGTTGCTCTTCAAGTGGATGCCGCTATGCGAGTCCACCGGCAGAGTGGAAATCGCCGGGTCGTGAGCTTGTACAATCGATCCTTGTTGAGCCAGCCATTCGCACAGCTCGACGGCGCTGGAGCGCCGCAAGATATCGGTGCCCGGCTTGTATGTCAAACCAAGTACGGCGATCACCTTGCCGTCTAAGTCAGTGAGCTTTTGCTGCAGGCGTCGTGCGGCCCAACCCTTGTGCTCTTCATTGCTAATTCGCACCGCAGATAGTATCGGAGTTTTCAGTCCGTGTTGGTTGGATAGCTGAGTGAGGAATTCAATATCACGAGCGAGGGTGCCACCGGCAAAGGCCGCGCCTGGTCCGAGATAGGCTTTGGGACCAATGCGTTCTTCTGACTTCAGTCCGCGCTCAACTTCTTTGGCATCGGCACCTACTTGCTCACATACAGAAGCAATCTCGTTGATAAAGGAAATGGAAAGAGCGAAAAAGGCGTTGAGCGCATGTTTAGTCATCTCAGCGGATTCTATGCCCATCCAGATGATATTGTCGGTGAAAGAAACGAAAAGATCGATCACTTTCAAGCGCGCCTTCTCGCTAGAGATGCCGACGACGACTCGATCGGGATTTGTAAATACGGATATCGCTTTGCCGATGCGCAAATTTTCTGGACTGTAGCCAAACAGCAAAGCCTTCTCGGGATGAGCTTGTTGTGCGTATTCAATCAGCCGGGTAGTGAATCCCACCGGAACCTGCGAGGAAATCAACACCAGTGTGCCTGGCTGCAGATGAGCAAGAACGTTATGAATTTTTTGCTGAACGAAGTCAATGTCGGCTCGATCCTGTTCATCGACCGGGGTGTCGTAAGTTATCCAGACCAGATCGGCATCCGCCGCTGAGGCGAAATCTGAGCTGAAACGCAGTCCACCGGCTTGAACAGCAGCCTTACAAGTTTCTTCCAACCCCGGTTCAAAGACCGGCGGCTTTCCTAAAACCAGATCCGCGATCACCCCGCGGTCCTCGTCGATTCCAACAACCTCGTGCCCGGCTTTGCCTAGACAAGCTGCGATGACCGTTCCTAAGTGCCACAACCCTACAACGGCTACTCTCATTTTCTGACTAGTAGCTCCCGATTCTTTTGGTAGTAAAGCGTCCGCAAGTCCGAGGTCTTGCTAAGGAATGTCTCAAATCCGCTAGAGAAGTTATCATACTTTCGCTAATAACGCTTATCTCAAACGGAGTCCCTGTTAACAGAAATGCTTGGAATAGCGGCATTTACAGCGCCTCCGGTTGCCGAAAAGCTGAGCCGAATCGCCGCTTTCTGTATTCACGTGTGATTAAGTTGCTTTTACGGATGCTCCTTGAGTTCATACATTGTCGTAGGATCTTGGCAATTGCATCTTTGCCACAGGGTTTAGCATTGTTCCGTGTCCCAGTTAGCTAACGAGCAGGTTCAAACTAACGTTCAAAACGTACTGGGAAATCGTGCGTGGGGAACGCTTGATAAAGTCGGTTTGCCTTTGATGGCAATATTTTTCGCCGCTTTATTGCCGCTGTGGTTTTCTTTTGAACACAGAATTCCGTCGATAGACGAGTCTGGGCACATCCTTAATGCGTTCAGTTATGCCGATCTCTTCAGGCATCCACATTTCTTTCGCTCCGATTGGTGGCATCAACTTTTGACCGTGAACAGCTTCTACCCGCCGTTCGCGCATATGGTCAACGGTCTTTTCAAGGCGGCGTTGGGGGCAAGCAGATCTGTCGACATTGCTGTTCTGACCTTATTCAATATCGTCTTAACGCTGAGCGTTTACGGTATTGCGAAACGTTTGACACAGTCGGTTTTGTGCGCATTTTTTAGCGCCATCATCATCAACCTCTATCCGGAATTGGCGTTGATCAATCGCGCTTTCTGGTTAGATTTTCCGCTTACCGCAATGGTCGGGCTGGCGTTATTTGCCTTATTTGAATTTCGCGACAAGCCGACTTGGCAGCACGCATTGTGGGCTGGTGTTGCTGTGGGTTGCGCATGCATGACTAAACAGATCGCCGTGGCCTACATTGGACTTCCCCTGGTGGCAGTGATTTGCGAGCGCCTGATTAACAAATCAAGGTCTAGAGCTGACTTCCTGCAACTGGGGATTGTCGCTTCTACAGCTGCCCTTCTGAGCGCGCCGTGGTTCATTCTTAATGTTGAGAAAGCCAAACTGATGGCAGATGACTGCGCCGTGCATATCACTCAGGCACAGTCATTCGGGGGAAATCTCTCACACTATGCACAGGTGTTACCCGCGGTGATGTCACCGCTTTTGATGGCATTGTTCTTGGTCGCACTTGTGGTGATCCGTCGGACTGTTGCCAGCAATCTCTACCCGCTTATCCTATCTGCTGTTGGAGGCGTCTTGGCCGTGAGCACGTTGGCTTGGATCCTCCCTAAGCCTCAATATATAGCCCCTGCGCTGATAACCACTGCAATTGTTTCGGGGTGCTTTGTGGCTCGACTCGTAGAAAATCCGCGTCGCCTCGTGCGCACCTTGGGATGGCTGATTGTGGCTGCGGCACTAGCGCAAGTTCTATCTCTCGAATTCTCACCATATCCAATATCACAACCAAAATGGCTGGGCAATTTTGCTAGGGCGTTAGGCAACAATATTTCCGAGCCACGCCTTGGTATGACCCTAGTCAATCCCAGACCAGATGTGGATTGGGGACAATATTGGGTCGTAAAGACTATCGACAAGACTGAAAATGGAAACACCATTTGGCTGAATATTCTTTCCAACTCACCTGATTTGAATGTGCATACTTTTGAACTGATTGCTCGTGATTTGAATAGCGCGGTCAGGCCAACAACCTCTCGGGTCTACACGATAGGCGGCGACACAGCCAGTTTTTCTCCTGAGAAAGCGTTGTACTACCAGTGGTACCTAATCCAAAGCGAGAATCACTATCAAGGCTTCGCTGATCAAGCATCTGAAAAAGCTTTCGAACAACTGAAGCAGTTCGTCAAATCGGATCGACGCTTTACTGAGATGGCAAGTCGTCCACTGCCTGATGGATCTACAATTACGTTGTTTCGCCAAAAGTAGTGATTCTAGTTTGGGATGCCAATCAAGCGAACTTATTGTGCGTTTTTCGTTTGCCGATAAATTTGTTTGATTCTCTGTCCAAAAAGAAATTGCAACGGATATACACCTTGAGCAGTGTTCTCTTCTGCCTTTGTCTCGAACCGGTCACGAATATGTCACTAAGTTGTCACGCGCGATCGATTATATAAGGAGGCTAGAGTAGCCGCACTCATCACAGAACTGACAGGAGCAACATTTGTTGTTTACGTTCTGGTGACCACAGTCCAAACTTTACTAGGAGCTTATATATGAGCTTAAAGAACTTTGACGATGTTAAAGAATCTGGTCTATCGACTCTTTCTAAAATCGACCCAATGGAATCCACCCGTATCTCAATATACGGCAGTGGTGGCCATGGCTGTTTTGGAGGAATTGAGCAACCGGTGAAGCAAGGCTCAATGAAAGACATTTTGCCCGGGATAGATCTAACTGGGTTTGATCAAACTGCACCTGATCATTCCAAGGGATGGGAGCACACTTGGAACAAGGTCAAGGATTTCTTCGGCTATCATGGCGAGACCATCGGTGATCACGTCAAAGACAAAGTTGTTGATGACATGAAAAACAGTAAGGATCCGGCTGAGCAGAAGAAATACCAAGAGTATCAAGAAGAGCAGAAGAAGCTTGATAAGTACAATGAAGAAAAAGCTCAGTGGGGGCTGCAGGCGAATATCAATGCCAAATTTCCTGAGGCACCAAATTGTCCAATACACGACGAAGTTGATAAGCGCGTACAAAACGCCGAGCAAAAGATTGCCAATGATGTTCGTGCCCATATGACTCCAGCCGAATTGAAGGCATTGGATAAGGCTACAAAAGAATATGAGGACGGCGTTCGAGAGGCGCATACCATCCACAATCCAATGGGAACAGGGGAAGGCTTCAAGCAACCACCGCCTCCAGGTGAAGCCCTCAAAGACTATTGGTACCGCATCAAAGTGGCTTCCGAAGATTACTCAGGACACTAATTTAGCACTAGTTTAACGAAGAAGAAAGGAGCCGACACTGTTGGCTCCTTTCATATTGAAATTTGAGAAATGGAGCGCGGATTTTCAATCCGCCCAGAACATAACGAAGCAGTCTTGCACATAGAAGGCTAGCTCCTGTTGTCGGTCACTAACAGGTCCGGCGCATGGTTTATTGGCGGCTAAAATAGCCGCGCTCCGAGTCCGAACTCGTTTGTCCAAAAACTTGTCACTGCGTATATAAGCTTTAGGAGCCAATTTTACCAACTACCAGATTTTAGTAACCGAAGTTGTTTTGCAACTTGGGAGGTCTTATGTCGACTTTAATACTGTTGCTACTAATTACTTTTGCTTGCGCTCTCTTTCCCCAGTCCGCTGAGGCTCAAAATCAGACTCGCTATGGATCGAGACTACCTAGACTGAAACAAATTGCTGCAAGATTACCAAGCGATTTGCCTTCGGTTCGCAACGATGTTGTTGCGCCAGCATCTGTGGAAAGTTACCAATGGTCACGTTCAGTACCAACGGGCTATCGCAGCAGTGACGGCTTCCCCGAAAATGTGCCTAATGTTGCTTCAGGGTCCGGCTACACATGGCAGGGAGAGCCTGGAATGAGTCCTTCTCAAGCAGGTTATGCGCAGGTCTACAGCGGAGGCAATTCGGATGCGCCTTCGTCTCCCGCCATGACTCAAGACGACGTCGCTGCTGCCCGTCGAGCCATTCTGAGCGGCGACTTTTTTCGATGGCACGGAACTCAGAGCAGCATGAGCAGGAATCGTTGACTCTACACTTAAATCATCAATTTTCGGGTATGTTTCCCATGTAAGCGTATGAGATTGGTGCATGCATTCTGGAGAAACTGAACGAGAGCTCATCGATGTCGCGGCATCGTTAGAGTACGCGGCGAAACTTATCAAACAGGGCAACTTCCTAGACGCTGAGCCGATCTATCGTCGTGCTTTGGATGTTCTTGAACGGGCATACGGCGCTGGCGATCCAGACACAATCGCTTGCTTGCAAAGTCTTGGCGATATTTACTACCAAACGGGCCGCTATAACGAGGCGATGCCACATTACAAGCGGCTGCTCGCGATCGGCGAAAAAGTGCTTGGAAAAAAACATCCCAGCGTTGTCGATATGGTTCTGAGGCTAGCTGCAACTTGCCAACAGTTAGGGCTAAACGAAGATGCTGAGACGTTGTTTCGGCGCGCCAACCAGATGTCGATGTCTTCAATGGCGGCGCTAAGTCGTCCTGTGCCAGACGCGAAACCATCAATTAAGAATGAGCCATCGAGCTCTGTCGTTTCTCCGGCATCTTTGCCAGGGCAATCAAATTCGCGCAATGCAAAGTTCAGCAGATTTTCCGATGATGATCAACTGGCGCCGCCGAAGAAACCGAGTAAAGACAAGAAGAACAAGGATATTAATCAGCAAGATGCTATGCAGGGTTTGCTGATATCCCTGCAGAGATCTAGCGGTGTACTGATGTCACTTGTTGTCGTAGGTGCGCTTATATTCTGTGCTTACCTTGTTTTTGGCGTGTTGAATTCAAGTTCAGCGAGACCATCTCAACTAAATCATCTTAAGAACACCGCATATAAAACAGCTGATGCTTACCTTGATTTGGTTATCTCACCAAATGGAGAACCAAGTTATAAAGTTGGATCTCAAGCCTATGCTTCTACGATAACCGCTATGGGTCCGGATTTGATGGACTTTAAAGATTCGATTTTGAGTTCGCTATTGAACAAGGAAATTTGGTTTGAAGAAACCCCGTTGGGTTTGCAGCGTGAAGACGGAACAGTTTTGTATTCGAAGAATAGTCCTGAGATGAAAGTGGTGCGTCAGCTGGATATGATTGGCCGGGTTGCCAGTTCGTGGTTTCAGCAACGTCGAGAATATCCACACCAGCGTGGGGATATTCAACTTGTTGGTGATCTTGGTCAAAATGTCGTCAGTGGCAGACCCGAGGCGCCATCAATCGATAAAATTGAGAACGGCACTACAGATGTGCAAGAAGTTGTCGATGTGCCTGTGGTCAATATGCCGGTGGAGAAAATTCTAGAGTCCACAGAAAACGCGAAGTGGCTCAAGGAGTCCGCTGGTTATCCAGGCGCAATCCACTGTTTGAGTGTTGTGCATAAATTAGCCACAGGAGATGTTCGCGAATTCTATGCTCATGGCTTTGATCGAAACAGCAAGTTCATTGCCGGTTCCATACCAGGAACGATCTATCTTGTCGCGATGAGTAACGGTAAACAATATGTTCCTGATCATCCAAAGGCTGCTAAAGCTGGTCGTCCGCCGAAAATCTGCATAGTTAAATTGCCAAATAGCAACACGCCACTTTGGATGATTCATTACTTCACGCCGCTCTTTTGTGCCGGTTTTGCCGTCGTTTTCTTTCTTGGGGGACGACTAGGGAAAAGCAAAAACGACTCTATGTCGGTCGGAACGAGGATTGGACTGGTTTTCGCCTTCATTGCCTTGTTCTGGGTAATCAGCTACTTCGTTCCATAGACATGCAGCTGCGCCGCTTGATGGAGGGCTAGATTGGTCGAAGGTAACTGCGGTTCTGATTTTGAGGGTTGAAGATACGCATGAATAAGCAGACCAAATACAAACCTAACTTCGTTTCGCCACCAGGTGAAACACTGCAAGAGTTGTTGGAGCAATTCAATCTGTCGCAAGCCGATCTGGCGGAACGCACGGGGCGTCCAAAGAAAACTATAAATGAAATCATTCAAGGCAAATCGGCTATCACTCCAGAAACTGCTCTCCAATTTCAGCGTGTCCTAAAAACACCAGCCCACTTTTGGCTTGTCAGAGAAGCAAAATATCGAGCGTGGTTAGCCGAACAAGACGACGACCATCGCTTGAAAGGCGATGTTCCCTAAAAAAGAGCCCGCTTTCTTACCAAACGAGATACCGAGTGTATTCGTGCCGAAATTGACGTAATTCGTTCCATTGGTCTCCGGACCCCTATCTAGGTGCCGCCGGGTGAGTATGCAGTAGAATGGATTTCGTCTTTAACATACTCGGGTTCACTGAGGAACTGGCAATGAACGCACTCTTGCTCATTCTCATGGGTGCTTTTATTTTCCAAAATCAAGTTTTTGCCAAGGAAGAGCAAAAGGCGGAAACACATGACGAAGCCATTTGCGACGGGATATCTAGCGACTACTCCGAGTTTGACTTCGTTTGTGTCCTGGTGGATAATCCATCGAATTTTGACAGAAACAAAGCATTCCTAGCGATAGACAAGAATGGCAAACCGGCCGTCTACCCGCTCTTCGAACGACAGCATCGTTGCGTAATGCTCGACCGACATTCTTTAACAGACATTCTTGCGCACTGGGCTCCAACTAAAGTGGAAGATGATGTCTATAGCTTTGCCTTCTCTTACTACGGGAAAAACGGAACCTGGAGAGCTGCTCGAGTGGACCTACAGTTCCGCGAGAACTACTGCAGCCGGTTTAGAGTAGTTTCAGATGACACTAAGATGCAGAGTTGGCTTCCAGCAGGAGCTATTCCGGCAGAAGTGGATCGTCCTTCCACCAATGGAACATTGAGGGTTCCTCTCTTCATAGGTATTATAGAAGGGCCGCGTGATATGCCTGACTGCAGCATCCGGCCAATTCCTGATCGATACCTGAAGGCTCTTACAGAGGGGAAGTGTCCCCTTGGATTTAGTAACTAGAACGTCATCTGATGAGGGGACTCTGGACTTCGACACTGAGAGCGTGTTTTGTAGTATTTGTCTGGCATCTGCCCCGCAATGGCGATCTCGTCGAAGACGATGAGCCGATCACGCACCGTGCGTAGTGGCACACCGGCACAACTCAAACTTGTTAGCATGGTTGTGGTTTAATGGCAGAGTCGAATCGATTTGCAAAGCGTAAGTGACAGTGCCATATAAGAATATTTCTGCCATTTGCTGTAAAGAGATTCGATAGAAACAAGTCTGGTGGAAGAATTCATATGAAGACTTCGCTCAAGTATTTGTCGCCTAGAACGCTTAGCCCCACTAGCTCTCTATGTTATATTGGTGAGATCTGTATACAACAATCTTATTTGTATGCCTAAGCCAATTCAAAAAAACGATCCTAAAAACGGCGCAAAAATACGAGCAGCTGTCGATGAGCTATATCGCAGCGAGTCCCGGCGTGTGTTCGCGACTTTGGTTCGACTACTAGGTGATTTTGACCTGGCGGAAGAAATGCTGCAGGAGGCATTCGCTGTGGCCGTCGAACAGTGGTGCCGCGACGGAATTCCGACTAATCCGCGCGCGTGGATTGTATCGACGGCGCGATTTAAAGCTATTGACTCAATACGCAGACGCGCGCGCTTTGATAAAACGGTTGCAGAGCATGGAGATATGATTGCGTTAGGCACGATCGAAATTGAAGATTTTGATGAAGAGACCTTCAAGGACGATCATCTTCGGTTGATCTTCACATGCTGTCACCCGGCATTGTCGCCCAATGCGCAGATTGCGCTGACGCTTAGAGAAACGTGCGGTCTGACTACCGAGGAAATTGCCAGCGCATTCCTTTCGTCGCCAGTTACAATTGCGCAGCGTATTGTTCGGGCTAAAGCGAAAATCCGTGATGCGAAAATTCCCTATGAAGTGCCTTCGCGTGAGGACGTCAACGAGCGGCTCGACTCGGTGCTGTCTGTTATTTATCTCGTATTCAACGAAGGTTATTCTGCATCTTCGGGCAGCGAAGCCACGCGCGCTGATCTATCATGCAAAGCTATTCATCTGGGACAAGTGCTTCTCGATCTCTTGCCCGATGCCGAAGTGATGGGATTGTTAGCACTGATGCTGCTGCATGAATCACGACGCTCTGCTCGCACTGACGTGAGAGGCGATTTAATTCTATTAGAGGATCAAGATCGTTCACTTTGGAACCAAGAACAAATTCAATTGGGGGCACAGCTTGTCCAGCAGGCGCTTGCTGCTCCGCAATTTGGTGTTTATACAATTCAAGCGGCGATTTCGGCTTTGCACGCGAGTGCTGCATCAGCTTCTGAAACTGATTGGGCGCAGGTGGTAGCGCTGTACGACCTGCTAGTGCAGGCTGAGCCGTCTCCCGTTGTGGAATTGAACAGAGCGGTGGCGATCGCCATGCGCGACGGTCCAGAGTCGGGGTTGCAAATCATAGACGCGATCTTGTCGCGTGGTGATCTGGTCGAATACCATTTAACACATGCCGCGCGCGCCGATCTCAACCGTCGACTCGGAAGAAAGTCAGAAGCCAAGCCTGCCTATGAACTCGCTCTGTCATTGGCGAAACAGGAGCCAGAACGGCGTTTCCTCGAAAAACGCTTGCGCGAAATGGCTGAGTAAATTCTCATATTTCGATTGTCGATCTGCTACCGACTCACTCGACTAATCGATGAGAGGGTAGAATTTCGCATCTTGCTAGGAGGTAATTATGAAATTCATATGCATGGGCTACGCTGACGAATCAAAAATGCAATCAATGTCCAAAGAAGAACTTGAGAAGGGCGTCGAAGAGTGTCTTTCTTACGAGGATGACCAATGAAATACATGTTGCTCATCTATGGTGACGAAAAAACCTATACCGAGGGAGAACGTGCAGAGTGCATGGCGGAATCAACCGAAATCTGCCACGAGTTGCAGGCACAAGGAAAGTTTCTCGGCGCCTCGCCACTACATTCGGTGACAACTGCCACCAGTGTGCGCATTCGCAGCGGCAAAAAACTAATCACAGATGGTCCCTTTGCTGAAACAACCGAACAGCTTGGCGGTTATTACATCATTGATGTGAAAAACCTCGACGAAGCGATTGCTGTTGCCAGCCGGCTCCCGCCAGTCAAGAAAGGCACTGTCGAGATTCGTCCGATTTTTGAATTGGACAATCTCCCTGCACCAGAGGAACAACTAAGCCGATCATCAACATGCCAAGGAGAAAAGTAACGATGAAAGTCATGGTCATAGTAAAAGCATCCAAAGAATCTGAGGCCGGCGAAATGCCTAGCGAAGAGCTTCTCAGAGCGATGGGGAATTACAACGAAGAGCTAGTGCGCGCCGGAATTATGCTCGCAGGAGAAGGTTTGCACTCGACTTCCAAAGGCTTTCGCGTTCGGTTTTCGGGCAAAAACAGAACTGTAGTTGATGGACCGTTTGCCGAGACAAAGGAACTCATTGCCGGATACTGGATTTGGCAAGTTAAGTCCATGGAAGAAGCAATCGAGTGGCTCAAGCGGTGTCCCAATCCGCACCATTCAGATGGCGAAATAGAAGTTCGCCAAATTTTCGCGCCAGAAGATTTCGGTGATTCACTAACACCTGAATTGCGTGAACAAGAAGAACGCCTTTGCGCCGAAATATCAAAGCGTAAATAACACACCCACCAGAGTACATTTTCACAAAGGAGAAATAATGAGTAAAGCCACACAACCGATTCCACCTGGTTTCTCAACACTCACACCACACTTGATCATCAAGGACACAGCAAAAGCGATCGACTTTTACAAGAAGGCTTTTGGAGCGGAAGAATTGGTCCGCATGCCTATGCCCGATGGACGCGTAGAGAAACCTGGTAACGGTTGCATCGAGAGGGGTGCTCCCCCCTCAAAACGGATTTGTATTGTAGTCAAGCCGCCGAGGTCTGCTTCTGGCCCCGTCTCAGTGCGCGGGAGGTGGGGCCGCGTAACTGCACCAACATCCCGTGGTCCGTTAAATAATCGAATAGCTTGGGCACCAGGGGTAGTGATAGTGGTGCCACCTCCCGCGGCGTTGAAGTGAGAGGTTCATGTCACCAATGCGATAGTCAGATCGATTGAGCTGCCGTTTCATTATGCTCTGAAAACTATAAGCACTGTTAAGCTTGGTGAATCAGCAAAAGTGATTGCATGTAGCCTCTAAGGACTTTTCGATCACCATGGAGAAATTGGTCAACAGCTTTGAGTCCGTCCATTGAATCAAGGAATCCGCTATTGAACTTAAGTTGTTTATCCAGTTTCGCCACTGTGTCTTCACCTGCCTCTTGCAGCTTAGTCCGTTTGTCGGCTGCGCACAAACATCGTCTGGTAAAATAGTACTCGAACCAAGTTCGGGGTATTCCACTATGGACTCCGCAGGAAAGAAAGAAGCAATAAAAAAAGGTCGTCCTAGTAAGTTGTCTAGGACCGAGACTTCGCGCGTCAGAAAAGTTAAACAACTTTTTGAAGAGTGGTTACAAGATGCGTCTGGCTACGACGAAGAGACTTGGCCAAAATTGAAACGAGCTTTGAACGATAATCACTCGAAGTCTCACAAGTTGTTTGATGAGTAAACTCATTCTGCTGGATGCTGGACCGCTGGGGATGATCAGTCATCCACGAGCGGACAGGAACAGAGACATTCTTGAATGGGTGACTCTAATGATGCAACAGGGTAATCAGATAAAAGTGCCGGAGATATCGGATTATGAAGTGCGCAGGGAACTGCTGCGTAGCGACAGAACGCTTGGGCTGCGTAGATTGGATCTTTTGCGGACGCAGTTGGGTTTCTTGCCAATTACATCGGATGCCATGTTAAAGGCAGCGGAACTTTGGGCGATGGTATGAAAGAAAGGAAAACCGACGGCAGGTGATTCCGAACTCGATGCAGATGCAATATTGGCTGCACAGGCTCTCACCGTTTCAACGAATAGCGCTGAAACGGTCATTGCAACAAGCAACGTAAAACACCTTGAGCTGTTTACGATCGCAAAGCTGTGGAGCAACATAGATTGAGTCGGGAGAGACCAATTATGCTCTGGCTAGGTACTTCACGCCTCGGCGTCGATAATGAACGGAAGTGACTAAGAAATCGCGCTCAAATGCGCGCCACTCAGTATCGACGGAAATAACTTTGCAAAAGTTGAAATCAACTTGCCAATATAGCCCCTTGTGCTAACATTGCAAATCACTGGTAGAAACCGAGAAGCAGCGCGTCCGTAAAATGATTCGTCCCGATACAATCCTGTTTAGCTTTGATGGTTGGTGGCGCTGGTCGCAACAGCCAGGTAAGCTCATGCCGGGTTGGTAGTCTTTTCGAACACCAAACCGAATTCATTGACCGCAAGCTTACCCGACTGATGGTGCTTGCGGTCATTTGTTTTTTGTCGCGGAGAAATGGAAATGCAACAACCTACCATGAATAAATCAAACGAGGCAGATGCGCGAGTGAGCCCGAAAACGGCTGTCATCACTGTCGCTTCGGACTTCGGAACTCCAGTTTCGGTTTTTCACAACCTCAGCCAACTCTCGCAAGACGGTTTTTTGTTCGAAAGCACCGAAGGTGACGGTCGCCTCGCTCGTTTTTCCCTGGTGGGAATAGACCCGATCCGAACCATATCTTTGAAGAACGGTTATGCTGAAATCACAGAACGGAAAGGCGATACAAGAACTGTTGATGCGACGAATCCGATTGAACTATTGCGTTTGCAAGTTGAAGATTTTGTCAAAGCAACATTTGGCAGTGGCGAAGAACTGACAAAGTTTTTGAAAGACTCTGTGATCAAAAAACTAGAACTTCCTTTCATCGGAGGTCTTGTCGGTTACCTTGGTTACGGCGCGGTCAGCGCTCTCGAGAAGATCCCTCTTCAAGCAGAAGATCCATTCAATGTGCCGGACGGACGTTATGGTTTGTATGACTCTGTTGTGATTTTCGACCAGCAATATCGTAAGGTGAGTTTCGTATCGCATCGGGGGGAAGAGCACGCGCGCCAGCTTCTTGAGCAAGCTCTATCGCCTGTGAAGTTGCCGCCGCAAGAAATTCCATCTCGCGCATTATCCGAGGACGAGATTTTTCAGAATGTCTCAGGACCTTTTAGCGAGCAACAATTTATCGACGCGGTATTAGCAACGAAAGAGTACATCGCCGAAGGACAAGCCTTCCAAATCGTGCTTTCACAAAGGTTCTCGGCTCCTTGTTCAATACCTGCGATAAACATTTATCGCGCCCTTCAGGCAACTAACCCCTCGCCTTATGCTTACTTTCTCAAGTGTCCGGATTTTGTATATTTGGGTTCTTCGCCTGAAACCTTTGTGCGTTCTCAGAACGGTCATGTCCTCTTGCGAGCCATTGCTGGAACAAGACCGAGAGGCGCCGATGAGGAAGCGGATCGCAAGTTGGCGCTTGAGCTTAAAAACGATGAAAAAGAGATGGCAGAACATCGCATGCTTGTAGACCTGGGGCGAAACGATCTCGGTCGTGTGTGTGTGCCAGGCACAGTCAAAATCGGCGAAATCGCCTGTCTGACCAAGTACACACACGTTATGCATTTGTTCACTGAAGTAAGTGGCGTACTCGCTCCCGATAAGACCTGTTTTGATGCTTTTCAAAGCTGCTTCCCAGCTGGTACCGTATCCGGTGCCCCGAAAATCAGAGCGATGCAGCTGCTTTCGAAATTGGAACCTGAGCAACGTGGAGTTTATTCGGGTGCTGTCGGATATTTTGACTTGCTGGGGAACATGGACGGAGCGATTGCTATCCGCTCAGCTCTGGTCAAAGACGGTCATGTTCATGTAAATGCAGGTGGTGGCATTGTTTATGACTCTGATCCATTGATGGAATATCGAGAAACCCGCAACAAAGCAAAAAGCTTACTTCAAGCAGTTAAATATGCGGAGGTAAGCAGCAAATGAAACTTGTGATCATCGATAACTATGACTCATTTACGTTTAACCTTTATCAAATGCTGCAGCCTTTAATGCCGGAGCCGATCAAGGTCTTTCGCAACGATCAGATCACGATTGACGAATTGGCGGATCTACGTCCGAGCCATGTCGTGATGTCACCCGGTCCGGGACATCCAGAGAATGATGCGGACTTTGGTGTGTGCAAGCAAATCATTTTAGACCGGAAGAAATTGAATGCCGCCATTCTCGGGGTGTGCCTGGGACATCAAGGTATTGTTCATCATCTTGGCGGCAAGGTGATTCGAGCGCCACAAATCGTGCATGGCAAGACCAGCAAGATTCGTGTCAATTGCAAAACACCACTATTCGATGGTATTGACGATGAATTTGAAGCGATGAGATATCATTCTTTGATTGCTGAGCTTGCTTCGGTTCCGGACGAAATTAAGATCACCGCGCAGGAAAGTGGTCAGGGACTAGTAATGGCTTTGCAGCACAAGACTGATCGGATGTACGGAGTCCAGTTCCATCCCGAATCGATCGGCACACCCCAGGGACAACAAATGCTGAGGAATTTTGTCGAAAAATGCTGACTGACGAAACCATTAGCAGCCTGATAGATTGCGAGTTGCCGGAAGAAAAAATCCGGCAGGTGCTGCTTGAGTTGAGTAGCGACCGCATAGATCTTCGCGTTCTAACTGCATTCATCAAGTCAATAAAAGAGAAGTCTGCGTTTAAGTTTGACGGTTCTTTGGACGTTATGGATTGCAGCGGCACCGGGGGTAGTGGGCTTTCGCACTTTAATACTTCGACAACTGTGGCATTTGTTCTCTCAGCTGGTGGCGTCAGAGTCGCCAAATTCGGCAATCGAGCCGCCAGTAGCTTGAGCGGTAGTTTCGATTTATTGGAAGCTTTGGGCATACCGGCATCGATACCATTCGAGCATGTCAATGAACTTTTGGATAATGTTGGACTGGTATTCTTGTATGCGCCTCATTATTATCCATCTCTAGCCAAGCTCGCTTCAATTCGCAGAAGCCTGCCAGGACCTAGCATCTTCAATTCAGTTGGCCCCTTACTTCATCCCTTTAACCCCAAGTTTCGGTTGATGGGGACGAGCGACGCCCTCGTTTACAAGCTGGTGGCGGATTATCTTCGGGCTGACCCGCATACTGAACATGCGATCGTGGTGCGCTCTGGGCGGGGACTGGACGAGTTTGATCCCTGCTCCATTAGTCACTATGCTGAGATTGAAGGAGATACACTGGAAAATCTTTCTATCGAAGCGGCTCTCCAAATTGAAGTGCCACCGGATGCGATGACAGCTGAGCACAATCATGAGAAATTTCATCAGATCATTGTTGGCAGTGCTGATCCATATTTTATGCAGATGGTTTGCACTAATGCCGGAGCCGGCTTCAAGGTCGCGGGCAAAGTAAGCACCATTCAAGAAGGCGCAGCATTGGCACGGGAATTACTTCTGACCGGGGTTGTTGCCACGAAGTACGAGGAGTGCAGGAGGGCATATGCCTGGTTCGTTAGCTGAGATAGTGCAAAATAAAAAGATTGAACTCGGTGAGCGCATGAAGAAGCGCACGCTCGCGTCTTTCAGTTCCGCAATGCAAAATGCAAATCACGAGTTCGCCGATGCGCTGGCTCAGCCGGGTGTGAATTTGATTTGTGAACTTAAGCCTAAATCACCGTCGGCAGGCGTTCTTCGAGGCTCGGTCAATGTCGACGAAATCATCTCGTCCTATAACCGTTTTGCTAAAGCAATATCTGTGTTGACCGATCAGAAATATTTTGGTGGAAGCCTCGAACTTCTTGCTGAGGTTAATCGTAAGAGCTTTTTACCAACACTCTGTAAAGACTTTGTGTTGGAGCCTTATCAATGCTTTGAAGCTAGAGAGGCTGGAGCGAAAGCCGTTCTCTTAATCGTCAAGATTTTAAGTGACGATCAGTTGCGCATGTTGCACGAGTGTATTGATTCTTTGGGCATGGACGCCGTCGTCGAAGTTCAAACCGCTGAAGAGGTCGAGCGTGCACTGCGCGTGAACCCTCGCGTTATCCTGATTAACAACAGGGATTTGGGCACATTCCAAATGGATTTAGGAACAACCGAGCGACTGGCTGAGCTGATTCCATCTGGTACGATTTTGATTTCAGCGAGTGGGATTCTTGCCAAAAGTGATCTTGAACGGTTGTTGCCATTCTGCTCGAACTTCTTGATTGGCTCCGCTCTGATGAAAAGTGACAATATGGATGCGCTGATGGCAGAATTTGTAGGTCTCCAGACGCGCGCAACAGCAGGTCAGTAAGATGACGAGTATAAAAATCTGCGGTATCACCAACGTCTATGATGCACATAATGCCATTACAGCTGGTGCTAACTATTTGGGGTTTATTTTTGTGCCAAGTAGTGACCGTTCTATTGATGAAAGTAAAGCGAGGGAAGTCCTGCAAGCTGTTTCTGGGCGCGTCAAAACGGTTGCCGTGTTTAAGAACAGCCCTCTCTCGGACGTAAACCGACTTGCCAAATCCCTGCAATTTGATTTCATACAATTGCACGGTTCGGAATCTCCTGAATATTGTCAATCCATTGATGGTCCTGTGATCAAAGCAATCGAAATAAATCCTGACTGTGATGTTGATTCTTTGCGCAGCCAGGTGGCTTTGTACAAAAATTGCGCATACATATTGTTTGACAGACCGAAGGGCCTTGACGTCACTAGTTGGCTTGATGAGGCAATAGACAAGGTCGAAGCGCTTGCTGATTCTTCGCCCTATTTCTTTGCCGGTGGTTTGAATCACACCAACGTGCGCCGAATTTTGAACCGCATCAGTCCACATGCA
The DNA here is from genome assembly GCA_003153555.1 of Candidatus Melainabacteria bacterium. GTDB lineage: Bacteria > Cyanobacteriota > Vampirovibrionia > Obscuribacterales > Obscuribacteraceae > PALSA-1081. The sequence goes on along the minus strand of PLZS01000010.1, from coordinate 32,613 downwards.
CTTGACGTTGCATCAGGAGTAGAGAGTGCTCCGGGTGTAAAAAATATGGATAAAATGATCGCATTTTGCGATGCAGTTAACGATGAATCACGACCTGGGAGCGCCGGCATCCTTGCCGGCACCGATGTCAAAAACGAGGCAGTTTCCTGATGAAGACGCTTGGATATTTTGGAACCTATGGTGGCGTTTACGTGCCTGAGACGTTAATGCCGGCACTGGAGGAATTAGAGTCAGCCTTTCTAATCGCCAAGGAAGATAAGGGGTTCATGGGCGAACTTGGTAATCTCTTTAGAGACTACGCCGGCAGACCGACGCCACTTTATTACGCCAAGAATTTGTCGCGGCTCTGGGGCGCGGATATATTTCTAAAGCGCGAGGATCTTTTGCACGGTGGGGCACATAAAACAAACAACGCGCTTGGCCAGGCATTGTTGGCAAAATCCATGGGCAAGACGCGCATCATCGCTGAGACTGGCGCTGGACAGCATGGCGTTGCCTGCGCCATGGCTGGTGCGTTGCTGGACATTCGGACCGAAATTTACATGGGTGAAGTGGACATCGTCAGACAGCAGCCGAATGTACAGCGCATGAAGTTGATGGGCGCCCAGGTACATCCCGTATCCACAGGCAGTAAAACCTTGAAGGATGCGATCAACGAAGCACTCCGCGATTGGATCACAAACTTGGGAGATACACACTATCTGCTTGGCACAGCGGCGGGACCGCATCCATTCCCTACGATAGTCAAATTCTTTCAAAGTATCATTGGTCGAGAAGCCCGTCAGCAATTTTTCGATCGCTATCAGTGCCTGCCAGATTATGTAGTTGCTTGTGTCGGTGGTGGATCAAATGCGATCGGCATGTTCTCGGCGTTTATTGATGATCCGACTGTCAATCTTATTGGTGTAGAGCCAGCCGGTCATGGGTTAAGTAGCACCAAGCACGGTGCAGTGTTAGGGAAGGGAAAGCCTGGATGTTTGCACGGCATGAAGAGCCTGGTTTTGCAAGACGATGATGGGCAAATCATTGAAGCGCACAGTGTTGCTGCCGGATTGGACTATCCCTCAGTCGGACCTGAACATGCTTATCTACAAGAGATCAAACGAGCTAGATACGAGTCCGTCGACGACAAAGAAGCTTTGGCCTCGTTCAAAGAATTATCTTGCAAGGAAGGGATTATCCCGGCTCTCGAGAGTGCACACGCACTTGCCTTTGCAAAAAAGTTGTGTCTGGATATCAAGCCGGGAAGCCGTGTGCTGATCAATTTATCTGGTCGTGGTGATAAGGATTTGGCGGAGGTTCTGAGGCATGAGTAAGCGCTATCAAGCTCGCTTTGAAAAACTTCAACAGGCTAACCAAAAGGCGTTTATGCCTTTTACGGTGCTTGGCTGGCCTAATAAAGACAAGTCTTTGAGCATCATCAAAACCATGCTTTCGTCGAACGCTTCGGCCCTAGAATTGGGATTCCCGTTTAGCGATCCAGTCGCTGACGGACCCGTTATCGCTAAAGCCGCTTTTGAAACGCTGGAATCCGGTTTCAAAACGGCTGATTGTTTCGCCTTGATCAGGGAAGTTCGCAAGCTGGATGAAGCCATACCGATCGGCGTGCTGGTCTATTACAATGTTGTTCTTGCGACCGGTGTGGAGTCGTTCTTCAAACAGGCAAAGGCTGCAGGCATTGACGGCGTCTTAATCGCGGACCTGCCTATTGAGAGCGCTGAAGAAGTGTTGCCCTATGCTAAAGCTAATGATGTCGATTTGATTTTCATCGTTTCACCAGTGACAACTGACGAGCGCTTACAACGCATTGCCACTAGTGCTGGTGGCTTCATCTATCTCGTTTCTAGATTGGGAGTGACCGGAACTGATAAGTCCGCGAGCAATCTATCGAATCTAGGCGGTCTAATCAGCCGGCTCAAGGCTTTAACCAAACTCCCCGTCTGCGCTGGTTTTGGGGTGTCAAGCAAACAGACTTCGTCGGCTTTGTTGGAACTCGGTGTGGATGGCGTTATTGTTGGTTCAAGAGTTATTGAAATTGCTCGCCAATCTGATCACTGCGAGATTGATTTAGCAAAGCTGTTCAAAGAATTGCACGAATCTTGTTGCGAATTGCGAGCGCCTGCGGATGCAAAGAAATAGGCGTGACTCTATGCCTACACATTCCGTTGTAAACAATTAAACTGCGGCTTAGGGAACAAAATTAAGGGTAAGTAGCGTCAACGGGACCGATTCGACACACGGCGGTGCTTTTGAAAATGTCTAAACAATCTACCTCGGTCAAAGAACTGTTATGGCTCGCATCATTTTACGAAAGAAATGAGATGCCTGAAAACGCGCAATTGATTCTTGAATCAATCGAGCGCACCAAGAATAGTGCCGATGAATGGGCACCAATTAGATATATCGAGAACGCAGTCGCCAAACAAGCAAAAGAACGCAAATCTGCTTAGGGCTCATCACGACCACGTTCAGGCTCGATATAGACGAGTCTAGCGGTGTGTTTCTGCTTCCGAAAGCATTTTTTAGACGACGCTTTCGGTGTTCGTTTGCCTGGTTGTGTTTTTTCAGCTGGAACAGTAGTGCATTTTGCACTACATGTTGTTAGTTGCGGACGGTCTAGGCAGTTTTGCTCTTCATCATCTTGAACGCTTCATAAAGCGCACAGAGTCCGACTAAAGCGTAAACCACGCGTGTCATTGTGCTTCCATCGCCTAGCAGTGAGGTAACCACATTGTAGTTAAATGCACCTACTAAACCCCAATTGATCCCCCCAATAACTAGAAGGATGATTGCAATTAGCTCCAGATTTTTCATGACCTTATCACCTTGAAGCATCAGACCCGGTAAACCCATAGATCCTTTCTGTGAGCTGATCTGCATACTTACGTACCAGTCTAGTACTTGAAGGTGTAGGAAGTCAAGGGGTAATTGGAATGAAAGCCTGAATAGCCCCCGGTTTTAGCTCAACAAATGTCATTCCATCTATCTCGAAATTGAGACGCAGAGCCATTCTGCAAATTTGGCGAAACTTGCCACCACATAAAGTGCATCGTCTGTGAATGCTAGTCGTTTTTACTTTGGCGTTGCATCGCCGCTGCGCCTTTGGGTAGCGCAAGTTTGGATTCTGCTCGAGCGTAGAACAGCCGCCCGATTTTAGGACCACACAGAGCACAGCTATTACCCGATATGTATTTTGGCTTGCGATGCTTTGAGAAGAGCCGATTGCAACCCGCGCAGGTGGCCTGCCATGGACCAGGCGGCATTATCGCCGCTGCGCTCTTTCTGCGGGGCTGGCAGCCGAGTTTCTCGGCCATTTCCATCCACACGGCGTTATGCCCCTGGTCAGAGCCGACCAGCGCGTGAGCGATCTCGTGGATCAGCGTTTCTCGGACCACCGCTAGTGTGTTGTGTTCGATGAAATAGACTGAAAGTTCGATGCGTTTAAGATGAGAAAAGCACAAGCCTAGTGTGCGTTTTCTGGTATTCGTCTCGTAAGTCCAATCCTTTAGGTTGTGTTCCTTTAAAAGCTGAAAGGCTAGTCTCTCTGCGTCTTTTACAAGCATGCATTGTCCCCGTCGCAGCCAATTAAATGCCAATTTGGCCCCGCTATCTTACAGAGTTTTGCCGGATCAGCAACTCCGGAAACCCAGCAGAATGCGGAAGCTTAATAGCAAATCCGTTAAATATCTGGAATCTTTTCTCTTTGCGATTGCGTCATGTTTCTGGAATTCAAGGGAGTGGATCATGATCAGATATTCGAAAGATATGAGCTCTATGGCGCAAAATGCCGATTTGGTGAAGGCTTTCAAAGCGCCTTACGCCGAACGTGAATCTCAGCAGGAAGCGCCACCCACTGGTTTAATACTCTTCAGTTTTGGTCGGAATGGCGGATTTACCAAGTCGAGCGACGATTCGACGGACGAGGAAAGCTCAGCAGCATGAAGCCTGGCTTGAGCACGTTGTAGCCTCATTAGCAAGTTGGATCGACATGGAGCGCGCACGTCCCGCGTGCTTCAAACGAATTCGCCTAATCATTCGGCTGGATTCGATGGACTTTTCACAGCACTACTTGACTTCATATCGATCTCTTCTGTGTTGAGCAGGCCGAGGGTCCAATTCCATATACGTCGTCTGCGGGTCGATTTTTCGATCAAACGACCATTCCGCGCTCAGATTCAGCACCACCAATTCAATGGTGGTGTTCACCCTGCAGCCCGCCACCAAATGTCCACCGGTTGTCTTGCCGTTTGCGTCAGAAACGGAGAGATGAACGTGCGTGCTTGTGTCTGACAAAGTGCCTGTGATCGACACAATCTCTAGTGGACCTTCGATTGTTGTGCTTCCGTTCGCTCCGGCCATTCGCAAGATTGCGACGGTCAGAGAACCAACTGCACACACTATTACGCCCGCTTTGAGATTGTGCTCAAAGGCGATCCGCTGCAATGCGCTCACCAGCTCTTCACCAGGCTTGAGCCGTTCAACTAAAGTCTTGTATTTGTCCACCAAGGTGCCTCCACTTTGATACTTCTTAACGGTCGTCAAGCTTGCATATCAGGGGTGTCGCCAATGCTATCATCGATGCCACAGATGCATATTGAGGTCTGGAAATGAAGATGCGTTGGCTCTGGTTACCTGTCGTTTGTTCCGCTTTATTTTCTTCGCTCGGTGGTGCTTTCGCCGAACAGCTGACCTCGACTCAAAAGCAGCTAAAGCCGATTGAGAGCCCAGCGAAGTCACCGGGTACTCCTGAAACGTCACCGGCTGGCGCGCCTGTGAAGTGGCAGGAATGGTCGAACGACATTTTTCAAAAAGCGCGTGAACAGCACAAATTTGTTCTGCTTGATTTGGAAGCGATCTGGTGCCATTGGTGCCATGTTATGGACGCAAAAACGTACAACGATCCAGCTGTGCGCAAATTGCTTAGTGATAAATTCATCACTGTAAAGGTAGATCAGGATTCTCGTCCTGACCTTTCAAATCGTTACGGTGACTATGGTTGGCCGGCCACGGTGGTATTCACATCTACCGGCAAGGAAGCAGAAATCAGACAAGGTTTCATCGCGCCAAAAGAAATGATTGCCATGCTCAACGATGTTATTAGACATCCTGATGTGCAGAAAACTAAGATCGCTCATCCTTCCAGTTTTTCCAAGGAAGGCTCATTAACACCAGCCTTGCGTAAGGAATTGGAGAAAGCACATGCAGATGGTTACGATACTAAGGATGGTGGCTGGGGATTTGCTCAAAAGTTCATGGATTGGGACAGCGTAGAGTACGCAATTGCTCGGTCGATTGAGGGAGACAAGGACGCAACTCATCGGGCTAAAGAGACGCTCAATAAGCAGCAGAAGCTCATGGATCCAGTCTGGGGAGGCGTTTATCAGTACTCGACAAATGGGGATTGGGACCATCCCCACTTCGAAAAAATCATGCAATTCCAAGCTGAAGATATGCGTGTTTACGCTCTAGGTTATATGTTGTGGCGTGACCAGGCGTATCTTAAGGCTGCACAAAATATCCAACGTTATTTGGAATCGTTTTTGATGAGCCCTGATGGCGCCTTCTATACTAGTCAGGATGCGGATCTTGTGAAGGGCAAACACAGTGGTGAATATTTTTCTCTGGATGACGCTGCGCGCCGAAAAGCTGGTGTTCCAGCAGTCGATAAACATATTTATGCTCGTGAAAACGGGTGGGCAATTGCGGCATTATGCGATTTGTACATGGCCAGCGGCGATAAGAAATATTTGGATCAAGCCCGTACTGCAGCTGAGTGGATCATTGCGCATCGTGGAACCAGCGATGGTGGATACAGGCATGATGAAAAAGATTTGGCTGGTCCTTACTTGGGTGATTCGGTTTCGATGGGTCGCGCTTGCCTTTCGCTATACACAGCAACTGCCGATCGGAAATGGCTAAAAGGTGCTGAACAATCGGCCGACTATATCGCCAAGCATTTTAACTATTCGCCTAAACCGTCAGTTCTAGCCGGTTTCGTTACTGCCGCTGGTTCAAGCGGAGTGCCATCTCTGCCATTGCTTGATGAGAACGTAATGATGGCTCGCTTTGCTAATCTTCTTTATCATTACTCTGGCAGAGGATCGGATAAAGCTCTCTGTGCGCAGGCAATGAAATACCTGGCAGCTCCAGAAACAGCTAGATTGCGACACATCCTAGTTGCCGGAATTCTTCTGGCGAACAGAGAAAGCAGCAGCGATCCCGCTCACTTGGTCGTGGTCGGTTCGAAAACTGATACCAGTTCTGCTGCCATGCATGCTGCTTGCTTGAGTTTTCCATCTGATTACAAGCGAATAGAGTGGCTGGATCGAAGCGAGGGACCGCTTCCACGCGCCGACGTTGAATATCCAAAGCTGGCGAAGCCTGCCACTTTTGTCTGCGCCGGGGAAACGTGTTCGGCTCCGCTCTATGATGTTGCTGCTGTAGACAAACGAATTAAAAGTCTGACTAAAAAATGAACTGTCGATTTCTAGTGCCGCTCTGTTTCGCTCTGCTTGCTGGTAGCTCAGCCTCAGCCGCTTTTGATAACAAGCATCAAATCTGGACTCACGAGCTGAAGCACTACGTGGACGGAGATTTGATTCACTATGCGCGGTGGCAGAAGAAACCTGGCGCGTTGGACAAATATTTAAAAGAACTTGCAGATATCACTCCTGAAGAACTCGAAGATATGACCCACGATCAGCGAAAAGCTTTGTGGATGAACGCTTACAACGCATTCACCGTAAAGCTCGTTTTGGATCACTATCCAATCATTGGTAAAAATCCGTACTATCCAACCGACAGTTTCAGGCAAATTCCTGATGCTTGGGAAAAGTATCAAGTCACGGTCGCTGGTAAGCAGTATACTCTCGACACTATTGAGCACGACATCTTACGAGCCCTTCGCTATCCTGAAGTCCACTTCGCGGTGGTTTGCGCGGCTAAGGGTTGCGCAGCTCCGAGGAAGCGGGCCTTTGTCTCCACGACCTGGGAGGCGGACCTGGCTGCGTGCAAAGAAAAATTTCTTAGCGACAAAAAGAATATCCTGATCGATCCAAAACAGAAAACCATTACGGTGTCTCAGATTTTCAAATGGTTTCCGCTGGATTTTTCTAAAGCATCTGGAATTTCCGGAAAAAAACCGCCGCCAACTGACGATCAAATTGTTCTCGCCTATCTCTCAAAAAACCTGCCTGCAAGCGTCAAGAATGACATCCCGGTCGGCGATAGGCTGATTGATTATTCTGTCATTTATAAGCCGAACGATTGGTCGCTCAACGACGCCGATGCGAATGAAATGAAAGCGCGGAACTCCAGTTCCGCAGAATACAAGCGCGGAACTCCAGTTCCGCCCCTAAAGACTAGCTCCATTTCGGGCGGATTGAAAATCCGCGCTCCATTTCGGGGACTTAGTTCTTAGACGCAATCGGGTGCGGATTAGCTTTCAGTGCTGCTGCGATGAAATTGGCAGCGATCGCTTGTCGCAAACTAATGCCGATACGTGGTGCTGGATCAGGTAACGAATTGTTGAACGCCAAATCTGTGTTGTTGTCGAAATGACCGACGAGATGCAGCACTCGTCCCTTTTCGTATTTAAATGTCAGCGCTAAAATTCCAATATTATCCACAAGAGCGGTATTGCCTCTGTCGTTTAGAGCAAAAGTGCGATTGGGATCTTGATACGCTAATCGCTTGCTGCGTACGAGCACGGTGACGGCATCAGGGCGTCGAATCTTGACCATCTGGCACTTGTTATCCAGCTTCCAATAAGCTCTCGGCACAACGTTAAGCAGTAGGTCGGCATTACCGCTCTCACCGGCATTTTTATTGATAGCAGCGTCAACCAGTTCTGAAACTGAATTTGCACTGTTCCATTCGACAAAGCCTGGAATTGCCCGAGCGAGGCAGTTATCGAGGGACCAATCAGTCGTGATTAGGTAACCTCCGTTGGCGACAAAGTTGCGAATCACTTCGAGCCCTGAAGTGGGAATTTCTCCCGCGCAATCAACTATTAATACGTTGGTGTTCGCCAGGGAAACTTTGCTGATTGCATTCGGATTGATTTTGTTGAAATTGAAGCCGAAATTGTGCAAGGCGTGTCCCGAGTCATCCCACTGCCCTTTGATTTCAATGACGGAATCTTTCGTCATCGGCTTAAGGTCAGGGTGGGTCTCGCTGAGCCAACCGCTGAATAACTTAGGCGAGACGGTCGTAGTCTGGGGTGGACCTGCCGATGGTGGTTGCGTGTTCCAGACGTTGGGCTGCTCGCCACCTTGCTCTCTCACTCCAGCACTAGTGACATTGCCTTCCAGTCCATGCGGACCAGCTGAGTGCGAGTGCCCGTCTGTAACACCGACTGTAGGCAAATCCCGCGGCGTCTCCACCTTGGGAAGCTTGACGGCAGTTGGGTGCGGAGGCAGCTGAAATACCGACGCAGGACCTTCCACCCAGTCCGAGGCTGTAGCGGTGGTCTGGGTAAGCGCAAACAGCGCGCAGCAAGCAACTAAAACAAATGGACGCAGAAACGAATCCTCTCTATCTCTGACTATTGTAACTTTTAAAGCAAAAGAGAGTCAGACTTATCCATTTGTCCGTAGCAACTGCTCAGATCGCTCTGGGTGATTCATCTCCCAACGCAGAGAGCGAACCATCACCCCGATGTTTCGCTCTCTGTCCCCTGGAAATTTGTTCTTGCTGCCACCAGATGCGGTGTCGCAGATTCGATAGTTAAATGATAGCGATCGAATCCAAATGAAGCCATGCGAGAATCCGCACACATTGCTGCGCAATTACGCAGTCAGGGTGTTTTTTCGCCTAGGTTGAGCGCACCCTTCTGCCCTCTTGACAAGCGTGTTGCCGCCGGTATAATTATCTGACCCCGAAATAACGATGCGGCCATGCCGAAAGGCTGAGCTCCGGCTTGAAATTTACTAACGCTTGTGTGAACCGCAAGATACCTAATAGTTCGCCTTGGTCTATTTGCATTTAACAAAATGCGTGCCTTGCTTTGAACACTTTTGAAGACATCACGGAATCCCGGTAATAATTTATGGCAACACAATCTTCTCTTATTAATCCTGCCTGTTCGCAAACGACCGCGTCTGCTCGAAAATGCGAGCACACAGATTTAACTAAAATACTGAGATGTGCACTGCTGCTTGCGGTGTTGGCCTTCATGGTGGCAGGTGTGATTGCAGCAGCAATATGTATTTATGTCGCTCCCATAAGCGAGTTAGCTCCGCAAGATCAAGCGTTAACTAAGTAGCGATGATAGGCGTCGTTGTTCGTCCTAACTCAGGCGCTAAGAGCTGAGACCTAAAGCTGTTAGCTCAACGCGAAGGAGTTGGAAAAAAGCAATTAGCTTAGAGAGAGTTTGTGTCGAATCGCATGATCGCTTCGGCGATGACGTTGGCGCCTGCGGCTAATGCGGAAGCTTCCGCCCACTCTTCTGGGGCGTGGCTCTTTCCGCGCAGGCATGGCACGAAGACCATCGCGGCGGGCGCGATACGAGAGAGGAAGGCGGCGTCGTGTCCAGCGCCAGAGGCTAAGTCCATTGTTGTAAGTCCCAAATCTTTTGCGCAACTGTTCAAGAGGCTGCGCAGATCTGGATCACAAATTGAAGCGATCGAGTTAGAGAGCATTTTCGGTACTTCGCACTCGACCCGATATGTCTCTGCTGCCGTTGCTGTAATGCGTTTCACTTCTTCCATAAATCGATCCATGAGGTCTTTGCTTTCGCTGCGTGCGTCAATGATCAGACGAGCGCATTGTGGCACCACATTCATTGCGTTTGGTTGAATTTCGATTACTCCCACGGTTGCTACAAAGTGTCCTTCGCCGCGCAATGCAAAGTCTTCAGCAATTTTGCGGATGAAAACGACTGTTTCAGCTAGAGCTACGGCTGCGTCTCGTCGTAGATTCATCGGTGTGGTGCCGGCATGATCGGCCTCACCGTTGAAGACGATTTCGAGGCGACGAATACCGACAATGGCAGTAACTAAACCGATGTCGATTTTTTTCTGTTCAAGTATCGGTCCCTGTTCAATATGCAGTTCGAAGAAGGCGCGAAGATCAGATCGTTTTGCGGAGGAAATTAGGTTAGGCGCGCCACCGACGCGTTTGATCGCCTCGCCCAATGTCTCGCCGGCAGGCTCTGTGAACGACAACATATTTTCATCCATGTTGCCGGTCATGCCGCGACTTCCGACGCAGGAGAGTCCATATACATTTGGTTCTTCTGCCAGAAAATCAACAACTTCAATATTATGTTTGGCCTTGAAATTGCTTTCTTTTAGAACTCTGCCGATTTCTAAGGCTGCGATTACACCAGCTACTCCATCAAATCGACCACCGCTAGGAACTGTGTCTGAATGTGAGCCGAGCATGATCGTACCTGCACCGGAGGTGGTGCCAACGATTTTGCCGATCAGATTTCCTGCCGCATCCAGCGACACTTCGAAACCTGCTTCGGTAAACTTGTCTGTCAGCCACTGTCTGCCTTTAGCGAACAATGGCGTGAAGGCTCGACGCGTGTAGGGCTGCTCTGGCAGAGTAAACTCTGCTATTGCCATTAGGTCATTCCAAAGGCGTTCCGAGTTAACCAACGCATTCGATTTAGCCCCTGCAGTCATAGTCAAACCTCACGCGAACTCAGCAGTGAGGTCTGATTATACTAACTTTTATTCGCAGGCGTCCCGATAGATTTCAACGATCTCTTCTATTCGCTCACTCAGGCGATTAATGGTTTCTTCGTTTCCGGGATGAGTCTGTAAATAGTCCACTAGAGCAATGAGTGCTAGACCCGCTTCGCCGCTCTGCGCACCAAAATTGTTCTCGACTTCTCGAAGACTTTTCTGAAGTTTCTGCACATGACTTTCTGCGATGTGTATGGCAACAATATTTGTTTCTGAATCGTTTCGCAATTGCTTTCTACTCCGAGCACATGAATTGATTTGATCATTTGCCATTTTTATTCTATCAACAGATCTCGCTCATTTACGTCACTCTAAAGTGCTAACAATGGTATCCAAAGAGTGCTTTAGGCACATTCGTAGTCGCTGGTTCGGCGCATTGGTTATCGCTAGTTCGTTATGCATTGCAATCGTCTCTCCCCGAAAACTCACTGTCGAAGTTCGTTCATGCCACCATCTGAGGTGCCAATGAATCGCAAGGACAAAGAACGCCTTGGCAATTTCATGTGAGAGACACCTAACAGATCATGCCCGTCGAAAATGCTCGGGTACCATCACAAGAGTTGGTCGGTGAAGACTGATCAGTTGGTGCCCGCGAGGTCAGGTGTCGGCACTCCCAGGACTAAACGGTAGCGAATGAGCGCGTAGCCGTTTTGCTCCGCGGTCGGAGAAACTTACCGGTGCCGGGTGCCGAGACCTTTTTGGCGCCGTCAAAGATCTGCTGTCCACGCAGGAATGTTGCCTCGACTCGATAGGGTAATTCCATGCCCTCGTATGGGCTCCACGAAATCACGTTGTGTCCGCTTTCCGAGGGATCGTATCGATAACGATCTGCCTTCATTACTGTAATGTCAGCATCCTTGCCTAGTTCGAGTGCGCCTTTGAGATGATCGAGTCTGAATAATCGAGCCGGATTTGCAGCCAAAAGCTTGGCTGCCCATGTCAAACTGAGCCCATGCTCATCTAATCCCTTGAGCAATAGGGGGTAGAGCACCTCGAGCCCCGGGGCGCCTGAAGAATTTTCCAGCATGTTCGGATTGTTTTTTCGATCTTCCGACCAACTGACGTGATCCGTTGATACGACTGTGATGTTGCCTTTGCCCAGATGATTCCAGAGCGCTTCGACTTGTGCTCTTGGACGGATAGGCGGATTCACTTTTGCCTTACCGCCGAGACGTCGCACACTGTCTTCTTCGTCGAGCGTGAGGTAGTGGATGCACGCTTCGATTGTGGTATCAAATCCTTGAGCGCGATAGTTGGCCGACAATTCATAGCCGCGCGCCAGAGAGCAATGCACAATGTGTGCTGAACATCCTGTCGCTGCGGCAATCTCGTAGACTTCGGCAATCGCCAAAGTCTCTGTTATCGGCGGTCGGCTCAGTCCGTGGGACAAGTAATCAGTTAGCCCCTGCTCTTTCACTTTAGAAATGTATGCGCGCACAGCTTCGTCGTTTTCATTGTGTACGCCTGCCATCAGATCGTGTTTGGCAATTTCGGAAAAGCATTCAAACATTGTGTGGGGAGGAATGCGGGGGAAACGATCCGGATGTGTTCCGAATGTTGAGAACTTGAACGCTGCAGCCCCGGCCTCAACCATGTCAGCGATGTGTTTCGGACCGTCGTTGGGATGAACTGTGCCGAACAAGGCGAAATCCACACGTGCTTGTTCGCCCGCTTCGCTGGCTTTCTCGCGCAGTCTTTCAGCCGTGCAAATCAATTTACCGTCGTCATCGTAAGGCATGTCAACGATTGTTGTTACTCCACCTGCAGCAGCAGACCGTGTCGACCAAACGAAATCTTCTTGATTTTTTTGACTGCGGCTGTGCGTTTGCGAATCGATGGCGCCCGGCATGATTAGGCTGTCGCCAAAGTCATAGCGTTCGGCCGCACCAGGAGGTTTACCAATACCGATAGCTGAAATTTCCCCATTCTTAACGGCGACGTAGCCACCATCTATGATGCGATCGGTAAGCACTACTCGACCGGAGACAACTAAATCAAAATCAGACATACTGAAACTCCTTACGCAAGCGCGTATGAAAGAAGATCGATTCCCATGGCTGCCTCAACTTCGTGATATGCATCTGGCTGTCGCGCACCGGTTCCAAGCGGAAGATCCGCTTTATTATTTACCAACACAGCCACTCTTGTTCCCTCTCTCATTTGTGCAACGCTTACAGGTAACCCTGTGTCAAGCGACAGCGTGGTTATTAGATCCGGGAAAGTTGAGAGTCTCTCGCCATCTCTGTCGACTGCCATGTATTCGTTCATTGTGTGCAGGGTCAATATTCCTTTCTCGTCTTGCACTTGAAAGCGCGCGAAGTCCCAACTGTCGCGTGTATCAACAGCAGCATTTTTGACAGGACCGACACCTAGAATGCGTCCTTTCGTCTCTCGCACGGCTGCTGAAATTACGGCTTCCGGTCCATCATCTTTTGCTTTCAGCATCGCCTCACCAAGTCTAATTGCGTAAGAAATGGCACCAATGGCAGCGTGTTCTTTTACGTAAGATGCGGATATTGGATTCCTTGCAGCCGCTATAAAACCGCCTGACTGCAGGGAAACGGCGCGTAAAATATCATCGGCTCTGGCCACTTCACCGCGTACGGTGACTTCTAAATAACGTCCTTGTGCCCGATTGCCTCCGGCTGCGGTTTGAATGGTTTGGTAACCCGGCTTTGTTAGAAGTCCCATGGAACCGAATTTTCCCGTGGGTTGAGCCCGTCCATTTCCGGCTGCGTCGATCACCGGAATGCCAAGTATTGCTGATTGATTCCAGCCGTTCAAAGTAGTCGATGATCCGTTTTGGGCAGTTATGACTCCTGCGATAGGCTTGCCGAGCGCCTCTATGAGCAGCTGAAGGGCGCGCACATAATCGATTGGAAACATCTGCCAGTCTTTTGCAGCAGGCGATCCGATTGCCGTGACAGTGACGACAATGCCGTCTTCCGGAATTTCGTCAATGCTGGCGAGCGTTGGTTCACCGAGACTGGTGGCAATTTGACCAATAAGGTAACCGTGATCGACCCATCCGCCGCCTCCCGCAGCTAAGACTGAGCCACCTGTAACGGCAGCTGCAACATCGGCGGCAACTAATTTGCGCATTTAATTCTCCCTTTCAGTTTAACTCTTAGAGTCCGAGCTTGTGGTCCTTGGCTGTTTCCTGAGCTTCCGAGTAACCCGCATCGGCAAAGCGCAAGACGCCAATACCTGTGTCAGCTGTCAGTGCTGTCGATAGTCGTTGCGCTGCTTCTTCGCTGCCGTCGGCTGTGATGGTAGCACCGGCGCTGGTCATGTAACCGGAATAGCCGCCACCGCCTGAGTGTATAGCGACGAGATCCGCAGCCGATGCGGTGTTGAGAAGGGCGTTAAGCAACGGCCAATCTGAAATGGCATCGCTGCCATCTAACATTCCCTCTGTGCCGATGCGAGGATGCGTCATCGCGGCTCCATCGAGATGATCGCGCGTAAACGCTATCGGGCCGGAGAGCTTGCCGTCTCGGACTGCATCGTTAACGAGCAACGCGAGCTTGGTGCGTTCCCCGTGTCCGAGCCAACAGATTCGTGCGGGCAATGCTTCAAATTTAATATGCTCGCGCGCAAGCTTGATCCAATTGGTAGCCAGATCGTTGTCTGGAAAGTGGTCCAGCACGAGCTGGTCGATGACGTGGATGTCTTCTGGATTTCCTGTTAAGGCGATCCATCTGAAAGGACCGATGCCTTTGCAAAAGAGTGGTCTCAAGTAACGGGCGGTAAAAATGTCAATGTCGAAAGCGTCTGTTACCCCAGCTTCAGCTGCTTGCGAGCGGATGTTATTGCCGTTGTCGAAAACTATCGAGCCATTCCTTTTAAAGGCAAGCATCGCTTCCACTTCGATCGCAATGGAAGCGAGTGCAAGTTTGCGCACTTCTGTTGGGTTTGATTTGCGCAGCGCGTTTGTCTCGTCGATCCCCATTCCCGCGGGGATATAACCGAACAGTGTATCGTGAGCCGAGGTCTGATCCGTGACTACATCTGGAGTGATACTACGTTTGACTAGCTCCGGATAAATTTCTGCGGCGTTGCCGACCATACTGATAGATCTGGCGATACCCTTATCCTGAGCCTCTTTAACCAACGTCAGCGCCTGGTCTAAACTGTCCGCAATTAGTTCGCAATAACCAGCAGCAACCCGTTTTTCAATTCGACTTCGATCCACTTCGACGACGAGAATCACTGCCCCCGCCAATTTCCCAGCAAGAGGTTGGGCGCCGCCCATGCCGCCCATACCGGCGGTAAGGACGAATTTCCCTTTCAAGGAACCACCAAAGTGTTCTCTTGCCACTTGGGAGAGAATTTCATACGTTCCTTGAATCACTCCCTGTGAGCCAATATACTGCCAATCAGCGGCGGTAAGTCCGCCCCAGATCATGAGTCCTTTTTCCTGTAAATCGTAAAAGTTTTCAGGTGTCGCCCACCGTCCTACTATATTGCCGCAGGCCATAAGCACTAGGGGAGCCATTTTATGCGTCTGGAAAATTCCAATCGGTTTGCCTGATTGAACTATCAGCGTTTGACCTTCGTCCATGTTTTTTAAAGCGTGAACGATTTTATGATACGCATCCCAGTCTCTTGCTGCCTTTGCAAAGCTGGCGTAGACAACAAGATCCTCTTGTCGCTCTGCATTTTCGAGATTATTCTCGAGCAAACGCAACAGTGCTTCTTGTCGCCAGCCGCGACAACGCAATTCCGTTCCTCGCCCTGCGCTGATGCGAGTTTGCAAAGGTTTGGTTTGTGCAGTCACGACTGCTCTCCTTGTTTAATCTGTGCTTGCGCTACTTTCACTTCGTCGATATCAGTATTTGTCACGGCTTCATTCGCCCAATAGAGGAGCTTCCCTTCCGAAACGGCTTCGACAACACGTTCTAGTTCCGTCTTCCAAACGTTTGCGTCTAATGAAGGATGTGCGTGGACAATTTCGTAGGCAATTTGGGTGCCTTTCCCAAGCAATGGATTGCCGCGCATATCAATTGCCGAAGCTGAGATCATCAATTCCAGTGCCGCTACACGCCGAGCTACATAAATCAACCGGGCAGTTGCTTTCACTGCCAGCGGTGCCATACTGCCGTGATCCTCAACGCCTTCACCCAACTGTGAGCCGTAAGAAAGTGAAATAGGATTGGCCAGACTTTGTGCTTCAGCGGTAAGTGATGAACATGTCCGAGCCAGCGGCAAAAGCCTGGTGAGTGGGTTTTCGGGCCTTGCTAATCCTGTCGGCAAAGCGCTGAAGTCCGACCAGAGATGCTTGTGGAGACGCTCGTTAGCTAGTCTAATTACGTGCACAAGAGCGACGCGTAAATTGTCGAACGCGATGGCAATATTCGTTACGTCAAAATTGCCGACTGAGACGATCGTGCCATCTTCAATGCTGACAATAGGATTGTCTCCACCTGAGTTCAGTTCGATTTCCATTGATTGGCGGAGGTGATCGCAAGCCTCATCAAGGGCACCATGAACTTGCGGAATGCATCTAAATGAAAGTGAATCTTGCAGTTTTCGAGCTGCGCCTTTTTTCCACAAGTAACTGTCTTGGAGAAGTTTTCGCAAGCGCGTGGAAGTGCGAATGTGCCCCGGATGAGGTTTTAAGCGCGCTGCAGCTGGATGGATGATGCTGAGGTTAGCGCCGAAAGCTTCCAGCGACAACGCCGCCGATAAGTTGAATACGTCTAGAACAGAGATTGCATCAGCAATTACGATCGAACCATAGCCAATCGTCACGCCATTTGCGCTGATCAAACCAAGCGCTTCTTTTACTTGCAACACTAACGGTTTCATGCCGACAGCTTTGAGCGCTTGGTCGCCAGGCATGATTTCGCCTTTATACTCGGCTTCACCTAATCCTACGAGGACTAGGCCAATCTGCGACATCTCAGCCAGGTCGGCTTGTCCAATCGAGCCACCAGCGCGAACGATAGGATGTACCTCTTTGTTCAAAAGCTCGATCAACGCGTCGATTATTTCACCGCGCACACCGACGCCAGCCCGAGCCATACCGTTAGCACGCGCAAGCATCATTGCTCTTACCGACGACGTCTCGAACAGCTGCCCGTATGCCACGGCATGACCGACGATAGTGCTGATTTGGTACTGCTCCAAACGGTCTGCTGGAACCAATTGATGGGCCAACGGACCAAGCTCCGTATTCAATCCATAAACTAATTCGTCGTCGGTAATATGATCGACAATGTCACGTGCCGCACGAACTCGCACTCGAGCTTCGTCTGACAAGGAAACTTTGGAAAATTGGCGCGCAACAGCAACGACCTGATCAATTGTCAGGTTTTCACCGGTAAGCAACACCTCTCGGTCTTGTGCTGCCCGGAGACTCGATTCACTTCCATACGCGACCATATTCGGCGCTCCCCACGTCGCCATCTGTGCCTTTGATGTTGAGCATAAGGCTTCTGTCAGCAGTCGCATAGCGTATGTAGACCTTAATCTGGTCATCGCTTCGCTTGACTACCCGCAAGAGAATAGCCCAGGCTGAGTTTTTTGCCATATTAATTATTTCTGAAGATTTACATTGTCCGTTTGTTGCTGATACTGCCTGTAGTGTCTCAGAGGCTGAGTCCTCGTGCTTTTAATGGTTGCGATTATTCTGCTGAATGATTCGGAAAAAATTGACTGTGATAGTCATCACCTTGCCGCCATCGCATCAGGATATCCTCGTCGACCTGGCTACCTTGCCACCGCTTCTTTTGATTTCCGACAAGTTCACGCGAGACGAGTTCAGCCATTGCTGAGAATTCCTTTTCGTGCGCCCATGTAGAGTATTTTTCGTCGTGCGCGGCGATAGATTTTTGCAGTTCAGCGCTCTCTGTTTCCAAAAGACCCTTCCAAAAGTCGCACGTGGCGTTTTTGCTATCGCGCCAACTTGGCCCGTTATCTAAATAGTTGTTGAGCATTCTCATGATTTGCTCAGGTGGATAACTCGGGAAAAGACGCGTCAGCAGAGAATTCTCTGAAATGCTTTTGAGGTCGTCTGCTTGATTTAGCGCATGCTCCATTAGGGCACCGGCTCCTTTGCTGCTGTTCAGTTTTTTGACAGCCCAATCGACAAGTCTGATCTGGTCACGCAAGTCGTCGCCGTCTTTGATTTCGGAGAATGACCCAATCAGTTCTTCCGCCCGCAGTTTGTCGCCTTCGGAGATGTTTCTATTTCCCTTCAATGCGCTCAGCAGATATTCTGGTTCAATTCTCTGACCCACTTGTTTCTCATATTCAGCCTGGAGTCTCACAATTTCCTCGTCTGTCGGATGCTTGCCAATTTGGAGATCGTTTGCCATTTTGCGCACGACCAGACTGTTCTGTGTGTTGTGAGAAACTTCGTGACTGATATCTTTGATCAAGTTTTCAATTGGCACCAAACCGCGCAGTGCGTCATCGCTAATGAACAACCTATTGGTGCCTAGTTTGTGTGCGGCTGTGGCGGAGCCCAACTTGGCTGTGAATATTTCTAGCGCCGGCTCGTTTGTGTATTCAGCGAGCTCTGCTAGAGCACCATTAATGATGGCCGCGTTTACTCTTCTGGAGGTGTTTATTTCGTCTCGATAAGTTTCGCAATAGTCCACATAGGAGCTGATTGCTTTCTCGTATTTCTCTAGGAGATCAGGGTGGTTAGTCAGCGCCTCTCGCACGAACTTGCGATCGTAGAACAGGTCCTCGGTGCGGTCAAATTCGTGGGGGAGCAGGTTTGGAAATCGCTGGGTAATGGCGTTGCGAGCTTCTGTGTCTGCGGTCTCCCATTTCTGATTGGCTTGTCGCAAGCTTTCATTTGTTTCAAGATCAACGACCATAAGGCGATCGCCAGCGATCGACAAAGTGTCAGAAAGAAGTGCAATGTTGCGGTCACTGGCTGCTTCGCCGCCTGCCTGAAGTTGCAATTCCTCTCGACTCAAGGACGCCAGTCTGGTATCGGACGGTTGCTCTCGACTATGCACCAATCCAGTTTCGTCAGATCCACTTCGCCTGAGTGGCGCCGGCAAATCACCTGCTTTCAGGGCTGACACGCGTTGTGCCGCGATCTCAGTCATCTCCGCCATTTCTCTATAAGCTAGTTGCTCGTGTGCTGTTCGCATGGTGAGGCTGTATCTAAGTCGTTCACTTTGATTAAGACCGTCTTCTCCAACCAGGCTGACATGGTCAGCTAATGCATAATTCCAGTTGTCATCCGAAGAGCTGTATACAGGCGCCCAGCGCCTTTCCTCCATGCCATGGATCAGCCCTTTCAGCTCCCAACGCGTCAGCATCTTCAGCGTTCTAGGACTGTCTTGAAAGTCCGGTTTCTCTAAAACGAGCTTCTGAAGCCGCTCTTGGTAGTCAGGCGCATGTCGATCCAGAAGCTCAATGTGAGCATCACATTCATGTGCTTTAACTTCGAGTTCTTTGATGTGTTTTTCGTACGCAGGGATCCAATTGCGCCGATTTCCGGCTTGCACCATTTTGGCGAATTTTGGATCGTTTTCTAGGAGATTGGTGAACGTCTCGTCGCGTTTCTCGTACAGCTTGTCCAGTGGATTATAGCCGTAAGTTTTGATGCGATCGGCGGGGTTATCTCGCAGACTTTTCAGAAAATTGACTTCGTCTTCTTTAAATGGACGTGTTGAAGAGTCATCGTCTATCTTGTTCTGAAGAAGCTTGATGCGAATTTCGAGCATCTCCGGGGTTTCTCTCAAAGGTCTCTCATTGCCGCTTGCTTCGCCTGTTCGATACGAAGTTCTTAGCCAATCCGCTCTTCTATATTCGAAATCTTGCGCCTTCAATTCTTTTTGGCTTGTATCTTCGCGACTCTTGATCCAATCTTTTGATTGATCTTGTTTAAGAACGGTCTCGAACCAAGCAGCTATTTCAAGTTTTTCTTCGGTTTCTGGAGCTGTCGGATCCCAGTTTGCTTTAAGGTGACCACGCGTTTTCGAATATTGCCTGCGTACCATGTTTGGAGCAACGCTTGCTTCATTGCCAGTCGAGTCAGTTGCCGAATTATTCTTTGGTTCTACTTGTTTTTGTTCTGCTTCCCTCGCCCGTCGCAGTTGGAGCGTATCGAGCGCAGTCGCTCGAATTATGGCGACATCTTGTTCGGCATGCATAATTTCGTGATAAAGGGCGGCAACAAAAGCCGGATCGCTCGCATTGAGTAGATCGCTGGTTCTCACCATGATTCTGCCGGCGCCTTCTTTATATCCTGCTTTCCCTCTAAGTTTGGTTAGCTTGACGTCCACAGCCGCTCCTGCTTCCAAAATGATTGGCGGCAAATTCTGTTTGCGCAGAAATTCGTTGATTGCGTTTTGTGCAACTAGAGTTCTCTCCTCTAGAACCGCTTGCCGATTTGCGCGAGGATCCATTTTGCTCCATTCGAGCATGGGGCTGATGGCATCAGCGAAAGAGTCCATCGTTGCTCTCGTGAAGAATGGATGCTCCTTGGTTATCTGATTGCCTTCGTGATCCAAAATGGCTTCACGCACGTGCATGTGTTGGTTCACATAGTGCTCTGTCACTACTCGCTTGGTGCCATCAAAGTCAGAGTAGGTCCAGTTACCTACGCTGACGTCTGGTCTGTTGCCCTTGGTCTTGCTGCCGTGATCGAAGTTTTGTGCCAGGGATATGTGTTCTTGTCCCGAATCGTCGCCCATCTTGAAGGACTTTGGCTGCTCTGAACTGCCGTCTGGAGGTGAGTCTTTCCCTCGGCGATCATCTTTGAATGTCTCGCCTTCCTTCACTTGGTTGGCTGGTTCGCGGCGAGTGTGGCGGCCCAATCCGATGTGCTTCTCCTGCATCGCTTCAGTCTCTACGTCTGCCTGATTGAGCAGCGTTTCGATGTCCATGCCATGCTGCCACTGCACCTTGCCGGCGCTTAGCCCGACTGCGATCTGAGTTTTGCTGACTTCTTTGAAGTTGTCAATTTTTTCTGGATCGGGTTTTTTGGCCGATACCTTGAGGAAAAACTTATCGCATTTTTTCATGATCTCATCTGCTTTGGCTGGATCTTTGACAATCAGAAATGGTGATGTGCCACCAAGCGAGCCGACAAAATCTGCGTCGAGAGTGCGTATGAATGTGCCAACTTCCTTAAGCACGCGATTGCCCTTAGCGTGTGATTTCATCAAGTCGTTGACAGGCTTGAAGTTATCTATAGACAGTCTGATTATTGTGAAAGGTTCTTTATCTCCTCTTTCTATGTATTTGGCAAGAGCCTCTTTGCTCTTAGTGCGATCCAAAATTTGAGTGTGTCGGTGCTTGTTCAGCAAATCAAAGTACAGGTCTTGCCTGACTTTGAGATCTTGGTGTTTGTACGCCTCCATTTCGGCGTGAGTCATTCCGTATGAGACGAATTCTTTTTGTGTTGCTGATAGTCGCCTGAACTTATTCAGTTGTTCGCTTTCGGGAATTTCAACGACATTGCTGCGCGCCCGCTTGTCACTGAATGGTTCGAATACCGCATTCCCGCCTGCATTTAATTGTAATTTGACTAGCGGTTTTTTCTCAAACATAACTTTGTCGGCAGCCTGAAGAACATTTTCAGCGCTCATTTCGGGCTTCCATCTGACAGCCCCTAACGTTGCGGATATGACAGGCGACGGTTGCTCCAACACTTTCTTCTGCCCTGTCTTCGCGTCGGTTTCGATTTTGTATGCAGTATGCTTGAAATTTTCATCCTTGCCTAAGACGACAAGCCCGCATTTCTGCTGATTGTAAGCGTCAGTTGAAAGTGGTTTGCAGCCAATGCGAATGCTCATAATTTCATTCAGTATCTGAGCATGATGCTTTTGGTTTTTTAGCAGTATGCCGAATTCATCGCCACCAAAGTGGCCCAGAGCCTCCCTGGGATCGATTCCATATTTGCGTAAAACCTTTGACGCTTCGATGCCGAACTGGCGCAACGCCTTGTCACCCATTTCCATTGAATGAAGAACGTTCACGTTCTTGAAATTGTTCAAGTCGATGAAGGCTGTGACTATGGTTTGATCGAGTCGAGCCTTTCGCTCCCTGGCAGTTTCGTTGGGATGTTCTTCGCGATATTTTTGCTCGGCGATTGTTGCATCTTCAATAGCGCTGGCTAGTTTGTATTCAAAGCCAAACTCACTCAGTGTATTGGGCACCTTTGCATCTTGCAAACATTGCAATCGAAGCTTTTCGAGTTTGATTTCCGCCTGGTCGATTTGTCTGCGCAGCAGCTCTGTATCACCCTTTCTTGCTCCTGGCAATTCTCTTTCTGACGGCGATAAATCTCCAAGGTTTTTGTGCGCCGCGGGAGCTTTGCCGCCTTCGTGATCGGCAGCAGTCCTGGCCTCTATATCTCGCTGAGCTGATTTTAAAAGACCGCGAGCTTTGTCGAGCATGGCGACGTCTTCTTTAGTGGCGTGGTCAAAGCCGTGATCACGCGCTGCTATTTCTTGCATCTTCAAGTTGGTCAATCTATCTATATCCTCGACCAGTTTGGTCGGGGATACACAGTCCCGAGCTTTGTCGATACCGGCAAGCTGAGCGGCTTCATGACCGGTCGGATTAGCAGCCGCCTTCTCACTCAAAGCTTCTCTGCGCTTTTCAAATTCATGTTTGTATCGCAATAAGTCGAGCTGTTTAGCGAGATTTTCGGGTTCGCTGTGAACTTGTTTCTCGAGGGCTCTAACATTTTTGATGTCTAAAGGATTAGTCGTTGCTGTGTATAGATCAGTTAGCAGAACTTTCTTGATCAAGTGCTGTGAAGCTTTGTCCCACTGATTGGTCACCGAGACATAGACGTCTGCTGGATTGACGGTGAGTTTTCCTGTGACTGGATCGAACAAATCTTTGGGATTGATTTCGCGAATCGACCGAGGATCTCCGGGATTAACTGCGACCTCGATCTTGACCGCGTTCAGCATGTGTTCACCGCCATCACCTGCCGATCTATGAGCGCCAGAGTCTGTGTAGAAAGGCTCATGGAAAGTGTTGAGTTGAAGACTGATCGGCAATTTACCGCGGCGTTGGTTGCCGAATAGCAGTCCGCCCAGCTCTTCAGGTGAGTTGAAAGTACAGTCGGGATTGATATTGAGAGAATCCGCATAGCGTCGATTGAGCAAGACGAAGTCTTCGTGCCGCCCGGTCAATTTTTCAAAAGCACGTGTCACATCCGAGGCATTCATAAGAGGACCCTCCTCTTTGCTCAAGACGCGCGGAGGGTTGGTGCGCATATCTACGATATGGTCGTTCAAATAGCCGATGTTGCCTTTACCAATGAACTCATTGTTGAAGTATTCATGGTCTGCATAATGTGCACTGATCAATAAAGTCTGGAACATTTGACTTGCGAGCAGACGTCGACCATCCGCGCGATCGCCTTTGCCTTCGTAGTGCGACAATGCGTCTGCATCAGGCTCGAGGATGTTGGCACCGTCGGCGGTGAATGGCTTGAGCACCGTGCCGTCTGGGCAACGATACTCGCCATGTATGGCAAGTTCCTTCATGATCCTGGCAGCCTCGCCCGGATATTCTGTGAAGAGGCGCGACTGAGCTGATGCTAATGGACAGGTGGGATGCCAGCCCTGGCTGATCAAAGCTGGATGCGCCGCCATCCAAAGCATCTCTTCCGCGACCTGCTGCAGTCTTTCTCTTGCCTTGGGCGAGTGATTTGGGCGCGCTGCTTCTTGAAGTAACTCTGTGACGTGGAGAGATGTTTTGGCGAGCTCAGCGCGGTCTTTGCCGTTGGTGATAATTCTTTCGCTGAGGATATCCATATCTGTGAGCAAGCGCCCGTGCAGGTCAGACTTCGTTACTTGGTTCGCAAGCACGTTTTCGAATTTTCGGCGCTGCAGGTCCTCGTTTAGGTTGGTGACTCTCTGCGTGCCGTCATGGTTGATGTAGCGAATGGAACCGTCCAGATTCTTGATCTGTGTTGTGCCATCTTCGCGCTCAAATACCATGCGACCATCACCGCCGACGGTGACCTTTGTGCTTGTTTCGAAACTTCCACGTGCAGTATCTACTTTCCAGTTGCCATCTTCTTGCCTTGTCCAACGTTGGCTGCCCTGCGGAGTATTCATGTCCAATTGCCTGATCGCACCCGTCTGATCGTAAGCGATATGGGTTTGTTTCCCCTCTGCATCTCTGATCGCTACTACCTTTCCGCCCTCGTTGAGCATTTGTCCACCGGAATGATCTGTGAATCCGATCGTCCCGTTTTTCAGTTTGTGAATGGTGCCTTCTGCCACTTCCGTGGTGCTAAGAAACTTGCCTGCGTTCTGCGCTGCATGGCTCTGCATATGGTGACCGATCATGCCGATCGGATGCATTTGCATAGCGCCGATCATGCTGCTGACGATACTGCCCGTGACGTGCTCTCTCATGGCGGTCATATTTTCTTCGAAAGTTTTACTTCGATCCCAGTTGATTAGCCCTTCCATGACACCAGAGGCAGTGCCGCCTAAGCCACCACCCATCGTGGACATTCCCAATCCCCGGGTAAATCTGGTCACCAGATGCGATTGGTCACCCGAAAATTCAATCAGCCCTTTAATCAAGTTTTTGCACTGTTGCTGGCTCGCCTCATGCAGTGAGGATGCGAGCACCTTTTCGCAGCTACTAATTTGTCCTTGACCAAACTTGGCGAGCTCTTGTTGAACGCGCGTCTCTAGCTCGTGTCGTCCGATTTTTCCAGCGTTCTGTTTCAGCTCTGTTTCTACTGCCTCACGCAATGCCGTACCAGTAGCCGTTCGCAGCGCATTTGGAGCAAGTTCAGTGCCACCTTGCAGCATAGTCTCACGAATCGAGCTCGCTATTTCGCGCTTGAGAGCGCTTTGAAAGACTTTCTGTCCTTCTTCGCTGGTAAACGTTTTGGTCAAGCCCAACGCCTCGTCTTTCAGCAGGACGGTGCAGGCCTTTTCTGTAGTCAGAGTGGCCGTTCCTTCTCCTAATCGCAGCAGCCGACCGGCCTGCGTGGGACCAGCGCACTCGAACATCTTGCCCTGTACAAAACCGGTGGCCAGATCTCCTGGTATTGATGAGATATCGTAGTCGTTTCCCCTCATCGCCATCTGTAGTCCAGTGTTCATTAGTGCATTGCCTGAAGCCGATTGGGTAAATTGCACCCCGGTTCTCAGGTACTGAAGCGCGCGCGCACCTCCGCTCAGCGCCTGAGTAGCCTCTACTGCGTCCGCAACTTCCAATCCGGCAGCGGTCGTCTCCAATCCTGCATATAGACCGCCTTCAGCTACCAGGCTGCCGCCGCCTGTGACCAGGGCACCAGCGACGGTGAGCGCTGCCATCACTCCTTGCGAAGTGTATTCCGCGCATGCCGCCTTCGACTCTTTGAAATTGCTCAGGTCTTTGGTAAATGTTTCGACCGCTGTGTTGACGTTGCCGATGAGCAGTTTTTCTTGTTCAGGCGAAAGCGGCTTTCCGCTTTTGTGCGCCTCAGCCATGATGGCGGTGATCTGGTTAATGCTGTTGTCGAGCTGATGTCCCGTGCCGCTGCGCCCAACATTGTCGGCGAAATAGCTTCCGAAGCCGGAGCGACTGTCGAGATATTGATCCAATACGTGTCGATACAAATCCTCAGAACTGGTCGGTTTGTAGAACATATTGAGCGCTTCAGTTGAGTCAGACTTGTTCAGCTTGGCCATCAAGTCAGAGCGCAAATCTCTATGATAGTTCTTGGAATATTCGGCACTGAGCTGATCTAACTTGTCGGGCGGCGTATTGTGCAAGAGTGCCATAATGTCTGATGAATAGCCGACATCTAAAATGTAGGAGCGAAGCTTGTCTTGGGTTTCAACCTTACAGGTTTGCAGAATCCTTTCGACTACTTGCTGCTGTCCACGATCTCTTTCGGTCATGCCAACGTGACCTTGCAGCCAGTCGTTCATGGATTTGTCGACTTTCTGCCGCAAGGGCGATGTGCGATCTTTCAATTGGGACTTTTCTTCTTCAGAGGCTCCGGCGATGTCTTTGATGATGCCCTGGCGATCGTTCCACAGCCAGCCTCTGTCCATGTCGAGCTTTTGATCCAAAGCAAGGTGTCCATTCGTACTCTTAATTAGGGCTTCGCCGTAGCTACTGTTTATGCCTAGCGCCGAGGCGGACAACTCTTTGAACTGAGCGGATATTTTTCTGTCTTCGGCCGTCTGTGGATTTTGAATGCGCTTGAACAACGATGGATCGTCTTTGAATGCCTCTTCCATCGCTCTCACCGTCTCGCGGGGATCACCAGTCCACTGCGATCGTGTTGCGGCGAGTTTGCCAAAAACATCCATCAGCTCTGGTGGTCGACCATCTTTCATTTGGCTAAGCATGCGCTGTGCGGCATGCTTAGATTCGTTCTCAGGCATCTGGTTGATGCTGTCTTGCAAACTTTTCAATGCTGTTGGATCGCTCACGATGCCTTGGCGTTCTCGTTCCGAGAGGTTGTTGAGGTTTCTGAATTGAGAGAGGACACCGGTATGATCAGTTCTGTACATGTTGAGCATACGCTGCGCCTGGTCATAGGCATCTGTGTTACTGAACTGCTTGAAGTGGTCGAGTTGTGCGTCGATTTTCTTCTGGAATTCAAAGTCTGTTCGGTAGCGTTTTTGCTCTTCTGGTGTCATCTTGGCGATGGCATCTAGAGCGCCGCCGCGATCGTTATGGGTCAAGCCGCGCTGGCTGTATAAAACATCGAGCACGTCCTTTTGACCGGCCAGCTTACTTTCGGTAAATGTGCCGGCACCCATTTTCTTGTCGTATAGAGCGAGGATTTTGTTAACCTCCTCTTCTTGAATGCGATAGCCTTTCATGTCGCGCAGGGTTTTCTCTAGTTCCAGGCGATATTCAGGATGTCCAGCGCCATTGACCCCTTTCACGTAGTCATGTAATTTCTGCCAATCGCTTTCGCTCATATTGGCGACTTTATCAAGTTGCTCTTGAACGCCTGTATTGTAGGTGTAACCAGCGCCTTTTGAAAGTTCAGAGATCAGCCCACCGCCTTTGAGGGTGATGTTGTCCTCGAGTCCAGTCCTCTCAGCGTCCAAAATGACGGCCTTGAAAATTTCTTTATGCAAACACTGATATAGACGGACTGACTTGTTTTGTTCTTCTGTCAGATCTTCCGATCGGCTACCTTTATTTTCGAGCTCTCTGCCCTCTGAGTATTGGCGTCTTTGCTCATCAGAGAGCTTAGCGAGCGCGTTGCGGACGCCTTCGCGGTTCGTCCAGGCACCACTGTTGTCTCTGATCTCTTGGGCGATCAAATTGAAACCATCTTTGCCTGCGGCCTGGGCTTCTTCCAATTTTCGCCCGGAGAAGGCGTCTTTTAAGTTACTCTGGCGTTGCGTACTGGACTCAAACGTGGCACGTGTTTTGTCATCAAACCGCGCGGTAACTTCTTTGAACATATCCAGATTTTTTGACTCGATGGCGATGTCGGCCATCTTCAACTTGTCGCGCTCTGTCAGCTTATCTACGCCCTTCACGTAATATGGAACGGAATCTTTGATGTCCTGTGGAACGTTAGCGAAAGATAGAATCGCCGAATGCATCGAGCCTTCCTCAGGAAATAGTTCTCGGAATTTGGCTTCTGCTGCTTGCATCTGCTTGCTGTCTAGATGACCTAAAGAATGCCGCAGATCGGCATCGATTTCCCACTGAGTTCGCCCAATAGATTCCTGGTGCTCCTGCAGCCCGCGACGAACTCTGTAAGCCGTAACAGTGGCATCATCTCGACTGAGCAATGCTTTCAACAGGTATGCACCGGAGTCTTTGAAATGATCGCAGGCCCCGAGTTGCTTTTCGAGATCCTCGCCGTTGCTGGCGATGCGATATTGCCGTTTGAACTCGTCTACCTCGGCTTGATCTTTGAGACTGGCCAGCGTTTTCTCAATCGCCATCCCGTCGGCATAAGTAAATACATAGTTGTCGTATCCTGCTTGCTTGTGGACCTCCGCGGCAATAGCGCGTAGTCGAAGTTTGTCGTCGACAGTCAGCTCTCGTGGTTTACTTGCGTCAGCGTCTGGCTTCTGGTCGTTTGGCGAAGGCGCCTGCTTCGGATAAAATTGCTCTTGCATGCCCTTGAGGTAAGCTTCAATTCTTGATATTTGCTCGGGAGCGGCGTCTTTAACAGTGACGCCGTCCTGGTGTGTGCTTGTAACTTTGCCGTCCTTCAATGTGTATTCGATGAGCGAATCTCCCCCGCGTGGCGCCTTGACACGCATTTCCATTTTTGTGGACTGGCCGGATAGCGGATCGAACTGAATGTGCTGATCGGCATTGCGGGTGGTGGCATGCTTGGCGTCAGCAAATTGATATTGGTCGGTGACTTTGCCTTCCCTGTTGGTGGCGTGCGCCGTCACTACTTGAGTGGGGTCAATCTTGTTCGGATCTTCGGCCGGGTGCCGTTCTTTGTCGAGATACGAATAGGTGGTTCTGGCAGCAAGATTATCGGCTGGGGCAAAATTGTCTTCCCAAACCTTGAAGCCCTTAGCGTTCAATTGGGTGACACGAATGTCGCCGCTCTCCTGATTGATTTGCAGCTGTTTGAAAGCGTCGGCATGATACTCGCCGCCATCGGCAGTGCCGGGTGGTTTTATAGTGATGTGCGACGGTCTGAAAGATACGCCATCGTAGGTAACAGTAGTGCTGACACTGTCTTTGGTTTGCTCGATAATGCGCCCCTGGGGATCGCATCTGTAATGAACATCATTTTTGTCTGTGAATTCCGTCTTGCCGGCTTTGACCCTGTCAGCAGCTGATTTCCTGTCTGCATCTTCGGAGCTCATAGTGTCTGATTGGGTCAGATTGACCTGCGCTCTTACATCGTAGCGCCGTTGAGTCTCTTGCATGTACTGGACGGCACCACCGCTCAGGGACTTCATCTCAGTCTGAATCTTCTTTTTCTCTTCGTCGGGAAGACCATCGGTAGACATCGGTTTTCCGTCTTTCACGATCGCTGGTTTACCGTCACTCGACGCCACTTTGTCGTCGGTCCCGAACTTGACGCTGTAATTGTGACCGCCCTCTTGTGTGTCGAGCGATACAGCGTGACCCTTCCCGTCGAAAAGCGCCTCTTTGTGCTGAACGATCTTTTCCTTCCTGATGACAGTGGTGCTCACCTTCGTATCACCGGAAGTCTCGTTTACTTCTTTGCGAGCAAAATCTTTTGCAACTACGTTGCCGTTGCTATACGAGAATTCTTCAGCTGACGAGTTACCAGATGCTTTATCCAGTGTCTCCTGGCTGTGAAAAACCTTCTGCGCTTGGCCTTTGACATAGTCGAAACTTTCAGTTGTTTGTGTGCTGATGGTGCCTTTCGTGACCACTGAAACGTCTGTTTCAGATACCTTGGTTTTCTTTTGGGCGTGATCGAAAGTGTACGTTTCTGTCTTCTGGTGTTCGCTGTCCCCTTGCGTTTTTGTTGTTACGTCGGATTCTGAAACGGGGACTTTCCCTTTCGTGAGGTCGTAGGTGACACTCTTTTGAATTGTCACGCCGGTAGCGTCTTTTTGAGGCGGGCTTACGTCGACCTGTGTCTTAGGTTTCCACGCTTTTGTGTCGCTCACCGATTCAAAGGCGAACTGGTGTCTGACTGAGCCTCGACTGTCTGTCTGTATCACTATGCATTTCGAGTGGGCGTCCACTTTGTCGGGTGAAATTGGTTTGTTTTTGTCATCTGTATATTTGTAGTCCAGCGTTGCAACTTTCTTGAGCTGCTCATCGCCCGGCGAATACATTTCTTTTGTCAGTCTGTGTCCGTGCTGCGAGACGATTTTAGTTTGTGTGCCATCAGCGCCAAAATGTTCTTCCACTTTCTGGGGTTTGCCGTCGGCAGATTTTTGCTTTGAGTCGACTCTGACGTCGCCTGTGCTCTGGTTAATGAGAATACGATGGTTGGCATCGGCTTTATGCTCGACGAGCGTCTTCGAATCATCAGCGCTGACCTGGCTAACTTTAAGCGACGCCGGTTCTTTCGATCCGGCCTTGTAATCTATGTGTTTGTGATGACCGTTCAGTGTCTCGGAGTCGGTAATCAGTCCCTTTTGATTGTAATTGTAGATGACGTGAGTTTTAGGATCCTCATGCTGTGTCACTTTGAATCGCGCCCGCTCTTCGGGATTCATGTGAGCGATGCGCTCTTCGCGCTTGCTTTCTTCTGCGGTCATATGCCGCGGCTTGCGGTGAGTTTCTTCTGTGTGTTTGCCTGTGAGAGCGTCGGCTATGATCCGTTCTTTATGGTGCAGTTCTTTGCCGATTGTTTTGAGAGTATCTTCGACTGGTTTCACTGCTTTTTCGACCGTGTTCAAGACGGTCTTGGTCTCAGTCTTGAATGCATCGAGAAGTTTTTCGGCCGGACTGTGCGATTTTGCCGATTCGTTTAGGTAACTAGCTACTTGTTTGAAGTTCAGGCCGCTCTTTTGGGCGGGTTGTCCTTGAGGATGATCACCGGTTTTTGCGGCAGTCTGTCCGTGGGACTGGTCACCGTGTTTCTTGCCGGGTTGTCCTTGTGGATGGTCGCCGGTTTTCGCGGCAGTTTGTCCGTGGGACTGGTCCGCTTTTTTCTTGCCAGATTGTCCTTGCGTGTGGTCTACCGTTTTCTGCGACGTCTGCAAATGTTTGTGGTCAACAGGCTTGGCAGGCGTTCCTTTTTCAACAGCCTGTGGTTTATGCGCTTCCGGTGCCTTTCCGTAAATCGCCTCTGTCAGCGCGTGTTTTGCCTTGTCGATAAACCCTTCTGGCTTGGGCTTGTCGTGCTTGTCGCCGCCCTTCTTCGTCTCAGACATAGTGCTCTCCGTGGATTTCTTTTCCGAGGATAGGTCTAGCGCGTATTACATTTTGCCCAGAGGACTTTGGCGCCAATCACCCACTGATTCCCGGCCTTTTCACAGCTGTTCACCCCATCTGATACTTTCATTTCTTGTGCCCTTTTTAGTGGTAATGTGCATTTGGACTGTTGTTGACTATTGCGACATCTCAGACGGAATAAGCATGAACGAGATGCTACTTTATTCCGTCCTGGGTTTTCTCGTATGCGCCGCAGCTACTTCCTGATGTGGCTCGTATCTCGGTAAACGTAGCTGCAGACATGTTGTTCGTGGTAAGTCTTTTCGTCCTCGGCGGTGAATTCTGGGATAAGCTCAGAGCGCTATTTGTCTACGATGCCAGAGCGGAATTTCCTTCTCCGGAAGCAAGAAACACTTTGCTTTCCTAACTGTGCTAAGTAGCTAACCCCTTAAAACGGTTCAAAAAATGGAAACGTTTTGGTAACACCAATTGCCGATAATGCAAGGTGGAAACATGTTACTAAATTTCACCCCCCGACTTTTGCCCCCCTAATAGGCAGAAGGAGCCTCCATGCGCATCGACCTGCTTCGCTTTAGTATGTTCTTCAGTCTTCTAATTTCCATTGCCGGATCCGCTTGCTTCGCGCAGTCTTCAGCTCCACAAGGAACGCCAATGCGTTCAGACTGGCGCCCGGGCGTGCGCTACACGACCGGTTCATACACTGTCAGAGGTTGGGAAAAGCAGCTGGTTGGTGGCAATCCAAATCTTGGTCATTGGAATTGGTCGCCCATAATTGGTTACACCCAGTCAACAGCCGGCACTTCCAAGCAAACAAACACAGCGCCTATGCCTGAACGAAAATCCGTTTATGTCAAACCTAATCATGTGCCGCTGCCTGTGGTGGTTAGACCAGCAGCAAAACCATTCGTACCTAAACCAACTCCAGATAAACCAACCACAGCCGAAGTAGTCGATGGTTCAAGTTCAAATCATACTGAGACGCACACACAAGCAATCCTCAGCTACGGTGGTGACTATCACGGTAGCGATGCTTTTCGAGCTGCAAGCAATGTGCGCGGCAGTCTTGCACATAGGAGCGTCGGAGCTATCCTCAGTCAGTCACTGCACTATTAGGTAAACCATGCCCCTGGAATCGCCACATCGCCGCGAACGCGTCGAGAGAAATGAACCGTTACTAAAGTGCTTTTACATGCCCGGAGGCCCACATGGGTTCTGATGCAACGCATCGCGCAGATCAAGTCTCTCGCCCCGATCCGCATGATCGAGCTGGTGATTTGTCGCGTCGAGTTGCGGAGCTGTGCCCTTCGGGACCGGATCTTTATAAATACTCAGGTGACCGGGAGCGCGGGACGGATCTCTATAAATACTCCGGTGACCGGGACCAAGCAAATCGTTTTCTGCCGTCCTGCTCAATTGGAGGCCTTGACGCGCCCACCGATAAACGTCCCCCTGCGGAAGCTCAGCGCTCGCCTGAAAACAAAGGCGCTGCAGCCACGTTGTTTGACGGCAATTCGTCTCCTCAGCAACAGTTGGCGGCTGTGCGCGAATTGTCGAAGTTAGGCATTTCGAATTTGACGATGCAAGGCAAAGACGGTCAAAGTTATAATCTGCGTTTAGAGCGAGAACCAGCTGGATCGCGGGAAATGGTGCACTTGCACATGACCGGACCGGATGGCAAAGAGCGCGTGGTTTTGCGAGGCATTGCCAATCAGGACGGAAGCTTTACTCAGGAACGGGACCGAAGCGGTCACCCTGTTGATTGGTCTGGCTCAGCTGGCGCGAAATTCAAAGCGATCAATCCTAACGATTCCACACCAAGCGATGCCTCGAACGATAAGCAGCCCCCGCATCGTCTCAGACCATCTGATGATGCACCAGATATTCGTCCACCGTTTAAAGCACCAGAAGTCCCAGTAGGATCAATCGATAGATCACAATTCGATGCACAATTGCAAGATCCCAGAGTTATGGCGGCATTTGCCGGCAGAATGTCGTCTGAAGTAGGCTCTCAAGGACCAGCCGCACAATTAGCATTTGCCGAGGAAGTCATGAATAGAGCCATGGCTAGAAACCAAACGCTAATGCAAGCTCTAACCGGTAGTTATTATCCAACGCATAACCCTGGCAGTTCTCACAATCC